>DASWRD010000067.1:0-76008 GCA_036403315.1 Candidatus Elarobacter sp.
CGCGCCGATGCAGCCGCCTCCCAAGCGCACGAAGATCGTGGCGACCGTCGGTCCGGCATCGCGCGAACCGGCGATGCTGCGGTCGCTGTTCTTGGCGGGCGTCAACGTCGTGCGCCTGAACTTTTCGCACGGGACGCACGACGAGCACGCCGCGATCATCGGCGACGTGCGCGCGATCGCCCGCGAGCTGAACCTGCACGTCGCGATTCTGCAGGATCTGCCCGGCCCCAAAGTGCGCACCGGCGCGTTCTCGAACGGCACCGGCTCGGTGCGGTTGGAGAACGGCGCGCCGTTCACGCTGACGACGGAGCAAGTCGCGGGCGACGCGCAGCACGTGAGCGTGTCCTACTCCGGGCTCGCGCGCGACGTGGAGGTCGGCAAGCGCGTCTACCTCGCCGACGGCGCGATCGCGCTGCGCGTGACCGGCACCGACGGCGTGCGCGTGCAGACGGTGGTCGAAACGGGCGGCGAGCTGCGCGAGAAGCAGGGCATCAACTACCCGGACGGCACGCTCGAGCTCGACGCCGTGACCGACCGCGACCTCGAGCACCTCGACTTCGGCATCTCGCAAGGTGTCGACTGGGTCGCGGTGTCGTTCGTGCGCACGGCGCAAGACGTGTGGCGCGTGAAGTCGCACATTAGTGAAGCGGGCGCGACGATCCCGGTCATCGCGAAGATCGAGAAGCACGAAGCGCTCGACCACATCGACGACATCCTCACCGTCGCGGACGGGATCATGGTCGCACGCGGCGACCTCGGCATCGAGATCCCGCTCGAAGAGGTGCCGCTGACGCAGAAAGACTTGATCCAGCGCGCGAACCGCGTGTCCAAGCCGGTGATCACGGCGACGCAGATGCTCGAGTCGATGATCTCGTCGCCGCGGCCGACGCGCGCGGAGGCGACCGATGTCGCGAACGCGATCCTCGACGGCACCGACGCCGTGATGCTGTCGGGCGAGACCGCGCGCGGCGCCTACCCGCTCGAAGCGGTGCGCGTGATGGCGACGATCGCGATGACGGTTGAAGCGAAGTACCCGTTCAAGGAGATCCGGCGCCGGCGCACCAGCGAAGGCGGCAGCATCGAGACCGACGAGGACATCGGGATGTCGATCGCCGAGGCCGCGGTGCGCTCCGCCGACGCGCTCGGCCTACGTCTCATCGTCACGGGCACGACCACCGGCAACACCGCGCGCCACATCAGCTCGTTCCGCCCGCGCGCGAAGATCGTCGCGCTGACGCCGCTCAACGAGGTCGCGTGCCGGATGGCGGTGGTGTGGGGCGTGGAGTCGTCGGTCGTGCAGACCTATCGCTACATCGAGACGCTGATCGAGATCGCCGAAGCGCGCGTCGTCGCGGAAGGACACGCGGCGCCCGGC
Organism: Candidatus Elarobacter sp.; assembly: GCA_036403315.1. Taxonomy (GTDB): domain Bacteria; phylum Vulcanimicrobiota; class Vulcanimicrobiia; order Vulcanimicrobiales; family Vulcanimicrobiaceae; genus Vulcanimicrobium. The sequence continues at coordinate 1,376 of DASWRD010000067.1, forward strand.
GAGACGATCGCGATCACCAGCGGGATGCCGGTGGGCGCCGGCGGTACGAACGTCCTCAAGATCCACCGCCTGCCGTCGCACTGACCACGCCGGCCGGCGCGACGATCTCGTACTCCGCGATTCTTCGCCGCCACTCGCCGGGCACCGCGATCGAGCGGTTCGCTTCGTAGTCGAACGCGACCAGCGTCGAGAGGCCGTGGCCGATGCGCTCGCCGCCGCGCCACAGCTCGTACGTGAAATCCAGGGACTTCGTGCCGATGCGCGAGGTTCGGCAGCCCATCACCAGCCGGTCGTTGTACTGCGCCTGGCGTTCGTAGTCGAACCGCTGCGACGCCATGATGACGTTCTGCGGCGAGCCCAGCGGCTTGCCGAACGCGACCTCGCAGTAGTCGATCCGCGCCGTCTCCATGTAGGTGATGTAGACGGCGTTGTTCACGTGCCGGTAGTAGTCGACGTCGCCGAACACCACGCGGATGTCGTAGCGGTAGCGGAAGTCCTCGAGCGCCACTACGCGCGCGCCTTTTGCTTCGGTGCGATGCGCCAGATCGCGTCCGCGAAGTCGTGGACGTCGTCTTCGGTGGTGTCCCACGACGTCATCCAGCGGGCGACGTTCTTGTCCGCGTCCCACATGTAGAAGCGGCGCTCGTGCTGCAGCGGCTCGATCGCGTGCGGCGGCAGGATCGGGAACACGCCGTTCGCCTGCACGGGGTACGCGAGCTGGATGACGTCGTCGAGGTCGCGCAGGCGCGCGGTTAGCAGGCGCGCCATCGCGTTGGCATGCGCGGCGTTGCGCAGCCACAGACCGTCGCGCAGCAGCGCCTCGAACTGCGCCGCGACGAAGCGCGTCTTCGACGCGAGCTGCATCCCTTGCTTGCGCGTGAAGGGCAGCGCATCTACCGCCGCGTGATGCTTCGGGAACACGATCGCCTCGCCGAACATCATGCCGTTCTTCGTGCCGCCGAACGTGCACACGTCGACGCCCGTCTCCGTCAGCATGGTGCGCGCGTCGACGCCCAGCGCCGCGACCGCGTTGGCGATCCGCGCGCCGTCGAGGTGGAACAGCAGGTCGTGCTTGCGCGCCACCGCGCCGAGCGCGCGCAGCTCGTCGACGGTGTAGACGGTGCCGGTCTCGGTCGACTGCGACACCGAGATCGCGCCGGGCTGAACGTGGTGCTGGTCGCCGACGCCGCGGATGTTGCGCTCCACGTCATCCGGCGTCAGCTTGCCGTTCTCCACGGGGACGTCGATGAGCTTGCCGCCGGCGAAGCGCTCGTAGGCCGCGCACTCGTCCACCGCGAGGTGCGCGCCCGCCGGACAGATCACCGCTTGATAGGGCCGCAGCGCCGACGCCAGCGCGACCACGTTCGCGCCCGTGCCGTTGAACGCGAAGAACACGCGGGCGTCATCGCCGAGCAGCGCACGAAACGCCGCCTCGGCGCGCGCCGTGCACGGATCGTCGCCGTACGCGACGGCGTGGCCGTCGTTCGCGGCCGCGAGCGCGGCGAGGATGTCGGGGTGGACGCCGGCGTTGTTGTCGCTGGCGAAGTGGCGGTCGGGCATCGCCCGACTACTACGGCGCGGTGCCGACCGATGCTTCTGCGGCGGTGAAGTCCGTGTAGTCGGCGACGAGCTCCGCCTTCATGCGCGGCAGGTTGATCGTCGCGGCCTGCTGGGCGACGTACGCGTGGCCCGCGACCGGCGTGTAGGTCTGGACGAGCGTGATCGTGCCGCCGTCGCCCCGCGACCACGTCGCCTTGAGGATGCGCCCGTGCGCCGGATCGAGCGCGACGTCGAGCTGCTTCACCATCACCGGGCTCTTGGGCGTGAGGCGCAGCACCGGCGTGGCGGCGGTCGACTGGGGAGCGAACGCGATCTCGTAGCGGTCGGGCCAGTGCGCGGGGTCGCCCAGATCGTACTTCATGTCGGAGAACGCGCGCGCGATGATGGGAACGCCGCGGAAAACGAACCGGTAGAGACCCGGGCGCTTGTACCAGGAGTCGCCATGGAGCGTCATGCGTATGAACGGAAAGACGCGCATGCGCACGTGGAGAGCGACCGATGCCTTGTACTCACCGGGCTGCTCCGGCGACGCCGCAAGCTCCGCGAGCACGGCCGGAACCGACGGCGGCTCCTGCGCGGCAGCCGCGTACGGGGCGAGAACGAGAACCGCTGCGAGCAGCACCGTCCGCATGCGCCGATTCTCTGCGACGATGTTGGGAGAAGCCTGGCATTTCGCCAAGCCTTCATCGGCCCTTAAGCCGGCCGAACGGCTAGCGCCGAACCGTTCGCTTGGCCCGTGCTGACGTCATCAGCTCCGCGGCGTGCTCGAGCGCGACGCCGCGCTCGCCGCCCGACAGCATGCGCGCGATCTCCGCGCGGCGCGCGTCACCGTCCAGGACCACCGCCGCGATCGTCGTCTCGTCGCCGCGCGCGCGCTTGCGCAGCGCGACGTGCGCGTCGCCGTACGACGCGATCTGCGCGAGGTGCGTCACGCACACCACCTGCGCGTTACGGGCCAGCCGCCCCAGGCGCGTGCCGACGGCCGATGCGGTCGCGCCGCCGATGCCAGCGTCGATCTCGTCGAACACCAGCGCGGTCCGCTCCCGGCGGTCCGCGAGCACGACGACGAGCGCGAGCAGCACGCGCGAGAGCTCGCCGCCCGACGCGACGCGCGCGAGCGCGCGCTCGGGCTCGCCGGGGTTCGCGGCGAAGCGCAGCTCCGCGCGCTCGGCGCCGTGCGCCCCGATCGCGTCGAGCGGCTCGAGCGCGATGCGCAGCCGCGCCGCCGGCATCGCGAGCGCGCGCAGCTCCGCGCGCACGGCCTCCTCGATGGCCGTCGCGGCCGCCGCGCGCCGCGCGCCGAGCGCGGCGGCACGTTCGCGCAGCGCGCCTTCGAGCGCGTCGGCCTCACGCTGCGCCGCGGCGACGCGAGCGTCGCGGTCGTCGACGTCGGCGATCTCGTCCGCGAACGCTGCGCGCTGCGCGCGTACGGCCGCCAGCGAGCCGCCGTACTTCTTCTTCAGCGCGTCGAGCGCGTCGAGGCGCGCGCCGACGGCGTCGACTTCCGCCGGATCCAGCTCGATGGCGTCCCGCTCGCGCGCGATGCGCGCGGCGAGCTCGTTCGCATCCGACTGCAGCGCGGCGGCGGCACCCGCGAGCTCCGCGAACTGCGCGCCGTACCGCGTGAGGCCGAGCAGCGCGGTCTCGGTCGCGCCGAGCGCGTCGACTGCCGCGCCGTCTTCTTCGAGCGCCGCGCTCGCCGTCGCGAGCGACGCCACGATGCGCTCCGCGTTCGTAAGCAGATCGCGCCGCGCGCGCAGGCGCTCGTCCTCGTCGTCGTCCTCGATCGCGGCCGCGTCGATCTCACCCAGGGCGAAGCGCGCGAACTCCGCGCGCGCGCGCTTGCGGCCGTCCTCGTCGCGCAACGCGCCGGCGTGCTCGCGCGCGGCGCGCAGGTCGTCGTGCACGCGGCGCACCTCGTCGCGCAGCGCGAGCGTCTCGGCGCCGCCGAAGCGGTCGACGAGATCCAGCGCGTACGCCGGCGCGAGCAGCCGCTGCGCCTCGTGCTGCGACACCACGTCGACCAGCCCGCCGGCGAGCTCGCGCAACTGGCTCGCGCTCGCAGGCGCGCCGTTGATGCGGCCCTGCGAGCGGCCCGACGCGAGCACCTCGCGCTGCACGATCAGGTCGTCGTCGGCGGCGAGCGCGAACCCGGCGTCCGCGAGCCGCGCGCGCAGCGCCGCATCCGGCGCGATCTCGAGCGTCGCCCGCGCGCGCTCCGCGCCGCCGCGCACGCTGTCGCTGTCGGCGCGCCCGCCGAGCGCGAGCTCCAGCCCGCCCAGCAGCATCGTCTTCCCCGAACCGGTCTCGCCGGTGACGACGGTCAGCCCTTCGGCGAACTCCAACTCGGCGTGCGCGATGAGCCCGACGTTCTCGACGGTCAAACGCAGCAGCGTCATCGGCTGGTCGCGGTCGCGCCATCCGCGGCGCGACGGGGGGCGAGCGCGCCGGCGCGCGCCTCCGCAGCCGTCTTCAGGTTGCTGTTTCCCTGCCTAACGGGCTTCATTTCTTGATCGGGACGCCCCACTGCAGCTTGTCTTCGAGCCGCGCGAAGAACGCGCCGGCGCGCACGCGTGCGAAACGAACCGGCTCGGCGGCGCGGTGAACGATCACGCGGTCGCCGGCGTGAAGGTCCGCGGCGACGATGCCGTCGGTCTCCAAGTTCGCGCGCGTCAGTTCGCCGTCGCACGTGATCTCGATCGTCGCGTCGGTCGGCACGATCAGCGGCCGCGCGAACAGCGTGTGCGGCATCAGCCCGGCGACGCCGAGCGCGTCGACGGCGGGATGGATGATGGGGCCGCCCGTGCTCAAGAAGTACGCGGTCGAACCCGTCGGCGTCGCGACGATCACGCCGTCCGACGGCAGGTGCGCGATCATCTCGCCGTCGAGGCTGAGCCCGAACGGCGCGAGGCGCGCCTGCGCGACGCGCCGCACGACGACCTCGTTGAGCGCGAAGTGCATCTCGTCGCTGCCGGCGACCATCGCGTGCAGCGCGACGCGCTCGTCGATCTGCACGTCGCCGTCGAACACGCGCGCGAGGGCCGCGAACCCGACCGCGTTCGACTCGACCTCGGTGAGAAATCCGAGCCGCCCGGTGTTCACGCCGAGGATCGGCAACCGCAGCGGGTGCGCGATCCGCGCGGCGCGCAGCAGCGTGCCGTCGCCGCCGACCGTCACCATCAGATCGGCGTCGTCCAGCGAGCACGTCGCGGCGAACCCGAGCGCATCGGGGGCGCCGTCGCACAGCCCGACGCGCAGCCCGCGCTCGCGCGCGATCCGCGCGACCTCGCGCGCCGTCTCGGACGCGTGCGGCCGCTCCGTGTTCACGTAGAGGATGACGGCGTTCACGGCGCGTGCGCCTCGCCGACGAGCGCATCGAGGCGCGCGTCGTCCACTTCCTCGCCGTCACGGCGGAGCTCATAGAAGAACTCCACGTTGCCCGCCGGTCCGCGCAGCGGCGACAGCGCCGCCGCGACGGCGCGGACGCCCGTGTCGCGGACCGCGTCGCGCACTTCGCGCAGGATCGCCGCGTGCACGGCAGGGTCGCGCACGACGCCGCCGCCGCCGATGCGCTCGCGGCCCGCTTCGAACTGCGGCTTCACCAGCGCGACGATCGCACCGTTCGGGCGCAGGTAGCCGACGGCGCGCGCGACGATCGTGCGCAGCGAGATGAACGACGTGTCGATCACGACGACATCGAACCCGTCCGGGAACGCGTCGTCGGGCAGCGTGCGAAAGTTCGTGCGTTCGATCACCGTGACGCGCGGTTCGCTGCGCAGCTTCCACGCGATCTGCCCGCGCCCCACGTCGAGCGCGGTGACGTGCTTCGCGCCGTGCTGCAGCAGTGCGTCGGTGAACCCGCCGGTCGACGCGCCGACGTCGAGCACGTCGAGCCCGGTGACGTCGAGCGCGAACGCGCTCAGCGCGCCCGCGAGCTTGTCGCCCCCGCGGCTGACGTAGCGCGGCGGCTCCTCGACGGTGACGCGCGCGTTCTGCGGCACGTGCGTACCCGGCTTGGTCGACGGCTCATCGTCGACGCGCACTTTCCCGGCAAGGATCAGCGCGCGCGCCTGCGAGCGAGTCAGCGCGGTGATCTCGACGACGACGGTGTCCAGCCGCCGAATCGCGCGCCCGCCGTGCGGCACCGCCTCCTCAGAGTCTGATTTCGTCGTCATCCAGCGCGTCCTCGACCGGACGCGAAGGTGCGGGCGGCGCGTTCACCGCGTCGATCGCCTGCTGCGCGTTCTTGAGCAGACCTTCGCAGCGCCCGACGAGCTCCTTGCCCTCGGCGTAGAGCGCGACCGCGCGCTCGAGATCCGGCTCTTCCGTCTCGAGCGATTTCACGATCTCTTCCAACCGCTGGAGCGAGCCCTCAAAAGAGGCTGATCTGTCGTCCGCCATGCGTCCCTTCGCGTTCGACGCGCGCCGTGAGGCTTCCGCGAGCCAGCTGCGCCCGGATCGTCGATCCCGGCGGCACCAGCCCCGCGTCCGTCAGCGGGCGCCCGTCCTCAGCCGTGACGATAGCGTAGCCGCGTTGCAGGATCGCTTCCGGATTGTGTCCGCTCAACGACGCCGAAGTCGTCTGGAAGCGCGCCACGCGCCGTTCCAGAAAGCGCACCATCGCCGCGTCGAGCCGGACCGCCGTCGCGAGCGACGTTCGCCGCGCGCGCGCGACGCGCAGCGCGGGATCGACGCGCGCCAAGCGCGCCGCCAGCGCCGTGACGCGGTCCGAGCGGCGCCGCAGCAGCGCGGGGACGTCGCGGGCGAGCCGGTCGCGCACCTGCTCGAAGCGCCCGCGGCGCTGCGCGAGGCGCGCGGCCGGCGCCGCCGCGGCGAGCCGGCGCTCGAGCGTGACGAAGCGGTCGCCGCAGCCGCGCACGCGCTCGCGCGCGGCGGACGCGAGCCGGCGCGCGCCCACGTCGACGTGCTGCCGGCGAACGGTCAACGCGCGGTCCGTGTCGCGGGCGAGCGTGCGACGGCGCTCGGCGACGAGCGCGAGCAGATCGTCGCGCCGCGGCAGCACGGTCTGCGCGGCGGCGGACGGTGTCGGCGCGCGATGGTCGGCCACGAAGTCGGTGAGCGGCGCGTCGGCCTCGTGACCGATCGCGGAGACGGTCGGGATGCGCGATGCCGCAAGCGCCCGCACGACGCGCTCGTCGCTGAACGCGAACAGGTCTTCGAACGATCCGCCGCCGCGCACGACCACCAGCAGGTCGGCGTCCATCGCGGAGGCGCGCGCGATCGCGCGCACGATCTCCGGCGCCGCGCGCTCGCCCTGCACGGGCGTCTCGACGACGATCACCTCGACGTGCGGTGCGCGCGCGTTCGCCTGCGTGAGAAAGTCTTTGTACCCGTCGGCCTGCGGCGACGTGACGAGCGCGACGCGGAACGGGTACCGCGGCAGCGCGCGCTTGCGCTCCGGCGCGAAGAGCCCTTCCGCGGTCAGCCGCGTCTTGAGCGCTTCGTAGCGGCGGTGCAGCGCGCCGGTGCCGCCTTCGGCGGCAACGTCGAGCACGCGCAGCTGATAGCGTGAGGCCTTCGCGTAGGTCTGCACGCTGCCGTATGCGACCACCTCGTCACCGTTCGCGAGCTCGGGGAACGTCACCGCCGCCTCGCTGAACGCGACGCAGTTCAGCAGCGCGTCGCGGTCTTTGAGGTCGAAGTAGACGTTGCCGTTGGCCTGCTGGCGCAGGTTCGAGATCTCGCCGCGGACGCCGAGCCGCGCGAACGCGCGGTCGCGCGTGAACAGCCCGGCGATGTAGTTGGCGAGCCGCGAGACCGCGACGATGCGAACGTCGGCGCGCGCGATGCTCGTCACGGTGCCGGCGTCGGAGCCGCCGCGGCTTGGGCGTCGAGCCGCACGAACGTCTGACCGTCACCCACCGTGTCGGGCGGCGGCGTGAGCGGGACGATCGTCGGCGGCACGCGCAGCGCCGCCGCGACGTGCGCCGGCGGCACCGCGGGCGCGACCGGCACGGCGGCGCGCCGGTGGCGGCGCAGCGGCGTCGTCGTGTCGTCGGCCGCGCCGCACGTGTGCGCCGGCTCGGTGCCGGCGACGAACACTTCGTCCCTGCCCGTGCCGCACAGCTTGAGCTTGTGCACTTCGCCGACCGGCATGACGAAATCGCGCGGCTTCGTCTTCTCGAGCGCTTTTTTCATGAAGCGCGCCCAGATGCGAGCCGGGATGTTGCCGCCGTACGACTCGTTCATGCGCGAGTAGTTGTCGTTGCCGATCCACACCGCGGCGACGAGGTCGGGCGTGTAGCCGACGAACCACGCGTCGCGAAAGCTCGACGTCGTCCCGGTCTTGCCGGCGGCGGGCCGCCCGATCTCCGCGTTCGGAGAGCCGGTGCCTTCTTTGATGACCGATTGCAGCATCGACGTCGTCACGTAGGCGACGCCCGCGCTGATCACTTCGTTCTGCTGCGGGAACGTGTTGTCGAGCACCGCGTTGCCGAGCGAGTCGCGCACGAGCCGGATGGGGGACGGCGGGATGTGAACGCCTTGGTTCGCCAGCGTCGCGTAGCCGGCGGCTTGGTCGAGCGGCGACACGCCCGACGAGCCGAGCGCGAGCGACAGCGTCGGGTCGAGGTGCGCGGTGACGCCCATGCGGTGCGCGTACTCGACGACGCGCTCGATGCCGATCTCCTGGGCGAGCTTCACCGCCACGACGTTGCGCGACTGCGCGAGCGCGTAGCGCAGCGTGATCGCGCCGAGGAAGCGCATGTCGTCGTCCATTGGCGCCCAGCGGGTGCCGTCACCCATCGGATAGCTCACCGGCGTGTCCTCGACGATGGTCGTCGGCGGCTTGCCGCTGTCGATCTCGGCGGTGTAGACGTACGCTTTGAACGACGAGCCCGGCTGGCGGTGCGCCTGCCACGCGCGGTTGAACTGGTTCGTGAGCGAGAACGGCGTCGCGCCCCCCACCATCGCGAGGATCTCGCCGGTGGACGGCTTGATCGCGACGAGCGCACCTTGGTGCGCGCCGATCCCTTCGGCGACCGCGCGGCCGACGCCCCAGGTGACCGCGTCCTCCGCGATCTCTTGCATGGCGGGATCGAGCGTGGTGTTGACTTGCAAGCCGCCTTCGAACGTCGCCTGCGTCCCGAACTGCTCTTCGAGCAGATGCGTGACGTACGTCGTAAAGTACGGGTAGCGGTACGACTGCAGACCGTGCGCCCGTTCCTTCAACAAACCCAGCGGGCCGCGCTCCGCCGCCGACGCTTGCGCGCGGGTGATGAAACCGGCGTCGACCATGCGCTCCAGCACGTGCTGCTGGCGCTGCTTGGCGTGGTGCATGTTGACGTACGGCGAGTAGTCTGACGGCGCGGCGAGCACGCCGGCCAGCATCGCCATCTGGCCCAGCTTGAGCCGCCCGACGTCCGTTCCGAAGTACGTGTGCGCCGCGGCCTCGATCCCGTATGCGCCGGAACCGAAGTACATGATGTTCAGATAGCGCTCGAGGATCTCGTCCTTGGTGTAGTAGCGCTCGATCTCCATCGCCAGCAGCGCCTCTTGAATCTTGCGCGCGGCCGTCACCTCGTTGCTGAGGAAGAGCTTGCGCGCGAGCTGCTGCGTGATCGTGGACGCACCCTGCAGCCGCTGATGGCGGTAGTCGGCCAGCGCCGCGCGTGCGATGCCGGCGAAGTCGATGCCGTGGTGCTGGTAGTAGTGCGCGTCTTCGGTCGCGATGAAGGCGTTGCGCACCGGCACCGGGATCTGGCCGATCGGCACCCAGGTGCGGTTCTCGCGGAACAGGTTCGCGAGCTGCACGCCGTTGCGCGCGAACACGCGGGTCGACCGCGACGGCTGGTAGTCCGCCATGCGGTTGATGTCGGGCAGGTTGCGCGAGTACGACGCGACGATCCCGGCGACGATCCCGACGAACAGCAGCACCGAGAAGAGCAGGAGCACCGCCAGTATCTTGACGATGCGCCCGACGATTCGCCACGCGCGCCCACCGCGCTTGACCGGCCGCCGCCGCACCGCGCCCCGCGGCGCGGGAAGCGCGCGGCTCAAAAGTCCGTCCCTCGCTGCCGCTGCGGTGCGGACGCCACCGTCGCGAGTATTCGCGATAAGACGCCGTTGACGTAGCGGCCCGAGTCTTCGGTCGAGAACTTCTTCGCGAGCTCGACCGCTTCGTTGATCACGACGGCCGCGTCCGTCTCCTTGCGATGGCGCAGCTCGAACACGCTCATGCGCAGGATGATGCGGTCGATCGTCGGCAGCCGGTCGAGCGTCCAGCCTTCCAGGCTCGGTGCGATCAGCGCATCGCTCTCGGCATCGTTCTCCAGCGTCCCCATCACGAGATCGCGCACGAACGTGCGTCCTTCGGACGAGTCGTCGCGCGCCAGCAATTCGGCGAGGATGTCGCTCGCGGGACGCTTTCCGACCTCGGTCCCGTAGAGCGCCTGCAGCGCGATCTCCCGTCCGTGCCGCCGTGAAGTCGAGGGCATGATCAGACCGGCTGCGCTCGTCGTTCGAGGAACGCCGGCAGCCAGCCGACGCCGATGCCGCCGGCGCGAAACTCGGGGTCGCCGAGCAGCTCGCGGCAGAAGTCGACCGTCGTCTTCACGCCTTCGATGCGCGTCTCGCCGAGCGCGCGTTCCATGCGCAGGATCGCCGACTCGCGCGTGCGCCCGACGGCGATGATCTTCGCGAGCATCGAGTCGTAGAACGGCGGCACCATGGCACCGCCGTACACGTGCGTGTCGACGCGGATCCCGGGGCCGCCCGGGAACACGACCGTGGACAACATGCCGGCGGCGGGCGCGAAGTTGTTTTCGGGATCCTCCGCGTTGACGCGCACTTCGATCGCGTGACCGTGCGGATGCAGATCCTCCTGCGAGAACCCGAGGTGCTCGCCGGCGGCGATGCGGATCTGCTCCTTGACCAGATCGACGCCGTAGATCAGCTCGGTGACCGGGTGCTCCACCTGGATGCGTGTGTTCATCTCCATGAAGTACACGTCGCCGCCATGCACGAGAAACTCGAGCGTCCCGGCATTGGTGTACCCGACGGCGCGCGTCGCCGTCGTCGCGACCTCGTGCAGCTGATCACGAATAGCGACGTCGAGCGCGGGCGCCGGCGCTTCCTCGATGAGCTTCTGGTGCGACGGCTTCTGCACGGAGCAGTCACGCTCGCCGAGGTGCACGACGTCGCCGTGCTCGTCGGCGAGCACCTGCACCTCGATGTGGCGCGGGTTGACCATCAGCTTCTCGACGTACATGCGGCCGTCTTTGAACGACGCCTCCGCCTCGGCTTGCGCCGTTGCAAACGCCGTCGGCAGCTCGTCCGGCACGGTGACGGACCGCATGCCCTTGCCTCCGCCGCCCGCCGTCGCCTTGAGCAGCACGGGATAGCCGATGCGCTCGCAGGCGGCGCGCGCTTCCTCGACGTTCGCGACGATGCCGCTGCCGGGCGTGGTCGGCACGCCGGCCTCCTGCATCAGGCGCTTCGCCGTTGCCTTGTCGCCCATCGCGTTGATCACCGACGGCTTGGGCCCGATGAACGTCAGCCCGTGGTCGGCGGCGATCTCCGCGAAGCGCGCGTTCTCCGCAAGAAACCCATAGCCGGGATGGATCGCGTCGCACCCGCTGATGAGCGCGGCCGAGATGATGTTCGGGATGTTGAGATACGACCGCATCACCGGCCCGGGCCCGACACAGAACGCCTCGTCCGCATGCCGCACGTGCAGCGACAAGCGGTCGGCATCCGAGAAGATCGCAACGGTCGCAACGCCGAGCTCATGACAAGCCCGATTGATGCGAAGCGCAATCTCCCCCCGATTGGCGATCAGAACCTTGCGAAACATCGGTTACGGGCGTTCGATCGCGAACAGCGGCTGGCCGTACTCGACGGGCTGCCCCTCGGTGACGAACACCGCGACGACGAGCCCGCCGCCGCGCGACCGGACCGGATTGCGGATCCCCAGCGTCTCGACCGACGCCAGCTCGCGGTCACCGTCGAGCTCCTGCCCCTCCGCGATCGGGGGGCGGACATGCCGCAGGACGCCGACGACGTCGCTGGAGATGACGTCCGCGCGGCGCTCGGCGGGCCGCTCGGGCGCCGCCGCAGCCGCCGGGACGAGCGGCGCGGGCGCCACGGCGACGCCCGCGCTCGGCGCGCGGCGCAGCTCGATCTCCGTATCGCCGTCACGAACGCGCAGGCGGGCGAACCCGGCCTCGGTCAGCGCGCCGGCGAGCGCGCGGGCGCGCAGGGCGATCACGTCTTCCGTCATTCCGGCGTCGGGTTCGACGCTTGGGGGCGCCACCCCCGGCCCGAGGTGCGCATGGTGAATAGGTCCTGCCGATACATGGTACGATGGACCCAGGAGGTGCAAGCTTGCCGCTCGGCACCATTGCCACGGAATCGGCGTTCGTCCTCGTCTACCCGCACGGCCTAGAGCTCGGCTCCGGCGCGTGCGACGCGTTGGACCGGGCCGGCATCCCCCATTGCCGCGCCCGCTTTCCCTATGCGTGCGACGACGCCGGCCCGGCCGTGGTGTACGTCATCGACGAGGCCCGCCTGCTGTCGCTCGGCGCCCGCGCAACGGTCGAGCACGCCCTGGAGCTGATCGCCCGCGCCCAGGCCTCGACCACCGTCGTCCTAGCGGAGCGCGGCTCCGACGCGACCTGGCTCGCCGCCAACCCCTACGTCGGCGGCTGGGTCGTCGCACCGGCCGACCCCACCGCCTTGGTCGCGACGGTCCGCACCGCGGCCGCGAACCTGATCGCCCGGGAGGACGTCCGCGTCGCGCAAGGCGAGAGCGAGCGGCTCCTCCAGATCGGCCTGGCCCTGTCGGCGGAGCGCGACGTGACGAAGCTGCAGCAGACGATCGTCCGCAACGCGCGCGAGCTCACGCGCGCCGACTCCGGCTCGCTCTACCTGCTCGAGGAGGGCGAGAACGGCGAGCGCGTCCTGCGCTTCGCGGTCGCGCAGACCGGCCCAAGCGATTACGGCGCCTACCTGGGCGCCGTTCTTCCGCTGTCACGCACGTCGATCTCCGGCTACGTGGCGCTGAGCGGCGAGACGGTCCGCATCCACGACGCCTACGCGATCGCGCCGAACGCGGAGTACCGCGTCAACCGCAGCTTCGACAAAGCGAACGGCTACCGCACGATGTCCGTGCTCGCCGTCCCGATGCGCGACCACGAAGACGCGATCGTCGGCGTGATCATGCTGATCAACCGCAAACCGGACTTCGGGTTGGTCCTGACCTCGCCGGAGCACACCGAAGAAGTCGTGCAGCCGTTCAGCTCGCGCGACGAGCACGTGCTGCGCTCGCTGGCATCACAAGCGGGCGTCGCGCTAGAAAACCGAGCGCTCCTCGACTCGATCCAAGACCTGTTCGAACAGTTCGTTCGAGCATCCGTCAAAGCGATCGAAGTGCGCGACAAATCGACCCAAGGCCACTCGTCCCGCGTCGCCGACCTGACGTGCCTGCAAGCGGAAGCGGTCAACGCAGTCCAAACGGGCATCTTCGCCGACTTGAATTTCAACGTCGACCAAGTCCGCGAGATGCGCTACGCGTCGCTTCTCCACGACTTCGGCAAAGTCGCGGTCCCGGAATACATCTTCGGCAAAGCCAAGAAGCTCCCGGACGGCCGCATTGACGCGATCCGCCTGCGCTTCTTACTGGCAATCGAGCAAACCACCGACCCGCACCGCCGCGAAGAGCTGCGCACCCTCCTCACGCACGTGGAAAATGCGAACGAACCGCGCATCGTCTCGATGGAGATCGGCAACGTCCTCGACGCGCTCGCACGCATGACGTACCGCGACCTCGAAGGCGAACGCCCGCTGCTCGACCGCACGGAGCTCGAGTTCCTGCGCATCCCACGCGGCTCGCTGTCGAACGACGAACGCCGCAAGATGGAACAGCACGTCACGCAATCATTTTATTTCCTGCGCGAGATCCCGTGGTCGAAAACCCCCTGGCAAAACGTCCCCGAGATGGCGTACGGCCACCACGAGCACCTCGACGGAACCGGCTACCCGCGCGGCCTGAAAGGCGCGCAAATCCCGCCGCAAGTCCGCATGCTGACGATCAGCGACGTCTTCGACGCGCTCACGGCGAACGACCGCCCCTACAAACCGGCGATGCCGGTCGACCGCGCCCTGGACATTTTGGTTCGAGAATTCGCAGACCGCGGAAAAATAGACCGCGACCTGCTCGACCTGTTCATCACGAAACGAGTCTACGAACCAGTCCTAGCGGGCCTCTAAGCCCTAGGGCCGATACACGAGCCCAACGCTGAGCACCGGCACGACCACGTGCGTGCGCAACTCGCCGCGCAACCGCTGGAGATCCGCGCGAAACACCGGATCGTTCGCAAGCGGCCCGCTCGCACTCGCACTCGCGGTGCCGTTGCGGACGAGCACCCCGGCGTCGAACTCGAGCGCGAGGCCGCGAACGAGCCCGGTGCCGGTACCGACCGCGGCATAGAGCGACGGCCGGTCGAACCGCACGCGCGCGTTCACCGTGCCGGTGCCGGTGACCGGATACAGCCCGTTGCCGACGCGAACTTGCGCGCCGACGTCCCGCGCGACGTTGTCGATGCGGTCGTTGCCGAACACGAGCCCGCCGCTGATGCGGTACCGCCCGGCGTACGGGCGGTAATCCGCGATCACGCCGACGTTGCTGTAGCGCGTCGTCGTGGTGTACGGGTTGTTGTCGTAGGACGACTGCTGCGAGACGCTCAGCGAGTTGGTCGTGATGCGCACGCTGAAGTCGAAGAGCAGCGGCTTCTCGAGCGTGATCCCGTGACCGATCGTGCTGGCGTGAACGCCCGTCGACACCGAGGAGAACAGGTCGGCGCGCGCCGCGGCGGGCACCGCGACGAGCGCGAGGGCGAACGACGCGGCGGCGAGGCGATTCATCGCGGCCCCAGTTCGACGACGCCCGCGCGCTCCCCGGGCGGCAGCGCGTCGCGCAGCGCGGCGTAGCGCGAGTCGATCTCGGCCAGCGGCACGAGCGCGAACGCTCGCTCGGACAGCCGTGCGTGCGGGATCGTCAGGTCCGGGCCGGCGAGCCGCGCGTCGTCGTACGCGAGGATGTCGAGGTCGAGCACGCGCGGCCCCCAGCGGACGGCCGGCACGCGGCCCGCTTCGGTTTCGATGCGCTTGAGCTCGGCGAGCAGCAGGTGCGGATCGAGCGGCGTTTCCACGAGCGCGGCGGCGTTGACGAACGCGGGCTGCGCGGTGACGCCCCACGGCGCGGTGCGGTAGAGCGACGAGCGCGCGACGACCGTGCCGGTCGACGCGAGCCGTTCGAACGCGCGCCGAACGTTCGCTTCGGCGTCGCCGTCGTTCGAGCCGATCCCGATCGCCGCGACGGGCACGTCAGGCGCTCACGGCAGGCGTTCGGTCCAGCCGGCTGGGCGCCAGCCGCGCACGATCGCGTCGGCGACGCGAACGGCGTCGCGCTGGCCCGGCACGTCGTGCACGCGCACCACGTCGATGCCGGCTTGGATCGCAAGCGCGATCGTCGCGGCGGTGCCGAGCTCGCGCGCGTCGACCTCGCGGCCGGTGAGCTTGCCGATCGTGGACTTGCGCGACGTGCCGAGCAGCGTCGGAAAGCCGAGCGCGACGAGCCGGTCGAGTGCGCGCAGCACGGCGAGGTTGTGTTCGGGAAGCTTGCCGAAGCCGATGCCGGGATCGAGGAGCACGTGCTCGGCCGGGATGCCGGCGCGCACGCAGCGCGCCGCGGCCGCCTCCAGCGACGCGAGCACCTCGTCGACGACGTCGCGCTCGTACAGCGCGACCGCTTTGTTGTGCATGACGACGATCGGCGAGCCGGTCTCCACGCACGCGGCGATGAGCTCGTCGGACGCGCCCCAGATCGAGTTCAGCACGTCCCCGCCCGCGGCGTGCGCATCGCGGTACACGGCGGCCTTGAACGTGTCGACGGAGATGATCGCGTGCGGTGCCGCCGCGCGCAGCGCCGCGACCGCCGGCAGCAGCCGCGCGCGCTCGGTGGCGGAATCGATCGGCCGGTGGCCGGGACGCGTCGACTCCGCGCCGACGTCGACGAGATCCGCGCCATCCGCGAGCTGGCCGAGCGCGCGCGCGCGCGCCGCATCCGGACCGTGCACGCCGTCGCCCGAGAACGAATCGGGCGACACGTTCACGATGCCCATCACAAACGTGCGCACGCCCCACCGCAGCTCGCGCCCGCGCACGCGCACCGCGCCGCGCTGCGCCGTCAACCCGTCAGACATTCGAGCTGGACTGAACGTTCGCCATCCACCACTCGCGCAGCTCGGCGACGACGAACGTCGAGCCGGTCACGACGATGATGTCGTCGCCTTCGGCGTTGCGCCGCGCGATCGAGAACGCTTCGACGGGATCGGTGATCGCACGGCCCCAGCCGCCCATCTCGTTGGCGATCGACGCCAGCCGCTGCGGCCGCGTCGCGTTGCGGCCGGCGACGGAGAACGTCGTGAACGTGAACGAGCCGCGCAGCGCGAGAAACGGCTGGATCACCTGCGCGGCGTCCTTCGACTCACCGATTGCCATCACGAGCGCAAAACGCCGGTCGGGAAACGTCTCGGCGAGCGCGCGCGCGAGGTGCGACGCCTTGTCGGGGTTGTGCGCGATGTCGAACACGACGCCGGGATGCGACGGAAAGAACTCCATGCGCCCGGGGATCACGGTACGCGCAAGCCCGCTTTCGATCTGCGCGCGCGTCGGCCGCAGCGCGCCCGGCAGCTGTTCGAGCGCGCGCACCGCGGTCGCCGCGTTCTCTTGCTGAAAGCCGCCGAGCACCGGCAGCGAGATGTCGTAGCGGTCGTCGGGCGTGATCAGCGCGAACGACTGCCCGTAGCGCTCGCCGCGCCGCGGCTCGATCGTCACGGTATCCGCGACGGCGACGAACGGCGCGCCGGCGTCCGCGCAGGCGCGCTCGATCACGCGCCGCGCGCCGGCGTCGCGCACGAAGCTGACGAGCGGGATACCGGCTTTCGCGATGCCCGCTTTGTCGCGCGCGATGTCCTCGGTGGTGTCGCCGAGGATGTCGGTGTGGTCGAGCGCGACGTTGGTGATGACGGCGACCTGCGGGCGCAGCACGTTCGTTCCGTCCAGCGTGCCGCCGATCCCGGCCTCGATCACGGCGACGTCCACCTCGGCGCGCGCGAACCACAAGAACGCGAGCGCGAGCAGCGTCTCGTAGTACGTGAGGCGCCCGTGATCGAACGCGATGCGGTCGACCGCGCTCTGCATCTCGCCGATCAAATCGCCGAATTCGTCTTCCGAGATCGCGATACCGTCGATGCGCGCACGCTCCGTCACGCTGGTGAGATGCGGCTTGGTGTGCAGGCCCGTGCGCTTGCCCGACGCTTGCAGCGCCGCCGCGATCATGGTCGACGTCGACCCTTTGCCGCTCGTCCCCGCGACGTGCACCGTGGGGTACGCATCCTGCGGGTTGCCGAGCGCTTCCAAGAACGCGACGATGCGATCGAGGCGGTTCGGCATGCGCCGCGACGCGTTCTCGTTGATGAGTCCCAGCAGTAAGGACTGCGCCGACTGGAAGGTCACCCTTCGTGGTACCCCGCGGGATGGTGATCTGTTGCGACCCCCGCCAGCAGATCGAGCGCGTGCGGCAACGCCGGCGCGATCGCGTCGAGCGTCTCGCGGACGGCCTTCGGGCTCCCCGGCAAGTTGACGATCAAGCAGCGGTTGCGCACGCCCGCGACGGCGCGCGACAGCATCCCGGCCCGCGTGTGCCGCATCGACGCGGCGCGCATGGCCTCGGCGATCCCCGGCACCTCGAAGTCGAGCACGGCGGCGGTCGCCTGCGGCGTGCGGTCGCGCTCCCCGAGCCCGGTGCCGCCGGACGTCAGGACCAGCCGCGTCGGGCCTTCGCAGAGCTCGATCAGCGCGGCTTGCAGCGCGGCAGGATCGTCCGGCAGCACGCGCTCGTCGTCGACGGCGAGCGGGTTGCCGAGCAGCACGTCCTTCATGACCGGGATGCACGCATCGGGCCGCTCGCCCGAATGCGCGCGGTCGGACAAGATGATCAGCGTGACGGGGTGCACGACGCGTTCGATCACGGTGCGAGCCGCCAGTCGCCCGACTTGCCGCCCGTCTTCTCCAAAAGCCGCACGCGCTCGACGACGATCCCCTTGTCGAGCGCCTTGCACATGTCGTAGATGGTGAGCGCGGCGATGCTGGCCGCGACCATCGCCTCCATCTCCACGCCGGTTTGTCCGACGGTCGTCGCGCGCGTCTCGATCCGCAGCGTGGTCGCATCGTCCCATGTGAAACCAACGTCGACCGCACCGAGCGGGATCGGATGTGCGAGCGGGATGAGCTCGCCGGTGCGCTTCGCCGCCATGATCCCAGCGAGTTGCGCGGCGGCGAACGCATCGCCCTTCGGCAGCGTCGCCGCGCGCAGCGCATCGGC
Organism: Candidatus Elarobacter sp.; assembly: GCA_036403315.1. Taxonomy (GTDB): domain Bacteria; phylum Vulcanimicrobiota; class Vulcanimicrobiia; order Vulcanimicrobiales; family Vulcanimicrobiaceae; genus Vulcanimicrobium. The sequence continues at coordinate 19,341 of DASWRD010000067.1, forward strand.
GGCCGCCGGGCTCAACCGCACGCGCGCCTCCGCGCGCGCCGTCCGCGCGGTCGCCGGCTTCGCGCCGACGTCCACCATGACGAGCGAGCCGTCGTCGCGCACGTGCGAGAGCTTCGACATCGTCATAGGAACGAAAGATCCCGCGCCGTCGGCACCACGTCGTTCTCGCGCAGCCAAGCAAGATCGTACAACCGCGAACGATACCGGTCGCCACCGTCGCACAGCACCGTCACGACGCTGCTGCCGGCCGGCAGCGTGCGCGCATACCGCGCGGCCGCCGCAACGTTGAGCGCTGCCGACCCCCCGACGAACAACCCTTCCTCGCGCACGAGCCAGTGCGCCATCTCGGTGAGCGTACGATCGTCCACGCGCACCGCATCGTCCACCGGCGCGCCGCGAAAGTTCGCGACGATCCGCTTGATCCCGATGCCTTCCGCATTCGAATCGCCCGCCACCTCGAGCGACCCGGTCTTCACATAGCTATAGAGCGCCGACCCATACGGATCGGCGAGCACCACCCGAATCGCCGGATCGTACGCCTTGAGCGCCCGGCCGACCCCGGCGATCGTCCCGCCGGTCCCCGCCGCAGCAACGAACGCCGACAGCGTCCCATCGGTCTGCGCGATGATCTCCGGCCCGGTCGTGCGCTCGTGCGCATCACGGTTCGCCGTGTTCTCGAACTGATTCGCCCAAACCGCTCCCGGAATCGACTCGGCAACCCGCCGCGCCTCATGATAGTAGTTCGCCTCGTTCGTATACGGCACGGCCTCGACGACACGCAGATCGGCGCCATACGCACGCAGCAAACCGTACTTCTCCTCCGCCTGATCGTCGGGCATCACGATGATCGTGCGATACCCGCGCGCGTTCCCGACGAGCGTGAGCCCGATCCCGGTGTTCCCGGCGGTGCCTTCGACGACGACACCGCCCGGCTCGAGCAGCCCGCGCGCCTCGAAGTCCTCGACGATGCCGCGCGCCGCACGATCCTTGACCGAACCGCCGGGGTTGAGAAACTCCGCCTTGCCCAGGATCGTGCGCCCGATCGCCGCCGAGAGCTTCGGCAGCGCGATGAGCGGCGTGTTGCCGATCGCGCCGACGAACCCGTCGCGGGCGTGCGGCGTGGTGGCGAGTGAGGGTTTCGGCACGGTGCGGTGAACGTCGTCCGGCGAGGATGACGGTTCCTGTTGTTCCTGACGGCGCTCTCGGGTTGTACAGCGCGGTCGGTGACGCATTCGCGGGGCGGCGGCTTGGATTCGGCAGGCGCCGCGCGGCGCTCGCCGCGCGCTTCGCCGCGCACCGCCGCGCCGACGAGCCGGCCGTCACCGCCGCCTGGGCCGCCGGCGCGCTGGCGGAGATCGGCCTGGTCGACGTCGTCCTGACCCCCGACGCCAGCCCGCACGCCCAGCTCTTCGCAGTCGCCGACGCCCCCCTCCACGGCGCCCGCATCGTCGCAGCGCTGCCCGGCCTGCCGCCGGCGGCCGCCGACATCGTGCGCTGGCACCGCGAGCACGACGACGGAACCGGCATCCCCGACCGCCTGCGCTGGGACGGCATCCCGACCGAAGCCGCCGCGCTCGGCATCGCGCACGCCTTCCTGGAAGCGATCGAAGACTCCGACGAACCGCGCGGCCCGGAAGAAGCGCTGTTCACCGTCGTCGCGGACAGCGGCCGCCGCTTCCGCATCGAGCTCGTCCGCACGTTCCGCGAGTTCATCACGGCCAAGCCAACGAGCTGGGACGTCCCGCCGGAGATCATCGTCCCTGCGCTCGACGAAGAGGCAGCGCTCGCCGCGCTGGCAGCGCGCATCGACGCCCGCGACCCGCGCAGCCCAGGCCGCAGCGAACGCCTCGCCGTCATCGCGGGCGAGCTCGCAAGCCGCCTCGACCTGGACCCCGCCCGAGCCGGACGTCTCGCTCGCCTCCTCGCGCTGGGCCGAGCCGCGGACGTCGTGGAGCACGACGACTTCGACCCGCTCTCGCGATTGGCACGCGACCGCCGCGGCGCCGCCGCCCGCCGTGCCGCCGAGATCGCCGCCTCGATCCCGCACTACGAGCCCGACGCGCCGTACCTCGCCGCCTCGGCCGCCTGGTACGAAGAAGGCAACGCGAACCGGCTCGCGGCGGTGCTCGGCCTCGCGCTCGCCGTCGACGCGCTCGACCCGCTGGAGGTGGCCCGCCGCCTCACGGCCGCCGCCGGCACGCAGTTCGACCCCGACGTGACCCGCGTCTACCTCGCCGGCCTGGGCGCAGCGAGATGATCGAGCTGCCCGCGCGCACGCGCCGCGTCTCCGGCACGCGGCTCCTCGACCTCTGCCGCGAGCGCGACATCGCAAGCCTGGTCGATCCGTTCATGGGCCTGCCGACGCACCTCAACGTGCTCAAGCGCCACGGCGTCGCGGTGCACGGCGGCGACCTGCTCGAGTGGTTCGTGCGCGCGGGCGAAGGCATCGTGGTGAACGACTTCACGATCCTGCGCGAAAACGAAGTCGCCGAAGTCGTCGAGATGCTCCCCGGCCGGATCTATCCGACCGACCTGTTCCGCGCGTGGGAAGGCGTGTTCTTCAGCGAAGAGCAGTGCCGCTATCTCGGCGTGTGGCACGCGAACGTGCACGCGCTTCGCAGCGACGGCCAAACCGGGCTGGCGGTGCTCGGGCTGTGGCACGTGCTGTGTCACTGGCTGCTCAAGGCGCGGCATCCCGATGAGATGGTGGACGTTGCCCCCAGCGAGCTTGCGTGGGGATACATTCGCGAGACGGAGCGGTGGGTTGCGGATAACGGCAAACGCAATACCGTGCGGCGCGGTGATTTCGCGACGACGCTCAAGAACGCGAAGGCTGACGCGGTGTACTTGGCGCCGCCCGGGCGCAGCGGGGCGAAGCGGATCGATGCGCGCGTGTGGATGTGGGAAGCCTGGTGGCAGGGGGATCCGTACCTGAACGTCGAGCGGCTGTACCGGGATACGGTGTTCGGCAGCGGGACCAACGATGATGCTAGCTACGATCGTGCGATCGCCGACGTGCTGGAAGCTGCGAGTGCTGCGCGCTTTGTGATCGTGCAGTCAAGTGCGCGGGAGGCTGCGCGGTTCGAGCGGCTTGTTCGGGCGCATCGCGCGAATGTCGAGATCGTCAATCCGAACGATGATGAGCTCTATGTGATTGGGCGCGCGTAGGGCGGTTGGCGTGGCTCGGCGGGGACGCGACATTGCTGCGCCGGGGACGCTCCCGCCGCCGCATCCTGCGGCTCTGGTCGCTCGGTGCTCCGTTCGCTCCCGCCCTCCGGGCTCCGCGAACTCCGCAACGCCCCGTCGCAGCAACGTCGCGTCCCCGCCTCCGGCGAGATTTTTATCGCATCAAAAAATAAAATGGGGGATGGTGGAGTTGCCCCTACGCGGAGGTTTGATTGCTGGTCTCACCGCGTGGGCGTTGCCGAACCAATTTGCGGTGAGGGTGTTGGCGCTGTCCCTTGCGGCGGACGTTGACACTCTCACTGCGATGGCGCCTTACGATCTCATGTATCTTCCTAGGCGCGGGGTCGTGCGGTATCGTGGCGGGGCGTTTCGTAGTGAGCGGAGCCCGGAGGGCGGGAGCGAGCGGAGAACCGAGTGACCAGAGCCGCAGGATGCGGCGGCGGGAACGTCCCCGCCACGGTACTGCACGACCCCGCGCCCGCCACGATCGATGTCTTAGCGCGTTTGCTCGGCGCTTTGGAAGCGGTACCATACCAGGCACAGTAGTGCGAGGATGATTGCGACGATGCCGTGCTTTACGTGGATGCCCGCTGGGATGAAGTGGCCCGTCCAGTACAGGATGGCGATGACGACGAAGACGGCGGCGAGGATCAGCGCGAGCTGTTTCATGCGATTACCTTCGTGGTGAAGAGGATGAACGAGAGCGCGCCGGCCGCGAGACAGTACCAGGCGAACGGCGATAGGTCGTTGTGGCGGAAATAGCGGGTGAGGAATGCGACCGATGCGTACGCTGTTATGCCCGCGACGACGCCGCCTACTGCCGCTTGGATCAGCACCTCGTGTGCGTCTGGGGCAAACAGTTTTGGAAATTCCAGGAGGCTTGCGGCGAGGATCACCGGCGTTGCCAAGAGGAATGAATAGCGGGCTGCGTCTTCGTGGTGGAGGTCGCGCAATAAGCCTGCTACGATTGCCGAGCCCGAGCGTGAGATCCCGGGCAGCAGTGCTAGGGATTGGGCGAAGCCGACGAAGACGCCGTCGCGCGGCGTGAGTTGATCGAGGCGGCTGTATTCTTTGTCGCTTGCGGGCGCGGCTTCGTGTTCCGAACGCGCTTTCGGCTGTGCGTGCTGGCGGCGGCGTAGGTATTCGCCTAGCAGCATGATGAAGCCGTTGGCAAACAGGAAGAGCGAGACCGGGATCGGGGATGCGAACAGTTTTTTGACGGATGATTCCAAGAGGACACCGAGTATTCCGACTGGGATCGTGCCTGCTACTAAGAGCCAGGCTGTTCGTTCGTCGCGGTTGTCGGTGAAGCGGCCGCGGATGATGCTGGCAATGAACGCGCGGATTATTGCGATCCAGTCTTTGCGGTAGAAGACGATCAGGGCGAGCGCCGTGCCTAGGTGCAGGACGACGACGAATGCGAGGAACGATTCCGAGCCTTCGTCGACGTTCCAGCGCAGGAGTGCCGGGAGCAGCACGGTGTGGCCTAGGCTGCTGACCGGGAACAACTCGCTCACGCCCTGCAGCACCGCGAGCAGCATTGCCTGCACGAACGTCACAACGCCCGTCGGTTCGCACGCGGGGGAGGGTTTCCCGCTCGCGCGGAAGGCCGCGGGGTGAGTGAGTCACGCTCGCATCGGCGACTCGCGGATGCACCGCTGCTGGTAGCGTACACGATCGGCGACGAGTTCGCGGCGGCGCGCACGGAGACGTACGACATCGGGCTCGGCGGGCTCGCGATGTTCTCCGAGATGGAGCTCGCGTCGGGGCAGCAATTGCGGCTCGAGCTGGAGCTGCGCGGCGACCCGCGGCCGCCGCTGCAGCTGACCGGCGAGGTGCGGTGGTCGCGCTTCGACGCGGTGCTGGGCAAGTTCCGCACCGGCGTCGAGTTCACCGACCGCAGCCCCGAGCAGGAGACGCAGCTGCGCGGCTACATCGACACGATGTACCAGCTGCGCGACCTGGGCGTGCTCTAGCCCAGCTTCTCTATTGTGAGTTGAACTCGACGCTGAAGATGTAGTCGGCGGCGATCGGCTTGCAGTCGCGGATCTCCGTCTGGAATTGCGACTGGCGTGCCGCGGTGAGCGCGGCGTTGTTCAGGATCGCGCTCGGCGAGGTCTGCACGCGGGTTCCGACGACGCGGCTGTCGGCGTTGAGCGACACGACGACCTGGACGGTGCCGGAGATCCCTTGCTGCTGCGCCATCGGCGGCGTGTCGGGTTCGACCGGACGGATCGTCGTCGCCGCGACGTTCGGGCGTGCGCAGCTCTGCGGAGTGGGCGTCGGCTTCGGCGTCGGCGGCGGCTGCGTCGGGGGCGCCGGCGGTGCCGGTGCGGCGGTGGACGGCGCGGACGTGCCTTGGCCCTGCGGGATGCCTTGCGTGTTGCCCGTCGTGTACTTGTTCGTCGCTTCTGACGGGCCGGTGTTGGTCTTGGACTCCGTCTTTTGCGTGTTGATCTTGATCTTGGGCTGCTGCGGCGCGGGCGTCTGCTGCGGCGGCGGCGTCTGCTTGGGCGGCGGCGTGGGCGGCAGCGTCGGATGGGGAGTCGGCGTCGGCGGCGGCGTCGGCGGCGGCGTGGGCACGCGCACGACCGTCACCTTTTGCGGCGCTTCCTCGTTCGCTTGCGTGTTCTGGAATTTGAGGAACGGTCCGCCGATGAGGTGCAGCGCGATCGAGATCGCGAAGCCGTACAGCAGGAAGTTCTTCGCGCGGTCCGCGGTGCGCGGCGGCGGCAGCGGCGTCTTGTTGGTCGCCATCTAACCCCCCGATTGTCCTTCCGGCGTGCCCTCGACGTGGTTGGCGAGTCCGAAAGTGGTCAGGTTCGCGGACTTCGCGGCGTCCATGACGCGCAGGATCGTGCCGAAGCTCGCCTTTGGGTTGGCCTTGATGATGACGGTCTTGAGGCCGCTGCCCGTGGATTTCACGAGCTCCGCGAACTGCTGCTTCGCCTGCATCTCGTTGACGATGCTCGAGCCGATCTGCACTTGGTTCTTCTCGTCGACCCGCACGACGATCTGCGACTGGTGCACCTTCTCGGTGTTCTTCGCATCCGGGAGCTTCGGCTCTTTGACGACCGAGGCGAGGATGATGAAGATGATGAGGAGGACCAGCAACACGTCGGTGAACGGCGTGATGTTGATCGTCGACATCACTTCTTCTTCGCCTTGTCCGGTGGAGACGGCCACGAACTACGTTTCCTTCTTCTCTTCGGCTACGACGTGACGAAGCCGACGTCGTTGAGGCCCGCGATCTTCGCGGCGTCGAGGATCTTGATGATCTCGCCGTAGGGCGCCTTGATGTCGGCCGTCAGCGAGACGTGCTTGTCGCCCCGCCGCGCCTTGACGTCCGCCATGTCCGCGTAGATGTGCGTATCGTCGGACGGCTTCCCGTCGATGTAGATCTTGCCGGTCTCGTTGACGAGCACTTCGATGCTGTCCGTCTTCTTCTGCTGCTGCACCGGCGTGTTGTCGTTCTTGTCGGGCAGCTGCTTCTCGAATCCGGGCGGGGCGACGAGCGCCGCGAGGATCATGAAGATGATGAGGAGCACCAGCAGCACGTCGGTGAACGGCGTGATGTTGATCTCGGCCATCACCTCTTGGTCTTGCTGAGCGGAGACCATGCTCATGAGTCGAGCCCCTCGGTCCTAAGGTTCAAGTGGCGCCGAGCTACTTCGTCACCGCGGTCGAGCCGGGCTGATAAAGGTCGGTCGGGATCGGCGTACCGGTGTTGTGGAAGTGGAGCATCTCGGCGAGCTGGTTGGCCGCGACGATCATCTCTTGGTTGTACGCCTTGATCCGCGTCTTGAAGTAGTTGAAGAAAATGACCGCGATCACGGCGACGAACAGGCCGGCGGCGGTGGTGATCAGCGCTTCCGAGACGCCCGCCGCGACGACGGCCGGGGTCGAGTTGCCTTTGAGCGCGATGTCTTCGAAGGCGCGGATGATGCCGAGCACCGTTCCGAACAGGCCGACGAACGGCGCGATGACGGCGATGGTGCCGATGACGCCAAGGTTGCGCTCGAGCGAGTTCAGGTTCTCCATCAGGGCGATGGACAGCGCGTCCGTGATGTCCGCGCGGTTCTTCTCGCCGCGCTGCAGGCCGAACTCGAGGATCTTCGGCAGCATGCCCTTGTTGGAGCGGCAAATCTTGATCGCGCCCGGCAGGTCGTCCGCGGCGATGCGCTGGCCGATGGTGCGGAGCAGGCCCTTCGAGTCGGAGTGCTGACTCGCGAAGAACAGCAGCCGCTCGATGACGATGGCGACCGCCGCGACCGACAGCACGAGCAGCATCCACATGGCGGGGCCGCCCTTTTGGATCGTATCGAAAAATCCGGTGAGTGCGTTCACGAGCTCTAGTAAAGCCTCCGAGTCTCCGAGGGTGATGGGGTCGGCCGGCGGACGCCGGGTTCGACGGACGGTGGCGGGCCCGAGCCCGGCGCGGGCCTAGGTGTTGGCGGGACCGGCGGCCATTCCTACTGCTTGGGTCCCAGCTTGGCGAGCGCCGCTATGGCCTTGTCGATGTCGGCGTTGAGCTGTGCGTCGCCGCCCGCGTTTGCCTTCGCCTTTTGCAAGTACGCCATCGCCGGCGCGATGTCGGGCTTCGCGACCTTTGGATCGAGGGAGTTCGCGACGGCGATCCCGGCGTCGTAGTTCGCGCGCGCGTCGTTGGGGTCGATCGCGAGCGCCTTGTCGGCTTCGGCCTTGACGGCCTTCCAGTCCGGCTTCTCGCCCTGCGCGAGGATGTTCGCCGCCTGTACGTACAGGACGACGGCGCGGGACGGCACCGCGCGCGCGGCGTTCTCGAGATCGGCGACCGCTTCGGCTTTCCTGCCGGCCTTCATCGCGGCCACCGCCTGCTGGTTGTAGTATGACGCGAGCGTATCGTCGACGCGCGTGTTCGACGGGTCGCGCTGCTTGAGCGCCTTCGCGAGCGCGATGCCCTTGTCGGGCTGTCCGCCGAAGATGTACGACGTCGCGAGCGATGCGTCGATCGCGTTGAGCGTCGCCGAGTCCGCCTTGCCGGCCGTTGCCTGCGCCTTCGCCTTCTCGAGCGCGGCGATCGCCTGCGGGTATTTCTGCGCGTTCGCGTAGGCGGTGCCTTGGATGAACAGCGTGTTGACGTTCTGCTGCAGCGCGAGCGCCTTATCCGAGAGCGCGATCGCCTGATCGTAGTTCTTCGCTTTGAGGGCGTCGACCGCGGCGTCGGCATACGCCTTCGCGGCAACGATCTTGAAACGCTCCGGGACCGTGCCCGCCGCGTCGAATGCTGCGCTGGCGCCGGCGTTGTCGTTGAGGTACGCGTCGGCGACGCCGAGCAGCGCCTGGGCGTTCTTGTCGTCCGGATGCCCGGCGAGGTACGACTGCAGCTGGGTCTTCGCTTCGGCGAACTTGTTCGCGCGGATCAGCGCGTTCGCCTGAAGGAGCTCGCCCGAGCCGGTGCCCGTGTCGTTCACCACCGACGTGCCGCTGAACTTGAGCGCCATCGTGTAGAACGCGTCGATCGGCTTGGCATCGCGCACGCCGGGCTTGTACGTGGACGACTTCGCGATCTCGAGCGCGGCGGCGTCGTCGTTGTGATTGGTGGACTTCATCACGTTGACGGTGCCGATCGCGCCGTTCTTGCGCACGAAAACCTTGAGCGTGACGGCGCCGGTGCCGCCGATCGGCGACGTCGCCGTCCCTTGCTTGACGAGCTTGGGCGGAGTGTAGAACGTGCCGGTCTGCGCGGACGCGACGAGCGGGAGCGACGCGAGCGCGAGCGCGGAGAACGCCAGCGCGGCGAGCGGTCGGGAACTGCGGTCAGCCATGGTGCCTCGTGAACGCGGGATGGGGTACGAGAACTAACGACGGACGAGCGTCGCGCGTTTCGTTCGACGGCCCGCGGTTTTTCTGCGCTCGCCCCAGGACCTGCTGCTCCGCCTGCAACTGCGGTCGCTCAGGTACCCGCCTCCCGGAGTGACATCTTTCCGCCGCCTAGCGGCCGGAGAGATCGGGGCGGAGCCCGACGGCTCCTTCGAGGTAAACGTGCTGGATCTGGTCGGGGCGGAGCTCCGTGTTGATGTGCACGAGGACCCGGATGCAGCGCTCCAAACGACCGGGTACCCCGATTTCCGTGAAATTCAACAGCGGCACGAGCGTCCAGCCCATGCGCCGGGCGGCGGCCGCCGGGAACTCCGAGACCAGATCAGGCGTGACGGTGAACAGTGCCGAGGCGACATCGTCGGGCACGAAGCCGTTGCGGTCGACGATCTCGCGAAGCAGCTGCTCCGTCGCATCGAGGATCAGCGCCGGCTCGTCACGGCCGACCGTCGTGGCGCCCCGAATCCCGCGGACGATCACGCCGGGCCCGCCTCGCCGCCGGGCGTACGGGCGGCGGCGTTCGCTTCGGCGACGATGCGGTGCAGCGCGCTCAGCTCGCGCTCGGTCGCGGCGCGGACGGCCCCCGGCGCGAGGTCGCCCAGGGAGATGGGTCCAAACCGCAGCCGCACGAGCGCGACGACCGGATGCTCGACGACCTCGAACATCCGGCGCACCTGGCGGTTGCGGCCTTCGTGGAGCGTGATGTCGACCAGCGAGACGTCGCGGCGGACGGCGACGACGCGGATCTGCGCCGGTGCCGCGCGGCCTTCTTCGAGCCGCACGCCGCGCAAAATCTTCTCGACCGCTGAGGGCTCGAGCCGTCCGCGCAGGGTGGCGCGGTAGGTCTTCTCGACGCCGAAGCGCGGGTGGGTGAGGACGTTCGCCGTGTCGCCGTCGTCGGTCAGCAGCAGCACGCCGCTGGTGTCGTAGTCGAGCCGGCCTACGGGGACCACGCGCGCGGTGATGCCGGCGCGGCGCACGACGTCGGCCACCGTGCGGCGGCCCTCCGGATCGCGCATCGTCGTCATCACGCCGGCGGGTTTGTGCAGCACGACGTACGTGCGCGTCGCCGACGGTCGGACGACACGCCCGTCGACCTCCACGCGCGCGTCGTCGCCGACGCTCGTGCCGAGCTCGCGGACGACGCGGCCCTCGACGCGCACGCGCCCCGCGACGATCAACTCTTCCGCGCGGCGGCGCGACGCGACGCCGGCCGCCGCGAGGTATCGCTGCAGTCGCAGGGCCGTGCCGGCCTTAGACCTTTTTCAGGTCGAACGCGGTGACGAACTCATCGTTCGTCTTCGTGCGCGCGAGCGCGGCGTAGATCCGCTCCGACGCTTCGACCGGCGGAACGCCCGCGAGCGTGCGCCGGACGTCGCCGACTTTGCGCAGCGCGATCTCGCTGAGCAGCTGCTCCTCGTAGAAGTTGCCGCTGCGCACGAGATCCACGGGCGGGAACGCGCGCGCCTCGGCGAGCTCGCGCGCGAGCACCACGTCGGCGTTCGACAGCGGCGAAAACTCTTCGATCACGAGCGCGTCGAGCGGGGCACCGCCCGATCCGACGGTCGCGAGCACGGTGAGCGAACCGCCGCCTTCGACCGCGCGCGCCGCGCCGAACAAGCGCTTCGGGCGCTGCAGCAGCGCGGTGTCCATCAGCGCGGCGTTTCCTTTATGGTGCGAGACCGCCGCGTACGCGCGCACGAGGCGCGTCAGCGACGACACCAGCACGACGGCGTCGTGGCCCAGCTCGGCGAGCCGTTTCGCGCGTTCGAACACGAGCTCCGTGGTGGCGACGTGGCTGTCGGCATGCTCTTCGAACGTCGTCGCGACGACTTCGACGTCGAGCGCGCGCTGCAAGTGCGTCACGGCCTCGGGGCGCTCGTCGACGACGAGCACGATCACGTGCGCGTCGGGATGGTTCGCTTCGAGCGCGCGCGCGATGCGCACGAGCAGCGCGGAGTCGTCGGTGCGCGGCGGCGCGAGGAGCAGCGCGCGCTGGCCTTTGCCGAGCGGTGCGAACAGATCGAGCGCGCGCGTCGTGAGATCGCCGCGCCGCTCGAGCACGAAGCGCTCCGCGGGCGGTTCGGCGCCGAGGTCCTCGAAGACCCGGCGGTTGGCGAGCGTCTCGGGCGGATGGCCGTTGACCGTCTCGACCTTGACGATGCCGTAGTACTTCTCGTTCTCCTTGGGCCGGCGCACTTGACCGGCGACGAGGTCGCCGCGGCGCAGCTCGAAGCGGCGGATCTGCGACTGCGAGATGTAGATGTCGTCCGCGCCGACGAGAAAGCCCTCGCGGCGCAGGAAGCCGTAGCCTTCCGGCAAGATGTCGAGGACGCCGTTGGCCTTCTCGAGGCCGCTGCGCTGCGCTTGGATCTCGACGATCTGCGCGATCAGCTCGTCCTTCTTGATCTTCGTCGGCAGCTCGATCTCGAAGGTCTTGGCGAGCTCGTTGAGCTCGGCTTTGCTCATCTCCGCGAGCTGCTCGGCGGAGAGCAGCGGCGGCCCGACGGGCTGCGGAAACTCCGGCTGGGTAAAGACGTCGTGCTGCTGCTGCGGCGCGCCGTTCTCGTTGAAACGTTGGCGGTTGCGCCGCGAGCGGCGGCGGCGGCCGCCTTCCGGCTTGCCGCTGTGCTGGGGTCGGTTGTCGAACTGCAGCGAAGTGCTCCCTCGGGGAGACGGGCGATCCGCGCGACGGGGCCGTACCGGCGAGGCTGCCGGGGCCGCTCGTCGGCGAGTAGCCGAGGAACGAGAACGCCGCACGGATCAGACCCGCGCGACGAACGGAGTCTACCACACAGGCGTCAAGGCGACAAGGCGCGCGGCCCGCTGATGCTGGGGTTGCCGCGCGCGTAGAAGCGCAGCGGCGCGTCGGCCGCCTTGGTGATCCCGATGCGCGGGCTGACGCCCACCGCCAGCACGGTCCCGTCGTCCGCGAGCCAGAGCCGCGGGTCGGCGGTCAGGTCCGCGCCGTCGAACTCCGGGCCGATCGCGAACGCGCGACACAGGTTCCCGGGGCCGCGCGCCAGGTCGCGGTCCTTCACGCCCGGCCGCCCGCGCAGCGCGCGCATCGTCGCGATCCCCGCGACCGGCTCGCACGCGCGCACGAGCGACGCCGCACCGACGCCCTCGCCCTCGCTCGTGATGTTGAGGCACCAGTTCGCGCCGTAGATGAAGTACACGTAGGCGTGCAGCGGCGGGCCGAACATCGCGCGGTTCCGCTGCGTCGGCCCGCGAAAGGCGTGCGAAGCGGGATCGTCCGGAAAGTACGCCTCGGTCTCGACGATGCGCCCCACCAAAAGCTCGCCGTCGCGCACGCGCACCAGGAGCTTGCCGATCAGCGCGCGCGAGAGCGCGAGCGTGTCATGCGGCAGGCCGGCGGCGGTGAGGCGGTCAGCCGCAGCTGACGGCCGCCGGTCAGGCGGCCGCGGCTGGGGTGCGGAGGGCGATCTCCGCGCGGGCGCGCGTCTCGAGGTCGTGGGTTTCAATCGGTTCGCCGCGTTCGACGCGCGCCGCCGCGAAGCCGTGCAGCACGCAGCGGGTCTTGACGTAGGACATTGCGAGCGCCGGCGGGACGGCGCCGCGGGCGTTCAGGTCGGCGACGACGGACTCGTCGGCGACGCGCAGCCGGACGCGCGTGAAGCCGTGGCCGCGCAGGTACCCGCCGGCGGCGGCGAGGGCGGCGTAGCCGAACTCACGGCCGTCGAGCGCCCCGAGCGGCGCCGCACTGAACGGGACCTTGGCGACGGTGCGCCCGCTGCCGGTCGCGATCGCCAGGTAGGCGATCCCGTTGCCGGTGCGGTCGGCGGAGTAGCCGACGGCGACGTCGGCGGAGCGGTGGCGAATGGCGGTCTGTTGCATGGCTCGTGCGATCATCCTATATCGAACATGTGTTCGAGTCAAGTCAACCGGAGTTGACCATCATTTCAAGCTGCGCGCGCGGCCAGCACCTCCCGGTAGAGCTCGAGGATTCGCCGCGTTTGCATCTCCACGGTAAATCGCGAGAATGCCAAATGTACGGCACTCTGATCGCGGCCGGCGGCCAATGCGCCGCGAATCGCCGCGGCCAGCGCCTCGGGGTCGGCGGCGACGAGCCGGCCCGCTCCGGCCAGCACGTCGCGGGACGCCTCGCTGTCGGCGGCGATCACCGGCAGCCCCGCCGCGAGCGCCTCGACCAGGACGAGCCCCTGCGTGTCCGTCGTCGACGGGAACACGAACGCGTCGACCGACGCGTAGACGTCGGGCAGGCGCTCCCGCGCCAGCGCCCCGACGAAGCGCACGCGCGTGTCGACGCCGAGCCGGCGCGCGCGCTCCTCGAGCGCGGCGCGATGCGGTCCTTCGCCCACGACCGCGAGCCGCAGCTCGGGCGACCGCGCGAGCGCGTCGAGCGCGAGCTCGACGTTCTTCTCCATGCCGAGCCGCGACACGACGAGCGCGAGCGGCGCGTCGTCGTTCGCGCCGAGCCGCGCGCGCACGAGCGCGCTGCGGCGTCCCGCCGCGAACCGCTCGACGTCGATCGCGCTCGGCACCACCGCGATCGGCGCGCGCACGCCGAGCTCGCGCAAGCGAATCTCCATCGCGTGCGTCGGCACGACGACCGCATCGGCCCAATTCGCGTAACGGCGCGTCAATTCGGACATCGCGCGCTCCGTCGTGGCGCGGTCGAACGGCGCGTAGTGCGCGTACGCGTCCAATCGCGTGTGATACGTGAACACGAGCGGGATGCGATGACGGCGCGCGTACGACGCGCCCATCCACCCCGTGACGAACGGCGAGTGCGCGTGCACGATGTCCAGCCCGCGCACGCGCCGGCGGTCGTCCGCGTTCAAGTACGGCAAGCATAGGCGGTATGCGGTTTGCGTCGGCAGCGGCAGCGACGGGATGCGCACGACGTCGCGCTCGTCGTCGACGAACCGCGGAAAGTGCGGCGCGATCGTCGTCACCTCGACGCCGCGCGCGCGCAAGCCGTCGTGCAAGGCGTCGATGCTGGCGACCACGCCGTTCACGATCGGTTTGTAGCACTCGGTGAAGAATCCGACGCGCACGAGGATCACGCCATTCGCCGTCTGCACGCAGCACCATCCGCATTCGGACCTCGGCGAAGCCTGGGGAGGACGTGGCGCGGCGCGGCGCGCGCCTATCAGAGGTGCGACCTGGAGGTTGCGACCTCGGTATTTGACGGCTCGCGCGGGTCGTGATACCGTACTCGGGTCCACCAGGGCCCTTTCGGGTCATGGGGGCACTCGACCGAGCGTTCGGGCCTGTGGTGTTGCCGCCGCGGTACGAACTATGCTCGCCGACCACCGCTACGACGTCGAGTGCGGACCAGGTTTGAGCGCGAATCGTATGATCCGAGCTTGCTGGAACGCACCCTCCGCACGAGAAAGGAGTCGGACGATCCGCAACGATCTTCCATCACCGCTCGTGACGACGGGCGTGCTCTCGCTAGGGTTGTTGATCCCGTTCGGAGCCGGTACGGTTCCCGACCAGATCGCGAAAAAGGTCGCCGCCGTCGCGGCTCCCGCCCCCGCCAAGCACGTGACCTTCGTCCACGACGGGCTCACCGAAACCATCGAGACGCGCGCCGAGACGGCCGCCGACCTCCTGGCCGAACGGAATCTGGCCCACTCCCCCGACGACGCGCTGAGCGTCGACCCCGCGAGCCCCATCGCCGACGGTGAGACCGTCGTCTACCGGGCCGCCGTCTTGGTGACCGTCACCATCGACGGCCAGTCGCGCCTCTTGCGCACCCCTGCGGCCAAAGTCGGCGACCTCCTCGCCGAGCAGGGCGTCGCCTTCGACCGCCACGACCAGGTCTCGCCCGCGCCTTCGAGCGCGCTCGCGAACGGCTCGGCCGTGACCGTCAAGCACGTCGACGCCTGGACGGAGACCGTGCGGAAGCCGGTCGCCGCGAAGGTCGTCAAGCGCTTCGCCTTCACCATGCCGCCGGGCAGGACCAAGGTCCTGGACGCGGGCACGCCGGGCGTCGCCGAGACCGCCTACGCCGTTACCCGCACGCCCGACCGCCGCGCCGTTCGCAAGACCGCGTTGGTGTCGCGCATCCTGCGCGCGCCGCGCGCCCGGATCGTGGCCGAGGGGATCGGCGAGTACGCCGCACTGTCGGCGATCGCGCAGCGCGGCATCGCCGGCACGATCAAGCTCGCGAGCGCGGCGCTTTCCATGGTCGCCACCGCGTACACCGCGAGCTGCGGGGGGTGCAGCGGCAGCGGCATGACCGCGAGCGGCAGGCCCGCCGGGCACGGCGTGGTCGCCGTCGACCCGCGCGTCATCCCGCTGGGCACGCGCATGTACATCCCGGGCTACGGCCACGCCGTCGCCGGCGACACCGGCGGCGCGATCCGCGGCAACCGGATCGACCTCGGCTTCAACTCGAACGCCGCGGCGAACCAGTTCGGCCGCCGCTCCATCACGGTGTACCTCATCAAATAGCGGACGACAAAAGAGGCGGCGAGCCGAACCATCCTCGGGCGCTGCTCGGGGCGCGGGGGATTCGGCCGAAGAAGCGGCTCGGGCAGCACTTCCTGATGGACGGCGGGACGGCGACGCGCATCGCGCGGCTCGCCGTCGACGCGCCCGGCGCCCGCGTGCTGGAGATCGGCGCCGGCACCGGCGCCCTCACGGCCGCCCTGCTGCGGCTGGGCGCGCGCGTCACGGCGTTCGACCTCGATCCCGAGATGGTCGAGGTGCTGCGCTCGCGCGACGATCTGTCCGGCGTGGAGATCCTCCAGGCCGACGCGCTCGCGTTCGACTACGCTGCGTGGGCCCAAGGCGGCGAGTGGTCCGCCGCCGGCAACCTGCCGTACAACGTCGGCACGCCGCTGCTGGTGAAGCTCGCGTCGCTGCCGCAGCCGCCGGCGCGCATCGTCGCGATGATTCAGAAAGACGTCGCGGACCGGCTGCTCGCCAAGCCCGGCACGGCGCAGTACGGCAGCCTGACGCTGGCGATCGGGCTGACGATGCGCGTCGAGCGCGCGCTCAGCGTCCCGCCCAGCGCGTTCTTCCCGCGGCCCGGCGTCGTGTCGTCCGTCGTCGTGCTGCACCGCCTCGCCGAACCGCCGGCCGCCGTGCGCGACCGCGCGCGCTTCGAACAGGTCGTGCGCGGCGCGTTCGCGTACCGGCGCAAGACCCTGGCGAACTCCCTCGCGCTCGCGCTCGATCTTCCGCGCGAGCGGATCGTCGCGGCCATCGCCTCACTCGCCCTGCCAGCTGACATCCGTGGTGAAGACCTCGACCTCCGATCGTTTGCCGCTCTCGCCGACGCGCTCGCCTGACAAGGGCTTCGTGTGGTGGCAGTCATTGCTGTTCGCGGTGCTCGTCACCGGCGCGCTCTTGATCACGATCGTCTTCGCGCTCGTCTTCATGGTGGTCACCGGCATGGCGCAGCTGGCGGATCTGAAGACCGTGTCGTCGCAGAACCTCGCGGCGCAGTTCGTCGGATATCTGGCCGTGGTCGCGGTCATGGTTCCGCTGCTGCCCGCGCTCGCGCGCCGCTCCTGGCGCGCGCTCGGCATGCGCGCGCCGCGTTGGCGGGACGTCGCCTACGGCGTCGGCGGCATGATCGCGATGCTGCTGGCGTCGGGGGCCGCCGCCTACGTGCAAGAACACGTCGCTCACGTCAAAGCCGACGAAGTGCAGGTGCATTGGCTGCGCGCGGCGCGCGGAACGACGGCGTGGATGTTCGTCGTGCTCGCGTGCATCGCCGGTCCCGTCATCGAAGAGCTGATCTTTCGCGGGTTCCTCTTCAACGCGCTGCGGCGGTATCTGCCCGTTTGGGTCGCGATCGTCGTGAGCGCGCTCGCGTTCGGGTTCGCGCACCTGCAGCCCGGTAACGCCGGCGTGATCGTACCGCTCACCGTGGGCGGCATCGTCCTCGCGTGGGTCTACTACCGCTCGGGCTCGCTCGTCGCGGCGATGTTCACGCACGCGCTCTTCAACCTCGTGCCCGTCGTGTTGATCGTCGGCTTTCACGCGGCGTGAGCCGCATCCTCACCGGCGGACCGGAACGCCGCCGCACAGGGCCGTGTTCGCAGGCCACGTGCCGATGCCGAGCGACGCGAAGAACGCGCGCGCATCCTTGTCGTACGCCGGGCAGTAGCCGGATTCACGGGGATCGTACTTGGCCAGCAGCACGTGCGGGTTCGCCGCCGCGGCGACGTACGCGCCTTCATCCACTCGGCGAACCGTGACGTCGTTCGGCACATGGCGCAACGCGATCGCCGCGGCGTACGCGCCGCGGTCGACGACGTACGGCCAGCGCCCGGCTTTGAGCACCGTGTCGTTGATCGTCAGCGCGCACAGGATCGCGCACACCAGCACCGGCGTCGCGAGCCGCGGCCGCTTCGCGACGGCGTAGGCGGCGGCCAGCGCCGTCGCGGCGACGAGCGGCGCGGTCCAGTGCGTGCCGATGCGCGCGATCGGATACGCCCACGGGCGGTTGAACACGAGCTCCGCGACGAGCGGCAGCGCGAGCAGCAGCCGCCCGCGCAGCAGCAGCGGCGCGAACGCGAACGGCGCGAGCAGCGCGCCGAAGAACGCGAGCTTCTGCAGCGGCTCGTCGACGTGCAGCGCGTAGCCCGGCAGCGAGGGGTGCGCGCCCGTCAAGCGCTCCGCGACGACGAAGGCGACGCCGTTGACCACCGCGAGCGCGGCGATGCCGAGCCCGATGCGGCGGTCCCACCACAGGGCGCACGCGACGCCGAACCAGGCCAGGAACAGTGCCTGATCTTCTTTGAGCCCGAGCAGCAGCTGCGCGACGACGAGCGACGCGACGAGCGCGCGCCGCCGCACTGCGAGCGCGCCCAGCGCGGCGAGCAGCGGGACGAACACGTTCTCCAAGAAGTTGCCGTACGCGATCCCTTGCACCGACGGGGACAGCAGGTACGCGATGCCCACCGCGTTCGCGCCGCGCGGCATCGCGCCGCACGCGCGCGCGAACGCGCAGATCGCGAGCGCCGCCGCCGCGAGCGCGAGCACTTGCACGACGAGCAGCGTCTGCGCGTACGGCAGCACCGCCATCAGCGGCACGAGCGCGAGCAGCACCCACGAGTCGTGCACCTGCAAGTGGGGCCGGTACTCCGCGCCGTTCCACGAGCCGCGGCCGTGCGCTTCGCCGGCGAGCCACTGCACGAACGTGCCCGTGTCCGCGCCGTAGCGCAGCGCGTACAGCTTGTTCAAGTCGAGCGCGACGTACACCACGGCGAACACGGCGGCGGCGATCACGACCGCGCGCGTCGGCTTCACGCGCGGCTCACCGTGTCGTCGACGAGCGCCCGCAGCCGTGCGACGAAGCGCTCCGGGCGAAACTCCTCCGCGTGCGCGCGGAGGCGCGCCGGCGCGTACCGCGACGGGTCGAACGCACGGATCGCGTCGGCGAGCGCGCGCGGCTCGGGCGCCGCGAAGAACGTCCCCGTCTCGCCGTCGACGATCGTCTCCAGCGCACCGCCCGCGGCGAACGCGATGGTGGGCCGGCCGGCCGCGGCGGCTTCGAGCGGCACGAGTCCGAAATCTTCTTCGCCCGGCAAGATCGCGGCGCGCGCGTCGCCGACGAGCGCGTTGCGCGCGGCGTCGTCGACGCCGCCGTGAAACGTCGTGCGCGTTCCGAGCGCGAGCGCCTTGAGCCGCCGTTCGTCGGGCCCGACCCCCACGACGTGCAGCGGCACGCCGGCCAGCGCGCACGCGGCGATGGCGAGATCGATCCGCTTGTACGGCAATAATCGCGAGACCACGACGTAGTAGCCGCCGTCGCCGGCGCCCGGCGTGAAGCGGTCGACGTCGACCGGGCACGGCAGCACGTCGGCGTCGCGACCGTACCAGCGGCGCACGCGGTCCGCGACGTTGCGCGAGTTGGCGACGAAACGCGTGGGGCGCTGCGCCGCGCGCACGTCCCACGCCGCGAGCCGCTTCAGCAGCGGGCGGATGAGTGCGCCCGCGCCGAAGCCGCCGACGTAGCGCTGCGCGTCGAACACGAAGCGCGACACGGTGTTGATGTAGCAGACGTGCACCGCGTCCGGCCGCACGATCACGCCCTTCGCCCACGCGGTCGTCGACGACACGACGAGATCGTACGCGGAGAGGTCGAACGACTCGAACGCGCGCGGGTAGAGGGGCGCGAACGCGCGAAACGCGCGGTCGCGCAGCGGAAAGCGCTGCAGGAACGACGTCCGCACGCGTTCGGCCGGTACGAGATCGCCCACCGCGCGCGCGTCGTAGAGCGCCGTGTACACCGGCGCATCAGGCCATGCGCGCGCGAAATGCGCGAACACGCGCTCCGCGCCGCCGCGCTGGTTCAGGTAGTCGTGAACGAGCGCGGTGCGCAGCGCAGCGCTACCGGCGTCAGTTCTCGCTCGCGCGCGGCATCACGAGCGCGACGTCGAACTTCTGGAAGTACTTCTTCGCGACGCGCTGCACGTCGGCGGCGGTGACGCGCGCGATCGCGTTACGGACGTCGCCGGCCGCGTCGGCGTCGAGGCCGTGCGCCACCGCGTTGCCGATCGCGAACGCGCGCTCGTCCAGCGACACCGCCTCCAGCGCCCACGTGCCGCGCGCGGTCTCTTTGTAGCGGGTCAGCACCGCCGCCGCGAGCGGTTTGGCGGCGGCGCGCTTCACGAACGTGTCCACGCTGGTCAGGCCTTGCTCCGGATCGAGGCGGCCGCCGTTGATCCACAGCACGAGCTGCGCGGGCGCGGTGTCGTAGCCGTAGATCGTCCCGGCCGGCCGGAACAGGGCCGGCTGCGTCGTCGCGCCCGGGCGCTCGAAGACCCCGGCGAGCAATGCGCGCAGCACCAGCGCCGCCGGGAAGTCGCGGTCGCCCAGCGCGGGGGCGGCGAATCCGACGGCGACGTAGGGCGCGCCGACGTCGCGGTGCGTCACGATGCGGCGCGGCTGCGCGCCGAACGGCCGCGTCGCGATCGTCGCGTCCGGCACGGTCCCCGCCGCGAGCGCCTGCGCGACGGCGCGGCCGGCCAGATCCGTCACGCTGCCCGTGCGCCCCACCGCCGCGACGAACGCGTTGCCGCGGACGTACCAGCGCGTGAAGAACGCCTTCGCGTCGGCCGCTGTGAGCGCGGCCAGCGAGCCCGGATCGCCGAGCGGCGGCTGTCCGGCCGCCGCGCGGTAGAACGACGAGCGCAGCAGCTGGAGCCCGACGAAGCGGGGGTCGCCGGTCTCGGTCGCGATGCGCTCGGTGAGGGCGGCTCGCGCGGCCGCGAACACGGCGGCGTCGAACGCGGGCGCGGCGAGCGCGCGGGCGACGAGCGGCCCCGCCGCGGCGAGCCCGTCCGGCGTGCCCTCGAGGTAGAAGCGAACGTGCTGCGCCGCGACGACGTACGAGATCGAAGCGCCGCGCGCATCGACGGCGTCGGTCAGCGGCACGGCCGGTCCCGCATCCGCCGATCGCGCTGCGACCGGCGTGCGGAGGACGGACTCAGCGACCAGCGCGGCGAGGCCGCTCTGCCCCGCGGTTTGGCGGTCGAGCCCGGCGCGCACGAACAGCTCGACCGCGGCGAGCGGCGAACCCTGGTCGGCGTGCGCGTACGCGCGGATCCCGCCGAGATCGGCGACCGTAGTGCGCGGCGCGGTCGCGCCCGCCGGTCCAGCCACCGCTGCCGCCAGGGCCAGCGCCATGAGCGTGCGCCTCACGCGGGCGGCTTCGGCGCGCGCGGGGCCGGCGTGGCGAACGTGACGACGGCCGGCGCCGGGCCGAGGAATCGTGCCGCCGTCTGGGCGACGGTGGCCGGCGTGAGCTGCGCGGCGAGCGTGAAGTAGCGGCCCTGGAGCCCGCCTTCCGCCGGCGCGTACGCCGGATCGCCCTCGACCGCGTACCAGCCGAACGTGTCGGCGACCTCGACCGGCGTGTCCATCGAGCTCAGCAGGCGGTACACGAACGCCGCGCGGGCAGCCTCGAACGCGGGCGCGCTCATCGGCGTGGCGGCTGCCGCGATCGCGCCTTCGACGATCGGGCGCGCCGCGGCCGCGTCGTCGCCCGTGATGGTGACGAGGAAGACGCCGGGGTCGTGGTACGTCACGAACCGGCCCGTGGCCGATGCCTTGCGCGATCCGAGCGCCTTGGGGACGATCCCGGTCTTCGGCGCGAAGAGAGCGTCCGCCAGAAAGTCGAGCGCCGTCGCGGCGCTCTCGTCCGCGATCGGCGGCCCGATCCAGCCTAGCCCGGTGCCCGCGAGCAGGCTCGTCCGGCGCACCGGGGCGCCGTCTGCCGCGCGGGCGGCCGGCGCCGAGGTCGCGGCCGGCTCGGGTGCACCGCCGGACGGATCGCCGCTTCGCGCTGCGACGCTTCCGAGCGCCGCGGCATCGACGTCCCCGGCGAGGATCAGAATCGCGTTCGCCGGCCGAAAGGCCCGCTCGGCGAACGCGCGGACCCGGTCGAGCGTGACACCGCTCAAGCCCTCGGCCGCGAGCGTCCCGTCGTGGAACGGGCCGGCCGCGAAGAGCGCCGCCCCGAGCGCGTTCTCGATCGCCTCGGGCTCCAGCGAGCGCAAGAGGGCGTCGTCGCGAGTATCGGCTTTCGCGACGGTAAGCCCCGGCGCCGTGACGACCGGGGCGAAGAAGTCGGCCGTCATCGCGCGCAGGGTTTGCGCGACGCGGTCCGGCGGGACCAGCGCGGTCACGGCGACGCTGTCGGGGTACGCGGTCACGCTGATGCGCCCCCCGGCGCGCTCGACGAGCTGCGTCAGCGGGGTGCCGGTGATCGGTGCCGAGGCAGCGACCGTGGCGGCGGCGAGCCGGGAGAGCCCGGGCACCGCCGGAGCGTCGAACCCGCCGGCCGGCGCGCGGTACCACAGCGCGATCGCGGCAGCCGGCTGCGCCGGGTCCGGCCGGATCTGGTACCGCACGCCGCTGGGCAGCGTGCCGGTCGCCGCGAGCCCGTCCTGCGCGACGGCCGGCCCGCCGGCGGCGCAGACGAGAAGGGCCGCGGAAACCGCGGCCCTGAGACCCGTCGAGAATCCGCTCACGCGGGTTCCGGGGAGATGTTCGGCGGCAGCCGCTTCGGCCGCTCGGGCCGGCTCTCGGGCTCCGGTGGTCGCGAGGCGCTCGGCGCCTCGTCCGACGGCGCGACGACCGGCTCGTTCGGCGGCCATGGCTTGTCGCCGAGGATTGCGATCACTTCCTGCGTCTCGACCGTCTCGTGCTCGAGCAACGAGTTGGCCATCCGCTCCACCTTGTCCCAATTGACTTCGAGGATCCGGCGAGCGTCGGTGTAGCAGCCGTCGATGATCTTGCGGACCTCGACGTCGATCTTGCCGGCGATCTCTTCGGAGTAGTTGCGATCCTCGCCGAAGTCGCGGCCGAGGAAGACCTGATGGTTGCCGCGGCCGTACTGGATCGGCCCGAGCGTGTCGGACATTCCGTACTGCGTCACCATCCGGCGCGCGAGCTCGGTCGCCTTTTCGAAATCGTTCGACGCCCCGGTCGTCACGTCGCCGAACTTGATCTCCTCGGCGATGCGCCCCGCGACCGACATCTTGATCTGCGCGAGCAGCTCGTTCTTGGTGACCGAGTGGCGGTCTTCGTCCGGGAGCGACCACGTCAATCCCAGCGCCATTCCGCGCGGGATGATCGTGACTTTGTGCACCGGATTCGAGTTGGGCGTCAGGCCGCCGACGATCGCGTGGCCGGACTCGTGGTACGCCGTGTTCTCTTTCTCGCGCTGCGACATGACGACCGACTTGCGCTCGGGGCCGACCATCACGCGGTCGATCGCTTCGTCGCAGTCGTTCATCTCGATCACGGATTTGTTGCGGCGCGCCGCGAGCAGGGCCGCTTCGTTGAGCAGATTCTCGAGATCCGCGCCCGAGAAGCCGGGGGTGCGGCGCGCGAGCGTCTCCAGCGAGACTTCTTTGGACAGCGGCTTGTTCTTGGAGTGCACGCCCAGGATCGCTTGGCGGCCGCGCACGTCGGCGCGGTCGACCACGATCTGGCGGTCGAAGCGGCCGGGGCGCAGCAGCGCGGGGTCGAGCACGTCGGGACGGTTGGTCGCCGCGATCAGGATCACGCCCGTGTTCTGGTCGAAGCCGTCCATCTCGACGAGCAGCTGGTTCAGCGTCTGCTCGCGCTCGTCGTGGCCGCCGCCCAGGCCGGCGCCGCGCTGGCGGCCGACCGCGTCGATCTCGTCGATGAACACGATGCACGGCGCCGACTTCTTCGCCTGCTCGAACAGATCGCGGACGCGCGAGGCGCCCACGCCGACGAACATCTCGACGAAGTCCGAGCCGGAGATCGAGAAGAACGGCACGCCCGCCTCGCCCGCGATGGCGCGTGCCAGCAGCGTCTTGCCGGAGCCCGGCGGCCCGAGCAGCAGCACGCCCTTGGGGATCCGCGCGCCCAGCGCCTGAAATTTCTTGGGGTACTTGAGGAACTCGACGACCTCGCCCAGCTCTTCTTTCGCCTCGTCCACGCCGGCCACGTCCGCGAACGTGACCTTCGGGCGGTTCTCGTTGAGCAGCTTCGCGCGCGAGCGCCCGAACGACAGCGCCTGGCTGCCGCCGCTCTGCGCCTGGCGCAGGATGAAGATCAGCAGCAGCGCCATGATGATGAACGGGATGAACTGGAAGACGTACCCGATCAGCGGCGTGGACGTGTTGTTGACGACGTTGTACTCGACGCCCGCCGTGCGCAGCGCCGGATAGAGGTCGCGGTCGTCCGGCGCGACGGTCGTGAACTTCGTGCCGTCCTGCATCTCGCCCGCGATGTCGCGACCGGTGATGGTGGCCTTCTTGACCTTGTGCGCCTGCACGTCGGTGAAGAACGTGGAATACGCCAGGGGGGTGGTCGTGCTCTGCGGCAGCACGAGCTTATCCACGATGAAGATCACCAGGATGAAGATGCCGAGGACGACGAGGATGCCTTTGAGGTGCTTGCCCATTGGTTGCGAGACCCTTTTACCGTTCTACTCTTAGAACGTTACTCGGTAAGACACGTCTCGCGCTGTAATGGTTGGCCCGGCTCATGCGGGAAGCACGTCCGGGCGGAGCTTCGCGAGATAGGGGAGAGTCCGATACCGTTCCTGATAGTCCAGACCGTACCCTACGACGAACTCGTCGGGGCAAGTCAAGCCCGTGTAATCCACGGTCACGTCGACCGCTCGGTGGTACGGCTTGTCGAGGAGAACGGCCGCGCGGAGCGACGCGGGCTGGCGGTTCGCGAGCATCGCGCGCAGGTAGTGCAGCGTGTGGCCGTTGTCGATGATGTCCTCGACGATGATGACGTGCCGCCCTTCGATCGCATGCGTCGTATCCTGGATCAAGCGCACTTCGCCGCTCGAGCGGTGGGCGTTGCCGTACGACGACACGGCGATGAAATCGAGCTGCACGTCCGTAGGACCGCCCGGGGTCTCCGAGAGTGCCCGCGCCAGGTCGGCCGTGACGAACAGCGCCCCCTTGAGCACGCCCAACAGGATCAGCGAGCGGCCGGCGTAGTCGCGCGCGATCTCCGCGGCGATGCGCCGGTTCGCCGCGGCGATCTCCTCGGCGCTGACGAGGATCTGCTCGATCCCGGGCGGGAGCGTCTGCTGCTGCATCCGAGCGGCGTTCGCGGTCGGGGAAGCCGTAGTCCCGTCGGCCGCGCGGGACTTTACCGATTGGGGCGGCGTTCGCCGGCGTCGAGCATCGCCTCGATGCGCTCGAAGGGAACGTCGCGCAGCAGATTGCGCGTGCGAAGCTCCTCGCGCAGCGCGCGGCGCGCCTGGCCGCGGCCGCTGCGCTCGAGCTCGCCGCGGACGATCGCCGCGCAGCGCGCGACCGCGGAGTCCAGCCGCGGAAATTCCGCGCGCAGCGCGGCGAGCGGCTCGCGCAGCGCGTTGCGCCGGTAGCGCGTGTCGGCGTTGCTGGGGTCGAGCGCGTACGGCAGCGCGCTGCGGCGCAGCTCCGTCGCGAGCTCGGCGTGCGTCACCCGCAGCACGGGCCGCACCAGCTCGGCGCGTTCGGAGAGCGGGCGGCGCGGCGGCATCCCCGCGAGCCCGTCGACGCCGGTGCCGCGAAACAGCGCGAGCAGCACCGTCTCCGTCTGGTCTTCGGCGGTGTGCGCCGTCGCGACGAAACGCGCGCCGCCGTCGTCAGCGAGCCGCGCGAGCGCCGCGTAGCGCGCGTCGCGCAGCGCCGATTCGGCGTCGCCCGCGACGGACGGCCGTGCGACCAGCACGCTGCGCCCGAGCCGCGCGCCGACCGAGAGCACGACGCATTCGTCCTGGTCCGCGCTCGCCCGAACGCCGTGGTTCACGTGGGCGAGCACGACGTCGTACCCGTCCTCGCGCGCGAGCCGGTCGAGCAGCGCCGCGAGCGCGACGGAGTCCGGGCCGCCGGAGCAGGCGACGCAAACGCGAACGCCGCGCTCGAAGCGGACTGCGCTTCGAATCACGGCGTCGAGGGCGCGTTCGGGGCGAGCGCCGCGCACGGGCGGACTAGCCCGGGAGCCGCATCGCGATCAGTTCACGCCGATGCTGGAGGCGCTGACGCTGAACCAGATCGTCGCCGTCCGCGGAGTTGCGGGCGGGCCGCCGGTGACGGTGCCCTTGCAGATCCCCGCGTTCTTGGACGTGACGCTGAAGGCGGAGCTGTTCACCGGCGTGACGGTGACGACCGCGCTCGCGCCGCTGCCGCACGTCGCCGGATCGAGCGTCACCGTGAACGGGCGGCCGGGGAAACCCCAGCCCGCCTGCGCCGCGGTGAACACTTGCGTCGACGGGATCGACGTGAAGAACAGCGTGGGCTGGTTGAAGTTCGGGTCGGTCGGCTTTTGCGTGTCGTTCGTCGTGCCCGTCAGCGTGACGGCCACGTTGGTGGTCTGCACCGTGCCGGCCGTTTGCGACGGCTTCGTCGGGATGACGTAGGTGAGCGTGAACGGGTCGTCGGCGTTGCCGTTGTAGGTGAGGGTGACGACGTCGGTCGCGGCGTTCACGGTGACGGTGGCGCCCGTGACGCCGCCGGCGGTCAGCGTCGTCGCGCCGGTCGTATCGTTGTCGGTCAGCGTGAACGGGTTCGCGAACGGCGCGCTGCCGGTGATCAGCGTTCCGCCGGCGTCGAACTCCTGCAGCGTGATCGGCCCGGCGAACTGCGTTCCGGCGTCGAGCACCGGCGCGCTCGCGGTCACGCTGGCGACGATGGCCTTGAGCGCGACGTTGAGGTTGGGCGCGGTGCCGGGCGTGATGACCACGGTCACCGTGGCGGTCGCGACCTTGTTGTTGCTGCTGTCGAAGAGGTCGAACTGATACGTCACTTGGCCCGGCGGCGCCGGGATCGTGACGGTGCACGTCTCACCGCTCGGTGAGGCCGTGCAGTTGCCGCCGGGCGCGGTGGAGAGCGTGATCGTCGTGGGGTTCGTCGGGACTTGCGCGGCCGTGGGCGCCTGGCCGTCGATGCTGGTGATCGTCACGACGAGCTTGGTCGCGGGCGTGGTCGCGCGCGGCGCGCGCGCCGCGGACGAACCGGTGCGCGGGAGGTTCAGCGATACGGTCGCGGTACCGGGCGCCGGCGACGCGGTCGGGATCGGCGTCGGGATCGGCCCCGTCGGGGGCGGCCCGGAGCTGCCGCCGCCGCAGGCGGCGAGGAAGATGAGTGACGCGACGGCCACCGCGCGCGTGTTCATGTGTCGTCGCCTCCGAGGTGCCGGTTACTGTTGCGCGTGACGGCTCGAGATCGTCACCGTTCCGCCGTTGACGGTGACCGTGAACGTCGTGCTGCCGCCCGATCCGGCGGCAAGCCCGATCGTGCACGTGCCGACGTGCTGCGGCGTGACCGTGGCGGTGAAGACGTTCCCGTTACCGGATGCGTTCGACACGGACACCAGCGCGTTGGTGCCGGTCCCGCACGCCGCGCTCGGCGTCACGGTGATGTCCGAGGTGGGCACCGATGCGGTGATCGTGACGTTCTGCGCGAACGCAGCGCCGGTTCCCGAGAACGTGAGCGTGCTCGGGGTGACGCTCAGCGTCCCGGGCGGTCCCTGGTTGCCGGTCGGGAACGGCGGCGGGTTCGCGCCGCCGCCCTGGCAAGCCGCGACGAGCACGGCGCCGAGCGCAAAAAATCCCGCTCGTAGGAAATTACGGTACCGGTTCATCATCACTTTCCTTCGGACTCCCAAGTGAGCCCGATCAGCGCTCGTACACCGGAGGGAGAGCGCTACCCTGCCGTCAGCGGCTCGTCGAACGCGCGATCTCGCGCTCCACGTCGCGCGCTTGAATGTCGCGGCGGCGGTCCCACAGCTTCTTGCCGCGGACCAGCGCGAGCTCGATTTTGACGCGGCCGTTCTTGAAATAGAGCCGCCACGGCACCAGCGTCAGCCCTTTCTCGGCGGCACGACCGGCGAGGCGCTGGATCTGCTCGCGATGGAGCAGCAGCTTGCGCGGGCGGTTCGGCTCGTGATTGAAATGCGACGCTTCCTTGTAGGGCGGGATCGTCAGGTTGAGCAGGAACAGCTCGCCTTCGCGAAGCCGCGCGAACGCTTCGTTGATCGAGACGTTGCCGCGCCGGATCGACTTGATCTCGCTGCCTTGCAGCGCGACGCCGGCCTCGAGCGACTCGAGCTTCTCGTACTCGTGGCGGGCACGCCGGTTGTCGAGCGACGGTTCGGGCGCCGCGGCCGCGCGCTCCGCTTTCGCGGCGACGCGAACCTGCTTCATCCGCGCCATCAGCCGGCCGAATCGGGCGCGCCCAGGCGCTCCTTCCCCAGCGGTCCGGCGGACACGAACGAGCCTTCGCCGCTCGCCAGCACCGTGCCGTTCGCGTCGGCGACGGTCGCGTCGAGCGCGATCACCGCGCGCCTGCGCCATTTGACCGTGCCGGTGATGACGAGCGGTTCGCCGAGCGGCACGGCGGCGCGGAAGCGCAGCTGCATCGACGCCGTCATGCCGCGCTCGCCGATGCGCCCGCACGCGTGCGCCATCGCTTCGTCGAGCAGCATCATCACGATCCCGCCGTGGGCCGTGCCGCGCCAGCCCTGAAAGCGCGGCGGCAGCGTGATCCGCGCGCGCACCGCGTCCTCGCCGGCCGGCTCGAAGCGGAGGTGCAAGCCGTCCGCGCTGTGCGGCCCGCAGGCGAAGCAGCGCCCGTCGTCGACCGGCACCGCCGCGGTCACTTCTTCTTTTTCTTGGGCGCCGGCGAGCTCGAGGGCGCCGGGCTCGGCGACGTCCGCCCGTACGCGCCGTCGTCGATGCGCTTGAGCAGCGTGCTGGCGTATGCGGTGTCGGTGCCCGCGGTGATCGACGCTCTGAGCGCGCGGCGCGCGTCCTCGGGTTTCTTCTCGTCGAGGTAGATGCGCGCGAGCAGCGTGTAGCCGTGCTGGCCCGCCTCGCCGACGTGGCCGACGTCGGCTTGCAGCCCGCGCGTCGCGTACGCGATCGCGGCCTCGTACTGCCCGAGGTCGTGCATGAGCGACGCGAGGTGGAAGTAGATGTCGGCGTAGTCGGGGACGAGGTTGGGGACGTCGATCAGCGACGTCAGCGCGCGCTGCGGATCTTTCAAGTCGACTTGGTAGATGCGCGCGAGGTACTCGCGCGCGAGCACGTTGTGCGGATCGGTCGCGAGCGCGGTTACGAACTCGGTCTTCGCGCGGTTCGCGCTGCGTTCGGCTTCGCGCATGATGCCCAGCGCCGTGTGCGCAGACTGCGACGACGGGTCGAGCTGGAGCGCGAGGTTGAGCTCTTCGCGCGCGTCAACGTTGCGGTCGCGCCCCGTGAGCGACACGAACATGTACGAGAACGCGAGCCGTACGTGCGTCAGCGGGTTCTTCGGGCTCTTCGGCAGCGCGTCTTCCTCCGCGTTGACCAGCGCGTCGAGCTCGCTCGGATTGTGCGCCGCGGTCGCGTTGAGGAACGACAGCGCGAGCGTGTTGTCCGGGATGACCGCGAGCGCGTGCTCGAAGCCGACGCGCGCGCCCGGGAAGTCGCGCGCGTAGAACGCGCGCAAGCCCTCGCCCAGCGGCGCGGTGAACGCGGCGTTGGCGTAGTCGTTTCTTACCGCGGCCGGCGGCGCAGCGCGCACGGGCGACGGCGCCGCCGCCGGGACGGGCGACGCCTTGGGCGCGGGCGTCGCCGCGAGCACGGGGACGGCGCACAGGGACGACAGGACGAACGCGGCGATAGAACGGCGCAGCACAGCGCGCCTTCGTTCCCGCCTCGAACGAAGACCTCCGCTTGCTAGCGGCCGACGGTCAGCCGGCGGGCCAGCGCATCGGGCAGCTTCGCCGACGCGATCTTCTCCTGAACCAGCGCGATCGGGTACTCGACGCGCACGATCGTGACCGTCTGCGCGACCGAGTCGTAGAACCCGAACGACGAGCGCGGGTTGAGGTCGCGCGGCTGGCCGACGCTGCCGACGTTGATCAAGTAGCGCAGCCCCGCGCGCAGCTTTACCTCGCCGCCCTTCTGCAGGTGCGCGTGCTCGATCGTGCCGTCTTCGTCGAGCGTGTAGACCTCGGCGATGTGCGTGTGGCCGATGAAGATGATCGGCGCATCCGTCGCCGCGAACGCGCGCGCCGCCGACGCTTTGTCCAGGATGTACTCGAAGTAGTTGACCGGGGCGCCGTGCACGAGCAAGAACTCCGGCATGCGGAACTCGTAGCCCAGGCTGTCGAGCCACGCCAGGTTTTCTTTGGTCAGCACACCTTGCGTCCACTTCATCGCCTCGCGCGCCGCGGGGTTGAAGTACGCGAGGCCGAAGTTGTCGATCGCCGCGACGTCGTGGTTGCCGAGCACCGTCGCCGTCGCGCGCGCGCGGATCTTCTCGACGCACTCGTTGGGGTTGGGGCCGTAGCCGACGATGTCGCCCAGGCACAGCAGCGCGTCGTCCTCGCGCACCATCGCGAACACCGCGTCGAGCGCCTCGATGTTGGAGTGGACGTCGGAGACGACCGCGTACCTCACCCGGCCGCCTTCTCCCGCATGCCGTCCAGCGCCTCGGCGAACGCGTGCGCGAACGCCTCGCGCTGCGGCGCCGTGCCGACCGTCACCCGGATGTGGCCGTCGATCGGCGGCGCCCACGGCTTGCGCACGAACACGCCGCGCTCGAGCAATGCGGCGAGCATCGCGTCGGCCTGCGGCTTGGTGCCGATGCCGATGCAGACGAAGTTCGTCCACGACGGCAGCGACGGCAGCCCGTGCGCCGCGGCGACCGCGTGGTACTCGTCGCGCCCGCGCTCGACCTCAGCGATCACGCCGCGCAGGAACGCGTCGTCGCCCAGCGCGGCGAGCGCGCCGATCTGCGCGGTGCGGTTGACGCCGAAGTGCAGGCGCAGCTTCTGGAACGTCGTCACCGTGCCGGCGGACGCGAGCGCGTAGCCGATGCGCGCGCCCGCCATCCCGTACGCTTTCGAGAACGTGCGCGTGCGAATGACGCGCGGGTCGATGACGTCGGGCGGCAGCTCCGCCGGCGGCACGAAGTCGGCGTACGCCTCATCCAAAAACAGCAGCACGTCGTCGGGCAGCGCGGCGCGCAGCGCGGCGATCGTCGCGCGGTCGACGAAGCCGCCCGACGGGTTGTCGGGGTTCGCGACGTACACGAGCTTCGCGCCCGAGCGCCGGACCGCGTCGATGATGCTTTCCGGCACGATCCCGCCGCGCTCGTCGGGCTCCGCGAACTCGGCGCGCGCGCCGTATGCGTTGAGATGGTAGAACAGCGTGGGATACGTGCCGCGCGTCGCGACGCACGGCTCGCCGGGCGCGCAGAACGCGCGCACGATCAGCCCCATGAGGTCGTCGATGCCGCACGCGACGACGATCTCGCCGACGGCGCACCCGTGTCGCGCCGCGAGCGCGCTGCGCAGCTCGAGCGATTCGGGGTCGCCGTACCACGACGTGAGCGACACCGCGTCGCGCATCGCCGCGATCGCGCGCGGCGACGGTCCGAACGCGCTCTCGTTCGCGCCCAGGCGCAGCATCTCGGCCAGGCCCATGCGGCGCGCAAGCTCTTCGGGCGCGACGAACGGCGTCGACGGCGGCACCGCGGCGACTTGGGCGGTGGGCTGCGGGTAACGGGGCTGCGCGCTCACGTCCCTGCGACCCGGATGCCGTCAACGACGTTGCGCACGCCGGCGGTACCGCGCGCCGTCGTCAGGATCGTGCGCTTGGTCTTCGCATCGGGGGCCGTGCCGGTCAGCGTGGCGACCCCGCGTTCGACGCGGACCGTCACGTGCTGGAAGCCGAGCTGCGCGGCGACGGCCGCCTGGATCCGGGTCGCCAGCGCGACGTCGCCGACCTGGTCCCGAAGGCGCGGGCTGCGCGGATCGACGCGCACGCGGTCGACGACCCGCCGCACGTAGGTCGTCCGCTCGGCGTCGGCGACGACGTGCTTGTGGGTGGACTCGTCGCGGACCGTGCCGCGCAGCGTCACGACGCCGTCGGCGACCCCCACGCGAACGCTCGTGATCGAGTCCGGGTACTCGGACGTCAGCCGCGCCTTGAGCGAGGTCAGGATGAGCGCGTCGCGCAGAACCGTCGTCGCGGGCCTGGTGGCCAGCGGCTCCGGCGCCTTGTCCGGCGCGGGAGCGGTGCAGCCGGCCAGCACGACGATCGCCGCCACCGCGAGCGCGCGCCTCACGCGCCGCCGCCGTAGCGCACGACGGTGACCGGCTCGCCGGGCTCGATCCGCGGGTGGTCCGGGCCGACCACGACGTAGCCGTCGGCCCGGGCCAGCAAGCTCGTATGCGACGAGCGCAGCGCCAGCGGCCGCGCGCCGCCGCCGTCCAGCCTTGTGGGGACGTACCACGTCCAGCCCGCCCGGCCGGGGAACGCTTCGGCGGCGACGGCGGCGACGGTCGCGCGCCGCGCCTCGACCTGGCCGGTCAGCGCACGGAACACGTCCGACGCGATCGCGTCCAGGATCGTCAGCGCACTCGTGGGATTGCCCGGCAGCCCGATCACGGGCTGCGTCCCGACGGCCGCGAGCACCGTCGGCTTGCCCGGCTTCACGCGAAGACCGTGCACGACGACGCCGGGCTCGCCGAGCCCGTCGATCGCCGCGGGCACGTGGTCGCGGGCGCCCACCGACGAGCCGCCGGTGAGCACCACCGCGTCGGCGACGCGCAGGCCTTCGGCGATGCCCGCCCGGATCGCGGCGACCTCGTCGACCGCCCGCGGCAGGTGGACCACGTCGCAGCCGAGCGCGATCAAGCCGCCGGCGATGGCCCAGCGGTTCGAGTCGCGGACCTGGCCGGTGGCGGGCTCGCGGCTCGCCTCGATCAGCTCGTCGCCGGTGGAGATCACCGCGACGGCGGGCCGGCGATACACCGCGACGGCCGTCAGCCCCAGCGTCGCCAGGACCGACAGCTCGCCGGCGCCGATCCGGCGGCCGGCGCGCAGCACGACGTCGCCGGGCGCCATGTCGTCGCCGCGCGGCGTGAAGTACGCGCGCGGCGCGGGCGCTTCGGACGGGATCAGCTCGTCGTCGCGCTCCGCGGCGTCTTCGATGGGGATCACCGCGTCGGCGCCGGGCGGCAGCACGCCGCCGGTCGGGATGCGCATCGCCTCGCCCGGCTCCAGCGCGCCGGGCGGCGCCTGGCCCATGCGGATCGTGCCGGTGATGCGGCGCGGCGCGTTGCCGTCGGCGGACCGCACGGCGAAGCCGTCCATCGTGGAGCGGTCGTCTGCGGGGTACGGCCCGCGAGCGACGGCGTCGCGCGCGAGAATTCGGCCGAACGCCGCTTCGAGCGCGACCGACTCGGTACCCGGCGGGCGCACCGCGACGGCGGCGTGATACGCCGCGAGCGCCTCGCTGGGCGCCAGGAGCCGTTCGGTCTCGAAGGTCGCACCGGGGCGGAGCGCTCGCATCGCCGGAGCCTTCGACCCGCACACGGAGCGTACCGGCCCCGTCGCGAACGCACCGCGGCTGTGCTCAATCTCGATCTGCTGCGGCGCGAGCCCGATCACGTTCGCTCGGCCGCGCGCCGGCGCGGCATCGGTGCGGAGTTCGTCGACCGCGTGCTCGAGCTCGACCGCGAGCGGCGCGCGACGATCGCCGCCGTCGAAAACCTGAAGGCCGAGAAGAACGCGCTCACCGCGCAGATCGCCAAAGCATCCGATAAGAAAAGCGCCGCCGCCGAGCTGCGGCCGAAGCTCGCCGAGCTGGACGCGCGCATCGTGGCCGCGGGCGAGCGGCTTCCGTCGTTCGACGAGCAGATCGCCGCCGCGCTGTCCGACGTGCCCAACGTGCTCGACGGGTCCGTCCCCGACGGCAGCGACGAGCACGCGAACGTGCAGGTGCGCGCGTGGGGCGCGCCGCCGGCGTTCGATTTCGCGCCCAAACCGCATTGGGAGATCGGCGAGCGGCTCGGCATCTTCGACTTCGAGCGCGCGGCGAAGCTGTCGGGCTCGCGCTTCACGATGCTGCGCGGCGCGGGCGCGCGGCTGTCGCGCGCGCTGGTGTCGTTCTTTCTCGACCGCGCGGCGCGCAACGCGTACGTCGAGATCAACCCGCCGGTGCTCGTCGCGCGCTCGACGATGTGGGCGACGGGCCAGCTCACGAAGTTCTCGGACGCGATGTACGCGTTCGAAGGCGACGCCGCGAACGAGGCGCTCTACTTGATCCCGACGGCCGAGGTGCCGCTGACCGCGCTGCACCGCGACGAGATCTTGCCGCCCGGCACCCTTCCGCTGCGGTACACCGCGTACACGCCGTGCTTTCGCAAAGAAGCCGGCGCCGCGGGGCGCGATACGCGCGGGCTGATCCGCCAGCACCAGTTCGAAAAAGTCGAGCTGGTGTGGCTGACGGCGGCGGAGCGCTCGTTCGACGATCTCGAGACGCTCGTGCGCAACGCGACGGGGCTCTACGAAGAGCTCGGCCTCGCGCACCGCGTGATGCTGTTGTGTGCCGGCGACACGGGCTTCAACGCGGCCAAGACGTACGACGTCGAGGTGTGGTTTCCGGGTGCGAATGCGTTCCGCGAGATCAGCTCGTGCTCCAACTGCACGGACTTCCAGGCGCGCCGCGCGGGGATTCGCTTTCGCCGCGACGCGACGGCGAAGCCGGAGTTCGTCCACACGCTCAACGGCTCGGGCGGCGCGGTGGGGCGGACGCTCGCCGCGATCGTGGAGAACTATCAGCGCGACGACGGCGGCCTCAAAGTCCCCGAGGTGCTGCGGCCGTACACGCAGTTCGCATCGGTCGAGCCGGACGGCTCGACCCGCGAATGACTGACGGCGACGTCGTTGCGCGCGCGGTCGCCGTGCTGCGCGGCGGCGGCGTCGTCGCGCTGCCGACCGAGACGGTGTACGGGCTCGCCGCCGACGTCGCGAACGCCGATGCGGTCGCGCGCGTGTACGCGATCAAGGGGCGGCCGCCGGACCATCCGCTGATCGTGCACGTGCACGACGCCGCGGCGCTCGACGGCTACGTCGCCGAGATCACGCCTGCGCTGCGTGCGCTCGCCGCACGCTTCTGGCCTGGGCCGCTCACCGCGATCGTAGCGCGTGGTCCGCACACGCCGCGCTCCGTGACCGGCGGTCAGGACACGGTCGCCGTGCGCGTGCCGGAACACCCGCTCGCGCGCGCGATCCTCTCCGCGTTCGGCGGCGCGCTCGCGGTGCCGTCGGCGAACCGCTTCGGGCGCGTCTCGCCGACCAGCGCGCAGCACGTGCGCGCCGATCTGGGCGCCGAGGTCGATCTGATCGTCGACGGCGGACCGGCACGCGTGGGCGTCGAGTCGACCATCGTGGACCTCACCGGCGCAGTGCCCGCGGTGCTGCGCGCCGGTGCGATCACGCCGTCGCAGCTAGGCGACGCGCTCGGCGCACCTGTCGTCACGCGCGTCGGCGGCACGGTGCGCGCGCCGGGCACGCTCGCGTCGCACTACGCGCCGCGCGCGCTGGTGGTGCTGCGGGACGACGAGGCCCGCGACGCCGAGGCGCGGCGGCGCGCGGCAGCGGGCGAGCGGGTCGCGCTACTCGCGCTGCCCAACGATCCGGCGGCCGCGGCGCGCACGCTGTACGCGACGCTGCGCGCGCTGGACGCGGACGGTTACGACACCATCGTCGCGACGCTGCCGCCCGACACCGAGGCCAACGCCGCCGTGCGCGATCGCCTCGCGCGCGCCGCGGCGCCGCGGTAGTTTCTTGGGGATGCTGCCGGTGATCGTGCTTCGCCGCCTCGTCGCGCTCGTTTTCGCAGCAGTCGTCGCGCTGCCGTGCGCCGGCTCCGCCGCTCCGGCCGGCGCCGCGCGGCGCTCTCCGCCGCCGGCGTCGCTCGGCGCGCTCGACGTGATCGCGCTCGAGATCTGCTACACGACGGTGATGGCGCGCTACTACCAGCCCGTCGATCCGGCCGCGCTGCTCGCGGGCGCACGCGCCGGCATCGTCGCCTACCTTGCGTCACGCGGCGTGACCAACCCGAATATCCCGCCGGCGTCCGCGCACGCCGACCGCTACCGCGCGGAAAGCGAGATCGACCGCGACGTCGCGCTCGCGGTCGCGCGGTACGGCACGCGCGTCCGCACCGGCGAGCTCGTTGCGAAGACGATCGAGAGCGAGCTCGCCGTGCTGCACGATCCGTACAGCGTGCTGTTCCGGCCGCCCGCGTTCAAGAAGTTCGTGGGCTTCCTCGACGGCAAGCCCGCGGCGGGGATCGGCGCGGAGCTCGACGTCGATCCGCAGACGCACGCGGTGCGCGTGGTCGACGTGTTCCCGGGCGGTCCCGCCGAAACGGCCGGGCTTGCGCCGGGCGACGTCATCACCGCGATCGATGGCGCGCCGCCGCCCGCCACCACGCCGGGCGCGGTCGCCGCGGCGCTGCGCGGCGCGCCCGGCACCACGCTGCGTTTGTCCGTTTCGCACGACGGCGTCACGCGCGAGCCGCTCGCCATCGTGCGGCGCGTCGTCACCGCGCCCGACGCGACGGGGCGCATCGTCGCCGGCGGCATCGGCTACGTGCGCCTGCGCTCGTTCGGCGCGCAGTCCGCGCAGCAGCTCGCCGCGGTGGTACTGAAGCTGCGCGCCGCGAATGCGCGCGCGTACGTGCTCGACTTGCGCGCGAACGGGGGCGGCTACCGCGATGCCGCGATCGCGGTGGCGTCGCACTTCGTGCGCGGCACCGTCGTCACGATCCAGGAGCGCAACGGCAGGCCCGCCGCGTTCGTCGCGAAAGCGGAGACGGCGCCGATCGGCGCGCCGCTCGCGGTGCTCGTCGACGGCGACAGCGCGTCCGCGGCCGAGATCGTCGCCGGCGCGGTGCAGGACGCGAAGGCGGGCACGCTCGTCGGCACGCGCACGTTCGGCAAAGGCCTCGTGCAAGAGACGTTCGCGCTGCCGGACGGCGGCGCGATCAAGCTCACGACGGCGCGCTATCTCACGCCCGCGGGGCGCGACATCGACAAGGTCGGCATCACGCCCGACGTCGTCGTCGCCCAGCCGGCCGATGCGCATCCCGGCGAACCGGGCCGCGACGCCCAGCTCGACCGCGCGCTCGCGCTGCTCAGCGCGCGCCCGCGACCGGACGCAGCGCCGGGAACGGCACCAACCGCAGCACCAGCGCAACGATGACGAGCAGCATCAGCACGTCGACCGCAGCCTGAACCGGCGCGCGGTGCAGCAGCGCGGCGAACGCCGCGCCGGCGAACGAAAATCCCGATTCACCCGGCGCGCCGCCGAACGGCGCGACCGTGCCGAGCGCCGCG
The DNA here is from genome assembly GCA_036403315.1 of Candidatus Elarobacter sp. Taxonomy (GTDB): domain Bacteria; phylum Vulcanimicrobiota; class Vulcanimicrobiia; order Vulcanimicrobiales; family Vulcanimicrobiaceae; genus Vulcanimicrobium. The sequence continues at coordinate 56,007 of DASWRD010000067.1, forward strand.
ATCGCGACGGACAGCGCGATGCACGCGCGCACCGCAACGGCCGCGATGCGGCTGCGCACCGAGGCCAGCGCGGGCGCGATCCCGATGCAGAGCAGAAAGAACAGATCGACGTAACGGCGCTCGCCGAAGTTCGCGGCGGCGGCATCGTTCTGCAGCGTGACGATCGTGGCGAAGAACACGGCGCACGTCGCCGCCACGGCGACCGCGATGCGGCGCATGACGCCGCCCGCCCGCCCCATGATCGCGAGACCGTACGCCGCGACGAGCACCAGCGGCGTGAACGAGATCAGCCCCTTCGCACCGACGAGCAGGTCGAAGACGAAGCGCACGTAGTCGCCCGCGGAGTGCGTCTCAAACGGCTGCGGCGTCGTACCCGCGGGATGCGGAAACTCCGTCCACACGCTGCCGGTGAACGCCGTCGGCAAAATACTGCCGGACACGAGCACGTTGTACGCGAGCTGCAGCGCCACGACCGGTGCGCCCGCGGCGATGCAGATCACCCAGCGGCGTGCGGGTGCACCCCACAGCAGCACGGCGCCCGCGATCGCGAGCAGCAGGCCCGCCGGGTCGAACGCGTACGCGAGCGCGAAGAACATCCCGGCCAGCGCATGATGCACGGGCGCACCGTCGCGCGCGCGGACGAGGTGGTAGCATCCGGCGAGCCCGGCGGCGCCGCACGGCACGTGGTTCGTCAACACGATCGCGTACGGCAGCGCGAGCGTCGCGGCACCGGTGAGTGCGGCGACGGCGGCCGCGACGCGCGCGCCGAAACCCAGCAGCCGCGTAAACGCGTACGCGTAACAGCAGCCGATCCCGAACCACACGCCGACGGTAAAGAGCGTGATGAGATAGATCGCGGCGCCGGGCGTCTGCCGCAGCGTGATCCCCAGCGGCGCGACGGCGAGCGCGACGCCGGTCGCGAGCAGCGCGAGCAGCGGTGGTTTGTCGGAGTAGTGCTTGCCGTGGAACAGGATCTTGTCGCCGAGGTGCGCTGCGAACGGCGAACCGTCGATGGCGAGCGCGTGGTTCGCGGTGAGCGCGTCGACCATTGCGATGCGCGAACCGTCGTTCCACGACGTCACGTGCGTCTTGGTCAGCAGCGCGCACAGCGCGAAGGCGACGGCGAACACCGCGATCAGGGCCCGGCGGCCGCCGCCGCGCGGTGAAGGGTCGCTAACGGTCGAGCTCCTCGCGCGACGGCGCGGTGAGCGGTTCGATGAGCGCGGCGCTGAGCGACGGCGCGTCGGGCAGCGGATGCTGTTCGTCGAGCGGGCGCTGCAGCGCGACGAGCACGCTGCCGTCGAGCAGCGTCGTGACGCCACGGATCTCCCAGCCCTGCGCGCCCAGGAACGCGAGCGTCGGATCGCCTTCGGCCAGCGCCGCGGCGTTCGGCGTGATCGTGTGGAACGTGAAGTCGAACCGCCCTCGCATGCGCCTCCCCCTATCCCGCGATCGTGCGCGTCTTACGCGCGAGACGCAGCACCGACTCGTCGGCGCCGTATGCCGTGAGGTCGCCGAGCGCAACCCACGCGAGCGCGTGCGACTCCGCGTTGAGCACCAGCGGCTCATCGGGATCGGCCGCGAACGCGAAGCGCACGTCGTAGTGATCGTGCGCGGGCTCGCCCGGGCGCGCGGGGATCGCGTGCACGTCCAGGTCGTAGATGCCGTCCGACGCGAAGCGCAGCGACGTGAGCCCCGACTCCTCGCGCGCTTCGCGCAGCGCCGTCGCGCGCACGTCGGGGTCACCGTCGGCGTGGCCGCCGAGCTGCAGCCATTTCCCGAGCTTGCGGTGGTGCGCGAGCAGCGCACGCGTTCGCGACGGGTCGACGATCCAGGCCGACGCGGTGACGTGACCGATCGCGAGCGCGCGTTCGAACGCGTCGGGATGCGCCGCCACGAATGCGACGAGCCGATCGCGCATCGCGGATTCCCGCCCGTCGGCAGGGGCGTAGGCGCGCAGCTCGTCGAGCAGCGCGGCGCGGGAGGCGGTCGTCACGCCCGGACGGTTCGCGCGGCGTGCGAACATTCCGCCGCGTTCTCCGCTCCGAGCCGGCCCGGGCGCAGGTCGGTGCCATGGGGCGCGCGTACGGACGTTGCGTGCCCGGCCGTGACACCTCCATGAACGACCTGCTCTATGCGGCGCGGCTGCACGGCGCGCGCTTCGGCGGCCCGCGTCCCGTCATCCCCGCGAAGCACCTCGCGATCGTGACCTGCATGGACTCGCGCATCGACGTCTTCGACCTGTTCGGGCTCAACGTCGGCGACGCGCACGTGATCCGCAACGCGGGCGGCATCATCACGGACGACGTGCTGCGCTCGCTCGTGCTGTCGCAGCGCGCGCTCGGCACGCGCGAAGTCGTCCTCGTCCACCACAGCGACTGCGGCCTGCAGAACATCCACGAGGACGAGCTGCGCGAGACGCTGCACGCGGAGACGGGCGCATACCCCCCGTACGCGTTCGGCGCCTTCGACGACGTCGATGCCGCGGTTCGCCGCGCGCTCGCGCGCGTCAAGGAACACCGGTTCCTCGCGCACCGCGAGCACGCGCGCGGGTTCGTGTACGAGGTCGAGACCGGGACCCTGCGCGAGGTCAGTTAGGCGGCGCGCGCGGCAGGGCGCATGCTCGCCGCGTTCATCCGGCGTTCATGAACTTTTCGTCTCCTATGCGGATGGGCACGGAAAGCAGCGCATGACGGCCACGCAGATGTTGAACAAGGTTCCGCAGATCACGGTTTTCTTCTGGATCATCAAAGTGCTCTCGACGACGGTCGGAGAGACGCTGGCCGATTTCCTGGCGACGAAGCTCGGCTTGGGCTTGATCGCCACCTCGTGGGTCATCAGCGGGCTGTTCGCGGTCGCGCTCGTCGTGCAGCTGACGCGCAACCGCTACATCCCCGCGGTGTACTGGACCGTCGTCGTGCTCGTGAGCGTCGTCGGGACGCTCGTCTCCGACACGCTCGTCGACAAGCTCGGCTTCGGCCTGCAAACCACGTCCGTCGCCTTCAGCTGCGCGCTGGCCATCGTGTTCGTGCTGTGGTACCTCAGCGAGAAGACGCTGTCCGTGCACTGGATCGCCACGACGAAGCGCGAGCTGTTCTACTGGGCGGCCATCCTGTTCACGTTCGCGCTCGGCACGTCGGCCGGCGATCTGCTCGCCGAGAAGTCCGGCGCGGGCTACGCGCTCGCCGCGCTGATGTTCGCGTCGCTGATCGCGCTGACCGCGCTCGCGCACTACGCCTTCAAGATCGACGCCGTGCTCGCGTTCTGGATCGGGTACATCCTGACGCGCCCGCTCGGCGCCTCGACGGGCGACCTCCTCGCGCAATCGCCGAAAGACGGCGGCCTGGGCTTGGGCACGACGGTCACCAGCGCGATCTTCCTGCTCGTCATCGTCGCGCTCGTCACGTACTTGACGAAGACGCTGAAACCGCAGGACCTCGAACCGCCGGGCCGCGCGGACGAACCGCTCGCCGCCTGAACGGCGGCGCGCACCTCCGCTAAGCGCGTTTGCGCGCGGTCTTCTTGCGGGCGGTCTTCTTCGCGGCAGTCTTCCTTCCGGCCGCCTTCTTTCGCGCAGGCGCTTTCGCGGCCGACTTCTTACGCGTACCGCTCGCGGTCTGCGGACCGAACTCTTCGCGCAGCACTTGCTTTGCGTCTTCGAGGATCTTCTTGCGCGCGGCAGGCAGATTCTTGCCCGCCCGGTTGATGTAGAACGTCAGCATCGACATCGCCGAGCGATACGGTGAGGACTTGCGCCGCGACGACTTCTCCGCGTCGCGCTCAAGCTCGTGAGCGATCGCCTTGGGATCGTCCTTCGCGAACGTCCCGCCGGCGATGTCCAGCGCGTCGCTCGTCTCGGTGACCCGCGCGGACCAATACGTCTTCCCGCCGCTCGACTTCTTCTTGGCCATGCGAGGCTCGTACCCAGGTCAGCCCGCGCTTGCGGCGGGACGGCCGAACGTCACGTTGCTGAGGACGTCCCGCGGCGCGGCGCCGGCAAGCCGGCTGTCCGGTTGAGCGCCGAGCGCGGCGTTGACGGTCGTGAACGCCAGACGGAACGCCACGAACAGCGTCGCATCGACGATCTCGCGGTCCGACAGGCCGGCGTCGTACAGCTTGCCGACGTCGTCGGCGGCCGTGGAGTTGGGATTCGATACCGCGAGCTCCGCCCAGCGCGCGAGCGCGACCTCGCGGGCGCTCAGACGAGGCGTCTCGTCCCCGCGCAGCAACGCCCCTGCCGTTTCGCCATCGGCAAGCTCCGCGAGCCGTGTGCCCCAGGCAATGGAGCAGTATGCGTCGCCTCTGCGCGACGCCGTCGCGACGTTGAGAACCGCGATCTCTCGTTTCGAAAGCGTGGTCCCGCCGAGCAGCACCGTTCGGGCTTTCAAAAACGCCGCGTCGACATCCGGGCGCCATGCCCAGAGCCGGGTGAGGTTCATGACGTAGCCGTCCTGGTCGCGGTCTTCTGCGTACATCGCGGCGACGGCCGTATCTTCAGGTGGGTTGGAGATCAACACTACGTCCCCGCAATCGTGAGGAGAGAGTGGGATTCGAACCCACGAGCCCCGTGAAGGGCCTGCGGTTTTCAAGACCGCTGCGTTCAACCGCTCCGCCATCTCTCCGTGACGCCGCATCTTTGTCCGATGACGCGTGCGCGCCTCTTGCGCACCGCGCCGGCGAGTGGGGACGGGGTTTCCGAAGCGCGAGTCGTACTTCGAGCCCACATGAAGCACGGCAGGCTCGAGGTCGCGCTCGGCGCACGGGGTGACGCGGCGCCCGCGATCGTTCGCGAGATCGTTCGCAACGCGCTCTACTTCGGCGACAACGAGGACGTGCTCGCGCGGTACGTTGGCGATGCGTCCGTCGACTTGATCTACCTCGATCCGCCGTTCAACAGCAATCAGGACTACGACACGTTCGAAGACAGGTGGAACTGGGACGCCGGCGCCGTCGCAAGCTACGAGCGAGCCATCACCGCCGGCGGCCGTGCGTCGGCCGTCCTCGAAGCCTTCTTCATGCAATTGGGGGCCGGCACCATGCTCGCGTATCTCGCGATGATGGTTCCGCGCCTCGAGCATTTGCGCCGCGTGCTCAAGCCGGCGGGCAGTCTGTACCTGCATTGCGATCCGACGTCGAGCCACTACCTCAAGGTGCTGACGGACGCGCTCTTCGGCCCGGAGAATTTCCGAAGCGAGATCGTGTGGCGGCGCTCAAATGCGCACAACAAGCTGACGTCGCAGTACGGCCCCATCCACGACACGATCTTGTTCTACTCGAAGTCGCGCGACTTCACGTTTCATCCGGGCGTGCGGCCCTACGCCAAAGCGTACATCGAAGACCGCTTCGTCGCGAGCGACGCCGCCGGACGCTATCAGCTCAACTACCTCACCGGTCCCGGGACGCGCGCGGGCGAGAGCGGCAAGGTCTGGCGCGACTTCGATCCGACCGCGGCCGGGCGGCATTGGGCGATCCCGCGGTCGCTCCGCCGATTCATCCCGAACGATGGCGCGGGCATGAGCAGCCACCAGCAGCTCGATGCACTGTTCGACGGCGGCTACGTGGTGTTTCCGAAAAAGCCGCGCGGGCAACCGATGTACAAGCACTACGTCGGACCGGGAGTGCCCTATCAAGACATCTGGGCGTACCAGCCGAACACGCGCGGCGTGCTGTGGGGAAGCGACGCGTGCATCGACGAGGACGTCAAGTATCTCGAGGACGAGGACGAACGCATCGGCTATCCCACGCAGAAGCCGCTCGGGCTGCTGAAGCGCATCGTCGAGACGTCGAGCGATCCCGATGACGTCGTGCTCGACCCGTTCGCCGGGTGCGGGACCAGCGTGGATGCCGCGCAGGCGATGGGCCGGCGCTGGATCGCGATCGACAGCGCACCCGTCAGCATCGCGACGATCGAGCACCGGCTCAAGGCGCGACACGATCTCGAGCCGGGCCGCGACTACGTGCGCGCATGACGTTGCACGGTGCGCTGTGCACGCTGCGGCCGTGGCGGCTCGACGACGTCGCCGCGCTCACGGAGCTCGCGAACGACCGCGACGTCGTGCGCTTCGTCACCCGCCGCTTCCCGTCGCCGTACACGCGCGCGGACGCCGAGGCGTGGATCCGGCTCAAGCTCGGTGACTCGCCGGTGCTGGACTGGGCCATCGAGCACGACGGCATGCTCGCCGGCGGGATCGGCGTGACGCCGGGGACGCACGAGCGCAGCGGCACGGTGATGGTCGGTTATTGGCTCGGCAAACGCTTCTGGGGCCGCGGCATCGCGACCGACGCGCTGCGCGCCGTGACGGCGCACGCACTTGCGACGCTGCGCCCGCACCGGATGTGGGCGAACGTTTTCGCGGACAACGCGGCGTCGGCGCGCGTGCTGGAGAAAGCCGGCTACGTCCGCGAGGCGGTGCTCGCCCGCTCGCTCGCCGACCGCGACGGCGCGCCGTATGACGAGCTCATCTTCGTGCTCCCGCAAACTGACGCCGAACTGACGTAGCTCGCGCCGCCACGCGCCTCTCAGGCTTTTCTCAGGCCGCCGCTATTCGCTAGTCGCACCGGCTCACCGGCTTGGAGGAGGCGCCCGATGAATCGCAGGCAGGCTCTTTCCGCGCTCGCGGTGTCCGCCGCCGCGTGCTTCGTCGCGCGGCCCGCGCTCGCCGACGGGCTGATCCGCTTTCGCAACGTGTCGTTCCCCGGCAGAATCCTCGTCGAGGTGCGCGTCGGCAGCACGCTCGACGCCGCCACGCTCTACGGCACGCAGAAGATCGCGCGCGGCGATCTGTGGGAGGTCGACACGACCGGCGTCGTCGCGTGGTGGCGTCGCGAGCTGGCGCCCGGCGCGAACGACGGCCGCTACACCGCGTGGCAGCGCGTGGACCCGAGCCGTTCGGACGAGCGCGTCGACCTCTAAGCGCGCAGCACGATGCGCGCCGGCCGCCACGGCTCGTCCGCATCGACGTACACCGTCGTGAGGATGCGCTCGGCCCACGCGCGCCCCGCGATGTCTTCGATCCCGGGCTCGCGCGAGTCGAAGGCGCGCTGGCCGTCGTCGGTGTCGAGCAAAAACCCGTCGAAGTCGCCCGCGCGGTCGTAGATCAGCCCGGTGATCTTCCCGGTGTAACCACGCCGCTCGTCGTCCTCGTGATGATGGTGGTGTTCGTGCTCGTGGTCGTGATGATGCTCGTGCTCGTGCTCGTGCTGCTGGGCGTGATCGTGGTCGTGGTCGTGGTCGTGCACCGTGTTTCCTTGCCGCGAGGATTTCGCCGCTACCTCGTGCCCCGCGAGGAGCGGTCTCTCCCATTTTCGCGAGCAGGAAGACGCTCGCCGTCCGGGCCGAAGACCGCGCGATGGCGCTTTCACCGTTCCCGGTCCGCGCGCTCGCGATCGTGCTCGTCATCGCCTTCGCCGCCTGCTCGCACGCCGGCAGTACGAGCGCCGCCGGCGGCGCCGGTGGCGGCCGAGGCGTGGTGCGCACCGCGATCGGCGCGGACCCGCCGGGCCTGAACCCGATGGTGTTCGACAACGGGCAGATTTTTTATCTCGCGCCGTTTATCCACGGCTACCTGCTGCGCACGGACGGCGCCGGGCGATTGATCCCCGACCTCGCGACCGTGGTGCCGGCGCGCGCGAACGGCGGCGTCTCGTCCGACGGTCGCACCGTGACGTACCATCTGCGGCGCGGATTGCGCTGGCACGACGGCGCGCCGTTCGATGCGAAGGACGTCGTATTCTCGTTCGCGGCCGCGATGAACCCGAACAACTCGGTCCCCGACCGCACCGGTTTCGATCACGTCGCCGCCGTCCACGCGCTCGATCCGTACACCGTGCGCGTGAAGCTGACGAGCCCGTTCTCACCGTTCGTGGCGTCGTGCTTCACGCTGGGCGCGAACGATCCATACCCGGTCCTGCCGGCGCATCTGCTGGCGGGCAAGCACGACATCAACCGCGACGCGTACAACGCCGCGCCCGTGGGGCTGGGGCCGTACAAGCTCGCCAATTGGGAGCGCGGCTCGCGCATCGTGCTCGCCGCCGATCCGCACTATTTCCGTGGCGCGCCCGCGATACCGCGCATCGAGATCGCGATCGTGCCGGACCCGAACACGGTGGCCAGGCTGTGGAAGACGGGTGCGCTCGACTACATCATCGCTCGCGTGCAGCTCGGCCGCACGTTTCTCGATGCGCTGCGCACCCGCTCCGGCGCGCACGTCGTGCTGCGGCCGCACTACGAGTTCGACTTCGTGCAGCTCAACCTCGCGCACCCGCCGCTCGACGACGTGCGCGTGCGCCGCGCGGTCGCGATGGGCATCGACCGCAAGCGGATCATGCGCGACCTCAACGGCGAGCTCTCGCTGGAAGGCGAGACGGACCGGCTGCCGGGCCAGTTCGCGTACGACGCTTCGATCGTGCAGCCGCAATACGAACCGGCCGCGGCGGCGCGGCTGCTCGACGCCGCGGGTTGGCGCGTGCAGCCCGACGGAATGCGCCGCAAGAACGGGCGCGCGCTCGCGCTGGACTTCGTCGCGACGACGGAATCGAAGACGACCGGGCGCTTCGGGCTATTCGTGCAGCAAGACCTTGCGAAGCTCGGCGTTCGCGTGGACCTCAAGTCGTACAATTATAACCAGATCTGGGCCGCGAAGGCCGATAACGGGATCTTCCAAACCGGCCGCTTCGACATCGCATACTCCGGCTGGCAGCCCAACGTCGTCGCCGACCACTCGTACCTGTTCCGGTGCGATACCCGACCGCCCAACGGCGACAACTTCGGGCAGATCTGCGATCCGGTGATCGAGGCGGCCGCGCGGCAAGAGCTCGGTGCGAGCGCCGATCCGCAGCGTGAAGCGGCCGGCGACCGCGCGCTGACGCGGCGGCTCGTCGCGCAGACCGACCTGATCTTCCTCGGCTTCAACCGGGAAGCGGTGGCTTACCGAGACGGGCTCCAAGGCGTGGTCCCGTCGGTGACCGGGATACACCACTGGAACGCCTGGGCCTGGCACTACTCGCGGTGAACGCGAGGCTGCACCACAGGTAGTAGCCGCGCGAGCGGATGCGGAAGGACGCCACATGCCGACCGCGTCGCTCTCCTACGGTTCGTACCTCAAGGTGCCCGAGTTGCTCGACCTCCAGCAGCGGATCAGCGATCCGCCGCACCACGACGAGCTGCTCTTCATCGTGATCCATCAGGTGTACGAGCTATGGTTCAAGCAGACACTCCACGAGCTCGACGCGGCCGTGCAATCCCTCGATGCCGGCAACCTCCTCAAGGTCGCGAAGGCGTTCCGCCGCATCCACGCGATCCAGCGGATCCTCCTGCAGCAGGTGGACGTGCTCGAGACGATGACCCCGCAAGACTTCAATGCGTTCCGTTCGGGCCTGAACCCCGCGAGCGGCTTTCAGTCCGCGCAGTTCCGCGAGATCGAGTTCCGCTGCGGCTTGCCGGGCGACGAGAAGTATCTTCGCCACCTCGCCCTCACGCCCGACGAGCACGCCCGCCTCGAACGGCGCATGCACGAGCCGACCCTCTACGACGCGCTCAAAGCCTATCTCGCCCGGCACGGTTTCGACGTGTCGTCGCATGACGCGCTCGTCGCGACGTTCCGCACGGTCTACGAGCACGAGGAGCAGCACTACGCGCTGTACTTGCTGCTGGAAGATTTGATCGGCTTCGACGAGGGCGTGCTGCTGTGGCGCGGCCGCCACGTCGCCATGGTGGAGCGCATGATCGGGATGAAGCCGGGCACCGGCGGATCGCTCGGCGTCGCGTACTTGCAGACGACGCTGCAGCGGCGCTTCTTCCCGGAGCTGTGGGAAGTGCGCACGGTCCTGGGCGGATCGTACTCGTGATCGCCGCTACCACCGCCCGCGCGCGCGACCGTTTCGCGGGCATCGACGTGAACACGTGGCTCGTATCGCACTCGATGGGCGCACCGCCGCTCGCGGCGCGCGACGCGCTCGTGCGCTACCACGCGCAGTGGGCCCGCGGCGGCCCTGAAGGCGCGTGGCCCGGCTGGCTCGACGAAGCGCGCGCGATCGGCGACGGCATCGGCGACATCATCGGCGCGCCGCACGGCTCCGTCGTCCTCGCACCGAACGTCAGCGGGCTGCAGTCCGCGCTCGCGTCGTCGCTCGACTTCCACCGCACGGACCGCAACGAGATCGTGTACGAAGCGCTGCAGTTCCCTTCGCTCGCGTACGTGTGGACCGCATGGGAGCGCGCGGGCGCGACGACGGTGCGCGTCCCGACCGACGACGGCAAGACGATCCCCACCGACCGCATCTGCTCGGCGATCACCGAGCGCACCGCGCTGGTCGTCCTGTCGCACGCGTATTATCAAAGCGGCGTCGTGATCGACGTGCCCGCGATCGTCGCGCGAGCGCACGAAGCCGGTGCGCTGGTCGTCCTCGACGCCTACCAGACGACCGGCACGTATCCGTACGACGTCGTCGCGCTCGACCTCGACATCGTCGTCGGCGGCTCGCACAAGTGGCTGTGCGGCGGACCCGGCTGCGGCTGGATGTACGTCAAGCCGGCGCTCGCGCAGCGCTTCGCGCCGATGGTCACCGGCTGGTTCGCGCACCGCGACCCGTTCGCGTTCGAGCCGCCGCCGATCGAGTACGCGACCGATCAACTGCGGTGGGCGACCGGCACGCCGACGATCCCCGGTTACCTCGTCGCCAAAGCGGGTCACGACATCATTCGCGAGATCGGCGTCGCGGCGATCCGCGAGCACAACGTCCGGCTGACGACCCGGCTCACCGAGGCAGCGCTCGAACGCGGCTGGCGCGTGAACACGCCGCACGACGCCGCGCGCCGCACCGGTTGGGTCGGCATCGACGTCCCCGACGGCGAGCGCGTGCTGCACGCACTCATCGAACGCCGCATCTTCGTGGACTACCGGCCGGGCTGCGGGCTGCGCGTGAGCGCGCACTTCTACACCACGGATGAAGAGGTCGAACGCTTCCTTGCCACGATGGACGAGGTCGTGCGTTAGACCGAATACGCGTCGATTCCGTTCCGTTGTGGTAACACGGCTCCTGACAGGCACTCCCAGCATTCACAGGAGCCTCCAGCATGCAGCAATCAAGCCGAGTGATGCTCGCCACCGCCGCGCTCGCGCTCGCGTCGACCGGCATCGCGTCCGCGCAGTCCTCGCCGATGCCGGCGTCGACGTCGATGCCGGCCCCCACGTCGACGACGGTGCCCGCTCCCGCGCCCGCGTCGTCGTCGATGCCGATGTCGACCACGGCACCGGCCCCGGCATCGACGCCGGCAGCGGTGCCGAACACGGCACCGTCCGCACCCGCGTCGCCGAGCTCGGGTAGCGGCGCGACGCGTTCGACGGGCGGCACGCCGGGCGCCAACAGCGGCGGCGGCAAAATCAAGCAGATCAAGAGCGCGTCGCTATCGCGCTCGCAAGTCGTCTACGGCCTCACGCACCAGGTTCAAGCCGCGAAGCAGCTGCTCAAGATGAAAACCGTCAACTTCGACAACCTGCGCGTGTACAAGCTGCCGTCGTCACTGCAGTCCGTGCTCAAGGTCAGCGAATCCGACGAACACGCGATCGTCGTCGCGATGCTGGGCAACGGCATCCGGCTCGCGCAGACCACGCCGCCCCTGCCCACGTCGAACGGGAACAACTCGCCGATCCAGTACCTGCGCGACGTCCTCGCGAACATCAACGTGAGCAACGCGCTCAACAACCTCAACGTGCTCAACAACTCGAACGTGAACGTCAACGTTGCGCTGTCGAACGTGCTGAACAACAACAAGATCTCGATCGGTCAGGTCGTCGGACTGTACATCGGCGGCGGCGGCATCATCACGACGATCACGAAGTGAAGCGCGCGACGATGAACAAACGCAATCTCGTCCCCATCCTCGCGGCCGCCGCGCTCGCGCTCGGCCCCGTCGCCGCTACGGCCCAATCGACCCCGCCGACCGCGCCGACGACGTCGCCTCCGAGCACGACGACGGCGCCCCCGAGCACGACGACGGTGCCGGCGCCGGCGCCGACGACGATGTCCGAACCGTCCGCCGCGCCGACCACCGCACCCGCGTCGTCGGCGACGCCCGCTCCCAAAGCGACGATGTCGACGAATCCGAACGCAACGCGCGGCACGGGCGGCACGCCGAACAAATTGGCGAACATCAAGAAGATCCCGAACGGCGCGCTGAGCCTGCCCGACCTGCGCTACGGCCTGACCCATCCGCTGCAAGAAGCAGACAAGGTCCGCCACCTCAAGTCCGTCAGCTTCGACAAGCTGCGCGTCTACCGGCTCTCATCGGGCCTCAAGTCGTTGCTCAAGGTGGCCGACGCCAGCGACGTGGCGGCACTCGCGGTCCTCGGGCCGCCGGCGCTCATCGCGCAAACCACGCCGGCCACGAACGGCAACAACTCCCCGATCGCGGTGCTCCAGTACGTCCTCGCGAACATCAACGTCAGCAACGCGCTGAACAACGTGAACATCCTGAACAACTCGAACGTCAACGTCGGCGTATCGCTCCAAGACGTGCTCAACGGCAACAAGATCTCGATCGGCCAGGTCGCCGGCATCTTCGTCAACGGCCTGGGCATCATCACGACGATCACGAAATAACCGCGCACCGAGCGCGACGAACCCGCTCCCTGCCTACGCCTCCGAAGCGCGGCTCGGTCCTCCGACGAGCCGCGCTTCGAGCATCGCACGGAACTGCTCGGCGTTGCGAACGGCTTGACCGCGCCGGTGATTGTTGAAGAACGCAAGCGTCTCGCGCACGCCGGAAGCCGCGCGCAGATCCGCCACCCGGTCGACCCACGGCTCGAGCTCCTCAGCCGAATACGTATAGTCGTAGCGAAGGTCGGGCGCCTCGGGTCGCCACCACTGCTTGAAGTTGCGCCCGTGAAAGCGCACGTATGCGATGTCGCTGGTAGTATCGGCCGACTCGCGCAGCAGCTTCGAAAAATGCGGCATGTCGACGTTACACCACCCGATGCCGAGCTCCGCCAGCAACTCCAAGGTGGAATGCGCCTGCCAGTCCCGATGCCGAAACTCCGCCACGAGCGGCATGTCTTTCAACGCCTTGCGCAACCCCCGCAACCGCTTCTCCGCGTCGGCCGAAGGCTTGAAAGAATTCGGAAACTGCGCGAGCCCGCAAAGCAGCTTCCCGCTCGCGATGAGCGGCTTGAGCGCAGTCCGAAATTCTTTCACTTCCGGCGGTAGCGCCGTAACCCCGGCGGGCAAATGCGTCGCCGCGCCGGGCAGCTTCACCGCAAACCGAAACGCAGCGGGCGTCCGCTCCGCCATGGAAGCAAACACGGCCGGAGCAGGCACCCGATAGTACGTGCTGTCGATTTCCACGGCAGAGAAAGAACGAGCATAGAGCTCGAGCATCTCCCGCGACTTCGTCCCCGGCGGATACAAAACCCCAACCCAATCCCGATAGCTGAACCCGCACGTCCCAACCCGCACCCCGGGCACATCAGCGCCCCCGCGCGCCAACCCCATCGGCGCATCCCCGCCCAACAGCGGCAACTGCATCACGCTGCATTATCCCGCCCAGCCGTCAACCACAATCATCGACGTGCAGCGCGGACCGCAAACGTCGCCGAAGGCGGCGGAGCGACGACGCCGCGGCGGGGCGTCGCGGAGTCGCGGAGGCCTGGAAGGCCGGGAGCGACGGAGCGCCGAGCGACCGGAGCGCACGGATGCGCGCAGGGAGCGTCCCCGACGCGGCGTCGTCGCTCCGCCGCCGCGCCACACCGATTACTCCCCCTGCTGAATCCGCTCCGACAAGATCCGCTGCGCAGCCCGCAGCGTAGCAAACCGCTCCGCCGCCCGAGCATAAATCGCCTCGGTAATCGCGTCGAGCACAGCCGGCTCAACGTCGGGTGCATGCTCGGCAATCACCACGGGAATGGCATCGCGAATCGCCCGCAGCGCATCATCCGTGGTTTCGGTGAGCTGCGCGGCAAGATCGTCGAGCGCACCCGCAAGGCGCACGGAGAGCGCACGCCCGATCTCCTGCGTCGATTTCGCGAACACGTCGGGCAGCCCGTCGATCTGCCGCTGTAACTGCTGGAGCGCGGTGCGCGACACGAGCACCATCTCCTCGTTCGATTCCATGCCGCACGATGACGGACGCACGCCGCGATCCCCTGCTGTCACGCCTGGCCGAGCAGCCGCTCCATCTCCGCGTGCACGAGCCCGTTCGACGCCACGATCGAGCCGTCCGCAATCCGCAGCGGTCCGCCGTCGATCGCACCGGCGCGCCCGCCCGCTTCTTCGATCAGCAGCGCGCCCGCCGCAACGTCCCATGCCTTGAGGTCCCACTCCCAGAACGCGTCGTAGCGCCCGGCCGCGACGAACGCGAGGTCGAGCGCCGCGCTGCCGTCGCGCCGCACCGCCTGCGCACGGTCGGAGAGGTGCGCGAAGTATTTACCGTTGCGCGCGTACCCGGCCGGATTGAACCCGGTGCACACCATCGCGTCGGAAACGGCCGCCACCGGCGACACGTGGACCGGCGCGCCGTTGCACGTCGTCCCGCCGCCGCGCCGCGCGGCGAACAGCTCGCCGAGCACCGGCGCGAACACGGCGCCCGCTTCGACGACACCCGCGCACTCGTACGCGATCGACACGCAGAACAGCGGGTAGCGGTGCGCATAGTTCGTCGTGCCGTCCAGCGGGTCGACGATGAACCGTTCGTCGTTGCGCCCCCGGTGCACGCCGCTCTCCTCGCCGAGGATCGCCGCGTTCGGAAACGCCGCGCGGATGCGCTCGACGATGAGCGCTTCGCTCGCGCGGTCCGCGTCGGTGACGAGGTCGTGCGGGCGCTTCTCGCGGATCTCGCGCGGCTCGCCGAGCCGCTCGCACAGGAGCGCGCCGGCGTCGCGTGCGAGCGCGGTGATGAACGCGAGCGGGTCCAACGGTGTCCTCCTCGGAAAGGCGCGACGATGAGAACGAACCCTTCCGGGCGGCGTGACCGCGTCCTCGCGGCGATCGAGCTTCCGGCGCTCGGCGTCTGGCTCGGCGCACTCGCGGGGTTCGCGTTCATCTCCGCGCCACTCGCGTTTCGCATCGTCGCGCCGCTCGATGCCGGCCGCTTCGCGGCGCTGACCGCGCACACGATCGGCGACCTCACGTTCTGGGGCTACGTGCTCGGCGCCATCGCGATCGTCGCGGGCCTGATGCGCGCCGCCACGGCGGGCGACCGCACGTGGGATTTCGCTCGGGCCGGCCTCATCGTGCTCGCGCTTGCGCTCGCGACGTACGAACGGCGCGGCATCGTGCCGCAGATGGAGGCCGCGACCGACGTGCACGGCGACGCGTACCACGCGCTGCATTCACGCTCGACGGTGGTCTACGGCGGCGTGGTGCTGCTGGTGCTCGCCGCGCTCATCCTCGGCGCGGCGCGGCGGGACGAATGAGCGCGCGCTAGTTGACGAGCAGGTTGTACTGGATCGCGGCGGTGTAGACGCCGGCGGCCTGCGAGTTCGGCACGACGATCGAGAGATCGATGCAGTGCTGCTGCGACTGCCCCGCTCGCCCGGTCCACGTCGTCTCGCCGGGCGGACCCGCGTTGTTGTAGGTCTTGAACGTCGGTGAGTTGTCCGGCACCGCCCACGAGAGGTAGCTCGCCGCCGGCCAGTTTTGGATCGGATACGTCGGCGGCGGCGGGTTCTGCGTCTTGGTTCCGTAGCCCCAGTCCGTGAGCTGGTGCGCGGTCGTATAGAACGTGAAGATCTCGAACGCGCACGGGAACGTCGTCGTGCCGTACGGCACGTCCAGCTCACCGGTGTGCGGGACGATCCGCAGGAACGCGCTGTTGGGATCCGGTTTCGCGACGAACTGCACCGGCACGGGCGACGGCTGCACGGAGGGAGCCTGCGCGATCAGCGTGCCGCCTGGTGCGACGTCCCACGCGGCGCCGCTCGAGGCGATGCGCGCCGGTCCCGCGTAGGGGTCCTCCACGAGCCGCGCCATCAGCGGCCGCACCGCGGCGTTCGGCGCCGGCGGCGCGGGCCGTCGCGGCAAGAAACCGACGGGCGCGGGGCTCGGCGTGATGACGATCGTCAGCACGACTTCTTTGAACGCCTTGGTCGTCTGCAGCGCGTCGGCTTGCGAGAATACCGCGAGCCCCGCGACGGTGCCGAGCGCAAGCAGCGCGGCGAAGTTGATGCGTCTCAATTTCCGATCACCGTGTAGACGATGTAGACGTTGAACTGGCTGGCGGGGATCGTCCCCGATAGCCGCAACTGGTAGTCGTAGCCTTGACTGACGTTGCCGGACGTCGGGTTGGACCAGATCACGGCCATCGGCGGCGGCTGGCCGCCGCTGCCCGAGTAGTCGATGCCGCCGGAGCCGCCGGCGATCGGTACGCCGCCCGTGCGGTTGAACGTGTGCGCCGGCGAGAACGGCGAGTTCGACGCGTTCGAGATCAGCCAGAACAGCGTCTGCGCGAGCGGGAACGTCGCCGGCGCAGGCACCGGGTTGCTGCCGTTCAGATCCGTGGCGCCTTCGCCGTACACGACGAAGCCGGCCGCGTCGTTCGTCTGCACGCTGACTTGCGCCGCGTACTTGTACAGATATTGATAGCCGACGACGACGTTGCCGAAGTCGACGGTTCCGCCGCCCAGCACCGCGCTCGCGCCGACCGCAGGCGTCTGACCGCTGCCCAGCCCGCCGATCGGCCCGAAACCGCTCAGGTAATTCGGGATCACCTGCGCGCGGACGGTCGGGTTGATCTTGTACTTGATCTGCGCCGAACCCGCCGTGTCCGCGGCGGCGCCCCCGGCTGTCACGGTGGTGAAGAGCAGTGCGGCGGCGGCGGCGATCAGTCTACGCATCACGTTCCGGCTCCGTCAATTCGCGATCAGCGTGTAGGTGAGGGTGACCGTCGTCGTGACGTTGTTGTTCACCGACAGCGGGTTCACGGTCACGGTATAGGACATGATGTTGTCGATGGGCTGTTTGCGCACGGCGCCGGTGAAGCTCGCGAGCGTCAGCGTGCTCGCCGTCGGAATCACCTGGCCCGGCGCCGCGTTCACGTTGCGCGTGTACGTTCCCGTGGCCGGGGCGGAGGAGTTCGGCGACACCCACGTGCTCACTTGTCCGCTCGACGTCGACGGGTTGAGGTCCGACGACACCGAGAGGTTCCAGCCGTTGGTCGAGTCGCTGTAGACGGACGCCGCGAGCGTGTCGTTCGCCGTCACCGTGCCGGCGATGTTGTTGAAGTTGATCAGCGGGAACGGACCGCCCGTCACGAACGTGCAGGTCGCGCAGCCGATGAGCGCCGGGGACGATCCGCCGTAGAGCGCCGGCGCGTATGACGACGGGTACGCGCCGCTGGGAAGCTCGATCACGAGGCGCGCGTCGACCACGATGCGTTCGGTGTTCGCGAGCGAGTAGATCGGCAGCGTGTTGATGTTCGCGGGCACGCGCGGGTCGGGCGGGACCGCGCCGCCGGTCGCGACCGATGCGTTGAACGCGAACACGGGGGTCGACAGCGTCGCGTCGTAGGGGGATTGCGCATCGAAGAAGATGTCGAGCTTCTTGCCCGGCGCCAGGCTGCAGCCCGAGAGCATCAACAGGCCCTGCGTGCCCGGCGAGCCGGGGACGGCCTGCGTGAGCGACTTGATCCCGTTGCCGCTGCAATTCGCGCCGTTCGCGCCCTGTCCGTAGACTTGGATCGTCGGCTGCATGACCTTCCAGCCGGCCGGGTCACCGAACTGCCCCGACGTGTTCGACGACGGGATCGATACGGACACGTCGCTGATCGTCGTCGAGCCGTTGTTGTAGAGCTCGTACACGAACGCGTTGCCGTTGTTGAAGTCCGACCACGACCCGACGATGGGCTGCGTTCCGTTCGGAACGGGCTGGATCGGGTTGACCGGCGGGTACGACGGCGCGGCCGAGTAGCCGCCGGAGTACGTGAAGCCGGTCTGCGCCGTCGTGTTGGCGACGGTCAGCGTGGGCTGCTGCGCCGCGGTCGCGGCGACGACCGCGCCGCCGTTGGCGCCGACGATCGTCCACGCGATCTTGTACGCCCCGAGCGTCGCCGCGGCGGTGTAGCTGAAGGTCACGTCGAGCTCGGCGCCGGGCGGCAGCGCCTTCTGGTCGGTCACGCCGGCGCACGGCGTCGACGCCTGCGTCGCGACGACGGGGGCAGTGCTCACCGCGCACAGGTCGACCAGCCACTGGCCCGCCGTCCCGGTGGGGTTCGCGTTCCACGTCACGCCGGCTTGGCTGGGCGACGTCACGGTGATCGAGTTGGGGATCGCGCCGTTCGGGATCGTCAGCAACAACTGGCTGATGTAGTCGGGGTTCGGATCGAGTCCCGTCGACGTGTTGATCAGCTTGAACGTCGTCGTCGCGCCGGCGAGCGCCGGGATGACGTTCGGGACGAGCGTCGCGGACATCAGCTGCGGGTCGAGGGAGAACACCGCGAGCTCGGTCGAGTCGATGTTCGTGGTGCCGGCGACGGCGTTGGTCAGCGTGTTGGTCGGCCCGACGGGGAACTTGCCCGCGCCGATCGCGCCGGACGAGTCGTAGTAGTTTCCGGTCGCGCCGATCTCTTGGAACGGGAAGGCCGTCGTCGGGATCGGGATGCTGAGCGTGAACGTCGCGCTCTTGCCGATCGGCACCGCGGCGTTCCTGTTGGTCGTCACGATCGAGAACGCGTTCGGGACGGTGAGCGCCGCGTCGGTGGCTTGGGTCGCGATGAAGTACTGGCCGTTCTGGCTCACGCCGTTGACGATCGCCCCCGTGATCGCCGGCGTCTGGCGGGTCGCATCGATCGTCGGGGGCAGGATGAACTCGATGTTCTGCAGCGCTTGCGGCGAGCCGTTGTTGTTCACGGTGATCGTCACCGTATAGCTGCCGCCGGCCGCGGAGTCGGTCCCCGAGCGGTACATCAGCTGGGTGTAGCGCGGCGTGCGAAGCTGCGCCCCCGAATACGTGCCGATCTGCCACGAGTACGACGCCTGGGTGTTCGTCCCGATGATGCCGTTGCCGAACACGTCGAGGCCGTTCGTGGCCGTGTTGATCATCGTCGCGTTCACGCTGCTGCCGGCCACGCCGTGCAGCGGCGTGATCGACGTGCGCAAGATGCACGCCGTGGTGCAGTTCCCGGCCGCCGTCGCGACGGTGATCGGGATCGGCACCGTCGCGTTGACGGGCAGCGACTGCCCGCCGGCCGCGGGCGTGAGCACGATCGTCTGCGCGTTGGGGTTCGCAATGTTCCACGTCTGGCCGAGCGAGTCGATCGTCGTGGTCACGCCGGCTTGCCGGCCGAGCGTGACCTTGTTGCCGCTGTCGTTCGTGATCGTGATCGTGCCGACCGCGTCACCGTTCCAGTTACCGTACAGGATGCCGCCCGTGTTGCGGAACGTGGTGGTCACGGGCGTCGCCGCACCGAGCGCCGCGACGTTGACGTAGGCGCCGGGCGGATTCGTCCACTGGAACTGCCCCGCGTACGAGAGCACCGTGAACGACTTCGACCCGACCACGGCGCCGGCCGTGACGTCGTAGAGCTGCGCGGTGTAGACGTTCGGCGCGAACGGGATCTGCGTCGCGCCGAACGCGGTCAGGCTGCCGACGTTCAGCGGGAACGCGATCTTCTGCGGCCCGGTGTTCGTCGATGCGGCAGTGAACTGCGCGGGCGGTGAAAACGATTGCGGCGTGTTCTGAAAGTTGTTGGCGTCGGTGCTGGTGCCGCTCATGACGACGCCGTTGGCGTTGCTCACGGTGAGCTTGTAGACGCGGCCGCTGACCACGCCGCTCGCCTGGTACGTCAAGCCTTGAACGGATTGCTCCGGTTGCGCGCCGCCCGGCGCGATGTTGATCAGCCCGTCCGTCGCGAAAATGTCGTTGAGGTTCGTCCCGGTGGTCGCACCGTTGTACGGCAGCAGCACGCTCCACGCGATGCTCGACGGGTTGATCGAGATCTGCTGCGTCGAGATCAAATCGCTCGTCGTCACGTCGAAGAGCTGGACGCTGTAGGTGCCGGCGCTGTTCGCTCCCG
>DASWRD010000068.1:0-6271 GCA_036403315.1 Candidatus Elarobacter sp.
CGCCGCGAATCTCGTCCGCCTCGCGGTCGAACCATGCGCGGCGGTAATAGATCGCGGCGCCGTCGGGGCTGATCTGCGGGTCCGCGACCAGCACGATGCGGAGAAGATCGCTCGGAACGAGAGGAGTGCTCATCGCTGCCGGGCATTATCGCCGGGTGATCCGGCTTCCCGCGTTCTCCGCTCTCCTCGCCGCGCTGGTGCTTTCGTCTTCCGCGCTCGCCCTAGCCGACGACGGCGACGTCCTCGTGCAAGCCGGTCACGAAGGACGCCCTGCAAGCTGCGTGCTGTTCCCCGCGCGCGCGTGCAACATCGGTGCGGCCGCCGCGGGCGAACGCGAGATCGAATGGACCGCGGTCGTCGCCGACGAGACGACGCGCGTGCTGCGCGGGCACGGCTATCACGTGCTGCGCCGGTCCGCGGACTACGTCGGGCGCGACAGCGCGCGCGCCGCGGTATTCATCCACTTCGACGGTGCGACGCCGTGCGCGAGCGGTGCGTCGGTCGGTTTTCCCGAGACGACCAGCCGCGCGTTCGTCGATGCGTGGGAGACGCGTTATCGCGCCTGGTTCCCGTTCCGTTTCGTCGGCGAGAACTTTACCGAGAACGAGCACAAGTATTACGGCTTCAGACTGGTCGACGCGCCCGAGAAGATGCTGGTGGAGTTCGGCGAGCTGACGTGCCCGGCGCAGCGCGCCTGGATGAAGCCGCGGCTGCACGAGCTGGGTGCCCAGCTCGCCGCGTTCCTGATGGAGCGCGTCACGAAGTGAGGCGCGGGATTTTTCTCGCGGGCGCGCTCACCGCGTCCGCGGTTCCGCTGCGCGTGTCGGCACAAACGGCGAGCCCCATTCCGTCGGCGGCGCCCGCGGCGCCGGCGCTCGACGTCACGGATCTCGTGGATCGGATCCCGGGCATCACCGGCGTCGTCGCGCGCACGATGGGCGACGGGCCGTCGCTCGTCGCGGTTCGCGCGGACGAGAAGTTCGCGGCGGCCTCCGTGATCAAGCTCGCGATCATGGCGACGGTGTACCGCGCGTACGATGCCGGCACGGCGAAACCGTCGGACACGGTGCGCACGCGCGCGTCCGACCTGATCGGCGGCTCCAACGTGCTGGCCGGCTCGCCGGCGGGAAAGGAATGGAGCCTCGACACGCTCGTCAAGGCGATGATCCACGTGAGCGACAACGCCGCGTCGAACACGCTGATCACCGCGTTCGGCATGGGCACCGTCAACGCGACGATGCAGCTCGCGGGCATGACCGGCTCGCGGCTCGGGCGGCATTTCGCCGACGTCGTGCCGTCGTGGCGGCGCAGCGAGAACATCATCACGCCCGCCGACACCGCGGGGCTGCTGTTCGCGATCGAGCGCGGCGCGCGCGAAGGGCTCGCCACGATCGCGACGCCGCAGAGCTGCCGCGCGATGATCGAAGTGATGCTCGGCAACGACGACGCCACCAAGATCGTGCGCGGTCTGCCGCCGGGGACGCCGTGCGCGCACAAGACCGGCGAGATCGACTTCGTGCGCAACGACGCGGCAATCGTCGACCCGTTCGGCGACGCGCCGTACGTGCTCGTCGTGCTCACGCGCAAGCTGCGCAGCTACGCCGCCGGCAACGCCGGCATCGGCGCCATCGCGCACCGCGTGGATGCCGCGCTGCGCCAGGGCGCGTCAGCCGGCTGATGCGGCGGCGCTCGCCGCACGTTTGCCCAGCCGCGGGCCGAGCACCGCGACGATGACCGCCGCCGCAAGCATCGGCAAAAATGCCGCAGCCGGCGCATGCGTGGCGTCCCACGCGGCGCCCGAAAGCAGCGTCGTCACGAACGAGATCGCGTAGCCCAGCGTGAACGTCCCTGCGGCGAGCCGCGCGATTTGATCGGGCGGTGCGATGAGCGCGGGAAGCGCGAAGCTCATCGTCAGCACGTACGCGCCGGTGAGCCCGAGCAGCGCCGCCGCCGCCACGACCACACCGCCGCCGTAAAGCAGAATTCCGGCAAGCGCCGCAACGATGAGCGCCGCGACGAAAAGCGACGTCGCGCGTTTCCCCAGGATGCGCATCGGGATGAAACCGACAGCAATCGACGCCGGCAACTGCCCGATGTTCAGCGCGGCGAGCGAGGCCCCGACCAAGCCGCCCTGTCCGGTGGCGTGCAAAAAGTCGGGCAGAAACGTGTTCGCGCCGAAGTAGGTCAAGCTCGCGGCCGACTGAAACACGCCGAGCAGCCAGACGCGCCGGTCGCGAAAGTCCGGCAGCCACGTCCCGGTCGGCGTCGCGCCGCCGTCGTCGGGATCGCGCACCGCACCCAGCGCGAGCGCCGTGAGCAACACGGGGATGCTCCACGCGACGAAGCTGCGCTCCCACGATCCGCCGACCAGCGGCAGGATGAACGGGATCGTGAGCGACGCGCTGATCGCTTCGCCGCACAGCAGGCCGTTGGCCCAGATCCCGGTTCCCAGCGCGCTGCGCGCGCCGAACCATGCGCGCGCGAGCGACGGAAACGCGGGCTGGATCAGCGCGATCCCGACGCCCATTACGAGCGTCGCGGCGAAAAGCATCGCGACCGACGGCCCCACGCCGCGCAGCGCGGACGAGACGGCGATCACGAACAAACCGACCACCATCGCGCGCCGCGCGCCGAGCCGCGTGGTAAGCAGCGCGCCGAACACCGACGAGCCCGCGAGCACGAGCACGGGCAGATTCGACAGCGCGGCGATGCCCGACTCGTTGAGGTGCAAGTCGCGGTGGATCAGTGGGATCACGGGCGGGACCGCGAGCAGCGTCAGCCGCAGATCGATCCCGGCGAGCCACAGCAACGCGGCGCGAACGGCGTGATTCGGTGCAGTCCGAATGTTCAGGCTCCCACGATCGCGGCCGCGGCGACGACGTCTTCGACGCCGATCCCCAGCGAGACGAACAGCGAGATGCGCCCCGCCCGCGGCGACGCGCGTCCGGCAAGAACGTCGCCCAGCGTTACGACGCCGTCCCACGAGGCCGCGCCCTCCGCGACGGCCAGCACGACGTCGCCTGCTTCGGCGCGCGCCGCCGCGACATCGTCCACCACGAAGGCGGAGTCGCCGACGACGGCGCCGGGTAGTTCGCGTTTGCTCGCGACGCACGCACCGACCGCGTTGACGTGCGCGCCGTCGGCGACCGACGCCGCGTCGAACAGCGGCTCGGCGCTAGCGGTGCACGTCGTGACCACGTCTGCGCCGCGCGCGGCGTCGTCTGCATCATTCGCAACGCGGACGTCTACACCGAGCGCGCGTGCCGTCTCGGCGAGCGCCGCCGCGTGCAATCGATCGCGCGACCAAATCGCGAGCCTGCCGAGCATACCCGCTCGCGCGAACGCATCGACGTGCGCGGCGCCTTGCGCACCGGCGCCGACGATCGCATGCGCACCGTTCGCGCGCCGCGCGAGGGCGCGCGTGGCGACCACCGAGACCGCGGCGGTACGCGCGCGCGTCAGCGCCTCGGCCTCCACCCATGCGACTGGCGCGCCGGTCTGCGGATCGAGCAGCACCACCACCGCCCGGTGCGTCGGCAGCCCGCGCGCGGCGTTGCCCGGCACGGCGACGACGAGCTTCGCGCCCAACGCCGCGCGCGGCCGCGCGCTCCACGCGGGCATCGCGCCGAACCACACATCGTCGCGGGTCGTGAACGACGCGCGCACGGGTCCGCCACCCTCACCGCACGCCGCCGCCCGCAGCACCGTCTCCATCAGCCGCACGAGATCGACGGCGGCGAGGCGCCGCTCGACCTCGGCTTCGTCGAGAACGATCATTCGAACAGCGACGTCTGCTCGATGCGCACCGGACGCTCGTGTGCTACGCCGAGCGCGCCGTACACCTGGCGGATCGTGCCGGGCGAATGGCCCGCGTACTGGTTGTTCGCATAGCCGGAGAGCCGGGTGAGCTGCGGCGCCGTGTCGCGAATCGCCTCGGCCCAGTGTGCGATGCGGTCGCCGCGGTCGATCGCTATTTCGTCGAAGCGCGCGAACGTCTCGCGCTGTCCCAGCCAGCGCACGTACGCGTGCGACGCGGTGGGCCGGCGAAACTCGTACAACATCGTGTCGAGGGGGACGAACGTGCCGTCGCTGACGGCGAGCGCGACGCCGTGCGTGCCGAGCGCGTCGCGCAAGCGCCCACGCGCGTCGCCGTGGAACCAGTCGCGGTCGCGCACCTCGAACGCCCACCGCGGTCCCGCCGGCAGCTCGCGCATGAACTGCTCCACCGCGTCGATCTCCGCCGGCACGAAGTCGGGCGGCGTCTGAATCAGGATCGCTTCGAGCTTTTCGCCGAACTCGAGCGCACTCGCGACGAACTCTTCCACGAGCGCGCGCGACGCGAGCAACCGGCGGTCGTGCGTGATCTCGCGCGACAGCTTCAGCGCGAACGTGAAACCGTCGGGCACCTGCGCGGCCCAGCGGCGGCACCGCTCGGGCGGCGGCGTGCCGTAGAACGTCGAGTCGATCTCGACGCTGCGAAACTCTTCCGCGTACTCGCGCAGATAGCGCTCGGGACGCGTCCCGGCATCGTACATCGGACCCACCCAGTCCGGGTACGACCAGCCCTGCGTCCCGAGCGCGAGGTGCGGCAGACTCAGCCGTTCCCGCCCTCGTCGCCGCCGGCGCTCGACTCGCCGCCCTCGATCGACACTTTGGTCATCACGTCGCCGGCGCGAATCTGCTCGACGACAGTCTGGCCTTCGGTCACGTGACCGAACACGGTGTACTGGCGGTTCAAAAACGGCGCGTCGGCCAAGCAGATGTAGAACTGCGAGCCGGCCGAGTGCGGACTCGAGGAGCGTGCCATCGCGACGGTGCCCGCGATGTGCGGTCGCTCGTTGAACTCCGCGTCGAGGTTGTAGCCCGGGCCGCCGGTGCCGTTGCCCGACGGGTCGCCGCCCTGGATCACGAAGCCGGGTTCGTAGCGGTGAAATTTCAACCCGTCGTAAAAGCCGGCGCGCGCCAGCTTGATGAACGCCGCACTGTGCAGCGGCGCGTCGTCGGGATAGAACGCGAACACGACGTCGCCCTTGGGCGTCGAGATGCGCGCGCGGGCGGTTTTCGCCTCGCCGGCGAGAGTCTGAAGCTCGTCGCCCGAGGGCTTGGTATAGGTTGGCATCGTCGCGGTGCTTACGGCGTCCGGTACGATTCCACCCGGCAGGCTAGCTCACGAGCTCGTACGCCCACGCCCAGACGCCGAGCTCGACGATCCCGAACACGATCGACCACGCGAACAGCGGCAGGTACCAGCGCGACGGCCGTTCACGGATCGCATACGCCATCAGCGCGTAGAGGAACGGGATGAAATCGAGCGCGTGCCGCGCGCCGAGCTGCACCATCCCGGTGCTGTAGTACAGCAGCGCGGGGATCGCGCAGCACGCCGTCGCGAACCACAGCAATTGCACCGCGCGCTCGCGCAGCGGCGCGAGCAGCGCGATCGCGAGCGCGGGGCTCGTGTACGTGAGCGCGGTGCCGAACGTACCCGCGATGAGGTACGGCGGCTTCGGGATCACGTGCGGCTGCTGCTGGAAATAGAACTGAAGCTGCATCGCGACGTTCTTGAGCGCGAACGGCGGCGACGGATCGTTCTTGCCGATGTCCATGATCCGGTAGAACTTCGGAAAGCCGACGTCGGCGAGCGTACCCCAGCGCACGTAGTTGTACCACGCCGACGGGATCGCGAACAAAGCGCCGGCCGCCGCGACGCCGCCCAGCCGCGCGGGCGCCGCGCGAATCTGCGGCCATAGCGCGACGGCATACGCCGGGAACGCGAGCAGCATCGGGTAGCGGCAGAACGCCGCGCACAACGCCCACAGCGTGACGCGCCATGGCACGCGCGCAGCCAAACACTCGTCGATCGCAAGCAGCGTGAACGCGACCGAACCGGAGTGCGCGACGTACCACACGTCGCCGTTCGCAGAGCAGTACGCGTAGCTGGTTCCGAATAGCAGGAACGCGGCCAGCAGCCACGCCCAGCCGCGCGACACGCCGATGCGGCGCGCCACGCGCCACGCCGTCGCGATGGCCACCGCGGCGAGCGCGATCGCGAGCAGCGTCTGGTTCGTCGCCAAGCCCCAAATGCGCACGAACGGCAAGAGCAGCACCGCCGGCAGCGGGGCCTGGTACACGTACGGGCGGCCGTGGTACGGGATCGCGTCGATCCAGTCGCCGGGAAAGTGCGGCAGGTAGGTGTAACCGTGCAACCACCCGTCGGCCTCCCACACGAAGTTGTTGAAGATCGTGGCCTGAAAGCCGGAAAACACGCCCAGCG
>DASWRD010000069.1:0-1720 GCA_036403315.1 Candidatus Elarobacter sp.
CGGTGCGTCGGGCCCGAACGTGCGCACCGACGCGATCGCGACCTGCGACGTGAGATACGTGAGCGCGTTGATCGCGAGTGCCGGCAGCGGACCGAACAATCCGAACAGCGCGCCCCCGATCGGCGGCGCGACGAGGTTGACGCTCTGCTCGGTGGCCTGCAGCGCCGCGACGGCGCCTTTGGTGCGATCCGGCCCGAGCAGAAACGGGATCGACGCTGTCTGCGCGCCCAGGAACGTCGAACCGCCGACCGCGAGCACGAAGACGCCGGCATAGATCATCCACAGCGTGAGATGACCCGTCGCGAAGAGTACCGTGAACAGCGCCATCACCGTGAACCGCAGCATGTCGCACGTCAGCATGAGCCGGCGGCGGTCGACCCGGTCGCCGAGCGAGCCCGCGATCAAGCTGACGACCGCGTACGGAAAGAACTCGAGCCCCCATGTCCAGCCGATCGCCGTGGCGGAGCCGGTGAGCCGGAAAACCAGCAGCGGGATCGCGAGCGTGCGCAAACCGTCGCCCAGGTAGCTGAACGCCTGGCCGGCGTAAAAACGGGTGAACGCGGAAGATCGAAAGACGCTCGCCGGGCGAGCGGTCACGGTAGCCATACGAGATTCCAATGCGTGCGAAAGGGGAGAAGCGGTCTGCACGACGCCGCGCCCGGTGAGGCGCGGCGGAATCTACAAGGAGCGCATGGCCTCGAGAAAATTAACCGTCCCCGGCCTGGAATCCTTGGCGGGCGGCGACTGATATACTGGATGCATGGATAGCGTATCGCAGTACGCCTTGGCTTATGCGCTTACCACGTCGGCTGGGGTTCGCGCATTGCTCCCGCTGGCGGCGGTGGCTGTCGGCGCGCACTTCGGCTGGATCCATCCCTCGGCGGACTTCGCCTGGCTCGGCCACTGGCTGACGATGTGGGTTCTGATCGCGGTCGCGGTCCTCGAGATGGCAGCCGATAAGATCCCGCTCGTCGACCACGCGATGCACTTCGTACAAATTGCGTCGAAGCCGGCCGCGGCCGCGATTCTCATCGGCGGAACGACGCATCCGCACAGTCACGAAGAACTGATCGTTCTCATGGTGATCGGCGCGCTCAACGCACTCGGCATCCACGGCGCGGTCGCCGGCGCACGCGTCGCGTCAACCGCCGGCACCGCCGGCTTCGCGACTCCGTTGCTGAGCACCGTGGAAGATGCGGGCTCCATCGCCGGCATCGCCGTCGCGTTCGTCGCACCGGTCGTCGCCGCGATCGTCGCGCTGGTCCTGACCGTGTTGCTCGTGATCGTCGCGCGGCATCTCTACGTCCGGATGCGACGCGGTCGCGCCCGAGCCCGCGCGAGCCCGAAGTGAACCTGCCCCACGCCGTCAAGGAGAGCGAGCGAGCGTATCGCGCGCCAAAGGTGTCCTCCAAGGGTCCGAATCGCAACCGTTGAACCCAGGTCCTCGTTCCCACGAGGAACGAGCATTCCCGGATAGCTCAGTTGGTAGAGCAGCTGACTGTTAATCAGCGGGTCGTTGGGTCGAGTCCAACTCCGGGAGCCAATCTACGAGGCTGCATCCATATGCAGTCTCGTTTTTCTTCACGTCTTGCGCCGCATCTTTTCGGGTCGATCCGCCTTACGCTATGTAGCCATATCCGGACGGTGTGGTCCACATGTGGTCCACGTTCTTGAGGTCGAAGGCACCGAAGGTAAGAGACGATGTGGAATGAACGTGACA
>DASWRD010000070.1:0-37520 GCA_036403315.1 Candidatus Elarobacter sp.
AGATCGTCGACGCGCCGAAGATGGACGACCGCACGCTGTTCCGCTACGGACCGCAGTACGCGCCGCTGCCGCTGAAGACGGAGCTCGACTGGTCGGAGTTCGGCTCATTCACCGGCGCGGTGGAGATGTGCAACAACAACGGCGCGTGCCGCAAGAGCGCGCCGGGCGCGATGTGCCCATCGTACCGCGTCACCGACGACGAGCACCACGCCACGCGCGGCCGTGCGAACGGCCTGCGTCTCGCGCTGACGGGCCAGCTCGGCCCCGACGGCCTCACGTCGCAAGAGCTGTACGACGCGCTCGACCTGTGCGTGTCGTGCAAAGCGTGCCGCCGCGAGTGCCCGACGGGCGTCGACATGGCCCGCATGAAGGTGGAGTTCCTCGCGCACTACCGCAAGAAGCACGGGACGCCGCTCGGCGACCGCGTCGTCGCCGCGCTGCCGCGCGCCGCGCACCGTGCCGGCCCGCTTCGGCGGCTCGCGAACTTGCGCGACAGCATCCCCGGCGTCGCGCGCATGCTCGAGCGCGCGACCGGCTTCACGGCGAAGCGCCCGCTGCCGCGGTGGCACGCGCGTCCGTTTCGCGACGCGCGCATCGCTGGCCGCAACGCCTCATCGCCGGCGAGCGCGACCGTCGCGAAGCACGGCGAAGTCGTGCTCTTGGTCGATACGTTCAACCGCTACTTCGAAGCCGACGTCGCGCGCGCCGCGCAGCGCGTCCTCGTCGCCGCCGGCTACGACGTCGTTTTCGCGCACGCGACCGACGCTTCGACGGGCGCTGAGCAGCCGAATGCCCGGCCGCTGTGCTGCGGCCGCACGTATCTTGGGGCCGGCCTGCTCGACGAAGCGCGTGCCGAGGCCGAGCGCACGATCGCCGCGCTCGCGCCGTACGCCGAGCGCGGCGTGCCCATCGTCGGGTTGGAGCCGTCGTGCTTGCTGACGCTGCGCGACGAGTTCCTGGCGCTCGTGCCGACCAATGCCGCGCGCGCCGTCGCGGCGCACGCGCTGCTGTTCGAGGAGTTCATCGCGCGCGAGCTCGACGCGGGTCGCTGGTCGCCGCCACTCCGGTCGCTCGACAAGCGCGCCGTGGTGCACGGGCACTGCCACCAGAAAGCGTTCGGCGCGATGCCGGCCGTGGTCCGCGCGCTGCGCGCGATCCCGGGGCTGGAGGCATCCGTGATCGAGTCGTCGTGCTGCGGGATGGCGGGAATGTTCGGCTATGAAGCCGAGCATTACGACGTGTCGATGCGCATGGCCGAGCGCGACTTGTTGCCCGCGGTGCGCGCCGCCGAAGCGGACGCGCTCGTCGTTGCGGATGGTATGAGCTGTAAACACCAGATCGCGCACGGTGCTGGGCGCCGTTCGCTTCACGTCGCCGAGGTCTACGCCGCGGCATTAGAAGAGGAGACGCCATGACGACCAGAGGGACGTTCGTTCGCACCGCCGCGGCAATCGGGGCGGCGGGCCTCGCAGGCGGCGCACCGCTTGGCGCGCTCGCCGCGCGGCGCAAGAACCAAGTGACCGACGCCGACGTATCCAAGCTGTACGACGCGGCGAAAAAAGAAGGCAAGCTCGTGTGGTGGACCGGCCACTACACGCAGCAAGCCGCCGAGAAGATCGCCGGCTCGTTCAAGAAGAAATATCCGGGCGTCGAGGTGGAGCTGCTGCGGCAGACCGGTCAGGTGCTCTTCCAGCGGCTCACGCAAGATCTCAAGTCGAACGTGCACCAAGTCGACGTGTTCGCGTCGACCGACGAAGCGCACATGACGATCCTCAAGAAGCAGAACGCGCTGGCGCAGTTCGTGCCCGGCGACATCGACAAGATCCCGAAGGAATACCAGCACCTCGATCCCGACGACACGTATCAGCTCGGCGACATCGCGCTGATGCTGATCAACTACAACCCCAAGAAATTGCCGGCGCCGCGCCACTGGAACGACTTGCTCGACGGGCGCATGAAGGATCTCGTTTCGATGGGGCATCCCGGCTTCAGCGGCTACGTCGGCAACTGGGTCGTCGCGATGAACGACAAGTACGGCTGGGACAACTACTTCAAGAAGCTCGCGGCGAACAACCCGAAGATCGGGCGTTCGGTGTTCGACTGCACGACCGATATCGTGTCGGGCGAGCGTGTCGTGGGACCCGGCGCCGACAGCCTCGCCCTCGAGCGCAAAGCCGGCGGCAATTCGATCAACATCGCGTTCCCGGAAGATGACACGATCCTCGTGACGGCGCCCGTGACCGTGATGAAGGAAGCGCCGCACCCCAATGCCGCGCGCCTCTTCATGAACTACTACTACTCGAAGGAGTACTCCGAGACGGCCGCGTCGACTTACAATCTCCCGCTGCGCCTCGACGTCCCGCCGGCCACCGGCGTGCGCGTCGACCGCCTGCGCACGTATCACGTGAAGATCGAGCGGCTGCTGACCGGCATCCCCGAAGTCACCGCGAAGTGGCGCGAAACGTTCAACGTCTGAGATGAGCCTCGCAGCGGCACCGCGCCGAGTCGAGAAGACCGGGTCGTTCGACGTCGGCCCCGTCTTCTTCATCGGCGCGGTGGTCGTGCTGGCGGTCCTCGTCATCGTCCCGCTGGCGTGGTTGTTCGTCATCAGCCTGCAGCACGTCGACGTCGGCGGCTTCACGCTGGGCAACTACGTCGAGGCGTTCACCAAGTCGATCTATCTGCGGCCCATCATCAACTCGTTCGTGCTCGCGACGTCCGTCGCGACGATCGCGGCCATTCTCGGCACGCCGCTGGCGTGGCTGATCGCGCGCACGAACCTGCCCGGTCGCAAAGGTTTGCGCGCATTGATCACCGCGGCGTTCGTGACGCCGTCCTTCATCGGCGCGGAGGCGTGGATTCTGCTCGCCGCGCCCAACAGCGGCTGGCTCAACCGCGCGATCACGTCGTTCACGCACGCCGACCACGGCCCGCTCAACATCTTCTCGCTCGGCGGCGCGATCTTCGTGATGGCGCTCTACAACGTGCCGTATACGTTCACGTTCGTGGCGGGCGGGCTGGAGCTGCTCCCGACGGAGCTGGAGGACGCGTCGTCGACGCTGGGCGCGTCGGCATGGCGCACGATGCGTTCGGTCACGCTGCCGCTGGTGATGCCCGCGATCATCGCCGGCTTCATCATGTCGTTCCTCGAAGCGCTGGCGGAGTTCGGCACGCCGGCGTTCTTGCTGATCCCCGCGCGCACGCAAGTCGTGACGACGCAGCTCTATCTGTTCTTCCAGTTCCCCGTGCGCACGGAGCTCGCGGCCGCGTACGCGATGCCGCTGATCGGCGTGACGCTGGGGCTGTTGCTGCTGCAGCGGCGCATCCTCGGACGCCGAAAATATGCGGTTGTCGGCGGCAAGGGCGGACGGCGCCGGCTGATCGACCTCGGCGTCTGGAAGTGGCCGCTGCTCGGCGCGGCGCTGATCGTGCCGTTGTGCTCGGTGGTGCTGCCGTATCTCGCGCTGCTCGCAACATCGCTCTCGCACATCTGGAGCCAGGGCCCGGTTCCCGGGAACCTCACGCTGCACTGGTACCAGTGGGCGATCTTCGAGAACCCCGAGACGCGCCGCGCGATCTTCCATAGCCTCACCTACGGCGCGGCGGCGGCGACGATCGCGACGATCGTCGGCTTCCTGATCGCGTACACAGCGAGCCGGCGGTTATTCCCCGGCGCGGGCATCCTCGGAATCGTGTGCATGGCGCCGTTCGTCGTGCCGGGGATCGTGCTCGCGATCGGGATCTACGCGGCGTACTCGCACCCGCCGCTGGTGCTGTACGGCACCGCGACGATCCTGATCATCGCGTTCACGACGCGCTTCTTGCCGATCGCGTTCTCGAACCTGAGCACGATGGTCGCGGCGGTCAATGTGGACCTGGAGAACGCCGCACGCACGCTCGGCGCGACACGCCTGCGCGCGCTGCGCACGATCACCGCACCGCTGCTGCGCCGTGGGCTGCTGGCCAGCTGGCTGCTCGTGTTCATCCCGTCGATCCGCGAGCTGAGCTCGGCGATCTTCCTGTTCACGCCGCGCACCGCGACGATGACGACGCAGATCTTCGACTTCACCGATGCCGGCAACTACGAAGCCGTCGCGACGCTCGCGATCCTCATCCTCGCGATCACCATCGTCATCGTCTCGGTGGCGTACCGCTTCCTCGGGAAAGACTTCATGGACAAGACGAGCGCCTGATGGCAAAAATCGACATCGCCGGCCTGACCAAGGCGTACGGCACGAACGGCGCACGTGCGGTGGACGCGATCGACCTCGCGATCGCCGACGGCGAGGTGATGGCGCTGGTGGGCCCGTCGGGCTGCGGCAAGACGACGACGCTGCAGCTCCTCGCGGGCTTCCTAAAACCGGACGCCGGCACGATCACTGTCGGCGAACGCGTCGTATCTTCGGCGAAGCACGTCGTGCCGCCGGAGAAGCGGCGCATGTCGCTGATCTTCCAGAGCTACGCGGTGTGGCCGCACAAGACGGTGTTCGAAAACGTGGCGTACGGCTTGCGGGTGATGAACCTGCAGCGCTCGGAGATCGAGGACCGCACCCGCGAGGTGCTGCGCAGTGTGCGTATGGCGGAGCTCGCCGACCGCTACCCGTCGGAATTATCCGGAGGCCAACAGCAGCGCGTCGCCCTGGCCCGCGCGGTGGTGGTGAAGCCGGAGACGCTGCTGCTCGACGAGCCGCTGTCCAACCTCGACGCAAACCTGCGCGAGGAGATGCGCTTCGAGATCCGCCGCATCCACGACGCAACAGGCATTACGATGGTCTACGTGACGCACGACCAAACGGAAGCAATGGTCGCCGCAGACCGCATCGCGCTAATGCGCGCCGGCAAGATCGCACAGGTTGGCACGGCGCACGACATCTACGAGAAACCGGCGACGGCATTCGTGGCCACATTCGTGGGCGGAACGAACACGATCCCGGCGACGTTGGTTGAGCCGCACTTGGTGGAAGTGTGCGGCGCGCGCTGGCGCGTGCGGGACGACTTCGATCCGGCGCAGCGCGGCCCGGTGACGCTATGCGTGCGTCCGCACTCGGTAACGTTCGCCCCGATCGGGGACGAGGCGGTGGGCTATCAAGAAAACGGCCACAACCGCCTCGCGGGCAAGGTGCTGCGGCAAGTCTACCTCGGCGACGCGCGGGACTACCTCATCGACTTAGGACAGACGCAAATTCGCGTGTCGGCGCCACCATCCGAAGACCGCAGCGTCGGCAGCACGGTACATTTGGACGTCGCGGTCGAGGCCTGCCGCATCGTGCCGGGGGATTGACGACTCGACTTAGATGCACAACGTTGGAGCGGACCTGCTCGAGCGACCTTCCGCGATGAGCTGCTCCAGGAGCACGCATTTTCCGACTATCTTTCACGCCCGCTCCGCAATTGAGGCGTGGCGCATCGATTACAACGAGTTCCGTCCTCATACCGCGCTCGACGGCTTGACGCCGGCCGAGTTTATCGAGCATCATCGCATTACCTCAAACTCACGGTCAGCCGCGGCCTGATGTGTGGGGCCACGTCACGGGTCTGAGCCCGAGGCACTATTAGCAGCTCGAGTCTGAAGACGCGCAGACTAACAATCCCCGCTACAAGACGCTATTCAACGTCGCGCGCGTGCTAAGAACGACTGTTTCAGATCTCATTGCAACGGAGCGCCGGCACCGACGAATAAATCGGTGCCTCCAAGCGTCCGCGTTAACGGCCCGCAGCATCAAACATATCCAAGTAGCTTGAACCCCGAGCGCGCGAAGGGCCCGCCGATCGTGCGGCGGACCCATCTAGGAACGCGCCTTGACTAGCAACCGGGGAGTCAGGATTTGAACAGGATTTGAACGACGATGGCGACGAGCACGAGGATCGTCGCCACCTCGGCCGCGACAGTAAGCGCGCTCCGGGACGGTTTGCCCGGAGGGTTCTGCAAGGGGATTCTTTCTGCCAGGAGAGAGCGGCGTGCCTTTGCCCCCGGGCACTTGCGGGGTAAGGCATCGTGCGAGGACGATCCCTCGCTACAAAAACGTATTCGTTCTTGCTATTGTTGCTATAGGTTGCCGTAGAATTCGACACGCATCGTTAAGCTTGCTAAACAATGAACTCTAGAACGCGTAGCCGCGTTTTCTGACTAGTGATTAGGGCGCCCATCGCGGGGGTAGGTCCGATAGTGGCTTAACAAGCGTTCTCCTGGCATTACGGCCCGCCTAAGCAACTTGCGGCCTTAAAGATTCTCTTCTGCCAGGAGAGAGCGACGAGTGGCTGATGCGATTGTTCGGATCAGCCCTCTTCGTTTTCAGGTGGCCTTAGAAGCCGACGAGATGTAGCGGCCGTATTTCCGGCCGCGGAGCAGTCGTAGGTACTGCGCCAGATTAACGGCGGTTCCGATGCAATATCGGCGACGTTTCTAAGTCGCCCACATTAAATGTCGAGCAGAGATCTCCCAAGAGCGTCAAGCCGCGGCGCCAGTATGACTTGACAATTTCCGTGTTATCAATCTGCGTCGCGGCCGCGGAGGCCAATGCTGTAACGCAGTGATAGGCGACCGTGAGCGCGTCATGATCCAACTGCTCCGTGCGAAGGCGCAGCATGGCACCAGGAAAGAACGCTCGCGCCGCCGATAGCGCGCACCCGTGTGGCTAGCGCCGCATTGACGATCGCGTCGGCGGTCAGCGATTCTCGCGTCATCGCAGCCTGTGCGAAACGGCGTACGAACCGGCGGCGGCTGAACTATATGCGGTAGCGGCGGCGCCGTACGAGCCCGTCGCGTGATAAATCGACGGAGTCGCCGCGGCGGCATATATGGCCGGATCGCTCGTCGATGCGTCGCTCAGGATGGCATCTGCTCGCGTAGCGGTTGGAAGGTCGCTGACGGGACCAACGTCTGCAACGCGCTTCGCCCAATCGGGACTTAGGACTTTGCCAGCGATCGGGTGAGTAGCGAAGTCAGCGCAGTGATACATCCGAGTGATGGTGCGCCGCGCATTGTCGTCGCGATCCTCGCTCGCTCACGGAACCGATACCATGGCGGTAGCGGCGTCCGCGTCCCGGCGACCGAGGCGACGAACGGTTTGAGCTCGTCACGCCACAGCGCGAAGGGGCTGCAGTCTCCCAGCGGGCCTCCGAACATACGGACGATCGGATCGACCGCCAACGCCCTATCCGTGTAAAATCCCAATCCACGATGGTCACACCATTGATCCACGCGACGGCTTGGAGAAATGAGCCGTGAAAATGCGCCGGGTCGCTCGTCGGGTGCGTAAACGCCGGAGCGAGGTGGACGTCAGCCTCCAGCAACCTCTCTTGGCGCTGTATTATGTTGGCCGTATCCCACGATAGAAAGGGCGGCCCCTGCGGCGTGCGATCAATGCAACCTCCGTCTCGACGGGCCAGAGGGACCGAAACGCTATATGCACGGCAGCTCTGCTGCTAGTCAGCTTCCGTTCACGGAATCGAGCGGGCCGACGAGGATGGGACCTAACCTACGCTTGGGGCAGCGACTTCAAAATTAGATCCGCCTGCGGCGAGTCGGGTTCTATGTCTTCGGTGGTGTCATCGACGACGCCGTCGCTTGTGATCGTTGCCCCAGAGTGGTCGCTCAACGATTCTGTGTCGCGGAAAGTGATCAAGTCATCCCATCGACATTCCTGTATAAGAGCAAGTACCTTACGATTCACGCCGCGATAGCTGAATGACCCGAACCCAGACTGTCGTATTCTCGACAAGAATTCATCTCGTGGCGAGCCGGCCAGGTCGTTCAACAGCGAACTGAAGAAGCGCCCAACGTAGATGGCGTCTCCGTACCGCTTTCGATTCGGGTGTCGCACGTCGATGATATCCCATCGCGGTGGGTTGCTGTCGACTCGCCGATCTGGAAGCGTCCCGGCAGTCGCAAACTGTTGTAAGTCCTCTTCGATTAGGTCGCCATAATGCCTCAACCCGACGTCGCGGAACACACGCAGATAGTTTCGCAGCATCGTTGAAGCAATCTCGTCGGTGCTCGCGATGGAATCATCTCCCAGAGGATCAGCGATGAGTAGCCGCGTCTTATTGTAACGCGGGAAGCCACCGCGCGGCGTGCATTCACCTTCGCCATGTTGAAAGTACACAACAAGTGTCGGCGCTGCGACGCCAGCCTTCTTCGCTCTGATCTGCTTGCGCTCGCCTGTGTCGATGTTTGTGAAAGACCCCCGCGATCGCGCCTCTAAATAAATTTTCCTCCTGTTACGCGCGAAGAGGACGATGACAAAATCCGGTCGTGCACCGGTGTCGTTCAAAAAGTAGACGTGCGCGGGGCTGGAGATACCGCTAACGTCGAGAAGAGTGATCGCTACGCCCATCGCTAGATATTCCCCAGAGCGTTTTGCGTGTTCGTGTCCAAAGCGTGCGCTCCGCTGGTACACGGTTTCAACAAAGGGCTGGGCGTGGTCTATCTCCCAAAACGTCGACACTTCCCATCTAAGGATGTTCTGCCAATCGGCTTCCGTGCCTACCGCCGGCGGCCCCGCAACACTCACGTGCAAGACCCGTGACGCATTCACGATCCACTCATCTATTGGCTTTGATAGCACCTTGATCGCGGTAGCTGGGGCGAACACCGGAGAAAATCTCGACGCTGCGTCAGTATCTACCGGTATGCCGAAGTTCTTCCGAAGCGCTCTCCAGCTCGAGATCGTGATCTTAGGCATGCAGAACGTGCCTTCTTACGAGGTGTACGGTAACCCTCGGATGGTGCGCACCGCATACGACTCAACTCCATTTCAGCACCCCCGGTGCACTCTACGTTGGGTGGCGGCGGACAGCAGAGGTCGCCTCGCGAACTGGATGCGTATGGCAAGACGTTTCATCGGCAAGGGCAAGCTGTTTCCCGACCGCCTTACGCGGCAGCTAATCATGTATGTGCAAGACGCTGATGGCCGCTTTCGTGAGGAACCTTTTGGCGAAGTACCCGAACACGAATGCGACGAGCACATGACGAGGCTCGTCGATTCGGGACAGGTCAATGGAATCTGGGACTCCGGGCTACCTTAACATCTACCAGATTTGCATCCCCGTGCAGATACCTATCTAATCGACACTTATGGGCGCAAGGTATTCGACCCTATCATCGATCGCACAGTACGCGATGCGTTCGACATCGTCCGTTTCGCTTGGAAGCCACCGCAGTAGGCCTGGGTTGAAGGGTTGAACGGGTGCCGCCCAGCCTTTAGCGCCGTCGCGACGCGCCTTACATCGCTTTCGGTGCGTGTGCCTTTCCCGTAGCTGTGTTTTGCCGTCGATAAACCTCCTTTATGTCAACGCCTCCCGCGATTGCTTGTTTCATCTTATCAAGGGCGAACTGTGAGTATCCATAAATCATTTGTGACCCCATTTTCTTTTCATGGTACATAATTGGATCGTCCTTTAGAGCCAAATCTCTAGCCAACGCCGAGGCCTGCACGTAAGAAGGAAACCCAAGAATCTCAGCGATCTGCTTATAACGAAACGGAAACTTATTCCAAACGTCGATCTCGCGCACCACGGTCGCGTCTTCCGCCCCGGGATCGCCCTCCTTGACGATGCGGACGGCTGGAAGATCTTCGCTTTTCGAAATGCGCACGACGAGAGTAGCACCCTCGCCAGTAAAACTCGCCGCTAAAGTCGGGAGCGCAGGGAAGAGCGCCTGCCATGGCTTGTTCTCCCGAATGCCCTTTTCGGCACGGTTAACGTCCTGTTCGGTTACGGATACGTCGTCTGAAACGTGGGCCTCCATTGCAAGAAGGGTGCGGATTCTGCCACGCGCCTCGTGGCGACGACGTTTACCGGGCTTGAGTAATTCTTTGACCTGTGAAAACTGGCTGTCGAAGAAAGTAGCGATGTCACGTGGCGGAGGATACGTCGAAACTGGAAGAACCCGCTGCGGGAGATGGTCTGCGAGTTTTTCTGAGAAGATGCGTCCGAGAACGTCGTCGAAAACGGTGACGAAAGTGCGAACCTCGAGGAAGAGTAGGGCTTCGTCGAAATGAGCATACCAATGCTGCTCATGGTCGCGCATAGCATCAATGGCGCGGAAGGTGCCTATTTCGGCGTCAAGAGACTTCAAGTGCTGGGCTGCGTGATTTAGGCACTTCTTCATGCCGATTGACATGCCGTTTGGCTCGAAGACTTTGCACGTCCCAGCCTGCACGAGACTAGCCTTTAGGAGCATTTCGCCCGAATGCTGTAAATGAAGAAGCACAGACGTGATTCGTCCCTCCTCTTCAAACGCGTTGAACGTCGCAAGCGCCCGCTTTATGGACGCAATTGCTTTCGCCTTTAGGATTCTAGCGTCACGCTTTGCTTTCACGGGGAGGCTCAGTTTCGCGAGACGATTGCAGCCGTCATTCCACCCCTGCAGCGCCGGGTACATCGGGACGAGGGGCGCGGAAAGCGCCGGATAGCCTGGGGGCCGCAAACAGGTTCGACTCTTCAGGGGCCGTGCATCGGTCGGCTCATTCCACCATTCGGCCGCCTGACCGCGGTGAGCGGTCGAAGGAACGAGCAGACACGGCCAACGCCGAATGCCCGCTCCGATCGAAGGCTTTAACAAGCTAGCGTTTGCCTAATAGCGGAGGGGGACCGCATCGCGGAATCACGGGCCGGGTCCTTATGGGCGACGCGTGGACTCTGCACCAAAGATGCTCCGTTGGATACTGTGTCGGTAGGGACCCAATTCGTCTCAGCTTGAGGTAATCAATGAGCCGCAAAATTCAACCGCCCGATTCAGCTCGACGCCTTCTCGCAGATCAGTACGCCAGCTGGCGCCCCGAATTTTCCGGACACCTGCAAGAAGAAATTTTCACATCACGATACGCTCGTGCGGGACAAGCATAATGCCCCCGTCGTCAAAGTTTGAGGGAGAGCAGCGGCGCCGGCGTTGGTCCGCGTACCTTGCGCAGTATGTTGGTGGCCCGGGAAAAATCACGGCGACTGCTTTGAATACGCGCATTGGCGGCAACCAAGGCGTCAGTCGAGTCTCTGAATGGGCACGCGGCGATCGCGGAGTCGGTGAAAGCACCGCCTGGGATGTCGGGCGAGCTCTTCGTGAACTCGGCGCAAATACGAATGAAGTAGAGGCGCTGTGGGGCGCCGGGTTCTTTCCCGCCATCTTACGCTTTCTTCAACTGACGGCGACCAACGTTCACGGCGACGGCCCGGCTACGGCAACCCGCCTTTTCGCTGTCTTGGCGGCGCGTTTTGTGCAATTCGAGACAGATCTCCTTAGCGATGTCGAGTCCACAGATCACGGGGCACGATACCTATGGGCGTTCCACCAACTTCGTTCAGGAAGGACCAACGCACACACAAGTACGCTCATACGACTTGCAGGCACGGCAAGTTATTTCACCCGCACAGCGGCGATTTGGCTGAACTACTTTTCGACGTTCTACTCCGCCGAACGTTTCGCGCACTACGAGGGTACGTGGAAGAGCGTCGCCCGCGGAGACCGCCCGAGCGGGTCGACAACGTCGATCGGCGGATGGCTACGCGGCGACGATGACTTGCTCGATGTAATCTTCGACGCAGCTAATCGAATGGCTGACCGCTGGATCCCGTCACTGATGATTGTGCGGCTATGGAGGCTCGCGAGCGAGTGGATTGACGAACTGTATCCACAAGAGGCAAGTGACATGGGCGTCATCCCGGACATCTTTCTACCACTTTTTCTTCAAAGGCAGCGCGCTGCCGAGGTCGATGCCTGGGAGGAAGACTCCGCGGCGCAGGCTGCCTATAGCCAATGGCGTGACCGGCGCTCTCGGTGAATGCGCCCCGAGGTGAACAAAACTTCGGCCAGCGATCGCGCTTCCGTGATCCCGGGAGGCGCGACCGCGCTGCCGAAACTTGAAACTATGCACGTGTACGTGCGGCCGGCGCAGCCCGACCAATTTGCACGAGGATCACATGGTTCGCAAGCCTTCGGTTGAAGCGGCTGCCGAGGAGTTGAGCGTATTCATCGCGGAGTCAGTCTCGCCGCTCGACTTTTACAAAGAGCGCACGGACGGGCTTGCCGCGCACGGGGTTCTAAGGGCTGGCGGGACTCGCTCCGCATATCGCATCGTTCTCAACGAAAAAATGCTGCGTCGCGCCGTTAAGGAAGCCGCATCGGGGAGCTACAAAGCCTTACACGTTTCGTGCCATGGTGACAAGGTCGGCTTGCAGCTCGCGGACGGGAGCGACATTGACTGGGAGCCGCTCGCGGAACTACTGCGTCCTTTTGCTGGGAAGAACCGAATCCTAGTGCTTTCATCGTGCACTAATGGGCATGTTGGCCTTGCGAACGCATTAGCCAAGAAGCGGGTTATATTCGGTTGGCTCTTCGGATCGAGTTCGAAGCGCGTTGATTTCACGCATTGTTGTCTAGCGTGGTCAGTGCTTTACAACAGGCTTCTCAACTCAGGGCTTGACCGTGCTGGACTGCGGAAAACTTTGGATGAGATTAACGCGATTCTCTCGGGCGAATTCGTCTACCGGCGCTGGGACGAGACGCGATATCGTGTCTATCCCCGTCGTGATCGGCGCTCAACGAAGAAGCGGAGGAATCGCGGGGCAGCCCCGACGACGAAGGTAGGCGCGAATTGACAGAAGGTACGGGTTGCGAATTAAGAATGGCCATGAGCTGCTCGACGCGATTATCGAGGACCTGGTGCGTGCTGCGACGGTCGGTGACGTGGGCTCCAAGCCACCGGTCGCGATTGCGCGATGCATTGCTCGGGGAGGGCCAGGGCGCGCCGTCGAACTCTGAGCTATGCAGGTGTACATTCCGCCGCACGATCCCGTTTCGCCGATTATGAGGACTATTCAAGATTTTCTCCATGAGCTCGGCAACCGCATGTGGGCGGGACTAGGCCCGGCAGTTGGCGACGTCCTGGATTGGTTCGATGAGCTCGATCGGATCGCGCGTACAGCTGATGTCCTAGCGCGGAAGTACCGATGGGGGTTATCCACGACGTGGCCGCCAGCTTTGGTCGCACATCTCGGCAGACTCGCTGAAGGATCGGCAACAGCAACCGCACTGAATCAAGCGGTCTTTGCGTATTATCGCGCGGATGATTGGTGCGAACTGGACGCGCTCGTTGAGGGGATATGCTCTCGTGAGGCGATCGCGGCTGTCCGCCGATCGGTATTGCGACACACGGTGAAGATGATCCGGGCAAGTGAAGCTGGCGCTTTCAATGCTGCAACGTTTGCCCTGCCAACCCTCTTCTCTGAGTTGGAGGGAATTTGCCATGACATTGCTGCCGCTGACCCAAGCTTGAACGCGCGCCTTGCAGCCTATGTCGCGAGCGGGCGGCGTCCAAACATCGCCCGGTTCGTAGCCCGCGAGCTGCGTCCGTCGGCAGCTCGCATCGAGCGTCACGGTTTACACCTGATTGAAAAAGTGGTCTTCAAGAATCATAACAACGTGGTTCCGAAGCGCGGCCGGCGGTTATCGCGAAACGTTCAGCAGCATGGTCGGGGTCGAGCACCACGACGTTTGGCGGAAGTAGTTCGCATTCTCTTGATGATTGACTTGGTCGCATATCTCGCCGACGCCCGACGCGGCGTTGTATCCGAAGACTTGGAAGCTCGCCGGACGTGGGGTGACTATCTCAGCCAAGCGTCCGTGCGCGGGCACAAGAGCCTGACCCGAGGGACTCGGCCATCCGAGGTCCTATTCGCGTCCAAACCCTGGAGGCGGACGATTCCGACGGCGACTGTCCCCCTGACCACCCTCGTACGGGCCGACGCCAGCGTTAGCACCTCCTGAAGTAGAATACGACTCCTTGGTAGGCCACTTCGCGAGTTTGCTGCGGTCATGCCGAAGCGTGCGACCGGGCACCGCCCCCTTGGAGCCGGCGTGCGGGTGGCTCAAAGCGGCCTGTTCCATACCGTCTATCGCCGTCAACGGATGGGGGGACCGCGGCGCGCTCTTGGGGACCGAGGCTGCAATCGCATCTGGATGCTAGAGTCAAGCCACATCACGCTCACACCAGGTTGCAATCAATGAATGAGACCATACCACCCACTAGCACGTTTACCAAAGCTCGATGGAGCGCGTATCTCCGAGCGCTGTCCAAGACTCAAGGGGTCTCAAAAAGCGTCGTGGCCCGAGCCCTAGAACTTCCGGAGTCCCGCGTTGCTAGGTGGCTGGCGCAATCTCGAGTCGTCACTCCACAAACAGCCTTTGAAGTGGGTGA
Organism: Candidatus Elarobacter sp.; assembly: GCA_036403315.1. GTDB lineage: Bacteria > Vulcanimicrobiota > Vulcanimicrobiia > Vulcanimicrobiales > Vulcanimicrobiaceae > Vulcanimicrobium. The sequence goes on from DASWRD010000070.1 coordinate 14,193, forward strand.
GCGCTTGCGCGATCAGCTTTCGCTTGAAACCAGCGGTCCCGAGGCCCTGTACGCATGCGGGTATTTCGCAGATCTCTTCGACTTCCTTAAGCACCTGTCGCTCGATCGCGCCAACGGCGGAAACACGCTCGCTGTTAAGATGTTCTGTTGGCTCCCCGCTAGGTTCGTCGATCTTGAATATGCGCTGATAGTGGCGCAGCAGAAGTCTCTAACCGAGGAGCACTGGAACCGCGCGATGCTCCGTAACGTCCGCGAATGGTTTCGCTTCGATCTGGACTTCATCTTGGCAGACTTTCACCAGACCGAGCGACTCAACGCCTTGCACCCTATCGGGGAGGATCTTCGTTCGTCTGCAGTGCGGCCAGCCGTACTCGAAGCGTGGAAAGGGGTGCAGCGTCGAAGCTTACGAACGACGAGCCGGCCGCCGCGTCATGGAGTCTCAAAGACGACAATTTGGGGACGGACGATTGAGACACCTTATACAGCATATGATGACGACTTTAATCGGGAAATCGAAAACGCCGCGATAGATGCCATTCGCGACGTGGCCAAGCAATGGCGCCATGAAGTGCCGTCATTCTGCGCGCCGCGCCTTTGGCGAATGCTGGTCGAGTGGGCATGCCACGTCGACGCGAAAGTCTACGCTGAGATGTGCCCGTTGCTGCCTCATTTCTTCAAAAGCCATGAAGTGCCAGAACTAACGGAGGCGGAGCAAAAGCGGGTCCTTTGGGTCGAGCACCAACGCGATCAATACAAGGGATAGTGGTGATGGTATACTCTGGGACGTGACCAAGCCTCGAAAGGTCTTTCGCAAAGGACCGTCCGCTGGGTCTCTGCCGCGTATTAGCCGTGCTCTTTGTGATCGGCGCGCCGTACTGGTTTGCAGTCGTTCTGGCTTTCCTAGGCACTGGCACTCTCGTGCTCACGGCAGCTCACGTCACGCGCCGGATGTGCGTCTTCGTAGCAGAGAGCGGGGACTTTCGAAGCGCTGTTGCATTCCTTTGCGTCGTGTTCTGGAGCGTCGCAATCATCCGGTTTTCCCTGGTCGCGGGCACTCACGGACTGCTCTGGGCCCGCCTGCTCGCCGACGTCGCAAGTACCTTTGCCGTCGGCACCATCCTAGCATGGCTGCTATACCGCGCTGAGGAGGCGCGTGATATACGTCGACGCAATTACCAGGAGTTTCAAGATAAATATCTGCACGAGATGGACCGCCTACAAGCGCGGCGACGTCGCTTCGCGAGAAGAGGCTGATGCGCGATCCTGGGAAATAGCGGATGCCTCGAAACGATGTCACCCGGCGCCTCACATGTCTCTATTGCATCGCCGCCGCTACTTCAGTAGAACACGTTATACCGCAGGGCATCGGTGGGCGACTCACTGCACGCATTTTGTGTAATGTGCATAACAATGAGGTCAACCGTTTAGCTGACGACGCTCTCGTGAAGGGTCTTGCGTTTCTGGTGCATGCGCTCAAGGTGCCGCTGCACCGCGGGAAAGTGGGCTCGGACCTCCACGGTGTTTCCAAACACGGCCTCAAATATACGATCGACTCAGACCATGTCCCGTTTCAGCAGAAGGTCCTGCTCAAGGACTCTGGAGGACGGATTCAACGATTTACAGCGCCCTCGGTCGAGGCCGTAAATAAGCAGCTAAAGACGATGGGCCTGTCAGTGGAAGACCCAGATATTCGATTGTTGGAGGTGATGTCCGAGGCGCCGGACATCTACTTCAAGATCGGTTTTGATCGCTCAATGTTCCCAGGCGTCGTAAAGACGGCTTACCATTTCGTAGCGTGCCAAGGAGCAGGCGTATCCGCCGCCGTGTCAACCAAAGTGCTCGCGACGCTCGCGAACCCAGACGATTGTGCGGACATAAGTTTTCCGCTGGTAGCAAGGGATCCGCAACAAGACCACGGACACGAATTGGTCGCATATCCCGCCGGTAGCGACACAATCGTGACGGTAGAGCTCTTTGGCATTTACCGATTCGCAGTATTACTAGCGGCTGTAACATTGCCGCATGCGGTTCGGTGCTACCAAGATGTCGGGACGGGTGCTCTCACGGTGGAACCGGTGAAGGCGAAGCCGCCGAGCCTTACACGTGCTCAAGGGCCTGCTTTGGATGAAATCCGCGAGGGCATCGCGGTTCGACTCCGCGCGACGTTTCAGTATGTTCGTCAGCGCGATGCCTTAAAGGTGCTTGAGCTTGCGGGTATGCGTGCGTTTGCTCTCGCATGCAAAGAATATCGCCCTTCGCAAGAACGCTTCCTGACACTTCTTGAGCAAGAGCTGCACCTATCAACAAGTAAGCAAGATTTAATTACCTATCTGATGGATCTCGCGCGCCGACTTCCGCCAATGCCGGCGCCACCCTATTGACGCAGGTCTCGTCGGCGCTCCCGCTGCTTTTTGGACGAGGTGACAATGGTAGCGATAACTCGCAGGGAGCCCGTCTCGCCCAAGAGATTCTTGGCAATGACCGCGCGTCGCTTGCGAAACGAGGGATGGTATGAACTTCGATGAATTCCTTGAAGCGCTGGACAGATGTATTTGCGCCGCGTATGCCGAGCTAGCTTCCAATGATCTGACTTTCGAGCGAACGCCAGACGCGGGAGTTTGGTCAATCGGCCGACGTCGCTTTGTCTGTGAACCAATGATCGGTGGACGCCAATTTCAGGTGACAGCGACAAACGTTTCCATGAGCGGTGTCCACGGGCCGCTCGGCGTTACCAAAGATGCGGATGGCGTCGCCCTAGCCTGCTGGCGCGCGTCTGAGCTCGATCCGGCGCGCTATCGCGGCCGCCAGGGCGCAGCATTCACCTATGAGGTCTAGCTGAAGGAGGCCCGCAGCGGCGCATTTCGAAACGGCGCGCGAGACGTCGGCGTTGCAAATTTTCGCCTGCGGTGGTGCCCGCTCGCCCGTTGAAGTCGGCTCTTAGGCGGACCCGATCAGGTGAGTCGGGTTGCGCGCATCGATTATCTCCCGGCCCCGAGGTTGATCGTCTGCAAATCGACTTGTGCGGTCCGGTGATGCAATGCCGCACGTACGCGGCCTAACGCCACGAATGCCGCACAGGACCCTCATCGCGATACGAGGCTCCGACGTTCTCAACGTCGGGCATCACGGGTCGGTCATTTCGTCAACCTCCATGTTCGTCGACGCGGTTTCTCCTCCACTACGGCGTCAGCAGCGTTGGACTCCACGACGCGTCGGTCATCTCCGCCCTCCGCGGCGTTTGTCGCACATTGTGCGCATGTTGTGGACGTGTAGCTCAGCAGAACTCCAATGACATCTGCTTGATTGCCGGAGTCGCAAATGCTATAATCTTGCTACGCGCTAACCCGCACACAATCATAGCGACCCGGCCGGTGCTATCAACACCGACCGAGTCCGTCACCCGATGGAGCTAGCCACCGAATGACACACAACCGATTCGACGCGCTCGCGTCGAAAACCCGGCCGCGCCGTGGCGCGAGCCCGCACACCAACCGCGGCGGCGTGGCCTTCCACATCGTCCGCGTCGTCTGGCTCACCGCACTATTCGCTCGTCGTGAGTCGGTGACCATCGCGGACTACCGGCGCCGGTTCGGCGTCTCGGTACGATCGTTCCGCCGCGACGTCGCGCTGCTGCGGCAAGCCGGCTTCTACCTCGAGACAATCGCAGCCAACCAATACCGCATGCTCTGCTTCGACCGTAACTCCGATGCGCCGTAGCCCGTACGCCGACGCGCCTCGGTTCGTGCGCGTGATCTGGCTCGCCGTGCGTCTCTTTTGGGACGATTGGGTGGAGGAGGCCGACTACCGGTACCGGTTCGGCCCGTCCATGCACCGGTTTCGTCGCGAGGTGAAGGCCGCGCGCGGAGCCACCCGATTCTTCGACTGGTACTTCGCCTTCCTGTGCGGCATGCTGTTCGTCGCGTGGATCACGGGGCAGCGGTAGCATGAAGAACGTCGTACCATTCGCAGCTCCGGCGAAGTTCGCCGAGTTCAGCATCGACTGGACGCGAGCTGCGCGAACCGAACCAGAACGAACGCTGCGCGAAGCGTTTCTCACCTACGAGGCGTCGTGCGGCCCGAACGGGCTGGTCTCGATTCTGCTGCTGGCCGTCGTGTGCCGGCGTCAAGGCGCGGTCGCGGATGATCTCCAGGCCGCCGCCGACCACGCCGAAATCCTGTTGGGTATAAAGTTGCGCAAGCACCAACACGATGCTCTGGACGCGGTCCACGACTATCTCGCGCACGGCGGCATGGTGTGGTTACGGCCGTAGACAACGCCGGGGCGAGCTGAGCTCCGGGCATTCTCGGCGTTGACGCCACCTGTGACGGATACACGCCGCGGTTTGCGAAGTTCAGCTCATGGCTGAACCGATCGTGCCCGTCTTGAGCTCCTCGGTCATGGGGCCGCTTGGCGTGAAGCACTTGCCGCGCCTGTGGCTGAAGATCTTGCTGCACGCCTGTGGACGCCTCCCCGACGGTTACCGTCACGGCGTGGGCGGCTTCGACGAGTTTCTCACCACCACGCTCGGGATCGACCGCGACGCGTTCGTGAGCTACATCGAGACCGCGAAGCCGGATTACCTCACGCTCGAAGCGTGGGTCCGGGCGAACGCCACGGCACTCACACCCGAAGCGATCGCAAAGGTGAACGAAGGCGTCGCCGCTGCGGACATTCCAGACGCAATGTACGGCGACCGCAGCGCGCGCTTGGGATTCGCGGACCCCGCGTACAAGAAGGCCGTCGCGCTCAACGATCTCGACGATTGGCTGGCGGTGCACGAATCGCTGTCCAGGACGCTGAACGAGCCACAGTAGCGCCGCTGAGGGTTTCAGGTGTCGTGTCGCCGTATTCCGCGCCCCATGAACGACGACACGCAACCCTCCGACGACCCCCGCCTCAACTACAAGAGCCAGACCAAGACGCAAATCAACGCGGATTATTTCGCCATGCCGGGCGGCGCTCAGATCGTTCTGGTCGACGCGACCAGTGGCGCCGTCCTCGAAGGGGGAACGATTTTGGACTCAGGCGGCGACGGCAAGGTGTCCTACGCCATCGACGACTCCACGCCGGGCGGCGGCTATTTCCTGGCCGCGCAGGACGCGGCCGGCGAGGAGCTCGCCCAGACCATGGAGTTCTTCATCAGCAAGGACGACGACTTCTAGGGCTCGCCCAGCGCTGCTTTCGCCTCCTCTCGGTTGCAGTACGTCGCCCAGCCCAGCGGCGTTCCGTCCCAGAGGGTATCGCGCTGGTCTTTCCGCGCGCCGTGCGCGAGTAGCAACTCGATGAGGGGGACGTTGTTGTCGATCGCCGCTTGGTGCAGCGCCGTGCTGTGGGCGTGTACGGGCAGGTACGCATTGACGTCGGCGCCTGCGTCAAGCGCGAGTCGCACTGCTTCCAGGTGCCCGTTGACGGCCGCAAGTGCGAACGCGGCTTGGACGTCCTCGCGCTCGGCGCTCGGCAACAGCGCACGGAGCTGGTCGTCGGCGCCCAACGCCGCCGCGATCGGCGCGCTCATCGGATGACCGCCCGCCACCAGTCCGCGCAGCGGCTCGAGCTCATGGTATGCCGCAGTCACCGCAATTCCATGGCGGCTCGGCTGCGCACCGGCCGCGAGGAGCGCGCGCATGAGCGGCAACTGAAGTCCCTGCTGACGCGCCGCGCTGCCGGACATCGTCAGCTCGAGGGCGTAGTCGAGATCCGCTTGCGCGACGCCGCGTTCGATCATCACGCGCGCGACGTCCACGATGTTCGACGGCATTGTCTCGACGAGCGTCGGGTTGTTGGCGACGAACCAGAACAGCTTCGGATCGAGGAAATATTGGTGCCGCTGCGCTTTGTGGTACGCGTCCGGCTCGGCGATCCGTTCCCGCAGCAGACGCGGCTCGGCGTCGAGAAGTTTCGCGAGCCCGGCGACATCGCCGGTGTGAATCGCGTCGACCGCAGCACGAAACGACGCGTCCGCGATCACGCTTCGGTCGAGCAGCGCGACGATCGCCGCTCGGTCATGCGGACGACCGCGTCGCGCGACGTCGAGCGGCGTGCGTCCGGCACGATCCGTCTGCCACTCGAGCGCACCGCCCTCGATCAAGGCTTCGACAACCTCGAGCGGTCCGCGCCGCGCGGCGGCGTGCAGCGGCGTCTCACGGCCGTCGTCCCAGCGCGGATTCGCGCCCTCGGCAAGCAGCCGGCGCACTTCGTCGGCGTCGCCGGCCTTCACCGCTGCGAACAGCGGCTGCGGCGCCGACACCTCGCCGCGCACGGCCGCGACGTGGCGCATCAGCTCGGCCCAGTTGTGAAATCCGTACTCGCCGGCCAGCACATGTTGCGCTGCTGCCAGATCCAATAAACCTTCGCGCGCCAGACGTTTCGCCTGTTTGCGCAGATGCTCGCGCGACGGGCGCGCGGGAAGCGATGGCATGGTACGTCCTCTCCTTCGAACGCCCGATGTCCGCTAGACGGGCAGGAAAGGTCGAACCCTGCAAACGCGATCGTCTCGGTGGGCTATGCCCTCTCCGCGGACGGGCGGCCGCCGTGCCGGCCGCCGCCTCGGTTCTGCGAACCGGCAGCGGTTTTCCTGGCCCCGAGTGAGGGTTACCAGATACGGCGCCCCGGCTTCGCGAACTCATGCAAACGGTATCAGCGCTTAGGGTGGTTAGACCATGCGAACAGCGCGTGGTTCGCGGACGCCACAACGAGGATGGTGTCGCCGTCGTCGCACGAGTCGTCCAGCATCAGCGCCACGTCATCGCCGACGCCGCGGTCGCCCACGGTACCGGTTCGGCCGGTGCATGCACCGTTTTCGTCGCGACGTCAAGCCCGCGCGCGGTTCTTCGACTGGTAGTTCGCCCTCCTGTGCGGCATGCTGTTCGTCGCGTGGATCACGGGGCAGCGGTAGCATGAAGAACGTCGTACCGTTCGCAGCTCCGGCGAAGATCGCACAGTTAGGCATCGACTGACGTAAGCTGCGCGAACCGAAGCCGGGCGATCGTTGCGCGAAGCGTTTTACACGTACGAGGCGTCGTGCGGACCGGAAGCGCAGGGCGGCAGACGTCATGGGCCTACTCATCGCCGGCCTCTCAGCGGTATAAACGTACCGTTCAATTGCCCTCTTGACTAACCAAGCTAACCGGAGTATCGTCCCTTCATCGGTTCTCGTCCGCTTTACCAGCGGGGAAACCGATGTCGATTCAAGCTCACAACGTTCGGCATAGCCGTTCGGCGGTTTGATCACGCCGAGTTCTCGTTCGGTGTGACCGCGTACGAATAGCTCTCACGATGTTTGCTTGTACGGAGCGTGTCGCCGTGGCTGATCATCGTCGCGCGTTTGTCGCGCTGGTCGTTTCTGCTATCCTTTGCGGTCCGACGACCGTGATCGCGCCGGCGGCGCCCACCATTGCGCCGGCCATCCGTGCGGACGCCCGAGCGGCATACACCGTCGGGCGCAAGGTGGATCTGCGCGCGATTCCGTTCCGCGCAGCACCGGTGAAGGCTACGCGGCGAGATCACCCACGCAATCGCTCCGCATTCCGCAGCCCGGAAACTGCTCCGGCGCCTCCATACCGCGCGAAGCACGATCGCGATCCCCTTGCGGTGCGGCTGTTCAGCGCCAAGCCGCACCTCCGCTTACCGCGCGGCATCGGCGGCCCGCAGCGGTCGGTGGACGACCGCCATCATGGACCGCCTACGCCGCGACCCACGCCGACGAGCTCTGCGCGACCGGTGGGCGGCAGCCCGGTATTCGGCAGCGGCCCCGGTGCGACCGGGATGTATCCGTGGTGGAGCTTCGAAGCGCAGGCTGCGTTTTCGGCGATGGGCAACGCCAATGTGAACGTCGCGAACGGAAACCTCGTGCTCACGACCACTGACATCGGCGTGCCGCACGTCGGCATCGACCTGCTCTTGGCACGAACCTACAATTCGATGAGCCAGTACGATGTCAACGGCACCGACGGATCGCAGCCGACGATCTTTGGAAACGGGTGGACGTCGAATCTCGACGTCCACATGGCGCTCAACGCCGCTGGTGGCGTCACGATCTATGACGCGGTGGGAACCCGCTGGGACTATAATCCGGACGCAGACGGCAACTGGGTCAAGCCGGCGGGCCAGTATGCCGCGCTCTGGTACAACGCCTCCAACCAGGAGTACTACTGGACGCTCAAGGATGGCATCACCTATCAATTCCGGTCGCCCACATGCACGGTGGCGGCGTCCGTGTGCGGTCGCATTCACTACATCTACGGGCGCAACAACAACACGTACCTGCACTTCAGCTACGGCTTCTCCTCGCCGGACTTCTCGTTCGCCAGCATGACGAGCGTAACGGTCGCGACCGAGACGGGCCAGAACCTCTACTTGTACGTCAACCCGATCAACGGACATCCGCTGGTCACGAGCGTCGTGCCGAACAGCCAGTCGATCAATCAAGTTCGCTTCGACTACGACAACGCCGGAAATCTGACGCTGTTCACCGAGGCACCGAACAATGACGCTGGTACGACGCCGACCATCGGTTACTCGTACTATCCCGGCGGCTCGCAGCTTCAGTACGTGACGAGCCCGCTTTATGCCAACGGGCACGGCGCCTACATCGGCTTTCAGTACTCCACCGGCGCGGTCTCGGAGGTCGACCTCTACGGCGAGGTCAACCCGAGCTCGTTCGACGGCGTTACGTCAGGCCCGATCCAAAGCGGTCCGCAAGGCGTATATCTCTACGAAGCGACGCAATATCTCTACGGCGTGGGCGGCTGGACCTATGTCACTGACAGCGACGGGCACCAGCGCCGCTACCTTCCCAATGCCGACGCTTCCATCTCGACGCGCCTGACGTATACGGGGGCGCAGTTCCTGTCGACGACGACCACCTGGGACCAAGCGACGCACAACTTGAGCTTCGTGACGGACCAGCGCGGCGCGACTATAAACTTCGAATATGACGCTCGCGGCAACGTGCTTACGAAAGCGCTCGCCTCGGTCGGCGTCTACGCCGGCGGGAGTCACGGCTCGACGACGATGCGGCCGACATTCCGCTACGTCTACGACGGCTTCGACAACCTCGTCGCGACATGCGGACCGGCGTGGAGTCACGCGCACGGATCCGACTACGGGAACCCGAGCGGCTGCGTCGAGGGAGCCGCCGGCGCAACAACGTTCACCTGGCAATGGGTCGAAACGGAGCCGCAGCTGCGCCTCTACCGCATGACCGATCCGACCGGGTACCAGTACACGTGGTCCTACGACGCGGCCGCCCAGGGCGGCACCGACCTGAGTTTGCCGACCGAGATCACCGGCACGACGTTCGCTCAGCAAAACAGTCCGGGTGGGACGTCGATCACGCCCGACCAGAAGTTCAGCTACGACGCCTCCGGCAACCTCGCATGCTATAACGACTCCATTGGGATTACCGCCTTTACGTATGACGCGTTGAACCGGCTCGTCTCGATGTCGGATCCCGACGACAACGTCGTCGCATGCGCGCGCCCGACCGGCGCGTACCAAACGACGCTCCTCAAGACCTATTTTCCCAACGGCCTGCTGAAAGCCGCGGGCGGATCGTTCTCACATTCGCTTGGCATGGACACCTCGTATACCTACGATCTGGACGGCAACCGGGTGACGACGACGGCATACCCGAGCAACGTCGCGAGCGTGACGCGTAAATATTACGATGGCGCCGACCGCCTCATCGAGGTCACGCTTCCACACACGGCGCTCTCGGATGCCGTCCAAGACGTCCAGTCGTATCCGTGGCTCACGCGGTACCTGTTCGACAATAGCGGAGGATATGCCCAAAGCGAAGCCGGTATCGGCAGCTTCTACGCGTACGGCAGAGTCTACAAAGTGCAAGAGCTGCAGGGTTCGAACATGGTTGACCTGCGCGTCGTGACGCACGACGCCGCCGATCGTGTCGTCTCGAGCTACGCGCACACGCCGAACTCGGGGCCGAACGTGTGGCGCAACCAGACGAACACCTACGACACGTTCAGCCCCGGCGATGTCGCGACGACCTATGATTCAGGCGGCAACTCGGAACAGTTCGCGTACGACGCGCTCGGTCGCGTCACGAACGTGCAGCTTGTCTCGGGGCAGACGGCGACGCCCACCCGCACCTACGGGTTCGATGAAGAGGGCCGAACGGTGCTGACGAGGTCGGGTCGATGGGGCGATGAGTGGACCACCTACGATGCGTATACCGGCCGGACGCTGTCGCGGACCGAAGCCAATCAAGGCGGCCTGAGCGCGCCTGGCACGTTCTCGTACGCATACTTTCCGAACGGCTGGTCACGCAGCTCGTCGTTTGTCGGCGGAGCGATGAACGGCATACTCCACGACCAGTGGTACAACAACGACGGCAGCGTCTCGGGCCAGAACCTCTACAACGGCACGGGTTCGATCCTCAGCACGGTCACGAACACGTTCACTCGCGGAAGACGTCTGATTCAGCGCGCTGACAGTACCACGCCCAACGCGTCCGTGGTGACGCTCGATGCGTACGGCCGCCCACAGGCCTCGGCGATGCGGGCCGGCACGTACTCGCAGATCGGCTACGATGCCGAAGGCAACGTCACGACCTTCAACGCCATGAGCGGTCACGTGGTGACAAACACGTATAACGAGCGCAACGAGCTGGCGAGCTCGGTGTGGGCGCTCAACGGCGGGACCGACAAAGCATATCCGAACATGCGCCAGCACGGAAACAATGGGGTTATGCAGCACGACCTCTGGGCGTGCACCACCGGAAACGTCTGTTCTTGGAACAGCGCTGGCGAATTGGTCGACTTGTTCTCCGGTGCCGTCACCTATGCCGACTACGTCCCGCCCGGCAGCGACAACGACCTGACCTCGTCCTATCAGTACGACACAATCGGACGGCTGAACCGCACCCTGCAGGACTTCCCCGGGAACCGGTTCTCGTACACGGGCACGTCGACGAAAACGTACGACGCCGAAGACCGGCTCACGAGCGACAGCTACAGCAACTGGGGCGAGCCCACCGGTTATTGCGGCCAAACCACGCGGGGCGCAACACCAAAGATGACCGACCGAACGCTGTCGTACGACTGGGGACCCGACGGCCATCCTGTCCGGTACTCAGACAGCAGCCGCGGGACGACGGAAACCCTGCACTGGGAAGGTTCTTCGCTCTCGTTCACCACGAACTCCGCGGGCCAGCTGGACGACTTGAAGTTCGGAAACATGGCGGACTACACGCCGCGCGATCAGACATATGCGGGCCTCACATTCTGGGATCGGGATCCGTTCGGGACGATCGCATCAGCGCACAACGGCACCGGCTTCGGCATGTGGACGGCGAGCAGCGCGGCGCACGGAGCGTGCACCATCTCCGGCGCACCGGGCGATTCCGCAGGATACGTCGGGCCGGCGTCGTTCGGATGGGTGGCGGGTCAGACGTACAGGTATCAGTCGAAGGGCCTCCTGCTGGGATTCACCGCGGACGGTATCAGCGACGGCTTCAACAACACGAACGGCGTCCGAACCCTGAGCGGGCAGTCTCAGGCGTGGACCGTGCCCGACCCCTACGTCGGAGTTCCCGAATCACCGCAGAGCCAGAAGTCGTACGTCTATGCCGCCAACAACCCCGCGTCCAACGGTGACCCGAGCGGCTACCTAAGCGTCGCGCAGCAGCAGATGCTCGGCGCATATCTCCAGCAGTACAAATATGCCGAGAATGCGGTCGACGACCGGGCGTGCACGAGCTTCATCGTTCACGCATACCAACAGGCGATTGGGATCAACTTGCACGACCTCATCGCCGAGGACTACAAAGTCAATCCAAACGGCTACGAGTGGGGCGGGTTCCACGGACGTGGCGAGCTTCGCGTCGGAAACCTCCACAACTACTTCTACCATATGGGGGAGCTCCACGCATGGGACGGCAACGTCAATAAGCGAGTGGGCGACTGGATCTTTTTCAAACAGACGCATAAAGAGTATTCGGGTGAGACCGGTGGCTTGATCGAATGGACCGAGCCCCTCGTGCACATGGTGACGGTATCCAAGGTAAACGCCAACGGAGAAATCCTCGAAATCGCCGAAGGCACAGGCGGTAAAACGGAAAAAGTCCCTTGGAAAGTCTTCCTCGAACGCCTCAAGGCGCAAGGGTACAGCCCCCAGGACTGGGCTCGAATCGAGGCAAAGGTGCAGCTCATCCATGGCGCCATAATGGCCCAGAACTTCATGAGCGGCGATGACCCGTACGGCGGGCTGAGTCCGTACTACGGTAACTTGCGATACTACTGAACGTGGGTGTCATGCTGAAACGCCGTATCATCTCGTTCGCAGCGCTCGTGTTGTGCGCCGGATTCTTCTGGCACGGCGCACAACGCGGGGGTACGGAGTATTTCGTTTGGGCGCAATTGGGAAGCGGCGGCCGGCAGGCCACGTTTGCGTTCGATTCCGCCTTGAACGAGCGGTCGGTACTCGAGGACCCGGTCATCGCTGCCCGGCATTCCGCGGACCGCTTGCGCTTTCGCTTCGTCGACGGGCACGTATACGTCGTCGGCGACACGCTGCGGCGGGCGCCGTGCGACGTCCCGCCCTCGCAGTACGTGTTCGCGCCGTCCGGCTCACGGTACGCGTGCATCGACGGCAACTTTCCGCACGCGGTCGTCAAGGTGTATCGGACGCACGACCATCGCGCGCTGGCCGAGTTCACGCTACCTGCCGCGTCCCCGGACACCGTGTACCCGATCGCATTCTTGAACGAGGACAGCGTGCTGTTCACGGCCTTGCATCCGTATTGCCCCAAGCACTATTCGATCGACGTCATGTCGATCGGCCGTCATTTTCCGCCCCGGACATACATGCGGTGCGCGGCAGGCGTCATCGTCGGGACTCGCCGCGTCGCATATCTCCGTGGTACGGACGGAAAGGAGTACTCGCTCGACGGGAAGACGTGGGTAGCGCAGGCCCTGTACGGACTCGATGCGGACGATCGTCCGATCACGGATGATTCTCCGCTGATCCGAAAGCTTATCACGCTCCACCCAGGTGCGCTCGTCGGATGGCTCTCGGTTCAAGGGTCGCACTGAAGCGGCGGCGGCAACCTAGATCGCTCGCCGCCGGTGTTCTACATGGATCCCGACTTCTAGCTGGCCTGTGAAAAACCGGGGCGCGAGAACGCCGGCGTGGTGTGGTGACGGCAGCCCACGAATCGCGGTTGCGGGATCGGAAAGCTCGCCGGGATTTATGCAGCCGAATCTCGCGATTCACCATGTATGCGGTCTGGACGAGCTTCGGCTTGCACCGCTCTCATCGGCGGACCGGGTCGTCTCGATTCTCGATCCGTGGGCGCCGATGGCGGACGAGCTGCGTTCCATCGACGCGCCGGTGCTGGTGCTGCGGTTCGACAACGTCATCGATACCAGCGACGCTACCGCCCCGCGAGCCGCGCATATTAGCGAGCTGCTCGCATTCGATGCCGGCGCGCATGAGGGTGAACGCCTCGTCGTACACTGCTCGGCAGGGATCTCTCGCTCGACGGGGGCGCTCGCAGTTCTCCTGGCAGCGCGACACCCCGAGCTCGACGATGAGATTTTCGCAGCGATTCGGACAATACGCCCGATTGCGTGGCCGAATTCGCTCGTGGTGTCGCTCGGTGACGAGCTGCTCGGCAGGGGTGGAGCGCTGATCTCGGCGCTTCACCGCCACTACGAAGTTCAAAGGCGCCATGACCTGTTCGCTCATGGCTGAACCGATCGTGCCCGTCCTGAGCTCCTCGGTCATGGGGCCGCTGGGCGTGAAGCACTTGCCGCGCCTGTGGCTGAAGATCTTGCTGCACGCCTGTGGACGCCTCCCCGACGGCTACCGTCACGGCGTGGGCGGCTTCGACGAGTTTCTCACCACCACGCTCGGGATCGACCGCGACGCGTTCGTGAGCTACATCGAGACCGCGAAGCCGGATTACCTCACGCTCGAAGCGTGGGTCCGGGTGAACGCCACGGCACTCACACCCGAAGCGATCGCAAAGGTGAACGAAGGCGTCTCCGTCACTGACATTCCAGAGGCAATGTACGGCGACCGCAGCGCGCGCTTGGGATTCGCGGATCCCGTGTACAAGAGGGCGGTCGCGCTCAACGATCTCGACGATTGGCTGGCAATGCACGAAACGCTGTCCAGGACGCTTAGCGAGCCACAGTCTCGCCGCTGAGGGTTTCACGTGTCGCGTCGCCGTATTCCGCGCCCCATGAACGACGACACGCAACCCTCCGACGACCCCCGGCTCAACTACAAGAGCCAGACCAAGACGCAAATCAACGCGGATTATTTCGCCATGCCGGGCGGCGCTCAGATCGTTCTGGTCGACGCGACCAGCGGCACCGTCCTCGAAGGGGGAACGATTTTGGACTCAGGCGGCGACGGCAAGGTGTCCTACGCCATCGACGACTCCACGCCGGGCGGCGCGTATTTCCTGGCCGCGCAGGACGCGGCCGGCGAGGAGCTCGCCCAGACCATGGAATTCTTCATCAGCAAGGACGACGACTTCTAGGGCTCGCCTAGCGCTGCTTTCGCCTCCTCTCGGTTGCAGTGGGTCGCCCAGCCCCAGCGGCGTTCCGTCCCATAGGGTATCGCGTTGGTCTTTCCGCGCGCCGTGCGCGAGTAGTAACTCGATGAGGGGGACGTTGTTGTCGATCGCCGCGCGCGTGATCTGGCTCGCCGTGCGTCTCTTCTGGGACGATTGGGTGGACGAGGCCGACTACCGCTACCGGTTCGGCCCGCCCATGCACCGGTTTCGTCGCGAGATGAAGGCCGCACGCACCGCCGGCCGGCTCTTCGACTCGTAGTTCGCCTTCCCGTGCGGCGTGCGTTCGTGGCGTGCACCACGAGGTAGCGGCAGCATGAAGAATGTCGTACCGTTCGGAGTAGCACATCGCGGCGTTTCTGACTCAGCGGGACGGTGTGCTGGCCTTTGGCAGGCATTTCGCGTTCGTCGATGCCCGGAACGAGCGATTCCCGAGGCGTAGCGCCGTGTAGAAAGACACCGAATGCGTTCTGAACGGTATCGACGCCGTTTCGCGAATGCCCGTGAACGGATTGACGCCGGAGTAGCTCGCGGAGTCGGACGCAAAACTATTTGCAACGCCGACGATCGCTGTGGGTAGGAGCGCTCCCAATCGCATCTGCGAGTCGAGTTCCATTGCGAACGTGCTCGAAATGCCGCCATCCGGCGAGAACCCGAGGATGCCCGCGTCGTTCGATGCGGAAAGAACGAGCGACGAGCATTTCAGGACCCGAACGGTCACGGCGGCGTTGTAGACGCGCTCGCTCTGCAACGTGCTGCGCGCCCCTTGATAGAACGTCGGCTTGTAGGATCCGGCGATCGCCAAATCCGGTAAGGCGAAGCTTAGCTCGGCGTTGAGCGAACCGGTTGGCCCATCGGGCCGATTGCATTCGATGACGGCGCCAAAGACCGAACACTTTGGGGCGACGTGCTCGAAATTGTAGCCCACCTTGAGCGCGCTCTTAAGCAAGGTCGTGTCCTTCGTATGCAGTTCGAGGCCCACGGTTTGGTCGCGCGTCGCGTAGGTCTCGCGCAGGATGCCGGGGACGAGGGCGGCGCGAGCCGTCTGGTACGGCGTGTCGCCAAGCTGGGCTCCCAGTTGGCTGACAGCGGCGAGCGCGGCGGAGATGCGCGATCGCGACCATTCATAAAAAGCGCTCACGTTTTTGCCGACGCCGACCGTTCCTTTCGCTCCTTGCAGGGAATAGTGGTCTACCGGCGACGCATAATTCACGAGATATCCCAAGAGTTCAACCTTAGCTGCCTGGGACTGTGCGCGTTGCCACGCCAGGTCGACGGCCGCGAGCGGGCCGCTGACACCGGGATACGCCGGCTGGACGCCGTCGAGCGTATGATATGCCCCGCCGATGCTGCGGTAGCCGCCGAACACCTTCAATCGGACCGCATTGCCATTAGTGGAGTAGCCGGTGCGCGTGGCTTGCACGCCACCGAAGGCGTTGATCGCGTGGTCGCTGGCGTCGTGCGAGAAGCGGAGTATCGGCACGACGTCGTTGCTGATCCGATGCGTATCGTCGCTTTTTGGATTTGAATCGGTGGCGAACACGGAGAACGTGTCGACCTGCGGCAATGCGACGGTATTGAGCTTACCCGAGCTCGCCTTGGCGGGTCCGGTCGGCAGCGCGTGGTGGACCGAGGTGAGCTCCGCGCCGAGCGTCGCGCCTCCCACATGGCGCAGTACGGCCAAGGCCGTGTCGGTCGTCGATCCCCCGCTGAAGCCCTTCGTCGGATTTGCGTGCAAGATACCGACCCGGGTGCTTCCGTCGTCGCTCGCGCCGTAGATTGCGGCGCCGCCGTAGAGATCCGGTAACGTGTCCACCTTCAGCGGACCCTCGTCGAGGTTCAAGCCTTGCGGAAGCAGGTCGGCGACCGCGCTCGTCTTCGGGACGCTGAAAACGTCGGAGTTTCGCGTCTGAAACGTGACCCCGCACGATTCGCACGGATACTTCGGCCGCGTCTTGTCGGGAATGATCTTCACGCCAGCGCCGATAGCTTTCTGCAGGCCCTGGACGAAGCTATTGCTTTGCGCAAATGCCGCTGAGACCAACAGGTTTTCGCCGAGCGGCGCATCGATGTCTGCGTTTGGCGGCGGATAGCGGCTCGGAGGGGCCGGCGGGACGAACGGCTTGGACAGCGTGAAGGTCCGCACGATCGGCGCACCGACCACGGACGGCGGCGGCAGGAACGTGATATCCTTGGACGCCGTGGGCCGCTGCGTCTGCGCCGAGTATTGATCGTATTGCGTCATGTACGCTGTACGATGGTCGTCCGCCGGGTCGCGCAGCCCGAGACCGCGAGTGGCGCCGTTCTCGGCCGTGCGAAAAACGGCTCGCTGCAATACCGTGATGAGCGCCTCGTTCGCTACCAGCGCCGGCTCGCCGTGCGTCTTTACCTGGACAGCGACGGCTAGCTTCGCCGGCTGGTCTGAAAAGGGCAGCTCAAGCACGTCCCATGGAATGGTCACAGTCGTGCACCAGTGGGAATTCGGGACGCTCTGGCCTCGCAGCGCACACGGCGTCGCCTTCGCCGAATACGCGCTGGTGATCGTCGTGACGCGATAGCCGTTGCGTGTTCCAAGCACCGCATTGTCGCGGTCGGCGACGATTTGCAGCTTCCATCCCGGCTTTCCGGCAGCTTTCGGCGTGCCGCACGCATTGCGGCACACGTCGATCCTGAGATAGTCGGCGTCCGGGCTCAACACGCCGGCATCCGCGGTGGGACCGTGGCCCGAACCGAAGTCCTGCGATTGCGCGGCGGCCAATGTGACCTGCAAGCCCTCTTTTGCCCCGGTGAGCGCTCCGGTGACGCATTTGCCGCCGGCCGCCGTTGCGGCGAAGAGGCCGTCTTGTGACTTGTCCGCGTAGGTGAAGCCGAGCGGACAGCCGCCAACACCGGGCGCCGTTTCGACGCCCGGACCCGGCGACACCTCATACACGACACCGCCGAATCCGCGCAGCACGGTGACGCGCGCAGTCGATCCGGCAGCTGAAGCAATGCCGCTCACGGCGAACACCAAACACAGAGCGTAAAGACACCGCATCTCAGTCCTCCCCTAGACCAGGCACCCTTACTGTCGCACGATGAGGTTACATTGCGGTTACGCCGACGCCGCTACCGGCGGCTCTCGATCGCCGGTTCGACGCGGCGGTCCGGAACGAACTGAGCTTCCAATTTGGTCCGTCCGTCACGGACGAACGCCGAGACGCTTGCCTGCCGTCCATGCGGACCGGTGCTCGACGAGCGGGACGATCGTAACCCTCCGTAATCGTGCCGTTTGCACGGTCCCGCGAAGCTCGGTGGTTACGGTGACGAGGACCCGCGGTTGCGGGATCGGAAGGGTCGCCGGGATTTATGCAGCCGAATCTCGCGATTCACCATGTATGCGGTCTGGACGAGCTTCGGCTTGCACCGCTCTCATCGGCGGACCGGGTCGTCTCGATTCTCGATCCGTGGGCGCCGATGCCGGACGAGCTGCGTTCCATCGACGCGCCGGTGCTGGTGCTGCGGTTCGACGACGTCATCGATACCAGCGACGCTACCGCCCCGCGAGCCGCGCATATTAGCGAGCTGCTCGCATTCGATGCCGGCGCGCATGAGGGCGAACGCCTCGTCGTTCACTGCTCGGCAGGGATCTCTCGCTCGACGGGGGCGCTCGCAGTTCTCCTGGCGGCGCGACACCCCGAGCTCGACGACGAGATTTTCGCAGCGATTCGGGCGATACGGCCGATTGCGTGGCCGAATTCGCTCGTGGTGTCGCTCGGTGACGAGCTGCTCGGCCGGCGTGGAGCGCTGATCTCGGCGCTTCACCGCCACTACGAAGTTCAAAGGCGCCATGACCTGTTCGCTCATGGCTGAACCGATCGTGTCCGTCGTGAGCTCCTCGGTCATGATCTCGACGATTGGCTGGCGATGCACGAAACGTTGACCACATGATTCCGAATCAAAAGGAAAATTGAGCTCACGCCGAGCTCACGTGCGACCGCTCCGCGATGAGGACTTCGTCGCGCTCTCGCGGAACAAGGCCGCGAATCCGCTGGGCGCTGTAAACGGCGGGTCTCGGTTTGCGCTCGGTTGATTGCCGCCGCTTTTGCGGCTTTTTCATCGATGGCTCGCTCGACTGAAGGCACCTCACATGAACATGCGCGCGCTCGTCGCCGGCTCCGTCATCGTCATCGCCAGTGGGATTGCCGCGTGCAGCGGCGGTGGAGGCGGATCGTCCTATAGCCCGCCCGTGTCCGCGCCCGCGACGACGACGCCGCTCTCCGGGCAGACCAGCACGCTGACGATCACGATTCCGCGGACGGCCGCGCGGTCGGGCCAGCGTTCGCCGCAGTTCGTCTCCGCTAATACCGCGTCGATGAAAATCACGGTGATCTCGGTCGACGGCCGCGCACCGACGAGCACCGAAGTCCCGGTGAATCCGGCCACCGTCGCGCTCTCGGCCGCCGGCGGCGGCAACTGCACCCCGGTGAGCGGCGGCGAGACGTGCACCGTCACCATACCGGCCCCAACCGGCGCGGTCGTGTATCAGTTCGATTTATTCGACGCGAGCGGCAACCTGCTCGCGACGAACACGGTGACCCTCACGATCCAGCCGGGCACCGTGCAGAACCTGCAAGCGCAGCTCAAAGGTGTCGTGAAGAACGTCGTCATCACGTCGCCGACGCTCACGTCGGGAACGGCGTTCTCGGGGCCGATCACGGTCCAGGCGTTCGATGCCAGCGGTGCTCTGATCACCGGGAATGCGCCGTATGCGAATTCGTTTACCGTGACCGACGGGGACACCAGCAGTCACACGAGCCTGACGCTGAACGGAACGACGAACAAAACCGTGACGGTGACGAACCCGAACGACGTCGTCGTCTTGAACTACGATGGCGGCACGCCGATCCAGTCGTTCAGCATTACCGTGAAGTCGACCAACGCCGCGCAGCCCGTCAGCGGCGGCGGAACCGTTACCGTCGCCGCCGCGCCGACGCCCACGCCGACGCCGGGCGCAACAGCGACGCCCACGCCGACAGCCACACCGACAGCGACACCAACGCCCACCGCCACACCCACGGCAACGCCGACGCCCACTGCCACACCGACGGCGACGCCGACGCCCACTGCCACACCGACCGCGACGCCGACGCCGACACCAACTCCGACACCGGGGCCGTAGCGACTGACCCAAGCCCGACCCCGTGACGGTGTCCCGATCCGCCCCGACGAACGCGCAGCGGGTGGCGAACTTCGGCGATTATCAGAACGAAATCTATTTTGCGGCGCTGAACGGGACGCTCTGCCGGTTTCCAATTCGCTACGAGGACTTGGAGGCGCAGGGCCAAGCGGCGCTGCCCGACGACCTCGTGTCGTATGTCGCGGGCGGCTGCGGAAACGAGCGCACGCAAGATGCGAACGTCACGGCGTTCGATCGCTACGGCATCGTGCCGCGCATGTTCGTCGGGGCTGCTCAGCGCGATCTCTCCATCGAGCTCTTCGGAATGAGGTTGCCGACGCCCGTGTTCATGAGCCCCATCGGCGTCATCGGCTTGTGCGCGAAGGACGGTCACGGCGACATCGCGACCGCCAAAGCCGCGGCGCAAACCGGCGTTCCGATGATCGCGTCGACGTTATCGGTCGACCCCCTCGAAGACGTTGCGCAGCACTTCGGCACGACGCCCGGATTCTTTCAACTGTACACGCCTACGGATCGCGAGCTCGCGGAGAGCTTCGTTCGGCGTGCCGAAGCCGCGGGCTTCAAAGCGATCGTCGTCACGCTCGATACGTGGGTGCCCGGCTGGCGCCCGCGCGATCTCGCCAGCGGCTCCTTTCCACAGCTCCGAGGCCATTGTCTCGCGAATTACTTTTCCGACGAACGCTTCCGTGCGATGCTTCCGAAGAGCCCGGACGACGATCCGCGCGCCGCGACCATGTTGTGGGCGACCATCTTCGGGAATCCGCTCACCTGGGACGATCTGCCGTGGCTGCGCTCGCTCACGAAGCTGCCGCTGCTCGTGAAAGGCATCTGCCATCCCGAGGATGCGCGGCGCGCCATCGACGGCGGCGTCGACGGTATCTACTGTTCCAACCACGGCGGCCGCCAGGCCAACGGCGGCATCGCCGCGATCGATATGCTGCCCGCCGTCATCGAGGCGGCCGGCACGACGCCGGTGCTCTTCGATTCGGGTGTGCGCACCGGCGTCGACGTCATCAAGGCGCTCGCGATGGGTGCTGCCGCGGTCGGCATCGGGCGCCCGTACGCGTACGGGCTCGCGCTCGGCGGAGTGGATGGCATCGTGCACGTGCTCCGCTGTCTTTTGGCGGAAGCTGACTTGTTCATGGCGGTCGACGGCTTTCGAACCCGCGCGGATCTGCGTCCAGAGCTATTGCAGCGCGTCGCGCCTGTGTGACGTCATCGCGGAAGCGGCGACGCCGCGCGGCCCGTCGTTACTCACTCGTGTCCGCCGGGCTCGGATTCGCCGCGCGATCGGGGACCGGTGCTGGTACCGGTACAGGATCGGGTAGCGCATCGGCCTTGCCCGTCGCGAGAAACGTCACAACGTCCCACGCGTTATGGATGCCGATGAAGATCAATAGCACGACCGCTGCCGCGGGCGCGAAGAGCGCTTGCACGGGGGCGGCGTACATTGCGATCGCACCGACGACGAGCGTCGCATATGCGACGAACGGCAGGGCGACGTGCCACGTCCAATCTTCCATATCGGCGCGGTAGGACTCCAACCCCGATGTCTGCCGTGCGATGATCGCGACGTAGCACAATCCGGCGGCCCCGGCGAGCCCGAGCATGATCGAGATCGGAACCAGCGACGTAAACGGCACCGACATCACGGCGGACGTGAACAGCGCGCACCCGAAATGAATGACCGTCGGCGTCGTGAACGTCGCCATGCCGGCTTCCGACCCAGGGCGCCGTTGATCGCGGACGATCGTGACCACGATGAACACCAAGCCGGTAAGCGCCGCCGCCGACGAGCCCATCATGACGTAAAAGCTGTTCCACGCGGTGAGCATCTGGCCGGTTTCGCGTGCACTACACCGTTCGGACTGCGCGCGGCTCGCGGCAGACGAAGGTGTCCTCGCGGACGACCGGCACGATGCCTTGCCGCCGTGCGCGCAGCGCGTCGCGGTCCGGCGGCGACGCGTCGGCCTTGAGGGGCGTCGGGGCCGACAGCAGCTTGCCGCCTTCGCGTTGAACGATTTCCTGCGCGTACGTCGGATCGTTCGCCGCCTCGGTGACAAGGATCGTGTCGCCGTCGTCGCACGAATCGTCCAGCATCAGCGCGACGTCGTCGCCCACACCGCGGTCGCGCAGCGCGTCGTACAGCGTCTGCTTCGCGTCCTTGCGAAACCACCGGCGCTGCGCCGTGCTTTCACCGTTGTTCAGCGCCTCAGGTCCTGCAGCCGACCGGTCGATCACCGCGAGCCACGTGCGCCGGAAACCCTCGTCGTGCAGCGCCTTGATCGCCGCGTCGGCGCGGCTCCGCTCGTTGAACGACGCGACGACCGTGCTCCCGTCATTGTGTTGCATCTGCGAATCCTCCGGCCCACCGCATTCCCGGAAGAGGCTCGGAACTCACAGAACGCGCGAGAAGGCGCTTGCCGGCTAGACGCCCGCTACGCTGAGCCGTGCGTTTGCGAAATCGATTTTCGTTTGCGCGCGGCGGTGCGCCGCGAGATCGCCGGCGGCGGCACGAAGTTCTTCCTGCGCGGCTGCGAGGTCCGTGCGCGCCTGCCCGATGTCGACCTCGTCTTCGCTCAGCGCCGCATCGGCGAGGATCGTCACCTTGCCCGGCAGTGCCTGAAGAAAGCCTTCGCCGCACGCGAGCTCGAGGCGGCGCGTCGCGCCTTCGCCGCCGTCGCGCACGTTTGCGCGCAGCACGCCCGGGCGCAGCGCCGTGAGGTACGGCGCGTGCGACGGCAGGATGCCGACTTCGCCTTCGGTGCCCACAGCGATGACGAGCTCCGCCTCGCCGTCAAACTTCACCGCGAGCGGCGTGATCAGCGTGAACGGGACGGCGTTCGCCATCAGGCCTTGCTCATCGTCTCGGCGGCCTGCTTCACTTCGTCGATGTCGCCGGCGTACAGGAACGCCTGTTCCGGGAGATCGTCGACTTTGCCGTCGAGCACTTCCTTGAACGAGCGGATCGTGTCTTCGATCTTCACGTACTTGCCGGAGCGGCCCGTGAACTGCTCCGCGACGAAGAACGGCTGCGAGAACAAACGCTGCATGCGGCGCGCGCGCCCGACCGTCACCTTGTCGTCGTCGGAAAGCTCTTCGACGCCGAGGATCGCGATGATGTCTTGCAGGTCGCGGTAGCGCTGCAGCGTCTCTTGCACGCCGCGCGCCACGTTGTAGTGCTCGTCGCCCACGATCGCGGGATCGAGGATGCGCGACGACGACGCGAGCGGGTCGACGGCGGGATAGATGCCGAGCTCCGAGATCGGTCGCGACAGCGCGGTCGTCGCGTCGAGATGGGCGAACGTCGTCGCGACGGCCGGATCGGTGTAGTCGTCGGCGGGGACGTACACCGCCTGCACCGACGTGATCGAGCCTTTTTGCGTGGTCGTGATGCGTTCTTCGAGCGCGCCCATCTCCGTGGCGAGCGACGGCTGATAGCCGACGGCCGACGGCATGCGGCCCAGCAGCGCGGACACTTCCGAGCCGGCCTGCATGAAGCGGAAGATGTTGTCCATGAACAGCAGCACGTCGGAGCCGAGCTCGTCGCGGAAGTACTCCGCCATCGTCACGCCGGTCTGCGCGACGCGGAAGCGCACGCCCGGC
>DASWRD010000071.1:0-67628 GCA_036403315.1 Candidatus Elarobacter sp.
GCCCACGATGGTGTTCGCGCAGTCGATCGGACCGCTCGACTTCTGGGGCCGCGCGATGGTGCGCAACTTCTGCAAGGGGCTGCGCGCCGCGACCGTGCGCGACGAGCGTTCGCGCACGCTGCTGCGCTCGCTGCTCCCGGGCGTCCCCGTGGAGCGCACGGCGGACCCGGTGTTCCTGTTCGAGCCCGGCGGCATCCCGCTCGACCTCGCCGCGGAGGGCCTTGCCGGCGACGACGCGCCGCTGGTCGTCGTGTCGGTGCGCAAGTGGCAGGGCGCGGACGCGACCGCGCACGCGATGGCGAACGTCGCCGACCATCTCGCCGGCCGCCACGGCGCGCGCGTCGCCTTCCTCCCGCTCGGCGGCCCGCCTGATGCCGAGGTGGCGACCACGATCATCCGCCGCTGCGCGTCGACGCCGGTGCTGCTCCCCGACTATCCCCTCGGCCAAGCGGCGCAGGTGATCGGGCGCGCGTCGCTCGTGATCGGGATGCGCCTGCACGCGCTGATCATCGCGGCCCGGCTCGGCGTTCCGTTTCTCGCGCTGCCGTACGATCCGAAGGTCACGGCGCTCCTCGAAGATCTGCGCTATCCCATTGGGCCGCTGTTCGTCCCCGGCCGTCCGCTGCCGCCCGGCGACGAGCTGACGCGCCGCCTCGACGACGCGTGGGCGCGCCGCGACGAGCTCGCCGCACACTTGGAGAGCGTACGACCGGAGATCGAGCAGCTCGCGGAGCGCAACTTCGACGTGCTCGACGAGCTCGTGACACGAACCACACACAAGGCGGCAGGCACCCAGCCCTAGCGCGCGAACCGCCCGAGTCCGATGCCGCGGCAGACTCTGACCCTCGGTCGTCTGTTCGACATTCGCGTCGGCGTCCACGTATCGTGGCTCGCCGTTTACGCGTTCATGTCGATCGCGCTCGCGCGCGGCCTCACGACGCTGCCGGGCGGCGAAGCGTATGCGTTCGGCGCGGTCTGCGCGCTCGTGCTTTTCGCGAGCGTTGTGGCGCACGAGCTCGCGCACGCATTGGTCGCGCGGCGCTTCGGGGTGCGCACGAGCGCCATCACGCTGTTCTTGTTCGGCGGCGTGGCGACGCTCGAAGAAGAGCCGTCGTCACCGAAATCCGACGCGCTCATCGCGCTCGCGGGCCCGGCGATGAGTGCGGTGCTCGCCGTCGTCGCGTTGGCGCTGCTGTTCGCGGTCGACCGCTTCGTGCCGGGACGGCTCGGAACCGCGCTCGGCTATCTCGGCACGTACGTCGTCCTCGCGAACGCGGTGCTGGCGGTGTTCAACGTGATCCCGGCCTACCCGATGGACGGCGGTCGGGTGCTGCGCGCATTCTTGTGGCGCCGCTGGCGCGATCGCGCCGTCGCGACGAACACGGCAGCGCGCGTCGGCATCATCTTCGCGCTGCTGCTGGTGGCCGCGGGCGTGTTCTTGACGGCGGGCAGCCACGAGCTCGTCTACGGCTGGTACGTCGTGCTGGGCGCATTTCTGCTGCGCCAAGGCCTGTCGCAAGAACGAGCAACGCACTCGCACGGCCGGTCTTCTGACACAAAGATCGCGGCGCCGGCGTAACAACCCACCGAACGAAGAAGCGCGCCGGCGCAAGCGGACGAGGATGTGCTCAGGGTTTGCACATTGCGCTCCAGCGTGCCAATCGACCGCGAAAAAAGAAGAAACCCGCCGGGGACAAGCATCGGCGGGGATGTTGGAGCAAGTTTACCTTGCCTCCGATGGTGTGTCAAGATCCCGAGAGTCTTCGAAAAGATGGCGAACCACTGGAGCCGCGCAGGATCACGGCTTCTTCGGTAGCCTCCGGCCGTGCCCGATGTGATGCTGGTATGGGCGAGCCGGCTCGCGGATCACAGATTCCAAATCGGATCAAGCTTGCCGGCGCCAGCACTGTATATGGAATACGAGCAGTCGCAAGGCCCTTTGCGGACGGCTCGACGAGATACACACGAAGGCTGACGACGGTCTTTGCGACCTTGAGCGCATACACGTAATCGCCATCCCCACCGATTACGGCGACGCGGTCGAAGTGGTTCGCAATCTTTTCCATAGAGCAAGTCTGTGGCGAGTGCGACATCGACTGCCTTTTCCTCTCCAGTGCTCGCATGGCGGTAGCCCTGAAAGAAGTCGAGACCGCTTACGCACCGATTAGCCGAGACAAAGCTTCGCCAGCGGTGCAGCCATGGCTCGCGTGGCGGTGGCGCTCCGTAGAACCGCGCGTACGAGAGATCGTCGGAGCCGGCGAGGCATGCGATCAAAGGCCCGAGCGCCGGGTAGCCGAGGTCCGCCCGATACAAGGACCCGATGAAGTTGCTGCCGTCGATCAAAACCGCGACAGGGTGCATCCGCCGCCTCTCCGAAAAAGAAGCCCGCCGGCCCAAGCACCGACGGGGATGTTGCTGCTTGTCTATCACTCGCAAACACCTTACGGCTAGGGCCTGGAATCTCGTCGCTCGGGGGGAGCGGCATACGGTTCCGCCCGAAGTGCAAGCGTTCGATGTCCGAAAAGAGCGCTGCGCGCGACTACCGTGCGACCCTGAACCTTCCTAAGACCGAGTTTCCGATGCGGGGCGAGCTGCCTAAGCGCGAGCCCGACCGCGTGCGGTGGTGGGCGGAGCACCGCACGTATCTCAAACGGCTGGAGAAGAACCGGGCCGACGGCGGCAAGGCGTTCGTGCTGCACGACGGGCCGCCGTACGCGAACGGCGTCCTGCACATGGGGCATTTTCTCAACCGCGTGCTCAAGGACGCGCTCGTCAAGATCCACCTGCTCGACGGCGAGTACGCCGACTTCGTGCCGGGCTGGGACATGCACGGGCTGCCGATCGAGCGCGAGACGCTCAAGCACCTGAAGCTCGATTTTCGCCAAGCCGATCCCTTGGAGCTGCGGCGCGCTTGCCGCGAGCGCGCGCTGTACTGGCTGAACGTTCAGCGCGATCTGATGATGCGGATGGGCGTGGGCTTCGGCCGCTACGACGATCCGTACATGACGATCGCACCGCAGTTCGAGGCGACGATCGTCGAGACGCTCGCCGATCTCGCGGAGCACGACTACCTCTACAAGGGCCTGCGCTCGACGTTGTGGTGCATCTACGACGAGACCGCGCTCGCCGAAGCCGAGATCGAGTACAAAGACCATACGTCGCCGTCGGTCTACGTCCGCTTTCGCGCGAACGATGCGCAGCGCGCCGCGCTGCTCGCGAAGTTCGGGCGCGACGACGACGGGACGCCGCTGTCGTTCGTCATCTGGACGACGACGCCGTGGACGCTGCCGGCGAACGTCGCGATCGCGCTGAAGCCGGATGCGACGTACGGTGTGTACCGCATCGAGGGCGAGGACGTCGTCGTCGCGCAAGCCCTGGCGTCGACCGTGCTCGCGCGCTTCGGGAAAGGGGACGGCGTGCTGCGCGCGGAGGTCGAAGGCAGCGCGCTCGAACGGCTTGCGGTGCGGCATCCGTTTCTCGACCGCGACTCCGCGATCGTGCTCGCGGACTACGTCGAGCTCGAGACGGGGACCGGCGCCGTGCACACCGCGCCGGGCCACGGCGAGGACGACTTCGAGACCGGCGTGCGCTACGGGTTGCCGATCATCAACCCCGTCGACGCCGGGGGCCGCTTCACCGCGGAGGCCGGCCCGTACGCCGGGCTGCAGATCTTCGAGGCAAACGCGCGGATCGTCGACGACCTGCGCGCGTCGGGGATGCTGGTCGCAAGCGAGTCGTACGAGCACAGCTATCCGCACTGCTGGCGCTGCAAGAACCCCGTCGTGTTCCGCGCGACCGCGCAGTGGTTCATCGGGATGGATCGCAACCGGCTGCGCGAGCGCTCGCAGCGTGCGGTGCACGACGTGCGGTGGATGCCCGAATGGGGTCACACACGGATGTCGCAGATGGTGGGCAACCATCCCGAGTGGTGCGTGTCGCGCCAACGCGTGTGGGGGACGCCGATCCCGGCCGTGGTCTGCACGGCGTGCAACGAGTCGTTGCTCGATCCGCAGCTCGCGCGGAACTTCGGCAAAGCGATGCGCGCGCGCTCATTCGGCGACGGCAACGCGTCCGATCTGTGGTGGACCGAACCCGTCGAGGCGTTCGCGCCGCCGGGGATGGCGTGCCCGCACTGCGGCGGGAAGGCGTTCGCGAAGGAACGCAACATCGTCGACATCTGGTTCGAGTCGGGCGTCACGTGGCGCGCGGTCCTCGTCGAGCGCGGCATGAAGTTCCCGGCCGACGCCTATCTCGAAGGGGGGGATCAGTACCGCGGTTGGTTCCGCTCGAATCTCATCACGTCGGTCGCGACGCGCGACGTCGCGCCGTACGAGGAAGTGATCTCATATGGCTGGGTCGTGGACCAGCACGGTCACGCGATGCACAAGTCCGCCGGCAACTACATCGGCGCCGAAGAGGGGATGGACAAGTACGGCGCCGACCTGCTGCGGCTGTGGGTCGCGTCCACGGACGTCTTCGTCGGCGACGTCCGCATCGGTGCGGCGGTGCTCGACAACGTCGCGAACGTGTACCGCAACCTGCGCAACCGGCTGCGCTTTCTGCTGGGCCTGATCGGCGACCTCACGCCGGAGACGATCGTACCGCGCGACCGCATGGAGCCCATCGACCGGTTGGCGCTCGACGCGTTCGACGCGTTCGCGCGCGAGGTCGTCGACGACTACCGCGCGTTCCGGCTGCACGACGCCTACCTCGCGATCCAGCGCTTCGACAAGGAAGACTTGTCCGCGTTCTACGGCGACGCGCTGAAGGACCGGCTCTATTCGTCGGCGCGGAACGCGGCGCGGCGCCGCAGCGCGCAGTCCGCCTTGCTCGAGATCTTTCGCGCGACCTGCGTGCTACTGGCGCCGATCCTTTCGTTCACGGCCGAGGAAGCGTGGCAATATTTGCCGGCGGCATTGCGCGGCGGCGCGGAGTCCGTCTTCGATCTCGCGCTGCCGCGCGTCGTAACCGTGGATGAAGAAGCGCTGGCGGCATGGACGCTGCTCAAGGAATTGCGCGCGCAGGTCGCGGCCAGCGAGGGCGTGCGCGATTTTCAGCTCGACGCGCGCGTCGGCGTGCCGGAGCAATTCCGCGAGCGCTTCATCGCGCTCGGCGACAACCTGCGCGAAGCGCTGGTCGTCTCCGCGCTGCGCGGGATCGACACGTCTGCGAACGGCGCAGCGACGGTAGTCGTCGTACCCGCGGAAGGCGAGAAGTGCCAACGCTGCTGGAAGTATCTGCCGCTCGGCAGCGACCCGGAGCACCCGACGCTGTGCGCTACGTGCGCCGGCATCGTGCGGGAGCTGGAAGACGAGGCCTAGCCGGCGGCAACCGCAGCGGCGAGGTGCGACATCACCGCAGCCGCGAACGCGCCCGTCGAAACGGCGCCGTCGCCCGTAAGGTCCGCGGTGTGCGGCCCGTGCGCGAGCGTCTCGGCGACGGCGTGTTCGATGCTGCTCGCCGCGGCGTCCTCGCCCAGCGAGAAGCGTGCCAGCAGCGCCGCGGACAGGATCGCCGCCGCGGGATTCGCGATGCCGCGGCCCGCGATGTCGGGCGCCGTGCCGCTGATCGGCTCGTAGAGGCCGAAGCCGCGCGCGTGCGGGCCCGCGCCCAGGCTCGCGCTTGCCGCGGTCCCGATCGTGCCGGTGATCATCGCTGCTTCGTCGGAGAGGATGTCGCCGAACATGTTCTCGGTGACGATCACGTCGAACGCGCGCGGGTCGCGCACGAGCTGCATCGCGGCGTTGTCGACGAGGACGTGATCGAGCGCGACGTCCGGAAACTCGCACGCGACGTCCGCGACGATGCGCCGCCAGAGCTGCGAGCTCACCAGCACGTTGGCTTTGTCGACGGAGGTCACGTGACGACGGCGCGTTCGCGCGAGCTCGAACGCGAAGCGCGCGATGCGCTCGATCTCGAAGTCGCGGTAGACCAGCGTGTCGGTCGCGGTGAGCGCGCCGTCGTCGCCGCGTTCGAGGCGCTTCGGGCCGAAATACAATCCGCCGGTGAGCTCGCGCACGATCACGCAGTCCATTCCGCGCACGAGCTCGGGGCGCAGCGGCGAGCGGTGCTCGAGTCCTGGGAACGCACGCGCGGGGCGAACGTTCGCATACAACCCGAACGTCTTGCGCAGCGCGAGGATCGCCGCTTCCGGGCGGTTCTCCGGCGCGACGTCGTCGAAGCCGGGTCCACCGACCGCGCCGAACAGGATCGCGTCGCTGGCGCGTGCGGTGGCGAGCGTCTCGTCGGGCAGCGGCGTTCCGTGCGATGCGATTGCCGACGCACCGACCGGCGCTTCTACGAACGTGCATGCCGGCAGTGCCGCGCGCAGCACGTGCACCGCCGCCGCCGTCACCTCCGGCCCGATCCCGTCCCCCGCGAGGACCGCGACCCGGTGCGTCATCGCGCCGCTTCCCACGCGCGCACGGCGGGGATCTTCGCGTGCAAGTACTTCAAGAAGCCGCCGCCCAGCACGAACTGCTTGCGCAGCGGATCGAGCGCGAACGCGATCGGTTCGGCGCCGTCGGCGCGCAGCGTCTCGCCCGCGACGTCGATCGCGATCGTTTGCGCGCTCATCAGCGCGTCGACCGTCTCTTGCGGCAGGATCACCGGCACGACGCCGTTGTTGTATGCGTTTTCGTGGAAGATGCGCGCGAAGCTCGGCGCGATCACCGCGCGGAAGCCTCGGCCGAGCAGCGCCCAAGCGGCGTGCTCGCGCGACGAACCGCAGCCGAAGTTCTCGCCGGTCACGATGATCGCGGCGCCGGGATGGCGGGCGAGCAAGTCGGCGCCGTCGGGCATCCCCTCGAAGAGGTGCTCGCCCATCCCGTCCGCGTCGATGCGCGTGAGGTAGTGCGCGGGGATGATCTGGTCGGTGTCGATGTTCGCGCGGGGGATCGGCAGGACGGTGCCCTCGACGATCATGTGACGCGTGCCCGTCATGCGAGCACCACCTCACGCGAGGTAATCTCCGACGGCGACGCGATGCGGCCGAGGATTGCCGACGCCGCGACCACCGCGGGTGCGGCGAGGTGCACGCGGCCTCCGTCGCCCATCCGGCCGGGAAAGTTGCGGTTCGACGACGACACGCAGCGCGTGCCGGCCGCGAGCACGCCCATCGACATGCCCAGACACGGGCCGCACGATGAGTGCGTCCACAGCGCGCCGGCGTCTTGAAAGATATCGTGCAATCCCTCGCGCTCCGCTTGGCGGCGCACCGCTTGCGACCCGGGCGTGATGATCGTCGGCACGCTCACCTGCTGCCCGCGCAGCACCGCCGCCGCGGCTCGCAGGTCGCCGATCCGCGAGTTCGTGCACGAGCCGATGAAGGCTTGGTCGATCGCGATGCTGCGCAGCGCCTGGCCGGGCCGCAGATCCATGTACGCCAGCGACTCCGCCGGCGCATCGGCCGGAACCGCGCCGTCGACCGGCGCGTTCTCGCCCGGGTTCGTCCCCCACGACACCACCGGGCGGATCGCGCTGCCGTCGATCGTCACCGTCGCGGCGTACTCCGCGTCGTCGTCCGCTTGCAGCGCCGTCCAGCCCGCCGGCGCCGCAGGCGTCGCCGCGAGATACGCGGCCGTCGTCGCATCGGCCGCGATGATGCCCGTCGTCGCGCCCGCTTCGATCGCCATGTTGCACAGCGTCATGCGCTGCTCCATGTTCAGCGCACGCACCGCGGAGCCGGTGTACTCGAGCACGTAGCCCGTGCCGCCGCGAAATCCGATCGTCGCAATGACCGAGAGCGTCAAGTCTTTTGCCGTCGCGTCCGCCGGCAGCTCGCCGGTGATCTCGATGCGCATCACCTTCGGGCGCTGCAGGATCAGACAGCCCGCGAGCATCGCGCCGGCTTGCGCCGTCGTGCCGATCCCGAGCGCGAACGCGCCGAGCGCGCCGAGCGTGCAGGTGTGGCTGTCGCCGCAGCACACGCTCATGCCCGGCGTCACGTAACCGCGCTCGGGGACGAGCACGTGACAGATCCCGTTGTTGCCGATGTCGTGGAAACGGATCCCCTGGCGCTTCGCCCACGTGCGCACGGTTTGCGCCTGGAGCGCCGTCGCCGCGTCCTTCGCGGGGGCGACGTGATCGATCATCGCGACGATGCGATCGGGCTCGTAGAGCTCGTCGTCGAACTCTTTCTCGATCGCGATCGCGCCGGGCGGCGTCGTGATCTCGTGAGCGACGACGAGGTCCATGAACACCAGCGCGTTGCCGCCCGGCAGCTCGTCGACGACGTGCGCGTCCCAGATCTTGTCAAACAGCGATCGCTTCATGCGAGCTCTCCTTCCGCGGCGCTTCGATGGAGCGAACGGTGTGCGCCACGGCGCCGACGATCGCCGTCAGCGACGCGGTGACGATGTTCGGGTCGATCCCGACACCCCAGCGGGTCTCGCCGTCGATGACGACCTCGACGTAGGCGACGGCGGACGCGTCCTCCCCCGCGCGCAACGCATGTTCGTAGTAGTCTTTCACGTGCACGTCGATGGCGAACGCGCGCTGCAGCGCATCGACGAAGGCGTCGATCGGGCCCGTGCCGTCGCCGTAGATCGTCCGCGCTACGATACCGTCGGTCACCGTCGCGTCGATCGTGCACGGTGTGCCGGCGACGCCGTCGTTCGTGGTTGCGTACTCCGCCAGACGCAAGCGCCCCGGCAGCACATATGCCGACTCGAACGCCGCGCGAATCTCATCGGCGCCGACCTCGCCGCCCGACGCTTCCGCGAGCGACTGGACGACGCGGCTGAACTCCACCTGCAGACCGCGCGGCAGCGCGAAGCCGTGCTCGTTCTCCAGCACGTATGCGACGCCGCCCTTGCCGGATTGGCTGTTCACGCGCACGACCGCGTCGTACGTCCGCCCGATGTCGTGCGGATCGAGGGCGAGGTACGGCACCTCCCACAGCGCGCCGTCCGCACCGCCGAGCGCGGCGAAGCCTTTCTTGATCGCGTCCTGGTGCGAGCCCGAGAACGCGGTGAACACCAGCTCGCCGCCGTAGGGATGGCGCGCGTGCACCGGCAGCCGGTTGCACTCCTCGACCGTCCGCACGATGTCCGGCACGTCGCGCAGGTCGAGCCCCGGGTCGATGCCCTGCGAGTACAGGTTCAGTGCGAGCGTGACGACGTCGACGTTGCCGGTGCGCTCGCCGTTGCCGAACAGCGTGCCTTCGACGCGGTCAGCGCCCGCCATGATCGCGAGCTCCGCCGCCGCGACGGCGGTCCCGCGGTCGTTGTGCGGGTGCACGCTCAAGATCACCGACGCGCGGTCGCGCAGGTTGCGGTCGATCCACTCGATCTGATCGGCGTACACGTTGGGCGTCGCCATCTCGACGGTCGCCGGCAGGTTCAGGATGATGCGCTCGTGCGGGGTAGGCCGCCATACGTCCATCACCGCCTCGCAGATCTCTTTGGTGAAGTCGAGCTCGGTCGCCGAGAACGTCTCGGGGGAATACTCCAGCCGCACGTGCGTGTGCGCCGCGATGGCGCGCGCGCGCCGCGCGATGTGCTCGACCGCCTGCACCGCGACCCCGATGACGCCGGCGCGGTCGAGGCCGAACACGACGCGCCGGAACAGCGGCGACGTCGCGTTGTAAACGTGCACGATCGCGCGCGGCGCGCCCGCGATCGCGGCGAACGTGCGGTCGATCAAGTCCTCGCGCGCTTGCGTGAGCACCTGGATGGTGACGTCGTCCGGGATGCGCTCCTGCTCGATGAGCTCGCGCACGAAATCGAAGTCGGGCTGCGACGACGACGGAAACCCGACCTCGATCTCCTTGAAACCGAGCCGCACGAGCAGCTCGAACATCCGGCGCTTGCGGTCGGGGCCCATCGGCTCGACCAGTGCCTGGTTGCCGTCACGCAAGTCGACGCTGCACCACAGCGGCGCGCGCTCGATCGTGCGGCTCGGCCAGCGCCGGTCGCCGAGCGCGACGGGTGGAAAAGCGCGGTAGCGGGCCGTCATTCGATCACCGTTTCGTAGGACACGATCCGGTCGATCTGCGCGCGCAGGCGCGCCAGCGCGAGCTCGGCGCCGTCGAACGCGAACCGGGCGCTCACCGTGGCGCCCGCGTTCGCCGTCACGTGTGTCGTACGGCAGTTGAACCGGTGCGCGAGGTTCACGATGCGCGCGACGGAGCGAACGTCGCGCAGCGTCAGATCGCAGGTCATGCGCGCGCTTCCATCAGGTCGTCGACCGTCATCCCGGCGGGGATCATCGGCCATACGTTTTCGGTGGGATGGCACGCGGCGTGCAGCAGCGCCGGACCGCGCGCCGCGACGAAGCGCGCGATGACGTCGTCCGCATCTGCGGGCGACGCGAGCGGGTACGCGTCGATCCCGTACGCGCGCGCGATCGCGACGAAGTCGGGGTTGTCGGCGAGGTTCGTGGCGGAGTACCGCTCGGAGAAGAACAGCTCTTGCCACTGCCGCACCATGCCGAGGTTCTGGTTGTCGATCAGCACGATCTTCACCGGGACGTCGTAGCGCCGCAGCGTCGCGAGCTCGGGCAGGCACATCTGAAAGCCGCCGTCCCCGACGACCGCGAACACCGGTGAGCCCGGATTCGCGTACGCCGCGCCGACCGCCGCCGGAAAGCCGAAGCCCATGGCGCCGAGCCCCGCCGACGTGGCGTACTTGCGCGGGTCGGCGGGCCGCGCGCGCTGCGCCGCCCACATCTGGTGCTGGCCCACGTCCGTCGTCACGATCGCGTCGGCGGGCAGCGCGCGGAAGAACCGGTCGAGCACGTCGGTCGCGGAGAGCACGTCGCCCGCGACGCGATCGCTCGGCAGCGGACCGCCGAGCAGCCGCGTCTCCGCGGCCCAGTCGTCGAACCGCGGCACGTGGCCGCGTGCGAGCTCGTCGACGAGCGCGCGCAGCGTGTCGCGAAGATCGCCGTGCAGCGCGACGTCGGCGCACACGATCTTGCCGAACTCGGTCGCGTCGATGTCGGCGTGGATGACGCTCGCCTCGCGCGCGAAGCGATCCGGTTTGCCGGTGACGCGGTCGTCGAACCGCATCCCCAGCGCGACGATCAAGTCCGCGCGCTGCACGGCTTTGTTCGCGGCCTTGAGCCCGTGCATGCCGAGCATGCCCAGAAAGCTCGCGTCACCCGGTGCCGCGGCTCCGAGCGCGTTGATCGTCGCCGCGTGCGGCAGCCCGAGCATCGCGACGAACAGCCGGTAGAGGTCGACCGCGCCGGCGCGCACGCCGCCCCCGACGATCGCGACGGGCCGCCGCGCGGAACGAATCCGCGCGACGGCGTCGCGGATCGCGGCATCGGACGCACGCGGTCCCGCACCCCCGCGCGCGAACGGTTCGGCCGGCGCGGCGGTGACGTCGAGGTGAGCCTTCAGCACGTCGTTGGGGATGTCGACGAGCACGGGGCCGGGCCGCCCGGCGCGCGCAAGCGCGAACGCTTCGGCCAGCGTCTCCGCGACGGCGTGCACGTCGGTGACGAGCATGTTGCGCTTGGTCACCGGCTGCGTGATCGCGCAGACGTCGGCTTCTTGAAACCCGTCCGTGCCCATCAGCTCGCTGCGCACTTGGCCGGTGATCGCGACGAGCGGGACGCTGTCCATCATCGCGTCGAGCAGGCCGGTCACGAGGTTGGTCGCCCCCGGACCCGACGTCGCGCAGCACACGCCGACGCGCCCCGACGTGCGCGCGTAGCCGCTGGCCGCGAAGGCCGCCGCCGCTTCGTGCCGCACGAGCACGTGCCGCACCGGATGCTCGTAGAGGGCATCGTAGAGCGGCATGATCGCTCCGCCGGGATAGCCGAAGATCGTCTCGACCCCCTCGCGTTCGAGCGCCGCGACGACGGCCTGCGCGCCGTTCATAACGCGGTCAGAGGACCCGGAAGCGGAGGCCGTCGTCGGCTTCGGCCGCCGTCGTTCCGCCGTTGAGCCACGGCATGAGGCCGCGCAGCTCTGTGCCCACGTGCTCGATCTCGTGCTCCGCGGCGCGCTCGCGGTGCGCGCGGAACGACGGCTTGCCCGACGCGTGCTCGGCGACCCATTCCTGCGCGAACGCGCCGCTGCGGATCTCGCTCAGGATCGTGCGCATCTCGGCGCGCGTCGACTCGTTGACGATGCGCTCGCCGCGGGTGTAGTCGCCGTACTTCGCCGTGTTGCTGATCGCGTCGCGCATGCCTTCGATGCCGCGCTCGTACATGAGGTCGACGATCAGCTTCATCTCGTGCAGGCACTCGAAGTACGCCATCTCCGGCGCGTAGCCGGCCTCGGTGAGCGTCTCGAAGCCAGCCTTCACCAGCGCGCTCATCCCGCCGCACAGCACCGCCTGCTCGCCGAACAGATCGGTCTCCGTCTCTTCGCGGAACGACGTCTCGAGGATACCGGCGCGGCCGCCGCCGATCCCCGCGGCATACGCGAACGCGATTGCGCGCGCATGGCCGGTCGCGTCTTGATGGACCGCGACCAGGCACGGCACGCCCCGTCCCGCCTCGTACTCGCTGCGCACGAGCCGCCCGGGGCCCTTCGGCGCGATCATGATCACGTCGACGTCGCCGGGCGGCACGATCGTGCCGAAGTGGATGCCGAAGCCGTGCGAAAACGTGAGCGCGGTGCCGGGCCGCAGATGCTCCACCACCTCGCGCATGTACAGCGCGGGCTGCTCTTCGTCGGGGATGAGCATCATGACGACGTCCGCTTTCGAGACGGCATCGGGGATGGACGCGACCGCGAGCCCGTCACGGCGGGCCTCGTCGCGACTGGCGGAACCCGGTCGCAAGCCGACCACGACGGCGTGGCGGGAATCGTGCAGGTTGAGCGCTTGCGCGCGACCTTGGCTGCCGTAGCCGATGACGGCGATCGTTTTCCCGTCGAGTGCGCCGCGATCGACGTCGCGGTCGTAGTAGGCTTCCATCAGATCCTCCGAGACGAAAAAGCCCCTCGCCTACCGGCGAGGGGCTTTGCATGTGTGTGTGGCGACTCTACGTCGTCTTATGCGAAAGCTGCTCGCCGGTCTGGTGGAACCGCAAGAAGGACGCTAAGAATAACGACGAGGAGCCGCGCGAACATCGTTGCAGGGTAGTACCACGATCCACGCGCGCTTGTCAACCGCTGTTCGAAAGTGTCAAGCATCTGGCACTCAGCTTGCATAGGATCGCCTCGTGCTGTTCTCGCTTCCCGCCGGCGTGTCGGCGCTGATCGACCCGGACGACGAGGTCTCCATCAGCCTCCTCGAAATCTGCGCGTCGTTACGGCAGCAGGCCGGTCTTCCGACGTACTCCCGCGACGATTTGGAGCGTCTCTTCCAAGTGCTGGACGCGCCTGCGCCGGCGCGACCGCTGCCGCCGAACGTGCTGCCCTTTCGACCGCCGCAGCGCCGGCGAAGCGGCCATACCAAGGGCTAACCACGGTAGTGGCCGGTGTAGCCAGAACATGCCAGGAACCCATCCGGAATTCGACGAATAAAGCGGCATGTCTCATCGCGGACCGGGTCGCGCGGCTCCCGTCGGAAACGTCACGCCGGCTCCGTCCGATGCCGCTGCAGCGTTCTACGTGTGCGCGTCGGCATCGTATGGTCAGATAAAAGCGACGACGCCGCGGTACGATCGGACCAGCACGGCCGGATTGCTGCTGTCGGCGACGGCTTGGCAGTGCGAAGGTGACGTCCGGCGCGCGGAGGCGGCGTTGCGCCGGGCCGCGGACGCGGCGTCCGCGGACGACCGCGTTTACGTCGTCGATCTGCTCGCGCCGCTGCTCATCTCGCGCGGTCTTTTCGCCCGGGCGGCGGGGCTGCTCGCGACCGTCACGTCGCCTGCGATGGAGCTGGGACGGCGGGCGCTGCAAGCGGTGATCGATGCCGCGACGGGCGCGCCGGCCCGTTCGGAGGACTGCGCGCACGCGATCACCGCGGAGCTCGCGGGCGTCGACGACGACGTCCTCCGGATGCGCGTCCGCCAACGGCTCGCCCTCGCCGCGTACTGGCGCCACGACATCACGGAAGCGCTCGAAAGCGCCGCCGAAGGCCTTCGCTCGGCACGCCTCCTCGGCGCGCATCGCTTCGCGGTGACGCTGCATTCCGTCGCGTACGCCGCGCATCAGAACAGCACGGGCGACGTCGAAGCGGCGTGGCGCGAGGCAGTAGCGCTCGCGCACGAGGCCGATCGCGGCGGCGACGCATCGTATCGCGCGTGGGCACGCGTCACGCTCTACGAGCTGGCCGCCGAACGGGGCGACGACGCGGAGCTCGCCGCCGCGCGAGCGGCGGTCGACGCCGAGCCGCTTCCCGAGCAATACCGCGAGCGCTTTGCGGCGGGTGTCGCGGACGCGTTGCGGCTCGCTTGGCGCTGCGACTTCGCAACGGCCCGCAACGTGCTGATCGTGCTCAAGGACACGGCGGGACGGACCGACGGCGAACGCGCACTGTGCCGCGCGCTGATCGGGCTCGCGTCGCTCGCGGTCCGCGACGACGATGCGGCGCGCCGGTTCAGCCGGCAAGCGATCTCGAGCTCGGCGCGGCCCGAACGGCGCCTAGCGGCGCACGAGCTGCGCTACCACCGGTTGGCGCGCGCGCTGGCCTCCGCCACGGGCGACATCGTCGGCGACGTCGTTCGCGGGCGGCGCGCGGCCGCGGCCCGTTTCCTCCACGGCGACAGCGAGGCGGCGGCGCTCGCCGGGCTGCACCGCGGTACGCTTTGGGAAACCGCGCCGAAGAGCATTCGCGGCTACGCGCGGTTCTTGCAGCTCGCGCGCGCGGAGTTCGAGAG
The DNA here is from genome assembly GCA_036403315.1 of Candidatus Elarobacter sp. Lineage (GTDB taxonomy): Bacteria > Vulcanimicrobiota > Vulcanimicrobiia > Vulcanimicrobiales > Vulcanimicrobiaceae > Vulcanimicrobium. The sequence goes on from DASWRD010000071.1 coordinate 14,725, forward strand.
CCGACCCGCCGCAGGGCCGCTGACCTCGGCAGAGATCGACGTCCTCGAGCTGCTCGACTCCGGCCGCAACGCACCGCAGATCGCGGCGCTGCTCGACCGCAGCCCGCACACGATCCGCACGCATCTCCGCAACGCGAGCGGCAAGCTGGAGACGCATGGCCGCGCCGAGACGCTCGCCCGCGCGCGCCAACTCGGCCTGCTCACCGATGCACGGACGGCGCGCCTCGACGGAGCTTCTACCTAACTCGAAGCGAGCCCCGAGCGCGAGATTCCGGTACGGTACGGCGACATCCACCGCTCCGGTCCCGAGGTATTGCCGTGCTCACCGCACTTGCCGTCCTGGCCATCGTCGTCGCCTGCAACATCCCGCTCTGCGGCTGATCCCCGAGCCGCGCGCGGGCTGCACGCACGACGGCGCGCAACTCGACCCGCTCTTGGTCTTGCTCGACTTTCTCGTCGGCGACTCCGTCGAAAAGCTTGCCCGAAAGAACCGGCTGCCGCACGAGCACGTCGAGCAGGCGCTGCGCACGGCATTGTCGTCCTACGGCTTTCACGCCGAGCGCAAGCGTGGCTCGGGCGATGCCCGAACGCGGACTACAGCTTGATACGGTACCCCAGCGTCGGCGCGAAGCCGACGTTGCGGTCCGCGAGCTGGCCGGGAAAATCGTCGTAGTGCGCCGTGTAATTGAGATAGCGCAGACCGAGGAGCACCTCGCCATTCTTCGCGACACGGTGCGCGACGCGCGCGGACAGGTCGAGCTGCGACGCGTTCTCCGGATCGGCGAACGTCAACACCTGTTGCCGGCACGAAGGCGGCGGCGGAAAGGTCGCGGGGGTCCCTGGCGGGCAGACGAACGTAAACGTCGGGATGCGCGTGTATTGGATGCCGCGCATGTGCGGATTCGCCGCGACCCACCACTCGACGCGGTTACGACCGTTCTTCGTCATGCGCCCGAGCTCGAACCGTGCGCCGGTGACGCGGGAGTACTGCGCCTCGGAGCCGTTGATCGGCTGGACGAGAAAGCCGCGTGCATAGAAGAACGTGCCGCGAACCGGCGTGTAATTCGTGATCTGGTTGTAGACCGTCTGGCCGGCGCCGGCAAACCAGCCGCCGGTGAACGTGCGGCGAAATGTCGCGTTCACGATCGACAGCCGTGTGTTGAGCGCGCCGTCGCCGGAATCGCTGTAACCGAACGTGACCGGCGGAAGGCCCTCGATGCGAATGCTGTCGGCGTTGCGCCGTAGCGTGAGCTCCGCCAGCGGAAGCGGCGCGAACGTGAGCTTGTCGCTGTGCCCGCCGTTGACTTGGTGCTGACCGCTCAGCGCGTTGACCGTCAGCGCGAGCGACGCGTCGATGGGCTCCGCCGCTGCAAGCGTGCTCGCGCATACGAAAAGAGCCGTCGTCATCACGGCGGCGCGCCGCAAGAGCTTCATGTCCGCCACTTCGGACGGGCTCACGGCCGGCCCTCCGCCGCGATGCCGTCGCGAAATTCCGCCCACCGATCCTGTTCGATCGCGGCGCGCGCGGCGCCGACAAGCCACGTGAGCGCCGCGACGTTGTGGTAGGAAACCAGCCGTTGCGCAAGCGTCTCGCCCGAGCGGAAGAGATGGGCAACGTAGGCCCGCGTGTACGTGGCACAGACGTGGCAGTCGCAGTCCGCGTCCAGCGGCGTGAAGTCGCGCACGTTCGCCGCGTTGCGCACGTGGTACTCGGTGCCGGCACGCGTGAGCACGCGGCCGTGCCGCCCGCTGCGGGTGGGATACACACAGTCGAACAGGTCGATGCCGCGGTCGATCCCGGCGACGAGGTCGCGCACGGTGCCGACTCCCATCAGGTAGCGCGGCCTGTCGCGCGGCAGCAGCGCGGCGGTCGAGCGCGCGACGCGGTCCATCTCCGCGCGCGACTCGCCGACCGAGAGCCCGCCGATCGCGTACCCCGGCAGGTCCAAAGCGACGAGCTCCGCGGCGCTGCGCGCGCGCAGCTCCTCATCGAGCCCGCCCTGCACGATCCCGAACAGCAGCGTGCGATCCGCATGCCGCCGAGCCGCGGCGCAGCGCGCAGCCCACGCGCTCGTCCGCGCGACGGCGCGCTCGATCTCGGCGCGCGGTGAGGGCAGCTTCACGCACTGGTCGAGCGCCATCGCGATGTCGACGCCGAGATCTTCCTGGAACGCCGTCACGTTCTCCGGCGTGAAGCGGTGCGTGCTGCCGTCGAAGTGCGAGCGAAAGGTGACGCCGTCGGCATCGACGTCGCGCCGCGACTCCAGGCTGAACACTTGAAAGCCGCCGGAGTCGGTGAGGATCGGTCCGTCCCAGGCCGTGAAGCGGTGGATGCCGCCGGCGGCGACCAGCGTCTCGCGCCCCGGCCGCAGCCAGAGATGGTACGTGTTCGCGAGCACGATGCGCACGCCGAGCTCGCGCAGGTCGCGCGGCTCCAGCAGCTTCACGTCGCCGAGCGTTCCGACGGGCATGAAGCACGGCGTCGCGACGTCGCCGTGCGCCGTCGTCAGCGTCGCGCTGCGCGCGCTTCCCGACGTCCGGTGCAGAACGAAGCCGCCGATCATTTACGTCGTCGAAGGACGGCGCAGCATCGCGATCGTCGCCATGTATTCCGGCGGCGGCTCGCTCTCGAACGCCAGCATCTGCTTCGTGCGCGGGTGCTTGAACCGCAAGCGCCAGGCGTGCAGCGCCTGGCCCGGCAGCGGCAGCCGCGAGTCGCTGCGCCCGTAGATCGCGTCGTTGAGCACGGGATGGCCGAGCGCGGCCATGTGCACGCGAATCTGGTGCGTGCGGCCGGTCTCGAGCCGGAACGTCAGCTCGCTCGTGCCGATCAGCCGCTCGCGCAGCGCGTAGTGCGTCACCGCCGGTTTGCCTTCCGTGCGGATCGCGTACTTCATGCGATTGCGCGGATCGCGGCCGATCGCACCGCGGATCGTGCCTTCCGGATCGTCGGGCACGCCGATCACGATGCCACGGTACTCGCGCTCGATGTAGCGCGCCTGCATCGCGCGCCCGAGCGTGGCCAGCGCGGCGTCGGTCTTTGCGACCAGCAAGAGCCCCGACGTGTCGCGGTCGAGCCGGTGCACGAGGCCCGCGCGCAGCCGTTCGCCGGGGAGGACCGCGACGTGCGCGAGCAGCGCGTTGACGAGCGTTCCGTCCGTCGCGCCGTGCGCGGGATGCGTCACCATGCCGGCGACCTTGTCCACGACGAGCAGGTCGTCGTCCTCGTACACGACGTCGATCGGGATCGCTTCGGGCTCCGCCCCGAGCACGCGCGGCGGTTCGACGGCGAAGTCGACCCGGTCGCCGGGCTCCAGCAGCGTGCTCGGCTTTCCGGACGCGCCGTTCACCGTCGCCGCGCCGGCGCGCAGCGCCGCCGCAACGTGCGAGCGCGAATACCCCGAGAGCCGCGCGACGAGTACGTCGAGCCGCGTGCCGCGCTCGTCGTCGCCGACGACGTGGATCAGGCGCGCCTCTCGCCGCGAAGCTGCGCGATGACGAGCAGCGCGACGCCGACGGTGATGCACGAGTCGGCGACGTTGAACACGTTGGGCCAGATCGTCTTGAAGTCGATGAAGTCGATCACCGTGTGGTGCTGAAAACGGTCGAGGATGTTGCCGGCGGCGCCGCCGACGATCATCCCGAACGCGACGCGCACGAGGTTCGAGTGCCTCACCGCGTCGCGGAAGGCATACGCGAAGACACCGAGCACGATGAGCGCCAGCACGATCAGCAGCGCCGGCGAGTTGCCGAACAGCCCGAACGCGCCGTGCGGGTTCTGCACGTAGGTGAACCACAGCACGTGCGGGATGATGAGCCGGCTCTCGTAGGGCATGAAGTGCGCGACCACCATCGACTTCGCCCACCAGTCGAGCAGAAACACGGCGATCGCGACGAGCCAGAGAACAATCACGGCCTGCCCGGTTCGACGCCTTCCGCGATCCTCCGGCCCGAGCGTTTTCACAGGCTCGGTAGCGGGAAGTGCTGGTAGAAAAAGCCCGCGACGCGCCCGAACGAGCCGGTGATCAGCACGAGGCCGGTCGCGACGAGAAACGCGCCGGCGCCGATCTCGATCGCGCCGAGATAGCGCTTCACGCGGTTGAGCGCGCCGAGCGCCTGCGTGATCGCGGCGGCGGTGATGAGGAACGGAATCGCGAGCCCCATCGAGTAGACAAAGAGGAGGAACGTCGCGGGGCCGTACTTCTCTTGCGACGCGAGCAGGATGATGCCGGTCAGGATCGGCCCGATGCACGGTGACCAGCCCGCCGCGAAGCCGATCCCAACCGCGAACGACGCGATCACCGAACGGTTCGCGCTGCGCACCTGCAGGCGCTTGTCCATCATCAGCAGCGGGATCTTGAAGACCCCGATCATGTTGAGACCCAGCACGATGACGATCACGCCGCCGATCCGCGCGATCCAGTCCTTGTAGTCGATGAAGACGGAACCGAACGCGCTGGAGGAGAGCCCGATCGCCATGAACACGAGCGTGAAGCCCGCCACGAACGCCAGCGCGTGCAGCATGACGCGCGCCCGGCTGCGCGCATCGGCCTGCGCCTTGAGCTCCTCGAGGCTCGAGCCGGTGAGAAATGACAAATAGGCCGGGATCAGCGGCAGGACGCACGGCGAGACGAAGGAGACGAGTCCGGCGAGAAAAGCGGTCGCGATGTTGACGTTGCTGGTCACGGCATTTCCGGTGTTAGACGGTGCCGGAACCCGGCCTGGCAACGCAGCCTCGGCGCCGGCCGGCTGCGCAGGAGCATCCTCCTTGGCGGCGCGCGCGTAGGTTGCGCAAGCCTCGCGCCGTAAACCACGGCGGGTGAACCACTGGTTCGTCTATCCGAACATCGATCCGATCGCGCTTCACCTGGGGCCGGTCTCCATCCACTGGTACGGGCTCTCGTACCTGTTCGGGTTCATCTGCGTGTTCTTGTGGATGAACCGGCCCGCCGGCCGGCGGCGGCTGGGGCTGACCAGCGACCAGATCCAGGACTTCCTGGTCTACGCGCTCGGCGGCGTGCTGGTCGGCGGGCGTATCGGCTTCGTCATCGCCGACGTCATCACCAAGCACAACCTGAGCGAGTACCTCGCGCACCCGCTGAACTTCATCGCGATCTGGCAGGGCGGCATGGCATTCCACGGCGCGATGGTCGGCGTCATCATCGCGATCGTGCTGTTCTTGCGCAAGCACCCCGGCCTGTCGTTCGGCGTCCTCGGCGACGAGGTGGTGCCGCTGCTGTCGATCGGCATCTTCACGACGCGCATCGTGAACTTCATCAACGACGAGCTGCCGGGCAAGCTGTGCTTTCCGGACCACCCGTATTGCGTGCTGTTTCCGGCGTACCCCACGGGCTATCGCTATCCGTCGCAGATCTTCGAAGCGATCCTCGACATTCTGACGCTGCCGATCATCCTGCTCGTGTACCGCTCGCGTCCGCCGGACGGCGTGGTGGCGTGGACCTGGTTCACGATCTACGGGATCACGCGCTCCGTCGCGGAGATCTGGCGCGAGCCGGGCTTCACCGTCGTGGGGCTCGACGGCGGGCAGTTCGTCGCCGTGCTGCAAATCTTCGTGGGCATCGCGCTCATCGTGCGCGCCTACCGGCGCGGGATACGCACCGAGGCGCGGTGAAGGTCCTCCTCCGTGATGCACATTGCCGGCGGAACGGTCGCCGAGCGCGTCGCGGCGCTGCGCCAGCGCGTCGACGAGGTCGCCGTTGCGTCCGGGCGTGAGCGCGGTTCGGTTTCGATCCTCGCGGTCACCAAGGCGCAGCCGCGCGACGCCGTGCTCGCCGCGCTCGGCGCCGGGCTGACCGACGTGGGCGAGAACTATCTGCAAGAGGCGCGCGCGAAGTACGACGGTTTGCCGCCGTGCACGAAGCATTTCGTCGGTCACGTCCAGACGAACAAGGCGAAGGCGATCGCGAAGCTGTTCGACGTCGTGCAGAGCGTCGACCGGCTCGATGCCGGGCTGGCGCTGGCGAAGGCGGCGCGCGACGCGGGGCGGCGTTTGCGCGTTCTCGTGCAAGTGAACGTTTCGCCCACCGAACGGTTCGGGGCCGAACCCGCCGACGCGCCCGCGCTGGCGGCACGTCTGCGCGACGAAGGCTTGGCGGTCGACGGCGTCATGGCGATCGGCCCGCTCGACGGCGACGTCGACGCGGCGTTCGCCACGGCGCACGCCGCGTTCGCGCGCGTCGGCGGGACGACGCTGTCCATGGGGATGTCCGCTGATTGGGAGCGCGCGGTGCGCCACGGCTCGACGATGGTGCGTCTCGGCACCGCGATCTTCGGCCCGCGGCGCACGAAAGAGGGGAGCCTGGCATGAGCTTTTTCGGGAAAATCGGGTCCATCTTCGCGATCCACGACGAAGAAGAGGACGAGGCGCTGTACGCCGACGAGGTCGGCGCGAAGCGCAACGTCGTGCCGCTGAGCGACGCCTCGCGGCGGTCGGGCGGCTCGGTCGCGGTGTTCGCGCCGCGCTCGTTCGGCGACGTGACGGAGATCGCCGACGCGCTGCGCGCGCGCCAGGTCGTGATCGTCAACGTGCAGGGCGCCGACCGCAACCTGCTGCAGCGCGTCGTGGACTTCACGTCCGGCGTCGCGTACACGATCGACGGCCGCATCCAGAAGCTGGCGGAAGCGATCTACCTGGTCGTCCCGTCCGGCGTCACCGTCAACTCCGCCGGCGTGCGCGAGCAGCTCGACGTCGACGGCATCCTCGGCATCAAGGACCTGCGCTGATGGCCAAGATCACGATCATCGACATCCAGCACAAAGAGTTCAAGAAGTCGCTCCAGGGCTACGACCGCAACGAGGTCAACGAGTTCCTCGACGAGATCATCGAGACGCTCGAGGACGAGAACAGCATGCGCACCGCGCTCCAGGGCGAGATCGCGGAGCTGCGCGAGCGGTTATCGCACTTCAAGACGATGGAAGAGTCGCTGCAGTCCACGCTGCTGCTCGCGCAGCGCACCGCCGACGAGGTGAAGGCCGCGGCGCACAAAGAGGCCGACCTCATCAAGCAAGAGGCGCGGCTCACGGCGGAACGCGAGATCTCGGCGCTCAGCTCGCGCATCGACGAGACGCGCCGCGAGGCGCAGCGCCATCAGGACACCGCCGAGAAAGCGAAGAGCGAGCTGCGCTCGCTGCTGATGTCGCACCTGTCGCTGATCGAGCGGACCCCGATGGTTCCGGCCGCGCCGCCGAGCGCGGAGCCGCCCGCCGCCGCGAGCGACGGCGACGCCGATACCGATCAGATCGCCGAGCTCCCGCTCAACAACGGGGCGCCGACGCACCAGCTCGTCGAGTAGGCGCGCCGGCTTAGACGCTACGCGCGGGCGAGCTGCTCGCGCATCTCCTTCGCCCCGATGGGCTCGTTGTAGATGGGCGACCCGGGCTGCTGCTTGCGGCCGCCCTCGACGAGCCCGCCGTTGTCGACGGGGTCGAACCCGATCTCGTCGATCAGGTCGATCACGACGCGCTTGGCAGCCGAGTCGTCGGACGCTACCGGGATCGCGAGCCGGCCCTTCTCGCCGTTCGGCTTGCCCTCGGTCGCCAAGCGCTTGTAGAAGATCGTGTTGAACGCCTTGACCACGCGGGCGCCGGGGACGAGCGCGCGGATGAACTCGGTCGACGTCTTCGAGCCGAGGTCCTCGATCTCGAAGTCCTCGGTGTACGGGTTCATCGCGTCGATGACGATCTTGTCGTCCCAGCCCTCGATCTCGCCGAGAGCTTCCTCGCGCTTGGTCCAGGGGACCGCGATCAGCACCACGTCGCTGGCGTCGACCGCGTCCTGGGCGGTCGTCGCCTCGGCATTCGGCCCGATCTCCGCCGCCAGCGCCTTGAGGGAGTCGGGGCCCCGCGAGTTGGCGATTCGCACGTGATGACCGGCTCGTGCAAAGGCGCGCGCCGCGTTCCCTCCGATGTTCCCGGAGCCCAAGATCCCGATCTGCATCCGTATCCTCATCACCGGCGGAAATCCGCTCCGGCCGGCTTCACCTAGGGTTACGCCACGAGGCGGCCCGATTCCGTGATGGCCTGCGCCCGGTTGACGAAGGCCGGGCCGGCCGGCTGACCTCTACCCGCGAACCGCGACTTCGCTTCGCAACATCCCCGTAAACGGGCGGCCATCCGCGACCGCGACCATCGCGGTATGGACGGATTGGATTGGACCGCGAGCGCGCTGCGGGCGGCCCGCGCTCAGCTCGACATCGCGACGCACAACCTCGCGAACGCCTCGACCGACGGCTACCGCAAGAGCGCCGCCGCGGTCGCACTGACCGACCGCGGGCTCGCAGTCGCGGCGCGCACCACGCACGAGCAGGGTGCCGTGCGCACGACCGGGCGCGCGTTCGACATCGCGCTGCTGGGCGACGGCGCGTTCCGCGTCGGCGACGGCACCACGCGCAGCGGCGCGTTCACGCGCGACCGTGACGGCTTTTTGGTCGACGATCACGGCCGGCGGCTGCACGGTGCGCACGGCGCGCTACGCGTCTCCGAGGCCGCGAAGATCGAAGGGGACGGAGCGGTGCGCGACGGCGGGCGCGTCGTCGACCGGATCCCGCTGCAGCGGGGGACGCATCTGCTCGCAGGCTCGCTGGAAACGAGCACGGTGAACCCGATCGGCGAGACGCTCGCGATCCTCACCGCGCAGCGCGCGTTCGAGACGGCGCAGAAGACGCTGCTCGCCATCGACGCCACCCGCGACAAGTCGGCGAACGACGTGGTGCGCGTGCGATGAACCGCGCGATGTACGCCGCGGCCAGCGGGATGGCCGCCCAGCAGACGCAGCTCGAGATCGTCGCGGACAACCTCGCCAATGCGGACGTCGCGGGCTTCAAGGGCGCCGCCGCCACGTTCGCCGACGTGCGCGCCGGCTCGATCGGTCTCGGCACGACGGGTGTCGGCAAGCACGCGGTGTTCGCGCAGGGCAAGCTCGTGCGCAGCGGCGGCGCGTTCGACGTCGCCATCGACGGGCCGGGATTCTTCGTCGTCGAGCGCGGCGGCGCACGCGCCTATACGCGCAACGGCGAGTTTGCGCGCGAAGCCGACGGCACGCTGCGCAACAGCGCGGGGTGGGCCCTGTCCGGCGTGCGCATCCCCGCGGATGCGCTCGCGGCGCGCGTGGAGCGCGACGGCCGCGTCGTGATCGACACGCCGGCTGCAAAGAATCGCGCGATCGCGCACGTGCGGCTGGCGTCGTTCGCATCGCCGGAAGCGCTGCGCCCGCTCGGCGCGACGCTGTTCGCCGCAACGGATGCATCGGGACGCGCGCGCTTGTTCGCGGCCGGCGGTCGCGACGGTCCGTCGCTCGCGTTCGGGATGCTGGAGCGTTCGAACGTCTCGGTGATCGAGGCGATGATGCAAATCCTCGGCGCGCAACGGGCGTACGAGGCCAACGCAAAGGGAGTGCAGGCGGCCGATGAGATGCTGCGCATCGCCAACAACCTCCATCGCGGCTGACCCGCGCGCCGACGTCACCGCGCGCGACGTGATGAACGCGGTGCTCTTCCGCGAGATCCTCAAGCCGCTCGCGCAGGGGCTCGGGCCCGTGGCGGAGATCGCGCTCGGAAGCGTTGCGGACGATCTGTTCGTGCGCAGGCGGCCGCGCCGATGAGCGAGTCGCGTGAAGAGCGCATCCGCGCGCTGCTGCCTATCGTGCGATACATCGCGCGCCGCATCCACCGCATGGTGCCGAGCAGCGAGCTCGACGATCTCATGGGCGACGGCTGCATCGGGCTCATCCGCGCGGTCGACGGCTTCGACCCGACGCGCGGCGTCCCGCTCGTGCAGTACGCGCGCCGCTTGATCCTCGGCGCGGTGCTCAACGGTGTGCGGCGGATGGACCCCGTCCCGGAGCGGATGCGCCGGACGATTCGGATCGCGGACCGGGCGCGCTATGCGCTCGCGCAAGAGCTCGGCACGCTGCCGACGCCCGGCGCGATGGAGCGGATCACGCCGGCGCTCGGCAGCGCCCGGACCGAAGCGCATCGCCGCAACGCACTCTCGCTCGACACGACGCTCCCGCGCAGCGAACGGCTGCAGCTCGACCATGCCGGCGACCCGCAAGAGATCATCATCGAGCGCCTGGAGCGTGAGTGCATGCGCCGCGCGATCGCCACGCTGCCGCAGCGGCAGCGCAGCATCGTGATGGCGCACTACTTCGGCGAACAGCCGTTGCGCGCGATGGTCGGGCCGCTGAACGTATCACCGCAGCGCGTTTCGCAGCTGCATCTGCTCGCGATCCAACAGCTCCGCGCGGACCTGACGGCAAACGCCGAGATGACGGCGAGCGCGTGAAAGACGCCGCCGCACCGGGCCCCGCGCTCGAAACCAACGCGCTAGGGCTCGTGCCGCTCGCCGTGGCGCCGGCGCACATCGCCGACGTCGATACGGAGCTGCACGCGACGCTGCCGCGCGACCATCCGGCCTGGCAGCGCGACATCCTGTCGGTGTCGGCACGCGCCCGCGCGGTCGTGGCGGCGCTGCGGCCCGTAATCGTGCGCGCGCTGACGTTTTGGGACCACGTCGTGCGAAGCGTCAGCATCGGCGCGCGCCGGGTCGACATCGACCCCAGCGGCTGCTACCGGCTACGATAGCATCGGCACGCGCCGAAGATAGGACTTCGGTCGCTTTGGCACGGCGTCCGAGGGAACGCTATGGACAGCCGATCACGTAGTAGTTCGTGCCCGTCTTTTTGAGCGTCGTTTGGTAGAAGACGTTGTCCAAGCCCATGTTCTGGTTCGAGCCGTTGGCGAGCGCGTAGCCGAGGCTGTCATGGGCACGGCCCGCGACGACGTGCGAATAGTTCGATCCGCTGTAGCAGATGGGCGCCGGTGTCGGCGTGGGTACGGGGGTTGGCGTCGGCCCCGGTGTCGGCGTCCCGTTCGGTGTGGGCGACGGCGTGGGTGTCGGGCCGCCGCCGGACTGGACGCGGTCGACCATCCTCTTGATCGCCGCCATCTGCGGTCCGGTTTTCAGCGCGTACATCGACGTCTCGTAGCCCCACCAGTCCCAGCAGCCGTTCGGATTGTTGGGCGTGCTGCTCGAGACTTGATACGGATACAGTACCAAGATGTTGTTCGTGTCGGCGTACTTGTTGATGCCGGCTTCGGTGACGAACTTCGTACCGATGTTCGCCTGCGTTTGCACGCAGCCGTCGAGCGCGACGATCAGGCGGCACTGCTGCCCGCTCGCGCAGTTCGCCGGCACGTAGAGGTAGCCGTTCGTGTCGAGGTCGTTCGCGCCGCCGCCGTACGGCGTTTGGTCGAAGTTCACGAGCGTTCCGCCGAGCGCGCCCGTGTTCTTCGCGTTGACCGAGCCGTAGAAGTACGTCAACCACGTCTTCTCGGAGTCGTAGCTGCTGCAGTTGATCATGTAGGGGCTGGCCGTCGTGCCGCAGGCGACTTCGCCGTCCGGCGATTCCCAGCCATGTCCCGCGGCGTACGTGTTGTCGTACTTCGTCGCGACGCCGTAGTGCTGGTACTCGCTGTTCAGGTCGTTCATCGTCTTCGGATACACGGTGTAGTCCATCGTGCCCGACCACAAGTACGCTTTCTGACCGCTGAGGTTGCTCTTGGGATCGATGGTACCGGCCGCGGATTGGCTGTCGAGATAGCTCTCGGACGCGGCGAGCGAGCTCGACGTCGCGTACTGGCACGTCGTCTGCGCGGTGGAGAGGCTGTTCTGCGCGCAGTAGTACGGTCCACCGGCGTAGACCGCCGCGTAGTGGAACGTGCCGGAGAACGCGACGTGCAGCTGCACCGCCATGAAGCCGCCCGAGGAGATCCCGGCGACCGCGGTCTTCGTCTTGTCGACGTTGTACGCGCCGAGACTCGTCACACTGCGAACGGCGCGCTGATGATCATCACCGGCCATGCCGCCGGGGACGGCCCGTGTGCCGGAGCTCGCGCATCCGGCGGCGACCGCGCCGACCAGGATGGTGAACGCAGCGATGCGCGAAAACGGCGAAACGAGGCGCATGAAAACTTCTCCCCGGCGAAGCGAGCGCAGCGGGATACCTTTCCGGGACGGCCTGCTTATCCTGCGAGCAAGCCCGAGCATGTAGGCTTTCGAGTGCCACCCAGGTGGCATTGGATCATGGTACTTTGCTACGATGGGTGATCTACTGCCGGCCGCGGACCGGAAGTCTCGCCAACCGGAGCTGGTCTTCGGGCTGATCGGTGCGCTCGGCGCCGACCTCAAAGCAGTCGCGGCTGCGATTCGCCGCGAGGTGCGGGACGTCGGGTACTGCATATCCGATGAGCCCATCAAGCTGAGCGCACTGATGCACCGGCTTCCCGGCCCGCCGTTCGACGCTCTGACGCGTGACGGTAAACGCGCGGGAGTTGAAGCACACATGGATGCCGGAAATACGCTTCGGGAACGCGTGCGCGACGACGCTCTGGCGATGTTTGCGGTGAATGCGGTTCGCGCGGCTCGCGAGTCCGAATTTGGGCAGCAGCGAGAAAGCCCGGCGAACGGCGTCGCGTTCATTCTCGACTCGCTGAAGCACCAGGCCGAAGTCGAGACCCTTCGTCGTCTTTATGGCCCTGCATTCATCGCCGTGGGAGTATATTCGCGTTCTCAGCAGCGACTCGACGCCGTCGAAAAACGACTGCGCGAGAGCGCCGGACACGGCGATTTCGATCATAACGAAGCTAAACGTCTCATCGAGAAGGATTTCGACGAGCAGAACAAGCCCTTCGGACAGCACGTAAGCGACGCGTTCGCCCTGGCGGACGTCGTCGTGTCCACCGCTGGCGGTGAAATATCGTCAGTTAGCCGCTTCATCGAGTTGCTTTTCGGTGACTGGACGCGGACGCCGACCCGTGACGAAGTGGGCATGACGCATGCGCAGATCGCGGCGTACCAGTCATCATCGATGGCGCGGCAGGTTGGTGCCGCGATCTGCCGGGTTGACGGGTCTTTGGTGGCGACAGGTACGAACGACGTTCCAAAGCATGGCGGCGGAATTTTCGACGCTAATGATCTGGCCGAGGGAAAATCCGACGTTCGTGATTTCGCTGCCTTCGGTTATGACACGAGCGACGACGAGCGGCGAGAGCTCCTCGCAGATATTTTAAGGCGCTTGATCAAGGAGGGGGTCTTGACATCAATGACGGAGGATGATGCATATGCGGCCGCCGAGACCATGCTCTTGGGCCGTGGCGCGATCATGCGAAAAGCGAAATTCATGTCGACGATCGACTACATTCGCGCTGTCCACGCCGAAGCCGACGCATTGGCCGCGGCCGCGCGGCACGGAACCTGCGTCGCCGGATGCACGCTGTTCGTAACAACGTTTCCATGTCACGATTGTGCGAAGCAAATTATCGCGGCCGGCCTCGACCGAGTTGTCTATATCGAACCTTACACGAAAAGTCTAGCGCAGAAGTTCTACGACAAGCAAATCAGCGTCGATGGGTCCAACCCGTCCGCGGATACGGTCAAGTTCGAGCCGTTCGTCGGTGTCACACCACGCCGATATAGAGAGTTATTCGCAATGACGGCAGCGCGAAAGGATGCGGTGGGTCGTTACCGCCCTTGGAACAAGAGCGAAGCGGTGCCACGATTGGCAGACACCGTCGCTCCGTCGTCGGCACGTAGCGCCGGAGAAGGAGCGGAATTGAGCGTCTTCGACGAATTGATCGCGGATAAGGGCTTAACGCCGCGATGAGAAATGCGTTATCCTCGCTATTCACAGCCGTCCTCCATTTCCACACCTCTCAGGAGTCTTCATGATGAAAAACCTTCCCGACGACTGGTACGAGAAATCGATGGGGCCGATCCGTGAGGCCGCGAAGACCTGGCCCGATTGGATGCGCAAAGGTGTCGACGAAGCGCGTGATCGTTCCGAACGGCGGATCGCGGAGTATCGTGACGAACAGAAACCCAAACGCCCAGACGAACCGCGCTAGCCTCCCGTAGCGCGGCTCATATTTCTCGCGGCGGGCGTTCTCAAGCGTGCTAGCGCCGTGTGGTGAAGTAGCGTTCCGTGAACTCGGCGTACGGCGTTCCGGTGATCTCGAAGCCCGCCTCCGCCGCTTTCTGAAGCGCGCCTTTGGCGCCAGTTTCGTCTTTTTCGGAGAGCACGATGGCCGCTGCGACCGCAGCGCGCGTCGCGCCCGCTCAATGGATCAGGACGGGTCCTTCCGCGGCGTCAACGGCTTCGCGAATGCGCGCAATGTCCTCGTTCGTCACGGTGTCGATCGTCCACGGGACGTGAGCGTACGTGATGTCCGAACCGGCGAGCGCATCGTCGGTGGTGTTGCCTTCCTCGGCGCTCCCGCGAATGTTCACCACCGTCGCGAAGCGGCCCGACCTCAATTCTTCCGCGGTGGGCTGGCCGCCGACGGTGATGCCGCCGATCATGGTTTCGTTCTTCATGAATTCTCCATAGGGTCGTGTCGTCAGAGGTTTGCGACGATGCCTTCGACGAGGCGTGCGACATCGCCGGCGCTGCGCGCCGATGCTTCGAGGACCTCTTCGTGCGACGTCGGCGCGCCGGTGCCGTGGACGTTCGTGATCAGCGAGAAGCCGACGACGTCGCGGCCGAGCGCGCGCGCGGCGATCGTCTCGAGCACGGTGCTCATGCCGACGGCGTCGGCGCCGATGCCGCGCAGGTAGCGCGCTTCGGCCGGTGTCTCGTACGCCGGGCCGGCGAGGCCCGCGTACACGCCGTCGTGCAGCGTGATCGCGTACTCCGCGGCCATGCGGCGCGCCAGCTCGCGCAGGTGCGGGCCGTAGGCGTCCATCATGTCGATGAACCGCGCGCTTTGCCCCGGCAATAAATCGGCGCCGATCAGCGGGCTCGTACCGGTGAGGTTGAGCTGGTCGACGATCAGCATGAGATCGCCGGGGCGATAGTCCGGGTTGACGCCGCCGGCGGCATTGGTCAGCACGAACGTCTTCGCGCCCGCGTGCGCGGCGGCGAGGACCGGGTAAATCACGTCGTCGGTCGCGCGGCCTTCATAGAGGTGAAAGCGTCCGCTGAACGCGACGACGCGCCGGCCGTGCAGCGTGCCGACGTGCGCTTCGCCCGCATGTCCCGCGACGCCGGGCAGCGGCATGCCGTCGATCTTCTTGTACGCGACGGTGACGCCGGCGATGCGGTCGCGCAGCACCGCGCCGAAGCCCGATCCGAGGACGATCGCGCAGTCGAGGTCGCCGCCGGCTTTGTCGCGGAGCAATTCCGCCGCGGCTTGCAGGCGCTTGCGTTTCATCGTGGCGCACCCTTCTCCTGAGCTTGTCGAGGGGTCAGGGTGACATTGGCGTCCGGCGCGAGCAGGTTCGTGCCCGTCATCTCCGGGGGCACGGGGAGTCCGAGCAGCGGCAGCAGCGTCGGCGCGACGTCGCCCAGCTTCCCGTGGTCCGCGAACGTGCCCAGCGGTTTCTCAGAGATCAATACGAGCGGGACGGGGTTCGTCGTGTGCGCCGTCAGTGGGTTGCCGTCCGGGTCGATCTTTTCTTCGGCGTTGCCGTGGTCCGACGTGATCGCCAGGATGCCGCCCGCTTTGAGCGTGGCTTGCTCGAGGCGGCCGAGCGCGACGTCGAGCGTTTCGAGCGCGGAGATCGTCGCGTCCCACACGCCGGTGTGCCCGACCATGTCGGCGTTCGCGTAGTTCATCACGATCACGTCGTGCCGCCGGTGCGCAAGATCCTCGACCGCCGCCGTCGTGATGTCGTTCGCCGACATCTCCGGCGCGAGGTCGTACGTCGCGACGGTGCGGTTGGACGGGATCAGAATGCGGTCTTCGCCCGGGAACACGTCCTCCCGGCCGCCGTTGAAGAAGTACGTCACGTGCGCGTACTTCTCGGTCTCGGCGAGCCGCAGTTGCGTCAGCTCCGCGTTCGCGACGATCTCGCCGAATACGTGGTACTGCGGCCGCGGTCCGAACAGCACGGGGTTGGGAAAGGTCTCTTCGTAGCGCGTCATCGTGGCGAACATCAGATCGGCGTACGTGCGGACCGGGAAGTGCGGGAACGACGGGTCGCTGAACGCAAGCGTGAGCTGGCGCGCGCGATCCGGGCGGAAGTTGAAGAAGATGCACGCATCGCCGTCGCGGACCGGCCGCGGCTGCCCGACGATCGCGGGCAGCACGAACTCGTCGTTCTCGCCGCGCGCGTACGCCGCCGCGAGCGCATCCTGCGCGGTCCGGTACTGGTGCTCCGCCGTCGCGTTCGCGAGCGCGTCGTACGCCTTGCGGGTGCGGTCCCAGCGCTTGTCGCGGTCCATCGCGTAGTAGCGGCCGCAGATGGTCGCGATCGCACCGGTGCTGTGATGCTTCGCGAGGTGCAGCTCCAGCCGCGCGATGTACGCCGCGGCGGACCGCGGCGGCGTGTCGCGCCCGTCCAGGAACGCGTCGATCGCGAGCGGCACGCCCGCCTCGGTGATCACGTCGACCAGCGCTTCGACGTGGTCGAGCGAGCT
Organism: Candidatus Elarobacter sp.; assembly: GCA_036403315.1. Classification (GTDB taxonomy): domain Bacteria; phylum Vulcanimicrobiota; class Vulcanimicrobiia; order Vulcanimicrobiales; family Vulcanimicrobiaceae; genus Vulcanimicrobium. The sequence goes on from DASWRD010000071.1 coordinate 31,160, forward strand.
ATGCACTTTCCCGTCCGACACGAGTCCGAGCAAGTGTACCGCGCCGCCGCTCTTGCGCACGTGGCCGATGCATGCGCGCAGCGTTTTGTTCTGACCGAACGTGCCGCTCGCGATCTCCTCGTCGATCACGACGACGCCTTGCGGCACGACACGCCCGCTGCCGATGTTGATGTGCCCGACCTCGCTGTTGCCCATCACGCCCTTCGGCAGCCCGACCGGTTCGCCGCTCGCCTCGAGCAGCGTGTTCGGATACGTCGCCAGGATGCGCGTCCAGTTCGGCAGATCGGCGGCGAGGATCGCGTTGCCGTGCGTCGCCGCGCTCGTGCCCCAGCCATCCAGGATCGCGAGCACGAATGGCCGCCGTTTCACGAGCGTGCGCCTTCGAGCAGCGCGGTGAACGAGTCGGGATGGAGGCTCGCGCCGCCGACGAGCCCGCCGTCGATGTTCGGCTGCGCGAGGAACGCGGCGACGTTGTCGGGTTTCATGCTGCCGCCGTAGAGGACGCGCACGCGATCGAGCCCCGGCATCCGCGCGCGAATCTCGCCCATGATGTGATTGGCTTCCGCGGGCGAGTCGGCGTTTCCGGTGCCGATCGCCCAGATCGGCTCGTACGCGACGACGCAGCGCGCGACGTCCGTGACCGGCATGCCGTCGAACGCGGCGTGGACCTGCGCGCACACTTTGTCGCGCGCTTGCCCAGCCGCGTGCTCTTCCGCCGTCTCGCCGACCGCGACGATCGGCGTGATCCCATGCGCCAGCGCGGCCCGCGCCTTTTCGTTGACGCGGTAATCGAGCTCGCCGAACAGATGCCGCCGCTCGGAATGGCCGATCACCACCCAGCTCACGCCGCACTCGACCAGCATCGCCGGCGAGATCTCGCCCGTGAACGCGCCCTCGTCCGCCCAGCCCACGTTCTGCGCGCCCAAACCAATCGCCGAGCCCCCGAGCGCTTCGTGGGCGGCGCACAGCGCGGTGAACGGCGGACAGATCACCGCGTCGACCTCGGCCAGCGGCAGGTCGCGCGCGCACACGTCGGCGACGAAGGCGCGCGTCTGCGCGATCGTCTTGTGCATCTTCCAGTTCCCGACGATCAGCGGCTTGCGCGCGCGCACGGACGTCAGCGCTCCAGCGCCGCGACGCCGGGCAAGGTCTTGCCTTCGAGGAACTCCAGCGTCGCGCCGCCGCCCGTGGACACGTGCGTCATCGCGCCGGCGAAGCCGAGCGCGTGCGCGGCGGCGGCCGCGTCGCCGCCGCCGACGACGCTGGTCGCGCCCTGCTTCGTCGCTTCGGCGATCGCTTCGCCGACCACGCGCGTGCCGTTCTGGTACGCCGGCTTTTCGTACACGCCCATGGGGCCGTTGAACACGATCGTCTTCGCGTCGCGCAGCACGCCCGCGTACGCGCGCGCGGTGTCGGGCCCGATGTCGAGGATCATCCCGCCGCCGACCGCGTTGAGCGGGACGGTGCGCGCCGTGTCGTCGGCGTCGAACGCGTCGGCGACGACCGCATCCGTGGGCAGATGCAGTGCCACGCCCTTCGAGAGCGAGAGCGCGATGATCTTCTGCGCGGGCAGCAGGTCGGGATCGCGCAGCGAGCGGCCGACGTCGATCCCCTGCGCGGCGAGAAACGTGTTCGCCATCCCGCCGCCGATCACGAACGCGTCGACCTTCGCGAGCAGGTGCTCGAAGACGCCGACCTTGTCGGCGACCTTCGCGCCGCCGATCGCGCACACGAACGGGTGCACCGGACGATCGGTCAGCCGCGCGAGCGCCGCGAGCTCCGATTCCATCAAAAACCCGGCGTACGCGGGCAGATACGCCGCGACGCCGGCGGTCGACGCGTGCGCGCGGTGCGCGGTGCCGAACGCGTCGTTCGCGTAGAGGTCGCCCGACTTCGCGAGCTCGCGCGCGAACGCCGGATCGTTCGCCTCTTCCTCGGGATGGAAGCGTACGTTCTCGAACAGCGCGAAGCCGCCGTCCGCCAGTGCGTGCGACGCCGCGACCGCCGCGTCACCGACGCAGTCGTCGACGAATCGCACCTCCGTGCCGAGCAGCTCCGCGAGCCGCGCCGCCACCGTCCGCAGCGAGTACTTCGCGTCGCGTTTTCCGTTGGGGCGGCCGAGGTGCGAGAGGATCACCGTCTTCGCGCCGTGCTCGCGCAACCAGCGCAGCGTCGGCAGCGCGGCGGTGATGCGCGTCTCGTCGCCGATCGCGCCGTCCTTGGTCGGGACGTTGAGGTCTTCGCGCAGCAGCACGCGCTTGCCGCGCACGTCCGCGTCGCGGAGCGACTTGAAATGCATGCGTCAGCGCCCTTCGACGTTCGCGCCGTGAACCCACGGTGCGGTGAGGGATTCGTACGGCGCCTCCGTGGGCGGCCCGTTCGCGAAGCGCATCACCGGCGGCGCCGAGCGTGCTGCCGGGAGTGCCAGCAGCGTGCTGCACACCGTGCCGAGCTCGTCGCCCATCGCGACGGTCATCGCACGGTGCGGATCGTCGTCGTCCGCGCGGCGCAGGAGCTCGGTCCACGCCGTCCAGTCGTCCCGCGCCGGCTCCGGCGGCGGCGCGCCGCGGAACGCTTCGAAATGCGCGGCGTAGCGCGGCGACGCTACGACGTCGCAGCCCTCGGGCGTGATCATGTGATGGCCCGGTGCGAGCGGGTCGACGCGCACGCTGCGCTCGTCGCTGCTCACCGCGAATGCCGCGCGACGGTCGGCCAGCAGCAGCGTGAAGCCGCGGTAGCGCTCCGGCGCGAGCGCGCCGGCGAATTCCGCGGCGGCGGCCGCGCCCGATTGGCGGAGCGCGCGCAGCACGAGCTCGCCGCGACTCGCCTTCCCCTCGAGCGGGCCGAGGCGGTGCAAGCCGTTGACGATCGTCGCGACGACGCCGTCGTCGTTCACGCCGAACCAGCTGCCGCCGCCGAGCACGTCACGGCCCGCGACGATGTGCGGCGTGTCCGGCCACCACCGCCCCGGCGCCGCAAACGCGCGGTCGCGCCGCTCGTCACGGTTGGCGCCGACGATCAGCGGCCACGGGTGGTTCGGGCGCAGCAGCACGAGCACGGTGCACATGCGCTAGCGCGCGAAGTGTTCCGCGATGTAGTCCACCCAGCGCCGGTTCACGTCGGCGGAGCGTACCGGATCGCTCGGAAAGTGGCCGTCGACCGGATAGACGACGAGGTCGACCGGTTTGCCGAGATCGCGCAGCGCGTGGTAGAACTCGTAGGCCGACACCGGCGACACGCGCTGGTCGCCGCGGTCCGTCATCAGCAGCACCGGCGTCGTCACGTCCTTCACGTACGTGATCGGGCTCTGCGCGACGTAGTCGGCGCGGTTGTCGCCCAGCCACGGCGAGCCGCGAAAGAGCTCGCGGTCGGCGTTGATGTCGTCGGCGGTGGCGTAGTCGGCGAGGTTGTCGGTCACCGGCGCGCCGGCGACCGCGACGCGCCAGTCATGGTAGTGCGTGATCAGCCACGTCGTCATCACGCCGCCGTACGACCACCCGCTGACCGCGACGCGGCTCGCGTCGACGCCGCCGCGCGCCTTCACCGCGTCGAGCGCCGCTCGCACGTCCTTGCCGGGCCCGTCGACCGTGTCGACGTGGATCGCGCGCTGGTAGCGCTCGCCGCGGTTGGTCGAGCCGCGGTAGTTCGGCTGCAGCACGAGCCACCCGCGCGCTGCCATGAGCTGCGCGCGCGTGCTGAACGTCTCGGTCGACGCGGACGTCGGCCCGCCGTGGATCACGATGACGAGCGGGTACGTCCGCCCAGCCGAAAAGCCCGGCGGCGTGACGAGCACCGCGTCGCCGTCGACGCCGGCGGTGCTCGCAAACGTGACGCGCTCGCTCGCGCCGAGCGCGAGCGATGCGACGGCGTCGTTGTAGTGCGTGAGCCGCCGCGGCGCGGCGTGCGGAGCGGCGTAGTAGATCTCGTCGGGGTGCTGCGTCGCGGAACCGACGAACGCGAGCGCGCCGTCGTTTCCGAGCGCGCCGTCGAGCCCCGACATCACGCTGATGCCGCCGAGGTCGACGCGCTGCGGCGTGCCGCCGACGGGTGCGCGGTATAGCACGTACGCGGTTCCGTCCGCGACGGTGAAGTCCAGCACGCGGCCGCCGGGCTCCCAGCCGATGTCGCGCACGGCGCGGTCGACGGACGCCGAGACGGCGGTGCCCGGTCCGCCTTGCGGCCCCGTGACGTACGCGTGCGTGGGATGCACTTGGTTGTCGCCGTCGCTGTGCAGGTACGCGACGTGCGCGCCGTCGGGTGCGAACAGCGGATCGTGCTCGTGCGACGCGGACGCGCCCAGCGGGCGCTCGCGACTCGACGCCACGTCGATCAAGCGCGACGTCGCGTCGTCCGCGTCGTTGAGCACGGCGGTCGGCGCGTGCAGGTACGCGAGCGTCGCGCCGTCGGGTGAGAACGACAGCGTCGACTCGCCTTCACCGTACGTCACGCTGCCGCCGCCGCGCGTGAGCAGCCGTGGCTTGCCGGCGGGCAGCGGCTGCAGCCAGACGCGTGCGGGGCGCGCCGCGCCGTGCGCCAGCGCAGGATCGTTGCCGACGTGATACGCGTCGACGAAGCGCGCGTCGCCGGTCGCCTTCGGCTTCGGATCGACGGCCACGTACGCCAGCGCGCTGCCGCCGGGGTGCCAGACGACGTGCTCCACGCCTTCCGGCGCGTCGGTTACACGCAGCGCGGGCCCGCCGTCCCCGCCCATCACGAACACCTGCGGCTTCGCGTCGCTGCCCTTACCGGGCGGATCGGCGATGAACGCGATGCGGTCGCCGCGCGGCGACCAGCGTGCCGACGATAATCCCGCGCGCGCCTTGGCCAGCGTGCGGCGCGCGCCGCTCGCGACGTCGATCGCGTCGAGATCCCGCACGCGCTTGTCGTGCTCGCGGTCGATCCGCGTCACGACCGCGAGGATGCGCTTGCCGTCCGGCGACAGCTGCGGCGTCGCGACGGACACGATGCGGAAGACGTCGTCGTACGCGAACGCGCGCAATGCCGCGGGCGCCGGAGCGCACGTCCCCGCCGCGAGGACCGCGGCAGCGGCGAACGCCGAACCGGTGCGGTGCAACTACACTGCGCTCGGAATCTTGGCGGCGACGATCTGGGTGAGGTCCGCGAGCCGGCACGAGTAGCCCCACTCGTTGTCGTACCACGCCGCGATCTGGATCAGGTCCCCGTTGGCATTGGTGAGCTTGCCGTCGATGATCGAGCTGTGCGGGTTCTGCTTGAAGTCGCTGGACACGAGCTCTTCCTCGGTGTACTGCACGTAGTCTTTCAGCTCGGTTTGCGCCGTGCCGCGCAGGATCGCGTTGAGCTCGTCGCGCGTCGTCGCCTTCTTCGTCTGCACGACGAGGTACACCATCGAGACGGTCGGCGTCGGGACGCGCAGCGCGAACCCGTCGAACGTGCCCTGCACCTCGGGGATGGTGAGGTAGAGAGCCTTCGCCGCGCCGGTCGACGTGGGGATGATGTTCGTCGCCGCGTTGCGCGCGCGCCGCAGATCTTTGTGCGGCGCGTCGAGGATGTTCTGATCGTTGGTGTACGAGTGGATCGTGCACATGAAGCCCTTGACCCAGCCGAGGTTGTCGACGATCGGTTTGACCGCGGTCGCCAGGCAGTTCGTGGTGCACGACGCGTTCGAGATCACGTGGTGCTTCGCGGGATCGTACTGCGCGTCGTTCACGCCGAGCACGACCGTGATATCCTCGCCCTTGGCCGGTGCGGAGATGATGACTTTCTTCGCGCCGCCGCCGTCGATGTGCGCGCGCGCCTTGGCGGCGTCGGTGAAGAGCCCGGTCGACTCGATCACGATCTCGACGCCGAGGTCCTTCCACGGCAGCTTGCCGGGGTCGCGCTCGGCCAGCACGCGGATCGCCTTGCCGTCGATGGTGATCCCGTCGGCGGTCGCTTCCACGTCGCCCGGATACGTGCCGTAGTTGGAGTCGTACTTGAAGAGGTGCGCGCACTCGGCGGCGCTGGTGAGGTCGTTGACCGCGGCGATCTCCACGCCGGGGTGCCGCTCCAGGAGGGCCTTGGCGAAATTGCGGCCGATCCGGCCGAACCCGTTGATTCCGATGCGCATAGCCCGTTCGCTTTAGGCGAAGGAAACTTCAGGCTCCTCTCGCTCGCCGCGCAGCCGCTTCACGAGCCGCATCAGCGAGGCGAGCCGGCCGTTGATCGTGGCCTTCCCCACCGCGGGGTGGCAGCGGCGGCCCAGCTCGGCCAGCGTCTCGTCGGGATGCGCGAGGCGGAGCTGGGCGGCTTCGCGGAGCGCCGGCGAGAGGTTGCGCAAGCCGTAGGCGTCGGCGAGGTACTGGATGGCCTCGCGCTGCGCGGCCGCGGCGGACGCGGCGCGCACGACGTTCGCGGCCTCGGTGTTCACCAGGCGGTGGATGCGGTTCTTCGTCTCCTTGACGGCCCGGACGTCCTCGAGGTGCAGCACCGCGCCCGATGCGCCGGCCGCGCCGAGCACCGTGACGATCGCGTCCAGGCCCTTGAGATAGACCACGGGCCGGCCTTTGCGCGTCATCCGCCCCGGTGTGAGGCCTTCGGCGGCGATGAGCGCCGCGATGCGGTCGGCGCGTGCGGAATCGGCGGCGACGAACTCCAAGTGATAGCCGTGGTGCGGCGCCGCGACGGAACCGTTGCACAAGAACGCCGCGCGCAGCTCCGCGCGCCGCTCGTCCCGGCGGCGCGGCCTGGGTGGCGGCTGCGCAGGCCCCGGCCCGAGATCGATCTCGAACGTCGTCGTCTTGTAGAGCCGCGCGTCGTGGCCGCGCCGCACCGTCGCGGCGGCGCGCTGGTCCTCGAACAGCGTGCGCGCGAGGCGCGCGACCGCGGAGCGCCGCGTGCGAAACACCAGCTCGCCGCCGGCGTCGATCCCACCATAGAGCGCCAGCCCGTTGCGCAGCGCGGCGCGCACGCCGGGATCCGCGGGCACCTCGCGCGCGAGCGCATCTTTCGCATCGGAAGACAATCGCGAGCGTTCAGGCAACGGAATCGACCACGGCATGCGCGGTCACCGCAGCACGTTCAAGTCCGAAGCGGCCCACGCCCAGTGCTGCACCGTGCGGCCGCTTACGACGTCGATCTTCACACATGGCAACCCGCCGCCCGCGACGCCGCCGTGGTGGCGCGCGTACACGAGCTGCCACGTCGCGCCCGGCGTCTCCGCGGTGCGCCAGCGGTTCCGTCCGTCGAGCGCGACGGTGACGAGGTTGCGCGCGACGCGCACGCTGCGGATCCGGTTGCCGTCGCGGTGATCGACCGATGCGAGGTACGGGCTGCGGCCGGCGATCGCGGCGGAGAACTCGTCGGCCTCGCGCGGCCACATGCCCGCGACGTCGCCGAACTCGGGCCGCGAGGCGCACAGGTCGGTGTGCCGGATGCCGCCGTACGCCAGCGTGACGAGCACCATTGCCCCGAGGAGCCACGCGGCGCCGAACGCGCCGATCAGCAAACGCATCATCAGCGAAGCCAGTCCACCGGGTCGTCTTTGCGCTCGTCGACGATCTCGTACAAATCCGCGGGCTTGAGCGACGGCAGCACGCGCTCGGGGACCAGCACCACGCGCACGGTGAGAAACTTCGTGCGGTAGTGCAGCACGATCACGTCGCCGGCTTTCACTTCGTAACCGGGCTTGAGCGCGCGGCCGTCCTTGGTGATCCGCCCGGCTTCGATCCCGTCCTTGGCCTCCGCGCGCCGCTTCGCAAGCCGCGAGACCTTGAGAAACTTATCCAGTCGCAACGGTAACGCTAGGCCGCTTGGACCTCGACTTGCACGGCATACCGGCCCGGTTGCGGAACCGGCTGACCCGAATCGCGCATAGCGTCGAGGTAGTCGAGGATCGCATCCGGCGCTTGCGCGATGATCTCGTCGCGCGAGTCCCCGAGCAGCAAGAGCCCGGGAAGGTCGGGAACGAGCCCGCCCCAACCGCCGTCGGGGCCGTCTTCGAGAACGATCGTATAAGTCATCAAAAAGCCCTCAGGGATTGTTGATCTTTTTGAGGAGAACCATCAGCAGACCCTTTGGGACGTCCTTCCCGCGGTGGATCGGGATCGTGATCCGCTGCGACGTGGCCGGATGGGCATAGATGACATGGCTCGCACGCCCGCCGCGCCGGTGGAAGAACCAGCCCTTGGTCTTGGCGAATTGCGCAAGCTCCTTTCCCGTCACGTGGACGGCCAGCGGTGCGATCGGAACATCGTCCGATGCTAGACGTGAGCCGCTGCCGCGAGATTGCCGCGTTATTTCGGCGCGAATTTGACCACGTAATTCGGCGGGCGATGTTGAAGTGAGCGGCATGCCGTTTGCCACGACGATCGCCGGAAGTCTTCCGAAGCCCGCCTGGCTTGCCGAGCCCGAGCGGATCTTTCCGAGCTGGCGGCTCGAGGGTGCGGATCTGATCGAAGCACAGCGCGATGCGACGCGCATCGCGGTCGCCGAACAGCTGCGTGCGGGGATCGAGACGGTCACCGACGGCGAGCAGGCGCGCAAGCACTTCGTGCACGGGTTCGCGGAGCGGCTCGGCGGCATCGACGCCGCCAACCGCCAGAAGCGCGGCATCCGCGACGACCGCTATGAAGCGGTGTGCCCGACCGTCACCGGCGAGGTGCGGCGCATCGCGCCGGTCCACGCCGACGACGTGCGTTTCGCGCGGACGCTGACCGACGGCCCGCTCAAGATCACGATCCCGGGGCCGATGACGCTGGTCGACACCGTCGTCGACGAAGTCTACGGCAACCGCGCCGAGCTGGCGTTCGCGTTCGCGCGCGCCATCCGCGAAGAGATCGCCGATTTGATCGCGGCAGGCGTCGACGTCGTGCAGCTGGACGAGCCCGCGTTCAACGTGTACTTCGACGAGGTCGCGGCGTGGGGCATCGACGCGCTGGACACCGCGCTCAGCGGTGCATCGTGCGTCACCGCGGTACACGTCTGCTACGGCTACGGCATCCCCGCCAACGTGCAGTGGAAAGCGAACCTTGGCGCGCAGTGGGATCAATACGCGCACGTCCTGCCGCTGATCGCGAAGAGCACCGTGGATCAAGTCTCGATCGAGCTCGCCGGATCGCACGTCCCGCCCGGCGTGCTTGCGCTCGCGGGCGAAAAGATCGTTGCGATCGGCGTCATCGACGTCGCGAGCGACCGCATCGAAACGCCGGAGGACGTGCGCGCGACGATCGAGCTCGCGCGGCAGCATTTACCCGACGACCGGATCGTGTGCTCGACGAACTGCGGCATGGCGCCGATGGCGCGCGAGATCGCCTACGCGAAACTGCGCAGCTTGGCCGCAGGTGCGGCCCTCGAGCAGGACTAGGCGCGAAGCGCGGGCGTTACGTCGGAAAGCGTTCGACGAACGCTTCCCGCTCGAGCGTGATGAGGCTCCAGTACGGCATCTCCTCGCCTATCTCGGCATCGGTTCGCGAGGATCCAGCACGAGGATCTGCATCGCTCGCGCGTCCACGATGTGGTGCTCGTCGCGCCACCGCCTGGCTAGCGCGCACCGTTCGAAGAATTCCTTGCGCAGAACGGCGCGCAGGACGACGCGCCCTTCCGCGTTGCGGAACATCTCGGAACCGTTGCGCGGCCGGCGGCCGGCGAGGATCAGCGCGCCGGCGACACGATCGATGGCCGCGCACGCGACCGCCGGGTCGCCGGTACCGAACACACCCAGCTCCGGAAGATGCTTGGTGCTCAGCCCGACGCTGTAGGCGAAGGCGTGCTCCGCGCGATCGGCCTTCACTTGGACGCACGACCATCCGCGCTGCCGCACCTGATCCTTCGCACGCACGTAATCGGGTGCCGCTGCGAACGATGCCGCGACGGCGAATGCCAGCGCGACGCGAATCATCGGCGCTGCGACGCTTTCGGCGTCACGCACGTTCCGCGCGCACGCACGACGAGCAACGGCTCGTCCAGCACGTCCGCAGCCGAAGGCGAAATATCCGGGCACGCGGCGATCACTTTGTGCGCTTCGAATTCCATCGTGCGGGATGTCGTGCCGACGCGCGTGATGCGGCCGCGCGCTTCGATGTAGTCCCCCGCGTGCACCGGCGCCTTGAACTCCACCAGGTCGTACGCGACGAACAAGCCTTCGTCGCCGTCGTGGCGGATCAGCAGCTCCGTCGCCACGTCGCCGAACAAGCTGAGGATGCGCGCACCGTCCACGAGGTTGCCGCCGTAGTGCGCGTCGTGCGCGCTCATCCGCAGCCGGATCGCGGCCCACCCTTCGACAGGCTCAGGGTGACTCGAGCCAGGCTCGGGGTGAGTCACGCCGCCGTCTTCGCCTGCTGCCACAGATCCTCGAGCTCGTCCAGCGTCATGTCGCCCAGTTGCCGGCCGCCGGCGATCGCGTACGCTTCCATGTAGCGGAAGCGGCGCTCGAACTTCGCGTTGGCGTCGCGCATCGCGCCCTCCGCGTCGATACCCAGGCGCCGCGCGAGGTTCACGACGGTGAAGATCACGTCGCCGAGCTCTTCGCGCACGTGCGGGTCTTCCGGCTTGAGATCGCCCGCCTTGATGCGCGCTTCCGCGAGCTCACGCAGCTCTTCGGACAGCTTCTCGGTGATGTCGCGCGCATCGGTCCAGTCGAAGCCGACGCGCGCCGCTTTCTCTTGCATCTTCTGGCCGCGCTGCAGCGCCGCCATGTGCGCCGGGATGCCGTCGAGCTTCGAGCTGCGCGACTGCCCCGTGGCCTCTTGCGCCTTCAGCGCCTCCCAGTTGGCCCATACGCCCGCGACGTCCGCGACCGCGACGTCGCCGAACACGTGCGGGTGGCGGCGGATCATCTTGTCGGACAGCCCGTCGATGACGTCGGCGACCGAGAACTTCCCGCGCTCCGTCGCGAGCTGCGCGTGGAAGACGATTTGGAACAGCAGGTCGCCCAGCTCTTCGCACAGGTCGACGTCGTTGCCGTGCTCGATCGCGTCGACGACCTCGTACGCTTCTTCGATCAGGTAGCGGACCAGCGACGCGTGCGTCTGCTCGCGGTCCCACGGGCACGAGCGGCGCAGCCGCGCCATGATCTCGATGAGGTCGTCCCAGGTGTGGTGCGTCGAGCCGGGGGGCAGCGGGACGAGCGGCATCGTGATCGACGCGGACAGCGTCGCGCGGGGCATGCCGGGGATGATCTCGGCGGCGAAACCGCGCCGTTCGAGCGCGCGCAGCAGCATCGGCAGCCCGAGGAAATCCGAGAGCGGGTTGCCCAGCACGCCCAAGCCGAGGTCGCGGTCGTCGAGCCGCGCGACGAAGTTGTCGATCACCTCGCTGGACCCGCGCAGAAACAGACCTTGGTCGTCGATGAGCGCGCGTTCGATCGTCACGCCGTCGCTCTCGAGAAACCGCACGAGCTCCGGCGGCGCCAGAACGGTCGCGGCGCGGCCGACGGCGCGCAGCGACTCGCGGCTGCCGAGCGTGAGAAGCCCCGGGTCGCCCGGTCCGAGGCCGACGATGCGGATCACGCCGGGACGTTCGCGAGGCGGGGTCGATCCGACTCCCGCCTCGCGCTGGTCATTGCGGCGAAGGAAGTTACTTCGTCGCGGCCGGTGCCGGTGCTGCGCTCGCCGGAGCTGCGCTCGCCGGAGCCGTCGTGGCGGCCGGCGTCGCGGCGCCCGGCGGGGCCGGAAACAGGTCCTTGAAGCGGTCGTCGTACACGTCGATCTTCGCGCCGCTCTTGAGCTGCTGGAGGAACGCCGGAACCGCCGTCGCCTGCTGCTGGTTCGTGAGCTGCGTCTTGATGGTGTCGTGCGCGCTCGCGAGCGATGCTTTTTGCGCCGGCTTCTTCTCTTCGACCTGAAGGACGTGGTAGCCGAACGCCGACTTCACGGGGCCCACGATCTGGTTGACGTTGGCGCCGAACGCGGCGTCTTGGAACGCCGGCACCATCTGACCGCGGCCGAAGAAGCCGAGCTCGCCGCCCTTGTCCTTGCTGGACGGGTCGGTCGAGTACTGCTTGGCCAGCGCGTCCCAGCTCCCGCCCGCTTTGAGCTTCGCGAGGACTTCCTTCGCCTTCGCCGCGTCGGCGACGAGGATGTGGCGCGCGCGCACCTGCGCGGGCTTGTCGAACAGCGTGCGGTTCTTGTCGAAGTACGCCTTGATATCGCTCTCCGAGACGTGGACCTGCGGTGCGACCGCCTTCTCGAGCACGAGCTGCTGCTTGAGGATGTTCTGGACGTCTTGCTCGGTCAGGCTCTGCTGCTTGAGGATCTGCTCGTACTGACCGGGCTGCATCCGAGCCTTCGTTTCGGTCAGCTTCTTGTCGATGTCGGCTTGGCCGACCTCGACCTTCTTGTCGCGCGCGTACTGATCGATCAGCTGCTGCTGAACCATCTGGCCGAGCACCTGTTTTGCAGCGGGGCTCGACTCGAGCTTGTGGTCGAAGTCGGCGCGGCTGATGGTCTGGCCGTTGACGGCCGCGATGTTACCGCCGCCGCCCCCGTTGTTGCAAGCGGCGAGCGAGACGCAGAGCGCCGCCGTGCCAAGCCCGGCCACGGCGCGAAGTATACGGGACATCGGATCTCCGTCGGAAGGTGGGACGTGAAAGAGCGGAGACCGTTGTGCCTCCGCCGACCTGCCCCGGATTCGGGACGCGCGAGCCCCATCCTCCGGCGGCTACTCCTGGGGAAGCTCGCCGCGAGTAGGCGTACGCTTTTCCAGCTCCTCGGCGAGCTCGTGCGGATCGGTCGGCATCGTCATCTCGGCGGCCTCACGGTCCTCGCGGTTCGCGACGGTGGGAAGATCGTACCGCAATTCCTCGAGCAGCTGGATGATCTTGGCCGCTTTGCGCTCGGCGAGCATGCTGATCTGCAGGTGGAGGCGCGAGCGCTGCTCTTCGATCTCGCTCATCCGGTTCTCGCTGGTGAGGATGAGGATCGTCATGAGCAGCGCGGCCAGGCCGATGACGCCGTCGAGCCAGTAGTACGGGGCGGGGTCGATCTGCGGCCGGCCCGCGAGCGCGAGCACCACGTTGAGCGCGATCCATGCGGCGACGAGGGCGAGGATGATCCAGACCGTGCGCGGCCGGCCCAGCCCCAAGATGAAGCGCTCGATCGCGCGCTGCTGCAGCGACGCCCCGGCGAGCGCCTTGCGCTCGAGCTCCGCGATCGACTCGATGGTGTCGTCGATCTGGCCGGGAAGCCCGCCGTCTTCGCGTCGCACCTTCCGCCGTACCCGGTCGCCCGCTTTCGTACGCGCGGCGGGAGGCGGCGACCTCACCGGCGGATCGGTCGGCGATGACCGAGCCGGTGCTGCTGGTCCTGGGGCTCGCAGCCGCAGTCGCCTTCGCGATCGTCGCGAAGCGGTTCGCCTTGCCGTATCCGATCGTGTTCGTGCTCGCGGGGACGGCGCTGGCGTTCGTGCCGGGGCTGCCGCCCGTCACGATCTCGCCCGACTGGATCTTCCTCTCGATCCTGCCCCCGCTGCTGTTCAGCGGAGGCTGGTCGACCGACTGGGCGCTGTTCCGCGCGAACTTGCGGCCGATCCTCGGCAACGCGATCGGGCTCGTCGTGCTCAGCACCGTCGCCGTCGCGATCGTCGCCGAACATCTCGTGCCGGGTCTCGGCTGGCCGGCGGCGTTCGTGCTCGGCGCGATCGTATCGCCGCCGGACGCCGTCGCCGCGATCGCGACGTTCGAACGCTTCGCGGTGCCGCGCCGCATCGTCGCGGTGCTCGAAGGCGAAGGGCTCGTCAACGACGCGACCGCGCTGGTGATCTACGGCTACGCCGTCGCCGCGGTCGTCGCCGGCGGGTTCTCGCTGCCGAGCGCGGCGGGCTCGTTCGTGCTCGTCGCGGCCGGCGGCATCCTCGTCGGCGTCGCGATCGAGTGGTGCGTCGAACGGCTCGCGCGCGCGCTCGACCGCTTCGCGCTGAGCGACTCGCTCATCGACAACTTGATCATCATCGCGACACCGTACGCCGCGTACTTGACCGGTCAGGCGCTGCACGTGTCGGCCGTGCTCGCCACGGTGGTGGCCGGGATTCGCCTCGGCCGGCGCTCGGCGGTGATCTACTCGCCCGAGACACGGCTCGTCGGCGAGAACGTGTGGTCGCTGTGGATCTACGTGATCAACGCGTTCGTGTTTCTGGCGATCGGCTTGCAGCTGCGCACGTTCGTTCACGACGGCTCGCGCGCTCTCGCGATCCTTCCGGCAGCGCTCGCCATCAGCGCGCTGCTGATCGTCGTGCGCCTGCTGTGGGTGTACGCCGCCGCGTGGGCGCCGCGCGCGCTCTTCCCACGCTTGCGCGAACGCGATCCGCTGCCGCCGCTCGCCGCGCTCACGATGATCGGCTGGACGGGGATGCGCGGGATCGTCTCGCTCGCCGCCGCGCTCGCGCTCCCGTTCACCGCGCAGCTCGGTGCGCCGTTCCCCGGCCGCGACGCGATCGTGTTCATCACGTTCGTCGTGATCTTCGTGACGCTGGTGGGCCAAGGTCTCAGCCTGATCCCGCTCGTGAAACGGCTGGGCCTCGCGCGCGACGGCGACGGCGACGCGCGCGAGATCGAAGTCCGCGTCGCGGCGCTCGAGGCCGGCTTGCGCAAGATCCGGGACATGCGCGCGGCGGTGCAGGGCGAGGAAGAGCGCGAGGTGATCGAACGGCTGGCCGACGAGTACGAGCACCGCATCGATCATTTGCGCACGCACCACGTGCCGGGCTTTGCGGACGAAACCGCCGAGAGCCGCTTCGACCACGACGCGCAGGAGCAGGCCGTGCGCGCGGAGCGCGAAGCGATCATGCAGCTGCGCGACCGCGGCGAGATCCCCGACGACATCTTCCGCCGCGTGCAATACGATCTCGATCTTGCGGAGACACGGTTGTTTTGATCGCCGCGCGTTTCGCACCGGGCGACGAGCCGGCGCTCGGGATCCTGTGCGTTTTGATCGGCGAAAGCTATGCGCTCGCCGCACCGAAGAAGCTTCCGGCGCGCGCCGAAAAAGCGCCGGACAGGAATCCAGTCCGGCGTCGGTAACAGAGTCGCCGATGGGCCGCGTCCGGGCTTTCCGCGGCTTGTCGTGCTCTTCGGCGCTCCAGGGGGTCGGCGCACCGTACGAGCGCGGCTACCGCTGCTGCATCGAACCATGGTGAGCGGGCACGATGCCGCGCTGACGGTCGAACGTTTCTATGCGATCGCGGCCGAAGCGCGGCATGCGGAGATCGACGCCGCGCTGGCACACTTCCCCGCCTCCGCGCGCATTCGTAATCCCATCGCGATCGGGCTTCGCGCGATGAAGTCCGTGACCGGGGGCGACGTCCCGGGCGGCATCGCGCTCCTCAAGCGGGCGGTCGCGCACTGCAGCGGCCCGATTCGCCAATATCTCCTCGATTTGCTGATCCCGTTGCTGATCAACACCCACCACATCGCCGACGCGGAAGAGGCGCTCGCGGCGGTCGACGACAGCGTGCCCGAGCTCGCGCCCGCATTCTCAGCGTCGCGCGCCATCGTCGAAGCCCGTCAGGGCAACGACGCGGCGAGCGCCTGGTTTGCGCGCGAGGCGCTCGCGACCGGGCGCGCCGTCGACAACCCGATGATCGTCGGGCGCGTGCTGGCGCGCACCGCGTTGGCGTCGTTCTACCGCGAGGACTTCGAGGACGCGCAAGATCGTGCGCTCGAAGCCGCCCGCTGGTTCGAGCGCGTCGAGTCGCACCGCAACGCGGCGACGGCGTACTCGATCCTGTACGTCATCGCCCACGATTGGACGGGCGACCCGGACGTCGCACGTTTCTACGCGCGCCGCCTGACGATGAGCGCTCACCTCGCCGAAGATCGATCCGTCGAGAACTACGGGCTGCTCGCGCAGTTCGATATCGCCGCCGACTCCGGCGACGCGCGCCGGCTCGCGTCGCTGCGCGGCCGGCTGGTGGCGAACCCGCTCAACGAGCAGCACTATCGCGAGCGGTTCTCGTTTACCGTCTCCGACGTGTTGTCGCACGGCTGGGCGGGCCGCTTCGACGTGGCGCGCGCCGCGTTGACGGCCGTGCGCAACATGGAGGCGCTTTCCTTGCCCGAGCGTTCGCTGTGCGACGCGCTGCTCGCGATCGTCGCGCTGTCCTCGTGGGACACCGACCTCGCGCGCCGAATCGCTCGCCGAACGATCAGCCAAACCGCGGAGCGCTCCGGCAAGGAGCCGCTGTTCGAAGTGCGCCGGCGACAGCTCGCGCGCATCCTCGCGGCCGCCGTCTGCATCGTGCTCGGCGACACCGTGCGAGGGCGCCGCGCCTTGTCGCGCGCGGTCGATCCCGATCAGCGCTTCGCGTCGCTCATCGACGCCGGCGGGATGGACGAAGCGCGCACGCCCGCGTTCATGCGCGGTTATGCGCGGTTCTTGCAGCAGGCGTGCCGGTGCGCGGATCTGGTTCGGCCGCAGCACGGGCTCACCGAGGCGGAGATGGAGATTCTCAAGGTGCTCCCCGCCGGCATGACGCTTGCGACGCTTGCGTCGTCGCTCGGGAAGTCGCGCAAGACCGTGGAGCGTCAAGTAGGGAACATCTACGCGAAGCTCCACGTCGCGAACCGCGCGCAGGCGATTCAGCGCGCGCGCGACCTCGGCATCTACGCGTGAAATAGTCGTTTCGGCGAAAAACCGGCTCCCCGTGCCGGTTTTCGGCGGGAATGAGGCATACGCCTCATGCGCGGCGGAACGCAGAGCGCCTATGCTCGTGGCACTCGATTTCGCTTACTTTCAGGGGAGCAGACCATGACCGATGCGGTACACGCCGCCTTGTCCATTTTGAACGCAATTCTTTCGGCCGCGCATCATTCCGCGGTCACGATTCCGCCCATCGTCTGCTGACGTCATGTATCAACTTGCGGATACGGACAGCCGCGCGGTCGACAAGACGCGGCTGTTCATTCAAACCTGCACCTCGATGACGCCGACGACCGAGAACTTGTGCCTCGTGCGCTCCGCGATCTCGCTCGTGCGCGACGCTCTCAACGGCGAAGACGTGAAACCGCTGCGCGATTTCGTCCGCCGCACCGGTCAGTGGTGCAGCGACGTGGACGACGTCGTCGCCGCCGCCGGCCAAGCCGTCGTCGACGAGCTGGAGGGCGTTTCGCGCGTAAACCTGCACGAGGCCATCCGCCGTGTCGCGCAGATCGAACGCGATGCGCTCGCCTTCGGCGCGCGGCGCGACATGGAAGGAAACTTCCGCCCGGCGTACGCGAGCTGACGATCCGCCGCAGGGATCGACGCGCATGCACGACGACGACGACCAGGCTCAGGACGCGCCGCACGCCAGCCGCGCGCACCTCGCCGAGCTTCTCGGCGAACGACGCGCCGCCGTAGCGAACGACGTCGTCGCGCGCCTGCGCCGCCGTGACGTCGCGGGCGTGTCGCCGCTGATCGTGCGCACGCTGGTCGAGATCCTCGTGTCGTCGATCGCCGAGGGGTCGCCCGACGGTATCGTGCACTGGTCGAACATGGTGCGCCACGCGCATCCTGCGCCCGACGTCACGGCGATGATCGAGACGGCGTGCGAGGTCGTCGAAGAGCTCGCGCACGCCGAGCACGGCGACCTCGCGACGATGGTCGTATTCTTGGAGATCGTGAAAGCGCGCACGGCGAGCCGCGAGCGCGATCCCCGCGGCGCTGCCGGCGCGGCCGCCGACTCCGCGCACGGCCCGATCGAAAGTCTGCTCGCGATGCTGAGCGTCCGCGACGAAGCGACGTGCACGCACTCGCGCGCGACGGGCGAATGGGGCCGGCGCCTCGCGCTGCGCATCGGTCTGGAACCGGCCGTCACCGAGCGCATCGTCAAAGCCGGCATCCTCCACGACATCGGGAAGATCCGCGTCCCCGACGACATCTTGTTCAAGCCGGGCACGCTCGATGCGTCGGAATGGGCGGTCATGAAGCGCCACGCCGAGGCCGGCGCCGACATCCTGTCGGCGATCCCGGCGCTCGCGCCGTACGCGCCCGTCGTCGCGACGCACCACGAGCGCGTCGACGGCCGCGGCTACCCTCACGGTTTGCGCGGGGACGACATCTCGCTGGAGTCGCGGGTGGTGTCCGTCGCCGACTCCTTCCACGCGATGGTGACGGATCGGCCGTACCGCCGCGCGCTGTCCTACGGCGAGGCGATCGCGGCGCTCGTCGACGGCCGCGGGCGGCAATGGGACAAAGAGATCGCCGACGTCATGATCACGCTCGCCGCGGAAGACCGCAACAGCTCCGCCGACGCGAACCTCTCCGCGCTGTCCGGGACGTTCGTGTCCGGCGGCCTGCGCCTACCCGGGGACGTCCGGGCGCTCTGAGGCTTCGGCGGCCGCCTCGCCGGCGCAGCCGCACGTGCGCGGCGGCTCGAGGCGCGTGCCGGGCAGCCAGTACGTACACACCGGGTCGTGCAGTCGCCGCGCGTGGCCGCAGCACGACAGCAGTTCGTCACCGGGCAGTGCAGGTTGCTTGCCACCCATGGTTGCCAAGGTAGACGATCAGGCTGAGAGCCGTCAAGGATTTCGCGACAGTTTACAGCGCTTCGAGCAGCGCGTGCAGCGTCGGAAGCTGCTCCGCGGCGCTTCGAGCGGGCAAATCGATCGTGATGCGCCCCTCGCCGAACCGGAACTTGTTCTTCGTGATCGACTGCAGTCGCGGAATCGACTCGGGATCGAGCGCGAAGCCGCTGCCGACGCCGAGCGTGAGCCGCTGCTCGTTGATCACGACGCGCGTCACGCCGACCTTCAGCGCGAGCACGCGCAGCCGCGTGATCTCGACGAGCGCCTCGAACTCCGGCGGCGGCGGGCCGAAGCGGTCGCGCACCGACGCGACGGCGTCGTCGACGGCGCCGATCGTCCGCGCGGCCGCGAGCTGCTGGTAGATCGCGATCTTCTGCGAGACCTGCGGGATGTAGTCGTCGGGGACGTACGCGTCGAGCTTCACGTCGATGACCGCCTCGCGCGCGTCGTGCAGCGCGTGGACGGTGCCCTTGCGCTCGGAGATGGCTTCGGCCAGTAACTGGACGTAGGTCTCGAAGCCGACCGCGCCGATGAAGCCGGACTGCGCCGCGCCGAGCAGGTTCCCGGCGCCGCGGATCTCCAAGTCGCGCATCGCGATCTGCAGCCCGCTGCCGAGATGGGTGAACTCGCGGATCGCCTCGAGCCGCGCCTTCGCGTCTTCGGTCAGAGCTTTGTGCGCTTGGTACAACAGAAACGCGTACGCCTGATGGTTCGAACGGCCTACGCGACCGCGCAATTGATACAGTTGCGCAAGACCAAACTTGTCGGCGTCGTGGACGACGATCGTGTTGACGTTGGGGATGTCGATCCCGTTCTCGATAATCGTCGTCGACACGAACACGTCGATCTCGCCGTCGATGAAGCGGTTCATCACCGGCTCGAGCTCGTGCTCGCGCATCTGCCCGTGGCCGACCGCGATCCGGGCCTTGGGGACGAGCTGCTCGAGCGCGCGCGCGACGCCGTAGATCGACTCGATCCGGTTGTGCACGTAGTACACCTGGCCGCCGCGGTCCAGCTCGTTGACGATCGCGCGCTGCACGACGGCGTCGGACGCCGGCACGACGACGGTCTTGATCGACATGCGGTTCTTGGGCGCGGTCTGGATCAGCGACAGGTCGCGCACGCCCATCAGCGACATCTGCAGCGTGCGCGGAATGGGCGTCGCCGACAGCGTCAGCACGTCGACCGTCGCCTTGAGCTGCTTGAGGCGCTCCTTGTGCATCACGCCGAAGCGCTGCTCCTCGTCGACGACGATCAAGCCGAGGTCGCGGAACACGACGTCCTTCTGCAAGATGCGGTGCGTGCCGACGACGACGTCGACTTTGCCCTCTGCCAGCGCATTCAAAATGACCTGCGCTTCCTTTTTCGTCTTGAAGCGTGACAGCTCTTCGATCCGGATCGGGAACGACGCGAACCGCGCGGTGAACGTGCGGTGGTGCTGCGACGCCAGCAGCGTGGTGGGGCACAGCACGGCGACTTGTTTCTTGTCGGCGATCGCCTTGAAGATGGCGCGCACGGCGACTTCCGTCTTGCCGTAGCCGACGTCGCCGCACACGAGCCGGTCCATGGGCTTGGCCGTCTCCATGTCGCGCTTCGCGTCGTCGATCGCCTTGGCTTGATCGGGCGTGGGCTCGTAGGGGAACGCCTCCTCGAGCTCGGCCTGCCACGGCGTGTCCGGCGCGAACGCGTGGCCGCGCGCCACCTCGCGCTCCGCGTACAATTCCACCAGCCCGTCGGCGATCTTCGCGAGGTTCTCCGACACGCGCGTCTTCGTGCGTGCCCAATCCGCGCCGCCCATCTTGGAAAGCCGCGGCGCGGCGCCTTCGCTGGCGGAATATTTGTTGACTTGATGCATCTGGTGCACGGGCACCAGCATGCGGTCCGTCCCGGCGTACCGCAGAGAGAGATAGTCGCTCGTCGCGCCGAGGATCGTCTCTTTGCGCAAGCCGAGATACTGCGCGATGCCGTGCACCGCGTGCACGACGTAGTCGCCGACTTTGAGATCGGCCAGCGTGACCGGGACGCCTTCTTTGACCGCGCGCAGCTTCACGCGCTTGGCGGGCTGCCCGAAGATCTCGCGGTCACCCAACACGTGCAGGTGCAGCATCGGTATCGAGAAGCCGCTCTCGAGCGAGCCCTGATCCACGTACACCGTGCCGTGCTTCGAAGCGAGCGCGACGCCGTCGGTGCCGCCCGCGCGCAGATGAACGAACGGCGCGGACCGTTCCACGCGCAGGTTTGCCGCGCGCAGGATCTCCGCGAGGCGCGACGCGCCGTTCGCGACGAGCCACACCGTGTCGCCGGCCGACACCCAATCGCGCACCTGCTGCGTGAACAGCTCGATGCGGCGGTTGAAATGCTCCGCCGGGCGCGTCTCGAGCACGAACGCATCCACCGCGCGCGGCACCCACGCCAGATCACCCGCTTCGATGCCGCCCGTGACGACGAGCACGCGCCGCGCGCGCAGGCGCTGCGCGTAGCTCGCGACGCGCGGATAGGGCGCGACGACGTCCGCCAGCAGCGCTTCGCCCACCTCGTCGTCGCGCACGTCGAGCTCGCCCGAGTCGACGCCCGCCATCAGCGCCTGGGCGCCGCGCGAGCGCTCGTCGTCGAGGCCGTGCTCGATCGTTTCGAGCATCCCCGGCTCCTCGAGCACGACCAGCGACTCCGCATGCAGGTAGTCGAGGATCGTCGCCTGCTCGTCGTACGCCAAACCGAGCCACGGCTCGGGGACGTCCGCGCCGCCGGCGAGATACGCGCGCAGCGCGGAGACGACGTTGGTTTCGCCGGTCGCGCGCGCGAGCACGTTGTCGCGCAGCGCTTCGTCGCGCAGGATCTCGAGCCACGGCGTGATCGTGACCGCGTCCAGCGGCGCGGTGGAGCGCTGCGACTGCAAGTCGAACGCGCGGATCGACTCGACGTCGTCGCCGAAGAACTCGACGCGCACGGGCGTATCCGCCGTCGCCGGCCACGCGTCCAGGATCCCGCCGCGCACGGCGTACTCGCCCGCCGCGCTGACGACGTCGACGCGCGCGTAGCCCAGCCGGTACAACCGTTCCAGCGTCGCGTCCCAATCGGCCGTCGCGCCGGCGCGCAGATGGAACGACGCGTCCTCGAACGTGCGGCGCGGGATGACGAACTGGCGCAGCGCGGCGACGGGCGCGACGATCACTTGCGGCTTGCGCGCGCACAGATCCGCGAGCAGCGTCATGCGCGCGCTGCGCTCCGACGGCGACTCGAGCGCACCCAGCGTCTCGTCGCGCGCGCGCAGCAGCGCGACGGATTTCGCCTCGCGCTCGCCCAGGTAGTACGTGAGGTCGGTGAACGTCCGCTCCGCGACGTCGCTTGTCGGAACGACGACGAAGATCTGTCCGCCCAGCACGTCGTGCAGCGCCGCGAGCAGGTACGGTCGCGCCGAGCTCGTCGTTTCGTGCAGCGCGAACGTAAAACCGCGCTCCGGCCCCAGCGGCGTGCGGAGGCGCTCGATCAGCTCGGCGAGGGGCCGTGACGAGGCGGGAAGCGCGCGGACGAGGCTCGGGGCGAGGGCGGCCACAGACCGCCGATGATAGCATGCCCGCGGCGGTGATGCTATGGTCGAGGCATGCCGACCGCGACAGCCTCCAACTTCGAAGACCTCGACCGGTTCGTGCGGACCGCCAAGGCGAAAGGCGTGGCCGACGACGCGCTCGTCGCGTTGCTGCGCCAGAACGGGTGGTCGGAGCGCCGCATCTATCGCAGCTTGAACGGCTATTACGGCGATGCGCTCGGGATGGTGCCGCCGAGCCGCAGCGGCCGCACCGCGTACGCCCGCGACGCGTTCTCCTACCTGCTCAACTTCATCACGCTCGGCTTCTGGACCATCGCGCTCGGCCAACTGTTCTACGTGCTGATCGACCGGCGATTCCCCGACCCCGTCGGCCGAAACGTGGGCATGTATTCCGGCTCGCTGATCTCGGAGATCGCATGGCAGCTCGCGACGATCATCGTCGCCTATCCGTGCTTCGTGCTGGTGGGACGGCTGATCGCGCGCGAGAACGCGCAGCGGCCGGACGCGCTGGAGTCCGGCGTTCGCGCGTGGATCACGTACGTGGCGCTCGTGTTCGCCGCGATCATCGTGCTGCTGGACGGGATCTGGTTTCTCAACGCGCTGCTGCGCGGCGAGCTGACGGTGAAGTTCGGCTTGGACTCGCTGGTCCTGCTCGCGCTCGGCGGCGGCGTGTTCGCGTACTACCTCAACGGCTTGCGGCAGCCCGCGGCAGAGGGGGCCGAACGCCCGCGCGAGGGCCAGGGGTGACGGGGGAACGGATCGCCGGGATCGCGGTGTTCGCGGTCGTCATCGGGGGCATCGCGCTCGGGTTCGCGGCGATCGGCCCGCCGCAGCACGTGCGGCTCGCGGAGCTGGACCGCCGCCGCATGTACGATCTTCAGGATATCGAGAGCCGGCTGCACCTCGAGTCCAACCAACGGCCCTCGGACGCCGGGGCGGCGGTGCCGGACCGGCCGGCCGATGCCTGGCCGCGCGATCCCGTCACTCGCAGACCGTACGAATACCACCGCGAGACCGCCGGGCGATACCGGCTGTGCGCGACGTTCGCGCTGCCGTCCGACGACGAGGAGTCGCGCTGGCGCCACGGCGCGGGCCGGACGTGCTATCGCTTGAGCTCGGCCCGAGCCGACCAGCCCGAACGCGCGTTCTCCACGACGATCAGGACAACCACGACGACGCCGCGCTGATCAGCGCTATTAGCAGAGTATTGACAAGAGTGCTAAGCGGCGCTTAAAATCGTGGTGTCAAAAATCGTGGCCGTCTTCGAGGCACACCGGGGGCGGCGAGTAAAATTTCGGAGGCTTTCAGAGGCAAATGGCTGATGTGATGGTGCGCCCGAACGGCCAGGGGCGCGGGCTGGTGAGCGATCTGCTCGGCTTCGACCCGCTGCGGGCGTTCATGGGCAACACGAACCCGTCGTACGGCGGCTTCACCGGCGACGTGCAGAAGACCGAGGACGGCTGGAACGTCGAGATCCCGGTCCCGGGCTACAAGCCCGACCATATCGACGTGACCGTCGAGGACCGCGTCCTCACCGTCACCGGCAAAACCGAGCGGCGCTCGTTCCAGCGCTCGATCCTGCTGCCGGAAGACGTCGACGCCGAGACGATCGAAGCGAAGGTCGAGCACGGCCTGCTCAGCCTCGGCCTGCGCCTGCACCCCAAGGCGCAGCCGCGCAAGATCGAAGTCAAAGTCGTCAACTAACGCCCGGCGGCTCCGGCCGCTGCGCGAACGTGACGAGAGCCCCGCGCCGATCGACCCGCGCGGGGTTTTCTGTTTGCTAGCGCTCCAGCCGGACGGGGACGGTGAAGCTCGTGCTGCGCCCGTCAGCCGTCGTGACCACGACCTCGATCTGGTAGGTGCGGTTCAGCATGAAGAACGGGATGCCGGTCGGCAGCTGCTCCTGGCCCGAGAACACGCCGGACGAGATCTGCGGGATGCCGATCTCGCGGTTCCAGGTCCGGGCGATCACCCGCGCCACGTCGGGGCTGGTCGTGATGCGCACGAGCAGCATCCCGCCCTGGTGCAGCACGCGGTCGTTGGCAGCGATCTCGACGATGCGCGGGGCATTCGCAGCCGCCGGCGCCGGCGGCGTGACGACGTACGTGAACGGGCTCGGCGTGCCCGAGGGCTGCGGTGAAGGCGTCGGCGGGACGGGCGTCGTCGTTGCCGCCGGCACCGGGGCGGGCGTCGCGATCGGCGGCGCCGGCGGCGCGTTGGGCTGCGGCTGGGGGGCCGGCTGCGCGAGCGCGATCAGCAGCGGGATGGCGTAGAGGGCGAGCATGGTGCCTCCGAGCAACGCCGGTTGCGCGAGCGCGGTTCCGGGGACGGCGTCCTGCACGTACCCGGCCAGGCCCGTGAACGACGCGGCGAGCAGGGCCCCGGACGCCGGCGTGCGCCGCGCCAGGACGACGACCGGAAGGAGCCAGAGCGCGTACCACGGTTCCGGTGACGGCAGCACAAGCCAGCCTGCGAGCGCCGCGCCGGCGAGGCGGTCGCCGCCGCGCATCGCGCGCGCGATCGCGGCGACCGCCGCGACGGCGAGCAGCGCGCCTACGACGCCGGGCCCGGCGGAGTGCGAATACGAGCCGAGCGCGAGCGCGTGCACGAGCGAGATCCGCGGCGGCCCGGCGCTTGCGTCGAAACCGTGGGTGAAGACGGACGCGATCAGCGGCGCGTACGCAAGCGCCAGCGCGGCGACCGCGACGGCCGAGACCACGAGCCGCCGCCGCGCGGGAAGGCGCACCAGCGCGGCGACGAGCGGGACGACCGCGACGGCTTTCACGGCGGCCGCCGTGACGAGCGTCCCGAGCCGGGCCGGGGCCGCGGCAACGCGATCCGCGGCCAGCACGAGGGCGAGCCAGAACACGTCGTTGTGCCCTTCGGCCGCGCTCCACAGCACGACGGGATGGTACGCGAGCAGCGCGGCGAGCCGCGGCCGCGTGCGGCCCGCGAGCGCGATGCACGCCAGCAGCGCGGCCGCGGCGAGCACGCGCAGCGCCAGCACCGCCCCGTCGGGGCCGAGCGGCCGCGTCGCCGCGACGACGAGCGCGGATGCGCCCGTGAACAGCGGGCCGTACACGTCGCGGGGCAGCGAGCCGTCCCACGCGCGCAGCGCCGCGTCCAAGAGCGGGTCGGCGAAGCGCGCGAGGTCGGGCGCGCGGTACGCGTGCGACCATGGATCGGCGCCGTGCCCGAGCAGCGCGCCGTAGGCCGCGTACGCCCACACGTCGGCCGACAGCCGCAGCGGCACGGCGAGCGCGCACGCGAGCGCGAGCGCGGCGACGGCGAGACGGGGCGACACGCCGAAGCGAGCGGGCACGCCCAGGGCTTCGCGACTCCTCCGCGCGAATCCGCAGGCGCGATGGACGACGGCTGGCTGCGGCGGGCTCTGGCGGCGAAACGCGATGGCGCGGCGCTCGATGACGATACCTGGCAGCGCATCGTGGACGGCTACGTCGCCGGCGCGATCGACGACGCGCCGGTCGCGGCGCTCGCGATGGCCTGCGCGATCCGCGGGATGACCGAGGCGGAGATCGTCGCGCTGACCGGCGCGATGGTGCGGTCGGGCGACGTCCTCGCGTACGGCGGCGGCCGCGTCGTCGTGGACAAGCACTCGTCGGGCGGCGTGGGCGACACCGTGTCGCTGATCGCCGTCCCGCTCGTCGCGGCGTGCGGCGTGCCGGTCGCGAAGCTCTCGGGCCGCGCGCTGGGCCACACCGGCGGCACGCTCGACAAGCTCGAGGCGATCCCCGGCGTGCGCACCGATCTGTCGCCGGCGGCGTTCGTCGCGCAGGTGAACGCGATCGGCTGCGCCGTCGCGGCGCAGTCCGAACGCCTCGTCCCGGCCGACCGCAAGCTCTACGCGCTGCGCGACCGCACCGGCACCGTCGCGTCGGTCGGTCTGATCGCGGCGTCGATCGTCTCGAAGAAGATCGCGGGCGGCGCCGACGCGATCGTGTTCGACGTCAAGGCCGGGAGCGGCGCTTTCATGCGCACCGTCGCCGACGCGACCGGGCTCGCGCGCACGCTCGTGCGGCTCGCGGCGTCGTTCGGCAAGCGCGCGAGCGCGCTGGTGAGCGACATGGAAGAGCCGCTCGGCGCGGCAGTCGGCAGCGGGATCGAAGCCGTCGAAGCCCGCGACTTCCTGCGCGGGGACGACCGCGACCCGCGGCTGTCCGAAGCGGTGTTCGCCGTGGTGCACGAGATGCTGCGCGTCGGCGGCGTCGCGGAGGAGGCGATCGTGCCGAACGCGCTCGACGCGCTGCAGGCCGGCGCCGGCTACGAGCGCTTCGTGCAGCTCGTCGAAGCGCAAGGCGGCAGCCGCGGCGCCGTCGATCGCATCGCGGCGAACCCGCACCGCGTCACCGCGACGGCTGCGCAGGACGGCGTCGTGACACGCATCGACGCGGCGGCCATCGGCGAGCTGGCGCGCGAGCTGACGAACGCGGACGGCCCGTTCGCCGGGCTCCGCATCGTCGCGCGCGTGGGCACGCCCGTGCGTGCGGGCGACGTGCTCGCCGAGTGCGCCGGCCCGTCGAGCGATCCGCGGCGCGTCGCGGCGGCGTTCACGCTCGGTGCAAGCGCCCCGCCGCCGCGCAAGCTCGTGGCGGACGTGGTGAGAGATGCCGACCTCGCCGCGTTGGTGAACTAAGAAGTGTATGCAGATGGAGCGAGCGCGGCGGTGAACGGCCGCGCAGCCGGGCGAACCATCGTCACCGGAGCGGCCGGGCTCATCGGCAGCGCGCTCGTGCGGCATCTGAATGTGGAAGGCGCCGAGGATCTCATCGTCGTCGACCGGCTCGGGACCAGCGAGAAGTGGCGGCACCTCGTGCCGCTGCGGTTCGCGGACTATCTCGACGCCGAAGAGTTCTTCGCGCGCATCGCCGCGCAGCCCGACGCGTTCGGCGACGTCGCGACGGTGTTCCACCTCGGCGCGTGCTCGTCGACGACCGAGCGCGACGCGTCGTATCTGATCGCGAACAACGTGCGGCGCTCGCAGGAGATCGCGCGGTGGGCGTTCGCGCGCGGCGCGCGCTTCGTCTACGCGTCGTCCGCCGCCACGTACGGCGCGCTCGAGCACGACATGCGCGAAGACCTCGATCCGGCGTCGCTGCGCCCGCTCAACATGTACGGGTACTCCAAGCACCTGTTCGACCAGTGGCTGCGCCGCGAGGGTTTGCTCGAGCGCTCCGTCGCGCTCAAGTACTTCAACGTGTACGGGCCCAACGAAGATCACAAAGGCACGATGCGCAGCGTCGTCGCGAAAGCGTACGAGCAGATCCGCGACCGCGGCGTCATCGAGCTGTTCAAGAGCTACCGGCCCGGGATCGCCGACGGCGAGCAGACGCGCGACTTCCTGTACGTCAAGGACGCGGCGGCGATCACGGCGTTCCTCGCGCGCACGCGGCAGGCCGGGGGCATCTACAACGTCGGCTCCGGCGTGGACCGCACGTGGAACGATTTGGCGCGCGCGGTGTTCGACGCGCTGCGGCTTCCCGCGAAGATCGAGTACGTCGAGATGCCTGACGTGCTGCGCGGCAAGTACCAGTACCGCACCGTCGCGACGATCGACCGCCTGCGCGCGGCCGGCTGGGCGCAGCCCGCGACATCGCTCGAAGCGGCGGTCGCCGACTACGTGCGCACTTATCTGGTGACGGGCACCGTGCTCGGCAGCGAGTCGGGCGCGGCGTCGAGCCCGCTGCCGACGTTCTCCGCGACGAGGTAGAGCGGCCGGCCTTTGATCTCGTCGTAGACGCGCCCGACGTACTCGCCGAGGATCCCGATCGTGATCAGCTGCACGCCGCCGAGAAACAGGATCGCGAAGATCGTCGAGGTGTAGCCCGGCAAGTTGTAGCCGGTGAAGAAGTGCAGCCCCAGCTCGTAGAGCGCGACCAAGAAGCCGATGATGCTGACGAAGAAGCCGAACCACGTCGCGATGCGCAGCGGGATCTCGCTGAACGCGGTGATGCCGTCGACCGCGAACTTGATCATCTTCGACACCGGGTACTTCGACTCGCCCGAGAAGCGCTCGGCGCGGTCGTACTCGATGCCGGTCTGCTTGTAGCCCACCCACGACACCAGCCCGCGGATGAAGCGGTGCCGCTCGCGCGAGCCGCGCAGCGCCGTGACCACCCGCCGGCTCATCAAGCGGAAGTCGCCGGTGTCGACGGGGATCGACACGTTGGTCAAGCGCCGGATGATGCGGTAGAACAGCGCGGCGGTGAACAGCTTGAAGCGGCTCTCGCCCGCGCGCCGGCGCCGCGTCGCGAACACCACGTCGTAGCCTTCGCGAAACTTCGCCAAGAAGTCGTCGATCAGCGCGGGCGGGTCTTGCAGGTCGCCGTCCATCAGCACGACGGCGTCGCCGCGAGCGGCGTCGAGCCCGGCGGTCGCCGCGATCTGGTGGCCGAAGTTGCGCGAGAGCGAGATCACGCGCAGGTGCGGGTCGGCGTGCGCCGCCGCGAGCAGCTTCTCGAGCGTGGCGTCGCGGCTGCCGTCGTCGACGAGGATCAGCTCGTACGCCGCGGGCGAGCGGGTGAGCCCGGCGAGCACCTCGCGGATGCGGCGCAGCAGCTCGTCGACGTTGTCGGCTTCGTTGAAGAGGGGGACGACGACGCTGAGCGTCGCGTCGGCGCCGCGCCGGACGACGATCTCGTGCGGAAGAGAGGGCACGAGCGGGGTGTTCTCGGTGTTCGGGGTACTATCCGTGCTCATGCTCGCGCCAATCCTCGTTTCGCTCGTTCTCGCCGTCGGTCAAGCGCCCGAACCGGGCGCCGCCTACGCGCACGTCGGCCCGACGCCGCCCCCGCACGGCTACCCGGCCATCAAGTCGTTCACGATCTCGACCACGCAGATCCGGCCCGGGCGGGCGGTGCACGGCGACGTCGTGACGTCCGACAACGTGCGCTATGTCGAGGCGCGCGTCGACTACCGAAACGTCCCGATGCATGAGGACGGGCCCGGCAAATTTTCCTTGAACTACACGGTGCCGTGGTGGCTGCCGCCGTGGCTGCGGCGCGGCTACACGCTGCAGATCATCGCGCGCAGCGTCGACGGCGTCGAGACGACGCGCACGATCCCGATCACGGTGAAATAGCGGTCGCGCCGAGCGCCGCTACGCGCGTTTCTCCGCGGCCGCTTCGGCGCGTTCCGGCGCGGAGGCGCGCAGCACGTCCTCGCTGTTCACGCCGTACACCT
Organism: Candidatus Elarobacter sp.; assembly: GCA_036403315.1. Classification (GTDB taxonomy): domain Bacteria; phylum Vulcanimicrobiota; class Vulcanimicrobiia; order Vulcanimicrobiales; family Vulcanimicrobiaceae; genus Vulcanimicrobium. The sequence continues at coordinate 60,361 of DASWRD010000071.1, forward strand.
TTTCGTACAGCAGCAGGCCCGCGTGCGGGCGCGCGAGCACGCGCTGCGGATCGGCGCGCCGCATGCGCTCCTGGCGCCGCGCGAGCGTCTTGAGGACGAAGCCGGGGCCGAGCCCGAACCACGTGCGCCGCTGCGACCGGTACGCCGCGATCGTCCACGCGGCGCGCCAGCACTCGCGCAGCGACAGCCGCCGCCGCACCTCGGGCGACGCGCCGGGCACGAACGATGCGACGCGCACCCAGCCCGGCCGGCGCCGCCACGCGTTGTAGAACGGGTAGACGAACACGTCGTCCACGCGCAGCGCGCGCGCGACGAGCAGCGTCACGAGGTGCGCGGCGTCGTGATCGTGGTGGCCGCCCTCCCAGTCGAGCGTATAGATGCGCGCCGGCACGATGCCGTGCGCGCGCACCCAGTCCAGCAGCATCGTGCGCGCGCGCTCCAGCGACGCGACGAGCGCGCCGTCCGCGATGCGGCCGTCCGCGTCGCGCACGAACTCGACGCGCAGCGGATCGACGCCGATGCGCGCGAGCACGCGCAGCGATTCGGCGTCGCGCACCGCGGGCCGCGCGTGCTTGCCGCCGTCGGTGAGGTACGCGCACCACACGCGCTCGCCCGCGCGCGCTTCGAACGCGATGCGGCTCAGCGCGCCCACCTCGTCGTCCTGGTGCGCGAACACGAACAGGACGTCGCTTTGCGCGCTCACCGGCGCAGCAGCGCGCGTTCCGCCGCGCGGCCCGCGCGCTCGCGCCGCAGCTTGAGCGTCGGGGTGGAGAACTGCACATCGTACAGCAGCGCTTGCAGCGAGAGCTGAAAGCCGATCATGAACAGCAGCAGCGCGAGCACGATCGTGCCGCTGGGGCGCGGGATCTGCGACGACAGCGAGCCGCTCCACTCGTGCCAGCCGAACGCGACGGCGAACGCGAGCAGCGGAAACCCGATCAAGCCGCAGAGCGAGCCGACGTTGATCTCGACGATGAGGTAGTTCAGCAGCACGCGCCGCAAGAACCGCTGCGTCAGCTTCACCGGAAACGGCAGCAGCGTGCGCAGCCCCCACGGGCCGGGCGGCTCGTCGCTGTAGATCGCGGGCATCTCGACTTCGGCGACCACGCGGCGCCGCAAGCCGAACGCGCACAGCAGATCGGTCTCGAAGAAGTAGCGGTCGGCGAGCGCGTCGAGGTCGGTGTTGAGGATCACCTCGCGCCGCGTCGCGAGAAAGCCGTTGGTGGGATCGACGATCGACCAGTAGCCGCTGCTGAACTTCACGAGCAGCGTCGCGCTGGCGTTGCCGATCAGCCGCAGGAACGGCATGCGCCGCAGCGTCGCCGGATCGGCGAAGCGGTTGCCCTTGACGAGATCGACCTCCGGATAGCGCTCCAGCGTGTCGATCATGAAGGGCACGTACGACGTGTCCATCTGGTCGTCGGAGTCGATCTTCACGATGTAGCGCGCGCCGAGCGCGATCGCTTCGCGCATCCCGGTCTTCGTCGCGCCGCCCACGCCGCGGTTCACCTCGTGGCGCACCACGTGCACGCGCGAGTCGGTGCCGCGCACCAGATCGGCGCTGCGGTCCGGGTCGGCGTCGTCGACCACGACCACGATGTCGCCGACCGCGAGCGCGCGCTGCACCACGCGCTCGATCGTGCTCCGCGCCTTGTACGTGGGGATCACGATAGCGACGACCGGCGGGTCGTCCGGCGCCGTGTTCAGCGCGGGCGAGAACGGGTCTAACCTCAACGGTCGGTCTCCGGCGGTGCCCGGCGAGCGACGCACACTGCGGGCGGCACGCTTCGCCTACGATACGACGGCCTCAGGCGGAGTCCCGGGACGGGCCGCCGCCCGCCGGCCGGCGCAGCGCCGCCAGCGTCTCGCCCAGAAACGCCGCCTGGTAGGCGACGACGTCGGCGACGCCGGGGAAGCGCGGGTCGGTGCGGCGCTCGCCGAGCCGCCGCCGCCCGCCGGCCGGCACGAGCAGGCCGCGCCGCGTCATGCGGGCGAGCGCTTCGTCGACGCACGCGTTCGCATCGTGCGCGAGCTCCGGATCCACGAACGCACCGGCCGGCAGGGCGTCGCGCAGCCGCACGACACCGTCGCGCGCTTCGTCGTCGGCGAACGGAAGGCCGACGGCAAGCAGCCACGTCGCGAGCAGCGCGCTGGTCGTCACGGGCCGCGCGGCGGCCAGCGACGTCGCGAGATCGCGCGGCTCGGCGGGTTCGATCACGCGGTACAGCATGGACAATCGGCGGCCGCGGAACGGGTCGAACGCGATCGCCGCGAACCATACGCGCGCCAGCGGGACGAGGCGTTCGACGATCCCCTTGAGCGGGCGCATGCGGCCGTCGGTGCTGTAGAAACCTTCGGGCGTGACGAAGAACGTCGCGCCGCGCCGCACGACGCCCGCGATGCGCGCGACGTCTTCGTCGATGCCCGCCCGCGCGCCGGCGAGCAGCTCGCCGCGGTACGGCTCGCGCACGTACGACAGCTTCACGCGCGTCTCGCCCGCCGCGAAGCGCGCCGCCGCCAGCAGATCCGACAGCCGGCGCGCATCCGGCACGGGCACGCGCGCTTCCGCGCGGAACACGTCGTCGAGCGCGAGATCGCCGTGCCGCGCGCGGACCGCGAGCGCGAGGCTGCGCAGCGGGCGCGCCGCGAGCTCGTTCTCGAGCGGCAGCATCCCGAGCGCCATGAACAGCGGCCCGGCGTTCACCCCGCGCATGACGGGCGCGAGCCACGGCATGCGCGTCGCGAAGAAACCCGGCTCGTAGATGCGGCGCGACGACGCGGTGAACGCGGGCCGCCACGGGCCTTGCAGGAACGTGCGCTCGACGACGATCTCCGACTCGTCCTCGTGCTGATGGTTCGCGATCAGCAGCGTCGGGCCGCGCTTGCGCGGCAGCCGTCCCCACTGCCGCACGCGCACGGACAGGCCGATCACCGGCTGGCGGATCGCGCACGTCAGCGCGACGAGCAGCGTCGACCAGCTCGACGCGAGCGGCCGGTGGCCCACGCGCAGCACCACGAGCGAGCCGATCGCAAAGCACAGTCCTGCGCTCGCGAACAGCCAGCGATAACCGTCCGCGGTCGTCGCGCCGTGCGCGATGATCCAGCCGCCGATCCCCGGCGCCGCGACCGACGGCAGGCTGGAGAGCGTACCCCACACGCCGAGGTCGCGCGCGACGTCCCCGAGCTCGGGGATCGTGTCGAGCGCGAGCGCCCAGCCGACCGCGAACACGCCGCCGAAGCCGAGCCCGAACAGCCCGGCGTACACGAAGATCAGCTTCGGATCCGGCACGAGCGCGAAGCCGAGCGCCGCGAGCGTCATCGGCACGCCGGACAGCGCGACGACGTAGCGTTTGTCGATGCGGTCCGATAGCTTGCCCGCGAGCACGCTCGACACGATCGCGCCGACCAGGGCGGAGCCTGCGACGAGCCCCGTTTTGAGCGACGCGTCGCGCGCGACGAGCACGTCGCTGAAGAAGTAGAGCACGTACGTGTTGAGCAGCGTCATGCCGAGCACGATCCAGCCGCGCGCGAACAGCGTCACGCCGAGGTCGTGGCGGTCGCGCACCGTCGCGTGCGGCGTCGGCGCCGCGCTCGCTCCGGGCGCGGCGATCGCCGCGAGCGAGGTCGCCGACAGCACCATGACGGCGACCATCGCGAGCAGCGCGCGCTGCGGCGGCAGCAGCGCCGCCGCGAGCAAACCGAGCACCGTGCCGGCGAGCGTGAGCGCACCGCGCGCGCCGGCGGATGTGCCCCACGCCGCGCGGGGTACGACCTCGGGCAGCAGCGCCTGGTAGATCGTTTGCGCGGCGGTGATCGCGACCGTCGCCGCGACGAGCGCCGCGCCGAGCGCGCCGACCGACGCCGCGAACGCCATCGCGCCGATCGCGACGACGTTCACGAACAGCGCCAGCGCGGTCTCGGCGCGCCGGTCGCCGCCGCGCCGCCGCGCGCGGTCGGACAGCCAGCCCGCGAAGGGCGGCACCACCGCGACCGCGACGCCCACGAACGTCGCGAGGATCGCGAGCACCGTGGTGTGATTCTGCGGTGCGAGCTTCAGCACGATCGCCGGCACGACGATCGCGACCAGCGCGGTGTCCTGGAAATGGATCCCGATCCACAGCGCGTTCAGCGCCGCGTGCTCGCGCAGGCCGAACGCCCTGCTCATCGCGCGCTCGTGCTAGCGGGCCATCAGTCGATGTCGCCCCAGGCCGCGACGACGACGGTCACGTGCGCGTCCGGCTCGCCCAGCGCGGCGTGCGCCGGCGGCAGCGCGCGCGCGGCGTTGCGCTCGATCGTCTCGAACGAGCCGCGCGTCACGCGGAACGCGATGCGCGCGCCGCGGTGCAGCCGCAGCACGACGCGGAAATGCCGCGCGTCGACGCGGTCCATCCGCAGCTCCGAGGGCGACCAGCTGCTGCGCTCGGTGCTGACGTAGATGTCGTCGCCCGGCGGCGTGCGCGGCGGCACCGTCACCTCGATCGTCGACGTGACGAGCTGCGTCTCGTCGGCGTCGTGCTCCGCGGCGGGCGCGAGCACGTACGCGGCGCGCGGGATCTTCGCGGCGGGCAGCGCGTCGGCGGTGAGCTTCTGCGGCGTCGCCCGGTTCTCGGCGTCGAGCGAAACGGCGAGCGCGCGGCCGGGCGCGATCGCCGCGCACGACGTGCCCGGCGCGAGCCGCAGCACGCCCGCGCCGGCGACGACGAGCCGGTCGCCCTCGCACGCGAGCGGCACGATGCGGAACAGCGCCGCCGCTGCGGCTCCGACGATGAGCGCGTGCGTCACGGCGTGATCGCGAAGCTCCAGCGCGGCTGCCAGCGCGTCCCGCCCCACGCGAAGTCGTACACGCGCCCGACGTCGATGCCGACGTTGGGGAACGGCCGAAACTTGGCGTCGGCGCGCGCTTCCCACTGCGGCCGGCCGTAGCCGTTGTACTGCGGGAAGTCCGCGGTGTGGATCACCGACAGCCGGAACGACGTGTTGCTCAGGCGGTTGGGCGTGAACTGCAAGTCGACGTTCTGGCTGCGGAACGTGCGCGCGCCGGTGAACGCGGCGTAGCCGTAGAACGGCGTCCCGTCCGGCGTCAAGACCGGCGTCGCGGGCGTGGGATAGAACAGCGCTTGCGCGTTGGGGAACACGTCGCTGCTCCACAGCGCTTGATAGCCCGCGAACAGCATCACGTTGCGCAGCAGCGGCCGCGACGCGGACACCGACGTCGACAGCTGGTCGTAGTGGTGCGGGAACGCGTACCACGTTCGCTGCACGTCGAACGTGCTCGACAGCGTCGTGCCGAACGGCGCGTGCACGAGCGGGCTCGCGACTTGCAGATCGAGCGCGTGGCGCCACACCGTCGCGTAGCGGCGCCCGTCGGGCAGCTGGTTCAGCAGCCCGCCGCGCAGCGCGTCGAAGCCCACGATGCCTTTGAGCCGCCACGTCGCGCCGCCGAACAGCGGGCGGTCCGGCGTGCGCAGCGACGCGTCGAACGTCGAGAACCCGCTCGAGAAATGCCGGTAGTCGAGCGCGCCGCCCGCCGCACCGAACGCGGCCGTCAGCCCGGCGTGCTCGGACGAACCGTAGATCGTCGCGGTGCCGTCGGCGCTCGCGGTGTAGCGCGCGCCGAGCCGCCGGTACGCGGTGAAGCGCCGCACCGCGTAGCCGCGGAACGGCGCGTCGATCGACGCGCTCACGTATGCGTCGTCGCCGGACACGATCTGCTGCTGCAGCGCGAGCGCCGCGCCCGGACCGTCGTCCCAGCGCGCGTGCAGCGCCGTCAGCGACGTGGGCGAGCCCCACAGCCCGTAGGGCTGGTCGAACGTCGCGCCGGACAAGCTGCTCGCGGCGAAGCCCGCGCCGGCGGCGTACGTGTACAAGTACGACGGCACGGGCAGGCCGCCGACCGACGTCGGGAACGACGCGGGCGTGAAGCGCACGTCCGCGCGCGGCGTGATCTTCGCGTGCTTCGATTTTATGAACGCGTTGCGGTCGTCGACGTCGGGGAACGCGAAGCGCGCCGCGTCGAACTCCGCGGGGCCCGCCGCGCCGAGCGCGCGCGTGGTGCGCGACACGCCGGCGGCGGCGTCGAGCAAGTCGACGCGGTCGCCCTCGAGCTCCAGCGCGATCGCGTCGGCGGCGGCGCTCGCCGTGCCGCGCGCGACGCGCGCGTGTCCCGCGAGCACGACGACGTTCGTCTTGAGGTCGACGTACGCCGCGTCGGCGCGCGCGCGCGTGCCGTCGGCGAGCGCGAGCGCCGCACCGTCGCGCGCGACGAGCGCGCGCGTGTCGGAGAAGAAGAGGATCGTGCCGCCGTCGAGCACCGCCGAGGCGCGCGCGAACGCCGCGCACGGCACGGCGAAGGCGCACGCGGCGGCGAGCGACGCGACGGCTACGCGCACGTCAGCGGGGCGGCCGGTTCGGCTGCGACGGCGGCCGCGGCGTCGGGAAGCCGCCCGGCGGCGTCGCCTTCGACGGCGGGAAGATGCCGCCCGGCGGGAACGGGTTCGGGTTGAACGGCGTGGGGATCGCGCCCGGCGCGGCTTGCCCCGGCGCGCTGCCGCGGTCGTCCGACCAGCTGTAGACGACGATCTGGAAGCCGATCGCGTCGACTTCCGGCACCGAGAACGACTGCGGCTTCGATTCCAGGCCGAATTGGTCGCGGCTGACGGAGTTCCACGAGCCGCGCGTCGCGCGCACCGCGAACTGCGTGCCCGACGCGTACCGCCGCACCGCGCGGTACCGCTGGCCGTCGATACGGTCCAGCTTGATCTCGCGCGGGTTCCAGCCGCCCGCGTCCGTGCTCAGGTAGATCTCGGCGTTCAGCGGCGTCGTCGGCGGCACCGTGACGGTGAGGCTGACGGCGACCTCGCGCCCGGTGACGCGCTTGCCGACGATCTCCGGCGCCTTCTCCGTCGCGGGCTTGGTCTGCGTGTACGCCTGCGCGACCTGCGCGTACTGCGCGTCGTTGGGCAGCCGCCGCGCCGTGAGGTCGAGCTCGACGACTTGTTTGGTCGCCGGGTCGAGCACCGCGCGCGCGTACAGCTTCGCGCGCGGCTGCAGCGTCGTCGGCTTACCGGTGTCGTAGTCGGCGATGCGCAGCTTGTCCGACGCCTTGAACGCGTCGCCGGTCGTGAAATAGACGTAGCCGTTGCGCACGTCGAGCAGTTGCCCGGTGACGCGCACGAGCTCGCTCTGCGCGAACGACGGGATCGCGAGCGCGATCATCACGGCGGCGGCGAAGAGCGCGGCGGCGCGGCGAACCATCACGGCGAGAACTG
>DASWRD010000072.1:0-31996 GCA_036403315.1 Candidatus Elarobacter sp.
GGCGACCCGCTCGCTGGCGGCGGCGAGCACGGCGGCTGCGCGCGCGAGCGCCGCGGCGTCGGCGTGAACGAACAGCGCGTGCAGCGACAGACAGCCTTCGCCGTCGTACAGCAGCGCGTCGCGTGCGATCCGCTCCGCCAGCGCGTCGTCGAGCGCCGCGGCGTCGCCGGCCGTGAGGCGGCCGATGCTCGCGCGGTGCCCGAAGCCGGTGAAGCGCGTATCGGCGCCGCAGCGCGCGCGAATCGCGCGCAGCGTCTCGTCGCGCCCGAACGCCACGACCGCACCGGAATTTTCCAGCAGCGCCGTTTCGGCGGGCTCGTCGCCGCCGGTCCATGCGTGCGCGCGCGCCGCGGACGCGAACGCCGGGTGCTCCTGCGCGAGCGACGCGAAGAAGCCCGCGACGAGCGCGTCGCTGCGGTCCTTGACCACGACGTCGCATTTCGCGCACAGCGCGAAGAGCGCCGGCACGATCGCCACGCCGATCGTCGTGTCGCTGGAGATGATGGTCACGCGGTCGACGCCGCGTGCCCACGCGGCGGGCGCGCCGCGCCGCTCGACGGCGCCGTCGAGCGCGGCAGCGCTCCCCAGCTCAGCGGCGATCGCGGCTTCGAGCGCGTCGCGCGTAACGCCGAAAAAGAGCCGGTCGAGCGCGTAGTCGACGACCGGCGCGCTGTAGCCGAGCCGCGCTTCGATCGCGAGCGCCGCGCGCACGCGCGGCGGAAAGTCCGCGTCGCCCCAGCGTTCCGCGGCGTCGGCGACGTGCGCGATGATGCGCCGCGCCGGCAGCGCGCGCAGCGCGCCGGCGTTCTCAGCCACGGCGCGCGAGCAGCGTCTCGGCGTCGAGCGAGCAGCCGCGCAGGCCGGCGCCATCCTCGCGCCCGAGCAGCACCAGCCCTGGCCGGTCCGAACCGGTCGGATCGTCGACCAGCGCGCCGAGATCTTCGGTGTCGATCGCGATCACCGAGCCGCGGTTCGCGAGATCGACGTGGCGGATCGCGCCGACGACACCGTGGGGCAGCGCGCGGCCGTCGCCGCCGACGACGATGGGCCGCAACCACGGCGGCGCGACCTTGACGCGCGGCTCGACGCGCGCGCGCGACGCCGGCGCGTCGTAGTACTGCGACGACAATTCCGTCATCCCGTACTCCGCGACGATCGCCTCGACCGGCACGCCGAGCCGTGCCGAGGCTTGCGCGTACAGCGCGGCGCGTTCGACGACGCGCGTGCGCCCCTTGAAACCGCCGGTCTCCATGATGCGCGAGCCTGCCGGCAGCGCGAGCGCGGCGCCGCGCTCGGCGAGCGCGTCGAGCAGCGCGACGAGCGCGAACGCCGTCGTCGCGACGCACACCGCGACGCCGCCGGCGACCGCGCGCGCGGCGTCGCGCACGAACGCATCGGTATCGAGATCGTCGTCGTGCACGTACCACCCGCCGTGGCCGTCACCGCGCTCGCGCGTGACGACGCCCATCATGTGGCCCAGCGAGCTGTGCGGCCGCTCGCGCGGATCGGGCACGAGGTTCATGTAGCGCAGGCGCGCGCTGTCCGCGAGCAGCATCCGGTCGAACGACGCGAGCAGCGCGGCGTCGTAGAGGCGCGTCGTGGGCAGCTCGTGGCGACCGCCGCGCCCGCGCGTCGTGCCGCTCGTCTCGAACCACGCGGCGGTGTCGTGCGGCGGGAACGTTGCGAGCCGCGCTTCCTTGAACGCCGCCGCCGGAACCGCCGGGATGTCCTCGATCCGCGTGGGAAGGCGCGATGCGCCGAAGCCGGCCGCGCGAGCGAACGCGCCGTACGGCGCGTTGCGCTCGAGCTGGTGCGCGAACAGGTCGCGCGCGAGCGCGAGGAACGCCTCGTCGTCCAGCGCGTACGCATCGATCGCGGCGAGCACGCGCGCATCGAGCGCCGCGGCGTCGCGCGCGATCACGTCACCTTAGCGGTCCTTCTTGCGGTGCGAAGCCGTGAACGGCGTGCCCTTGTCCTTCGGGTCCGCGGTCTGCAGCAGGCCGACCATGTCGGAGAAGTTCTCGGCGTAGCCCGTGAACGTCCACGCGACCTTGCCGTCGGTGGAGTTCAGCTTGAACAGCCGCCCGTCGAACGTGCCGGTGAACGGGAGCCGCTGGTTGTTCTCGCGGCGCCAGGTGCCGCTGAGCTGGTCGCCCTTCTGCGTGACGTACAGGTGCGAGTAGATCGCGCGCCCGCTGCCGGTAAGCGGCTGGAGCTGGACTTCCCACACGCCCTCCATCGTGGAGAACTGCGGCGGCTCGGGCGTGTCCGATGCGCTCGGGTTCGGATCGGGCGTGCTGCTGCGGCGGCCGCGGCGGCCGGCGGGTGCAGGCGACGACGAGGCCGCAGGCGCCGGGGTGATCGTCGGCCCGGCCTTGGCGGGCGTGGCGCCCGGCGCCGGCGTGCCGATCAGGGTGCCGGGGGTCGCGACGCTCCCGTTCGGCGGCGGGGGCGGGGGCGGGGTCGCCGGAGCGGGTCCGGATTGGCCGACCTCCGCGACGGCGGTGCCGCCGACGGCGAGGGCGGCAACCGCCACGAGCACGAGCTGACGAACGTTCAACGGGACCTCTTGTGGAGCGGAAGCGGGATCGCTAGGGAGGGGACGGGGACGGCTCTCTGTTCGCAAACGGCGCGGCCGTTCATGCCGGCGCGTACCCGGGCGGGCTTAACGGAATGCTTACACTCAGTGCGTCAGCGAGACGGGGATGGGGATGCTGGCGCTCTGCCCGTCGTTGCGCGCGGCGATCAGCGTGAGCTGGACGTTGCTCGCCGTCGCCGGCAAGTTGAGCACGTTGGCGGCGAAAACGCCTTGCCAGATGCCCGTCCCGAGCGACGACAGCGCGATGTTGGTGTTGCCCGCCCCGATGGTGACGCGCTGGACGTTCGTGGTGGTGATCGCGCTGACGCGCACGTTCGCGTTGGGCGCGAGCACCGTCGGTGAGAACATTGCGTAGAAGATCTGCGGCGCGTCGCCGGGCGCGGCGAACGTGTTCGGCGGCGGCGAGCCGTACACGTAGACGTTCGCCTGCGCAAGCGCGGTCGGCGTCGCGATCGGTGTCGGTCCGACGCTCGACGCGGGCGCGGCCGCCGGTACCGGCGTGGTGACCGCGGGCGGCGGGGTCGCAAGCTGCCGGTCCGGCTGCGGGAGCGGCTGCGGCCGCGGCTGCTGCTGCTGCTGGCGCGGCGGCTGCTGGAACGCGGGCGGCGCGGTGGGGAAACCCGTGTTCGGCGGGAGCGTCGGCAGCGGGCGCGGCGTCGGCACGAGCATGCCGGGCGGGATCACCGCGCTCGGCACGGTCGACGTCGCGTTGCCGAGAATGTGCGGCGTGACCACGATGATCAGCTCGTTGCGCGTGCTCGTCGAGTTGTCGTTGCGAAACGCGCGCCCGATCAGCGGCAGGCTGCCGAGCAGCGGGATCCGGCTCTCGGTGCGCTGCGAGTTCTCCTGGATCAGGCCGCCGATGACGAGCGTCTCGTTGTCGCGCAGGTGAACCGTCGTCTGCGTGTCGCGCGTCGAGATCTCCGGCACGCCGTTGAAGAACCCCGTCAGCGAGTTCACCACCGGGTGCAGCGACACGCTGAGCTCGCCGTTGTTGGTGACGATCGGCGTGATGTCGAGCGTGACGCCGGTCTGAAAGCTTTGAAGCTGCGACGTCGGCACGGTGCCCGCGCCGCCGCCGGTCGTCGTGAGGATGCTGAGCGTGTCGCCCGCGCGGATGGTCGCCGTGCGCCCGGACAGCGTCGTGATGCGCGGATCCGCCAGCACGCGCGCCTTGCCGTTGGAGATCAGCAGGTTGAGCGTGGCGGTGAACGTGATCGGCGACCGGCCGAAGGGCTGGATCCCGATGAGCCGCCCGGCGTTGCCGGTGGCGGGGTCCGTCGGCGGCGAGATCTCGGTGAACTGCGATCCGATCGAGTTCCCGATCTGCAAGCCGAGGTTGCGCGAGCTGTTCTCGTCGAGCTCGAGGATCTCGGTGTCGAGGACGACCGATTGCGGGATGACGTCGAGCTCGGCGATCAGCTCGCGCGCCGCGCGGATGCTCTGCGGGCTGCCCGTGAGGATCAGCTGCTGCGTTCCGTTGGGAACCGTCACGCGCAGGTCGGGCGCGGAGCCCTGCAGCGCGGCTTGAACCGCGGCGGCGATGTCTTGCGGCGTCGTGGTCGTGCCTTGGCCTTGACCGCCCGGCACGATCGACTTGAGCTGGATCACCTCGTGCGAAGACGGCGCGCCGCCGCCTGCGCCCGGCTGTCCGTTGGCCGCGGTCCCGGTGCCGTCGATGGTCGCGATCCCGTCGCTGATGCGCTGCTGCTCGGCCGCGTTCGCCGTGACCGAGAGCGCGTTGAGATCGGCGTCCACCGTGACGGCGACCGACGGGAACGAGCGCTGGATCAGGCCGGCGACCGACTTCGCGTCGACGTTGTGCAGGCGATAGATCTGCGTGTAGCGCGCCCCGAACGCGGGCAGGTCCAGCTGCGCGATCAGCGCTTTGGCGCGGCTCACGTCGTCCGGCGAGCCGGTGATCGTCACCGACGTGCCCGACACCGCGGCGCGCACGCGCGGGATCTGCGCCATGACGGCGCGCGCGACGTCCTGCGGCCGGCGCTGCGACACGCGCACCGCGTCGTTGGCCACCGGCTGCGACACCGGCGGCGGCGTCGGCGCGTCGATGCTCGCGACGAGCGTCTTGATCTGCGCGAGGTCCGGCGGCGTCGCGCTGACGAGCATCGAGTTGCGCGAGAGGACGGAGATCTTCGCGGCGGGATAGAGCGAGCGCAGGCGGTCGGCGACGTTCTGCGCGGACTGGGTCCGCAGCGTGATCGCTTCGGTGGTGGGTTTCGTCGCGTCGCGCACGTCGAGGCCGGCGATGACGGTGCGCGCGCTCTGGATGTCGTTCTGCGCCCCGGCAAGGACGAGCGCGTTCGACGCCGTGTCGACGCGAACGGCGAGCCGCGGATAGAGCTGGCGCACCATCTGCGCGGCGCGACCGGCTTGAATGATCGCGAGCGGCACGACGACCGACGCCTGCGAGTAGACGGAGAGCGTGCGCCCGTCGCGCACGCATCGCACTTGCAATTGCGAGCACACGGCGCGCACGGCTTCGTCTGGCGTCGCGTCGTGGAGCGACAGGTTGACGTTGCCGCGGACGTCGTCCGCCACGGTGACGTTCAGATGCGCGAGGCGGCCGAGCCGCAGCAGGACGTCGCGAACGGGCTCGTCGTGCGCGTCGAGCTGGATGTGCCGCACCGCCGCCGCGGGCGGCGCGGGCGCGGCGAAGACGCCCGAGACGTCCAGCGTCGCAACGAGCGCGAGTGCCGCCATAGCGAAGCGCAACGGGTTCGAAGCCCGGGGCGCCCGCGACTTTGAGTTCGGTTCCAACCATCCGGCCTTTCGCGGTTTTCGGCTTATACGGCAGCGAGCGGCCAACTACTGCGTATTTAAGCGAACGCGTCGAGGGGCGCGTTGCGAGCTGCCGCTCGGTTCGTGCTGCGACGTCTGCCCTTGCGCGCGGGTGATAAAATGGGAGGGCTGTGAAAACCAAGGGCCACCCCAAATGGTATCCGGACGCCAAGGTATCTTGCGCGTGCGGAGCCACGTTCACCACCGGATCGACCACCCCGACGATCGCGGTCGAAGTCTGCTCCAACTGCCATCCGCTCTGGACCGGGCAGCAGAAGTTCCTCGACACGGCGGGCCGGGTCGAGAAGTTCAACCAGCGCGTCGCCATGGCCGACCAGAAGAAGGCCGCCGCCGCCGCGCGCAAGACCAAGAAGCAGGCCGACCAGGCGGAGACCGCTTCGGCGTCCGTTTAGCCGCCTCGACCGAATCTCGCGAAGCGCGCCGGCTGACGGCGCGCTTCTTGCTTGCCTGACGATGCAATACACCGACCGCCTCGAGACGCTCTCGAAACGCTCCGACGAGATCGAGGCCGCGCTCGGCGACACGAGCGGCGGTTTCGATCAAACGCGCTTCACCGCGCTGATGAAGGAGCGCGCCGCGATCGAGCCCACCGTGACGGCGTACCGCCGCTACCGTGCGCTGGAGCATGAGAGCGCCCAGAACGACGCGCTGCGCGCCGACAAGAGCGACCCGGAGCTGGCCGCGCTCGCCGAAGAAGAAGCGCCGGCGCTGCGCGAGCGCTTGCGGGCCGTCGAGGCGGAGCTGCAGGAACTGATGCTGCCGCGCGACCCCAACGACGACAAGGACGTGTTCATCGAGGTTCGCGCGGGCGCGGGCGGCGACGAGGCGGGCATCTTCGCAGGCGATCTCCTGCGCATGTACACGCGCTTCGCGGAGTCGCACAAGATGCGCGTCGAGCTGCTGAGCGAGAGCGACAACGAAGCCGGCGGCTACAAAGAAGTCGTCGTCGCCGTGAAAGGCGGCGAGCCGTACCGCTGGTTCAAGTACGAGTCCGGCGTGCACCGCGTGCAGCGCGTCCCGGCCACCGAAGCAGCGGGGCGCATCCACACCTCCACCGCGACGGTCGCGGTGCTGCCCGAAGTGGAAGACGACGGCGAGATCGAGATCCGTTCGACCGATCTGGAGATCGACACGTTCAAGGCGTCCGGCGCCGGCGGGCAGCACGTCAACAAGACCGAGTCGGCGATCCGCATCACGCACAAGCCCAGCGGCATCATCGTGTCCTGCAGCGAGGAGCGCTCGCAGCTGCAGAACCGCGCGCGCGCGATGGACATGCTGCGCGCGCAGCTCGCCGCGAACCAGCGCCGCGAGCGCGAAGAGTCCGAAGCGTCGCTGCGCAAGAGCCAAGTCGGCACCGGCGACCGCAGCGAGAAGATCCGCACCTACAACTACCCGCAGGACCGCATCACCGACCACCGCATCAACCAGAGCTTCCAGAACATCAAGGCGATCCTGGACGGCGACATGGAGAAGCTGATCGTCGAATTGCAAAAGGACGAGAAAGCGCGACTGCTCGCGGGCGAAACCACCGCGGCGTGACGATCGGCGAAGCGCTGCGGGACGCGGCCGTGCGGCTCGATCGCGTCGGCGGCACGGGCCGGCTCGACGCGGTGTTTCTGCTGGCGCACGCCGGCGGCGTGTCGCGCGCCGAGATGATCGCGCACCGCGAGCGGCAGCTCGAGCCCGACGTAGCGGAACGCTTCGTCACCCTGGTCGAGCAGCGCGCGCAGGGCGTGCCGCTCGCGTACGTCACGGGCGAAGCGGGGTTCTACGGGCGCATGTTCGGCGTCGACGCGCGCGTGCTCGTGCCGCGGCCGGAGACGGAGCTCGCGATCGAGTGGGCCGTGCGCCACCTGCGCGCGATCGGGCGCGAGCAGGGGACCGCGGCCGACGTCGGCACCGGCAGCGGCGCGATCGCGGTGACGCTCGCGAACGAGCTGCGCGAGCTCAGCGTGTACGCGAGCGACGTCTCGCAGGAAGCGCTCGCGGTCGCACGCCGCAACGCCGCGCGCAACGACGTGTTCCAGCACGTCACGTTCCTGCACGGCGATCTCGCGGCGCCGCTCCTGCCGTACGCGCCGTTCGACTGCGTCGTCGCGAACCTGCCGTACGTGCCGACGGCCGAGTGCGCCGCGGCGCCCGATCCGGTGTCGTTCGAACCGATGCTTTCGCGTGACGGCGGCCCCGACGGTTTGTCGCTGTACCGCCGTCTGCTGCCCGATCTGCCGGCGCTCGTGGCGCCGCGCGGCATCGCGATCCTCGAAGCGGCGCCCGCGAACGCGCAAATACTCGAGCAGCTCGTGCGTGAGGCCCTGCCGAGCGCTGGCGTGGAAACGATTCGCGACTACGCCGACCTCGACCGGTTCGTGGTCGCCGTCATCCCGCCGGAGTGACCTGCCGCGGCCTACGGCGGCCCCTGCCCTTCGGATGACTGAAGGCCGCGCGCGCGCGCGACGGCCTGCTCGGCGCGTTCGATCAAATCTCGCGCGTCGGCCAGCAGTGCTTCGCCTGCGGGCGTAAGCTGAACGGTCCGCCGCGTACGGCGGAACAACGTCACGCCCAGGTCGCGTTCGAGCGCTTTGATGACACGGCTCAGCGGCGACTGCGCCATCGCCAAACGAATGGCCGCGCGCCGGAAGTGGAGCTCCTCCGCGACGACGACGAACGCGTACAGGCGCCGAAGATCCGGAATCCCCGGCGGCGCGGTCGAATCGCGCCGAGGCTGGAGCGAAAGCGGCTCATGCCCTGCGCCGCTCGCGCCGCCGGCGTCGCCCCCGTGTGAGGCGGGTCCGGCCAAGATCATGAAGGCGCGACGTCGTAGCCATGCCGCAGCAGGACGGAACGCAAGAGCGCTTCGGCCATCGCCGTCGAACCGAGCCGGTGCCCGCGCGTCACCTGATCGATCGAGTTTCCCATGAGAAAGTCCAACAGCACGAAGACGCCGATGAGCTGGTCATCGTTCGGCACCGCGCTAGATGCAGACCGGCTCGACGCTGTCTGCAACGTACGCGGGAGCGGCGGCGGAAGGATTGGTCGTCGTCGACGGCTGCGCCGAACTCGGTGCGACGCCGAGAAGCAACGCGGCGAGGATGATGGTGATCATTGGCGGCTTCCTCCAAGAGAGTGCCGCCCGACAATAGGCGAGCCGCGTTTAGCGGCTCGGATCGAGATTGACTATGCGCGCCGTCGGCGCCGCATCACGTGAGCACGCCGCGTTCCCTGGCGATCGCGACGGCCTCCGCCGCCCGCGACGCATCGAGCTTCCAGAGAATGGACCGCGTGTGGTTGTACACCGTATTGACGCTGCGCTGCGTCTCGCGCGCGATGCGTCCGGCGCTCCAGCCCTGCCCCAGCAGACGCAGGACCTCGACTTCGGCCTTCGTAAGCCCGGCCGGCGATTCGAGACCGCTTCGCACCTGAAACGCTGCCGCGAACACGCGCGCGATGCCGCGCAGCGCGAGCGGAACCCCGTCCAGCTCGCGAGCGCGCATGAGGGCCGGAAGCCGGTCCTCGCCGTCACCCGCCAGCGACTCTCGCGCAGCGACGGTCCGCGCGGCGCGCACGTCGTCGCCCAAGAGCATGCATGCAACGCCGACCGCGGCGCGCGCGAGCCGCCTGTAGCGCCGTTCGTGCGCCGGGTCGGCCGCCGCCACGCGACCGAGTCGCGCGATCGCCGCACGGAGACTGCGCCGCGCAAGATCGTCATCCGCGCGCGCGGCTTCCGCGACGGCGATCAGCGCGGTGCACAACGCCCATTGGCCGCGACTGCGGCCGGGGACCTCGCGGAGCACTTGAAGCAGCGTGCGCATCGCGAGGAGATCCGTGGCGCCGCGCACGATGGCGTGCGAAAGGGCGAGCGGAAACCGCTCCGTGTACTGCTGCGGGAGCAGCCGCGCGCGGATCAAGCGTTCGAGCGAATCGATGCGTGCGAGATCGGCAAATTGCACGGCCAGCTCGTATTCCGCGACGAGCGCGGTTTGCGCGAACGAGTCGTCGTTCGCCTTCGACGCCGCCGCGCGGAACAGGCGGGCGTAGCGGTCGGCTTCTTCGGCGTCTCCGGTGACGCTGTGATGCACGTTGTACGCGATCGAGTACCCCGCGCCGGCGGCACGCCAGGCGCCCATGCGCGAAGCCAAGGCGGCGCTCGCGAGCGCCAGGTCGACCGCCCGCTCGTGCTCGTCGATGTAGTACGCCGCGCGGGCCAAGCGCTGCAAGACGCGGAAACGTATCACGTCGTCGCGCTCCTCGGCGACCGCGACCTCCGCCACGCTCGCGTGCTCGCGCGCGCCGGACCTGTTTCCGCTGTCGGCGGCCGCCAAGGCACGAAGAGCATAGGCCGGAGCGATCCAACCGGCCCCTTCGATGATACCGGCGAGCGCGACGACCCCGTCATTGTCGTGCCGCATGACGAGCATGGGCGCCAGCGTGTCGGCGACGGCGGCGAGGTCGGCGCCGGCGACGCTGCGCATCAGGTGTCGCAGCGCCGAGACCGCGCCGTCGACGTCGCCGTCGTATTGAGCGACGACGGCACCCAGCAACGCCGCTTGCGGCGACCGTGGCGCATAGCGCGCGATCGCTCGCCGAAGGTCGTCGCGTGTCGCCACCGCCGCGAGATGGTAGGCGTCGATCATGAACCGGTCGCCTCGCGCCTCGGAAAAGCAACAACGAGCGGCCGATACGCCGCCGATCCGGCTATTCGGACCGGAACGCCCTTACTCCACCCGTGCGACCCTGAGACCAATCCGGTCTCATGCCGCGCGCAACGACGTTTTCCAGCACGTCACGTTTGCTGCGAGGCGACTACGCGGACGCCGGCCGCTCCTTCGTCGCCGTCGTCCCGGCGGGCGGCTGACCTGAAACCGGCGTGAGGCGGGCCTCGATCGCCGTCGCGAGGCGCTCGACCTCCGCGGCAAGCTCGCGGCGGAGGCCGGCTTGATCGAGATGCGCGTTCGACTCCGTCATGCCGACACCGTGACGCTGAAACTGCGAACACCTTCGGCCCCCAAGTTGATCCGCTGCGTGCACGTCCCGGCGGAGCGCGGGGTGAAGAAGAGCAAATAGGACGGTGCCTGGAAGCCCCGCGGGTCGGCGAATTGTTTCGTCGTCGCCGACATGTGCGTCAACTTCGAGCAGCTGCCGGCCAACAGTCCGGGATTGGCGACCTCGATTTCGGCGCTGAACACGTCGGGTGAGGGGTAGATCCCGTTCGCGGTTCCCGCGTCGATGTACAGGTACTTCGGTGCCGGGTTCGAGAGGCTGAGGTGAAGCGGCGCATCCTCGTACCGAAGCGAAGCGATCCAAAGCGGCGCGCGCGGCGGAGCGCCCGCGGCCGAAGCGACGCCGGCGCAGTCCGAGCCCGCGAGCATCGTCGCCGCGACCGCGGCGATCTTGCGCAAGAGCATGGTCACGAGACCAAGGCCCCGTCGCGGATCGCGCGGCGCAGCTCGGCGATCGCAACCGGTCGTTCGAGGTATGAACCTTGACCGTAACGACAGCCTTCATCGCGCAGGGTACGCAACTGCTCGGGCGTTTCGATACCTTCCGCGACGACGTCGAATCCCAAACCGCGAGCCATGCAGAGCGTCGCGCTGACGATGTCGCGCTCGCGCCTCCCATGCGGGAGCGCCGCGACGAGGTCACGGTCCAGCTTCACGACGTCGACGCGCAGTCGCTTGAGGCTCTCCGGCGAGCAGTGCCCGGCGCCGAAATCGTCCAGCGTGACGGATAACCCAGCCGGCCGCAGCACGTTGAGCGTACGCAGCGTGTGCTCCAAATCGTGCATCGCGACGCGCTCCGTGATTTCGATCCCGACTCCGCGCAACGCGTTTCCGTAACCGAGGACCGCTTGCAGCCATGCGCGGTCGCGCAGCTCTTCCGCGGACACGTTGATCCACATGCGAAACGAAGGCCGGATCAGCCGGATCTCCGCGGTCGCGGCGACCGCCTCGCGAAGCATCCACGCACCGATCGGAAACAACAAACCGCGCTCTTGTACGAGCGGACCGAATTGTGCCGGCTCGGGCGCCAGGCGTTCGACTCGGTTCCACCCGATCAGCATCTCTGCCCCGACGAGACGGCCGGATGCGAGATCGACTTGGGGCTCCGCGTTCAGCGCGATGCCGCGCACGCGCAAGGCCGATGCAAGTTCGTCCTTCAGCCCCGCCGCATCGAAGAAATCGTCACGAACGGAGTTCATGAGCGCGTGCGAAGACCGAGAGCGATCGTCGACGCGACGGTGTGATGTCCGTTCACCGGCATCGCGTGCGTTGCGCTCAGGACGCGCGCGAAGTGGACGTTGTGGGCCATGGCGGTCCCGATTGGAGACAGCGCGACGATCGCCGATGCGATGATACCCAGCCGGCGCATCGTTAGATGCGCGCGATCTTGGCGTAATCGCTCGAGGGATACGCCGTGATGAGCCAGTCGAGCGTGTCGTTCTTGCGAACGCGCGCGTCCTCGGTGTCGATCGTGCGATAGATCTCCGCCAGCGAGTACGCGTATTTGGGGATCCACGGATCGTTGGGGTACTTGGTGGCCCAGTCGTGCAGCGAGTCGTCGACCATGACCAGCTTGCCGTAGACGCGGGCGGCTTCGTCCGGATGCGCGTTGATTTGCAGCGAGAGGTCGTGCAGCGAGTTGCGCACGCCCAGAATGCTCATCTGAAGCCGGCCGAAATAGCGGTCGGCCGGAGCGACGTCGGTTCGTGGCTGTGCGAAGGCGGGAGTCGCGCTCGAGAGGATGCCCGGCGCGAGCATGACGGCGAGAAGATAGCGTTTCATCGCGCTCATTCTCGCAGCGCACCGTAACCCGCCGGGGTCCAAAGTGTGACGTGCGACTCGTTACCGCGCCGTTACCGGACGACGGCGCGGGGGATGCACGGCGCGAGCGTCCGTCCGCTCGCCGGGTTTATGGGGTGTCCCCGCGCGGCACAACAGTATATGGCTGTCTTGGTCGACCGCCGACGGGTGTTGCAGCGGATTCGGCGGGCGGCGGTACCGCTGATCGCGCTGGTCGCGCCGGCCGGCTATGGGAAGAGCTACATCGCGCAGCGGATCGCGCGCGAAGATCCCCACTGGGCGACCATCGACATGAGCGCGGCGCGCACGCAGGCGGCACTCGTGCACGCGCTCGGCGCGTTCCCCGTCATGGACGGCGCCGCCGACCTGGCGACGCTGATCGAATCGTGGCGCGCGTTCCCGGACCCCGTCACGCTGATCCTCGAGAACTTGGAGACGGCCACCGATCCGGGCGTGACGGAAGCCGTCAGCGCGCTCGTCCAGGCGCGTCCCGTCAAGGGCAAGCTCATCCTGTGCGGGCGGCAGGCGCTGCCGATCCGCTTGAGCGACCTGGCGGCTCCCCACCTGGTTGCGACGATGCGCGCGGACGATCTCCGTTTCGACGGCACCGAGATGGCGCAGCTGTTCGCCGAGACGGATGCCGATGCCACCGCGCTGTTCCGCGTGAGCAGGTTCACGCAAGGCTGGCCGGTCGTGGCGCTGTACGTGCAGCGGCTCGTGCAGGAGGAAGCGCTCGCTTCGCACAGCGATGCCATCTCCGATCAGCTGCTGGGCGAGCTCTTCGAGTACGTGCAGGCGCAAGTGCTCGAAAAGCTCCCGCTTCCGACGTTTCGCGCGCTGGTCGCGGCGTGCGGCTGGAGCGATCTCACCGTTGCGGAGATCGAGGTCGCGCACGAAGCCCCGGGCGCGATCGACGACCTCGTCGACAACCATCAATTGGCGCGGATCGCGCCGCTGGAGCGCGCCGACGTCCATCCGCTGATTCGGCGCGCCGTGATGCGGCTGCACCGGCGCGAGCTCACGGCGTCGATGCGGCGCCTCGCGGAGCGATTCGAGGCCGACGAGCAGTTCGCGCGCGCGGCCGAGTGCTATTTGAGCGTCGGCGACGTTCAGGTCGCCGCGGACTGCGCGATGCAGGTCGATGGCGGGTTCTTGACGCTCGTCGGCACCCGGCCCGCGATCGAATCGCACGAAACCGCCGGGTTCGCGATGAACCCGGAGATTCGGTTGGCGGTCGCAGCGGCGCGGCGCCTGATCGAACCGTCGCGGAACCTGCCGCGCGAAGCGATGTCGGTGCTCGAGACGACGCGCGGCGAGACGCAGGCGCTGGACGAAGCGGCGCTCGGGATCACGGTGCTCACGCTGCTCGACGCGGGGCGGACCGCCGAGGCCGCCGCGCTTTTCGACAACGCGCCGCCGGACACGGGCGACACGCTCAACGGGCCCGGGCTCGTCGCCCTCACGGCGCGGCTGGCACTGCTCGCGCAGCAAGGCCGCTTCGAGGAAGGGATGGCCGTGTGGCAACCGCGGCGGCGGCGCGTGCACGGCAACCCCGTGTGGCTCGCGCAGTTGATTCGCTTCGAAGTCCAGGCTGCACGGTCGTACGCTCGCTGGGAGGTCGAGCACGAGGCGCTCGAGCGCATGGTGTCGCTGGCGCGCGCCGGCCGTGCCGCTCCCGTGATCGGGCTGGCACTCGCCGAGGCGGTGTTCGGCGCGTGGCTGGCGGGCGAGGACGATTTGTACGAAGCCTATCGCACCGAGCTCTCGCTGCTGGTCGACCGCTACGACATCCCCGCGCTGCTGCGTTTCACGCTGGCGGTCAGCGGACGCGCGCCGCGCGTGGGCCGCAGCAACGTCCCGCTGTGGGACGCGTGCGCCTTTCTCATCGCAGCGGCGGCGGCGCAAGACGGGGCCGTCGCCGCCACGTATGCGCAGGCCGCGCTCGAGGCGGCGGACGTCGCGGAGGTTCCGCTGGTGCGCGTGCTCGCGCGTGTCGCGGCAGCGGAAAAGCACGGCAGCGCGCGCGCGAGGCTGCGCGAGGCGCTCGCGATCGCCGATTCCATCACCGGCTCGCCGCTGCGCGACGCCGTCAACGCGCTCGTCGAGCGCGGCGAAGCCCGCGGCATGCTCGCGCCGCTCGTCAATCGATTACGTCATCGCACGTCGGTCGTCGCCGCGGTCGAGGACGCGCCGCTGATGGTTTCCTTGGCCGACGGCACGGTTTTCCGCGGTGAGGAGCGCGTCGACGTCTCCGAAGGCGTTCTCGCGCTGCTGGCAGCGCTCGCGGTGGAGGCGCCGGCAGCGAGCCGCGACCGCCTGGTGGATCGGCTCTGGCCCGATCTCCAGGACGAATCCGCGTACAATGCGCTGAAGATGTGCGTGCACCGCGCGCGCCAGCAGCTCGGCGATGCCGGCGCCGTCGTCGTGTCGCGCCGCGGGTACGCGCTCGCGCCGGAGGTGCAGGTCGATCTCCGCTGGCTGCAGCGCATGCTCGAACGCGTCCGGCGCAACGCCGTGACGAACGATGACGTCCCCGCGCTGGAGGAGAGCTTCGCGCGCCTCGCGCGCGGCCGGCCCGCCGCGTTCGGGAATTGGGAATGGTTCGAGCCGATCGAGAGCACGCTCGAGGCGGCGACGCACGAGATCGGCGCCTTCTTGGGCACGCGCGCTCTGCTCGCGGGCGACCACGTGCGCGCCCTCACGATCGCGCAGACGCTCACCAAGCTGGATCCGCTCGACGAGCGCGCGCGCCAGGTCGCGATCAGCGCGCACCTCGCGGCGAACGACCGCGGCGCGGCGATCCTCGAGTTCCGCGGTTACAAAGCGCTGCTGGAAACGGAGCTCGACGTCGAGCCGTCGCCGGACCTCAAGCGCCTGCTGGAAACGAGCTAACAGCTCCCGCTCGCCGTATAGGGGGCGTTCAGCGCGGCCGCAACGGCGGCGCCGACGTGGGCCGTGCAGTACATGATGATGCCCGGCGGATCGGCGTGCACGAACCCCAGCGACGCCGACACGGCGCCGTTCGCGCCGAGCAGCGCCGTGAGGTACGACGGGATGGCGACGTTTCCGCCGACCGCGTGGCGGGTCACGGTGAAGTAGTGGTACGCGTCCGTCGCCGTGCCGGCGAAGCCCGCCGTCGTGACCGAACACGTCGACGCGGTCGCCGAATCAGGCTTGAAATAGCCTTGCGCCGGCGCGCCGCTTTGCCCGCCGACCAGCACGCTGACGCCGTCGTCGGCGACGCCGGACGGGCAAACGCCCGACGGCGCCGCGTTCGCGGCGAGCGTCGCGTAGATGTCGGCGGCGCGATAGCGGGCCGGCGTTTCGTACGACACCGTCGCGCCGTAGCGGACGGCGCTCTGCGCGCGCTCTTCGAGCACGCCGAAGCGTCCGAAGTAGAGGATCGCGAAGAGGATGAGCAGCGCGAGCGGCAAGCACAATGCCGTTTCGATCAGCGCCTGACCGCGTTGGGCGTCCATCACGAGCACGCGTACCCGGGCGCGAGCGCCGCCGGTTTGACCGTGCCGGCGACGTACCATGTGAGGTTCAGGCTGAGGTTCTTGAACGTGACGCCGAACTCGGCGGGAACGTTTGCACCTGCCGGCGACTCGTCGGGCTGAAAAGGAGCCCCCGTCGCCGGGTTGGCGCTGCCGGGGACGAACGTCTCGGTGACGGGCGAGAGCACGGCGACGCTCCGCCCAAGGGCCGTGAACGACGCTGCGGCGGATTGCCCCATCATCAGGGGCGCAAAGAACGGGACCTTCTTGCAGGCCGTGACGTCGACGGTCTCCGCGAGCCCGTCGATCTTCGCCGTGTAGCTGAACGCGCAGTCGAACAGCGCGCAGTTGCTCGACGCTAGGGCGACCGCTTTGTCGGCGCCGTTCTTGAGGCCCCCGGGCGCGTAGGTTTGCGCCTTCGTCATCGAGTTCACCACCTTGACGTAATTCGCAACTGCCGCGGAATACGCGGCGACGAGCTTCGTGTAATCCGCGTCGCACGCGTTGCCGCAGCCCGCCGGATCGTCGATCGTGTTGACGATCGCCTGGAGCAGGTACCGCATGCGCGTCTCCTCGATCGCCGCGGCGAGCTCGAGCGTCGTCTTCTCGTTGTACATGTTCGCGTCGGTCGCGATGCCGGCGGACGCGGCGCTGTCGGCCGCGTTCTGAGCGCGGATCTGCCAGCGCACCGTGTTCGCATAGTTCGTGATGAAGAACAGCAGCGCCAGCGTCGCGGCGATGGTGAGGCTCCAGAACGGCAGCGTCTGGCCGCGCTCCGACTCGTGCTTCACGCGCATCCCGTGCCGCCGTCCCACTGGTAAATCGTGTAGAGCGTGCTCGTGGCCGTCGCCGGATCCCAGACGGAGCCCTTTCCGGTGCCGGTGCCGTGCGGGCGCGTCGACGGAAAGACGAGGGCCGAGTACGCGACGAGCCGGCAGTTCCACTCGCCGAACATGCCGGGATAATCGACGTGCACGTGGTTGCCGTCGCAGCCCTGATTGCCGCCGGTTTGATCGCAGCCGCCGCTTACGAGCCCGAGTTGCGCGACGACGAGCGAGCGCGTCGCCTTCGGCACGCCGGACGCATCGCGGTAGTTGCTGAGCACGTTGGCCGCGGTGAACGCCCCCGCCGCCGTCGTCGCCGGCGCGGAAAGCCGTTCCGTCGCTCCCGAGCGTACGGAAACGCCCGACGGTGATCCCGGGATGTCGGGCGTCTGCACCGTGGAGGCGACCGTCGCCGTGACGGTGGTGCCGTTGGACGCGACCGCGATCGACGATGCCGGCACCGCGTCGAACGCGGAGTTTGCCGCCGTCGTCGCGCGCGCCGTGCCCGAGGCCGGGCTCTGCGCGTAGGTGTGTGCGGCGACGAAGACGGCGCCGTCTTGCGCGATCTGCTTGAACCCGAGCACGCCGAACTCGAGCGTGCCGAGCAGCACCACCAGCACGACGCCGATGGTCAGCGCCGTCTCGACGAGGGCGCCGCCGCGCGAAAGCCCGCTCATGGCGGCGACGTTCCGAGCGCGGTGAGCTTGCCGCTCGTCGTCGCGAGACGCGTCGCGCATTGATGCGTGATCGCGGCGAGCGCGGCGATCGCCGTCAGCGCAAGCGCCGTGCTGGCAAGCGCGTATTCGACGAGCGTCGCGCCCGAGTCGTCCGCGAGCAGCCTGCAGAAGGCCGTCATTTCACGACGACGGTGGGCGTCATCACGAAGACGATGTCGGTCTGCGACGTCTGGTAGCGCGTCGAGCGGAACAGCGCCCCGATCACCGGCAGGCTGCCGAGCAGCGGGATCTTCTCGATCGAGCGTTGCTCCACGCGCCGCATCATACCGCCGAGCACGATGCTCTCGCCGGACTGCGTGACGACGTCGGTCGAGAGGCGGCTCGTGCGCAGCGCCGGTATCGTGAACCCGTTGCTGGTGACGCCGTCTTGAAAGTCGAGCTCCGAGACCTCGGGCGTCACCTTTGCTTCGATCGCGCCGTTGCCCAGGAGCGTCGGCGTGATGTTGAGGCGCACGCCGAACTCTTTGTACGCGATGCTGATCTGACCGGGGCCGCTTGCGAACGGGATCGGGATCTCGCCGCCGACCAGGAACGAAGCGGCCGTGCCGGGGAGCGTCACGAGATCGGGCTCCGAGAGCAGCTTCGCGTTGCCGCGCTGCGATAGCAGATCGAGCGTCGGAGCGAGGCGCACGGTGCGCACGAAGGCGCCCACGTTCAACGCGCGTCCGGTCGCCGCGGCCGCGGCGTTCTCGATGATGGGGAAGAACGGTGCGCCCAGCAGGATGCTGGCCGGATTGGCCGGATCGGGCGTCCCGGACTGCAGCCGCACGCCGAGCTGGTCGAGCGCCGTCTTGTCGACTTCGTAGATGCGCACTTTGACGTCGATCTGCGTGACCGTCGCGACCTCGAGCCGGTCGATCACCTTGCCGTCGGCGGCGAGATACGGACCCGCGAGGCCGCGCACGCGGCTCAAGACCCACTCCGCCCGCGTGCGGTCGACGACGGGACCGCTCACGATCAAACCGCCCTTTCCGTCGGGGTCGACGTGAACGTTCGGGCCGACGGCGGTCGCGATCTGCTGTTGCAGTGCGCCGAGCGGATGCGCGACGGTCACCGCGTTGACGATGGCGTACTTGCCGGCCGTCGCGATCTTGTCGAAGCGCGCCAGCACATCGGCGAGCCGCGCGAATTCACGTGCGTCCTCGACGCTTCCGCGCACGACGAGCGCTCGGTCGAACGCGACCACCTCGACGCCCGTGAACGGGATCGCGGCATGCACCATCGAGGCCAGGCGGTCGGCCGAGTCCTCACTCACGACGATCTCGTAGACGTTGCGACGGCTTCCGTTCCACACGACGGCGGACGTGCGCCCGGGCGCACGCCCGGTCAGCAATAACTGCGTGCGCCCGATCGCGCGGATCGAGACGATGCTCCGATCGCCGATCGCCACGCGAGCAACGGAAGGTTCGTCGATGACGACCGAGTGGCCGGTTTGAAGGGCGAGCGGGCGCGCATCGCTCGCATAGGCGGGCGAGAGCGTGCCGAATACGGCGAGCAGGACGGCGGCGATGAGGTAACGGCGCATGCGCTTCATCATCGTCCATCTGGTAACGCGCCGGTTTCGCGGCGAGAACCCTTGCGGCGACACCGCACGGTTACGCCGGGGCCGTATCGTGTGGTCATTGCGGCGCGGCAAACAGCCAACGCCGCGCCTCACCTCCAAATAAGAAAGCACGCACATGTTCAACAAGTTCGCTTCCATGCTCCGCGACGACGCCGGCGCCACCCTGGTCGAGTACTCGCTCCTGGTCGCTCTCATCGGCATCGTCTGCATCGGTGCCGTCACCGCGCTCGGCGGCAAAGTCAACGGCAAGCTCAACAACGCCGCGAACACGCTGTAAGACGATGACGTCGCCGTCCACCACCCTGCTCGGGTTCGTGCTCGGCGCGTGCGTTCTCGCAGCCGCGTCCGACGCCGCTTCCCGGCGCATCCCCAACCTGATCCCGCTCGCGATCTTGATCGGAATGACGATCGAGCGAGCACACGACGGATGGATTGCGCTCGGAAGCGGATTCGGCGCGCTGGCGATCGTGCTGATCGCCGGAACTTTCGCTCACTCACGCGGCTGGTTCGGAGGCGGCGACGTGAAGCTCGCCGCCGCCGTCGCCGCCGCGTTCGGAATACCCGGTTGCTTCTCGTTCGTCTTGTTCACCGCCGCGTGCGGAGGCGTGGTGGCTCTGGCCGCCCTCTTCCTCACCAAGCGCATGACGGCACGTGAAGCGGTCGTCGCGGTGGACGTTCTCGTCCGCACCCGCGTCGTCACGCTGGCGCACAAAAACGCGACCGTTCCCTACGCGATCGCGATCGCATGCGGAGCGCTCGTCACCACCATCTCACTCCACGTCCCGGCGCTGCATCTGCTGTGAAGACTCCTCCGCGCACCACCCTCCTCGTCGCCGTAACGCTCGCCGCGGCCACCGGCTTCGTCACGTTGAACTACGTCACGTCGGTGAACCGCACGATCGCCGCGCAAGCCGAGCCCGAGCGCGGGATCATCGTGGCGAAAGTCGACATTCCGGCGCGCGTGGCGATCGACGTCTCGATGCTGCGCCGCGTGGCGCGCCCCGTCTCGCAAATCGAGCCCGACGCCGTGATCGATGCGCACAAGGCCATCGGGTCGCTCGCCCTCGTGTCGCTCCCGGCCGGGTCGACGATCACGTCGTCGCGCATCGGCCGCCCGCAAAGCGTCGCGCTCGCCGTCGTGCTCAAGCCGGGCATGCGCGCCGTGAGCATCGGTATCGACCGCGTCAAGGCCGTCGGCGGGCTGATCCAGCCGGGCGACCGCGTCGACGTGATCGCCGTCCCCCCGCGCGCCGGCAATGAGACGCCGCAAGGCCGAACCATCCTGCGCGGCGCGGTGGTCCTCGCTTCGGGCACGCAGATGGAGTCCGTCGCGCAAGCCGGCGCGCCGAGCCAGCCCGATGCATCAAATCTCACGACCGTCACCTTGGGCGTGACGCCGGCGCAGGCCGACGTGCTCGCGACGGCCGACGTCAACGCGACGTTGCGCCTCGCGCTGCGCTCGCCGCGCGAAGCGATCGGCCGTGAAAAGGCCGAGTCGTTCGTGATGCCCACGGCGCAGCCGAACACGCGAACCGCTCCGGCGCTCGCGCAACCACCCGCGCCGGTAGCCGCGGCGAACCCGGCGCCGCCTGTCGCGGTGTCCACGCTCGCGCGTATCCCCGCCGGCGCGCCTCGCGGCGCGCAACGGCCGGCGCGCGATGCGCATCGCGGCGGCGTCGAGATCATCGAAGAGGGCGCGTCCGCGCGTACCGCGCCGTGACCGCCCGGATCATGTCGTTCGTCGGAGCGAAGGGCGGATCGGGCGCGACGAGCGTCGCGCTCGACGTGACGCGCGTGCTCGGAAAGTCGCAGCGCGTCGCGATCGTCGACGCGGATTTGAGCGGTCGCCGGAACCTCGCCGTCATGCTCGACGCGTTGCGCCGCTTCGACGAGCAGCGTTTACCCGAAGCACTTCCGATCGTGGACTGCGGCAGCTTCCGCGCCGCGGAGCTGATCCACGGCCTGGTGTCGTCGTTCTCGCTGCGCGCAACCGAGGTCGAGCAGCTCAGCGGCGCCCTCGGCGACGCTGACACAATCGTGCTCGACGTGCCGCAGCCGTTCGCCGGCGCTCTGCAACCGTTCGTCTCCCACACGTCGCGGTTTCTCGTCGTCATGGAGCCGACGGTGCTCGGCACCACCAGCGCGCGGAGCTTGATCACCGACGCCTTCGCGAACGTCGAGCGCTCGAAGATCGCGGTCGTCATCAACCACCGCGAGCATCGTGCCGAGGAAGTCTCGCGCGGCGAGATCGAAAAACTGCTGGGGGTCCGGATCGCCGCCGAGATTCCCCATCGCTCCGACCGGCAGTATGCGAAAGGCATCGCGGCGCTGGCGCGCTACGTCGCCGACGTCCCCGCCGGGGGATCCGGCGTCGCGCTGATCACGTCGAACACGCCGCTGGGGGAACGCCATTCCGACGCGCACCGCGATGAGATGCGCCGGGACGAGCGCGCGCTGGACGAAACGACGGCCACGCCCGGAGCGCCGACGAAAGCCGCGACGCTGAGCGTGATCAAAGCCGAGATCCACGCGACGCTCGGCGACGATCTGGACGCCGGCTCCGCCGCGATGTCCGACGCCGAGCGAATCGCGCACCTGCGCGAAAAAGTCGCCGGCGCGGTGCGCCGCGTGGGTTCGTCGCACGCGGAGGACGTATCGCTCGAAGCGATGGCGCCGCTGTGCGACGAGATCGTCGCCGAAGCGCTGGGCTTGGGCCCCCTCGAAAGCCTGATGGCGCAGCCGGACGTCTCGGAGATCATGGTGAACGGCCCGGATCGTATTTTCGTCGAGCGTTCGGGGAAGCTCGAGCTCACCGCGAAGCGCTTCGCGAGCGCGCAGCAGCTGCGAACGGTCGTGGAGCGCATCATCGCGCCGCTCGGGCGGCGCGTCGACGAGTCGTCGCCTATGGTGGACGCGCGGCTGCCCGACGGCTCGCGCGTCAACGTGATCATCGAGCCGCTCGCGCTGGACGGCGTCACGATGTCGATCCGGCGCTTCGGGACGCGCAAGCTGTCCATCGAGGACCTGGTGCGGCTAGGCGCCGTGTCGCCCGCGGTCGTGAGCCTCCTTCGCGCGGCGATCCAGTCGCGGCTCAACGTCGTCGTCAGCGGCGGAACGGGCTCCGGCAAGACCACGTTCCTCAACATTCTCTCGAGCTTCATCCCGGACAACGAGCGCATCATCACGATCGAAGACGCCGCCGAGCTCCAGCTCCGGCAGCAGCACGTCGTGCGGCTCGAAGCGCGTCCCTCGAACATCGAGGGCAAAGGCGAGGTCAAGATCCGCGACCTCGTGCGGAACTCGCTGCGCATGCGCCCCGACCGCGTGATCATCGGCGAATGCCGCGGCGGCGAGGCGCTCGACATGCTTCAAGCGATGAACACGGGCCACGACGGCTCGCTGACGACCGTCCACGCGAACACGCCGCGCGACGCGCTCTCGCGCATCGAGACGATGGTGATGATGGCCGGCTTCGACCTGCCGATCCGTGCGATCCGCGAGCAGATTTCCGGCGCCGTCGACATGATCATCCAGACCGCGCGCTTGCGCGACGGCAGCCGCAAGATCATGAGCATCACCGAGGTGGTGGGCATGGAAGGCGACGTCATCACGATGCAGGAGATCGTGTCCTATCAGCAGCGCGGCGTCAACGAGGACGGCAAAGTCATCGGCAGTTTCAACTTCAGCGGCGTGCAGCCGCAGTGCCTCAGCCGGTTCGAAGAGCTGGGCATCGCGTTCGATCGCGAGGACCTTGCTGCCATGCCGTCGGCCGGAGGCCTGTGGTGAGCGCCGTCCTGCAGTACGGCATGGTCGCCGGGTTCGCGGTGTCGGCCGCATTGTTTTGGATCGCGGTCGCGGGGCGCGTCGAGCGCGGGCTCGCGTCGGTGCGGGCGAAGATCGTGCCGGGGCGCAAGGCCGGCGGCACGGCGGGGAGCGAGCAGCGGCCGCAGACGGGCGCGGCGCGGGGTGGGTTCTTCGCGAGCATGGCCATGCGCAAGCGCAACAAGGCGTTCATGCCGCAACTCGAGAGCGCGCTGCGCATGATCTCCGGCTCGCTGCGCGTCGGGCTGGGCTTGCGGCAGTCACTCGTCATCGTGACCGAGGACCTTGGCGAGCCCGCCAAATCGGAGTTCATGCGCGTCGTCGCCAGGACCAACCTCGGCATCGGCATCCTCGACGCGCTCGACGAGCTCGCCGTTCGCATGCCCAGCAGCGAGCTGTCGATGACGGTCCGCGCTATTCGCGTGCAGGCGCAGACCGGCGGCGATTTGGCCGACCTGCTGGAGACGGTCGCCGACACCATCAAAGCGCGGCGCACGCTGCAGCGCAAGGTGCAAGCGCTGACGGCGGAAGGGCGCGTCAGCGCCTACGTCATCCTGGCACTGCCGATCGGCGTGGGCATCTTTCTGGGCTTGACGCAACGCCGCATGGGACACGCGCTGCTGTTCACGACGATCGGCCACGCGTCGATCGCGACGGTCGTCGCGCTCGAGATCATCGCCACGTTCATCATCATGAAGATGCTCAAGGTGGAGCTGTGAGCCTGCTGCAAACGATCATCTTTCCGCTGGTGGCGATGCTCGCGGCGTTTGCCGTCGTGATCGCGGTTCCGCGGCGGTCCGCCGCGACGCGCCTCGTGCAGCATTTGGAGCGGAAGCCCGACGGCGGCACGGCGCAGGCGCTCACCGAACGCATCGTCGCCGAACGCAACATCGGCAAGCTGCACGCGCGCTTCTTCGCGGCCGGGTGGTACGACGCCGAACCGAGCACGTTCCTCGCACGCTGCGCCGGCCTCGGCGTCGCCGGCGTCGCCATGGCGCTGGTCGCGGGCTGGCTGCTGCACTTCGGCGTCCTCATCGTCGCCGGCGGTGCGCTCGCGTTCGGATTGGGTTTCGGTCACTTGCCGTTCTCACGGCTCAACGGCGCGGTGAAACGCCGCGGCAGCGAGATCTCGCGCGCGATGCCCGACCTGCTCGACTCGCTCGCAAGCACGATCCGCGCGGGCCTCGCGCTCAACGCGGCGCTGACGCACGCGACGGGTTCGGTTCAGGGCGCGCTGGCGGACGAGCTGCGAAGTACGCTCGCGGAGATCCGGCTGGGCCGCGCGCGTGCCGACGCGCTTCGTTCGCTCGCCGCGCGCGTGCAGAACGAAGAGCTCGCGCTCATGGTGCGCGCGACGGTCCAGGCCGAACGTCTCGGTGCGAACCTTTCCACGGTGTTCACGGGCCTCGCGGCGGAAGCGCGCGAGCGGCGTGTCCTCAAAGCGGAGGAGATCGCGGCATCCCTCCCGGTCAAGATGGTCCTTCCGATGGCGTTCTTGATGCTCCCAGCACTCTTCGTCATGATCTTCGGCGCCGTCGCCGCGGACTATTTTGCGAGAACATGATTACCGTACTGACCGTCATCCTCAGCGCCGCCACCTTCGCGGCGCTCGCCTACGCGGGCACGCACGCTGCGCGGCTCGTCGTCGCCGACGCGCACCCGTTCGACGACGGCCCAACCCCGGGAAGGCCGAATATCATCGCGATCGCCGGTGCAGCGGCGCTGGCCGGGTCGATCGTCGGCGCACGCGGCGCGGCGTTGCCGGAGCTCGCGGTCGGCGCGGTGCTCGCCGTCGCGCTCGCGGCCATCTGCTACGCCGACGTGCGCTGCGGGCTCGTGCCCGACGTGTTCACGCTCGGGCCGCTCGCCGCGGTTCTCGCCGGCGATCTGCTCTTGCACCAATGGATGCCGCTCCTGGCGGTCGCGATCGTCGCGGGGCCGTTCTGCCTCGCTGCGGCGCTCTCGAAGGGTCGCGGAATGGGATGGGGTGACGTGAAGCTCGTCGCACTCGGTGCAGCCGTCTTGGGTGCGCAGCCCGCGCTCATCGCGTTCGCCGTCGCCTGTTTCGCCGCCGTCGCCGTCGCCGCCGTGCGGCGGCGCTCGGCGCCGATCGCGTTCGCGCCATATCTCGCCGCCGGCGTCGCCTTGATGCTCGCCGTGCGCGGAGCGGCCTGACGCCGATGCCGCCGCGTTGGACGAGCGCCGCGCGGCGCTGGTTCCTCCCCGGACTCGTTCTCGCCGTGCTGGCGGGGACGAACGCGACGAGCGCTGTGGTGCTGCCGCCGATGGACGGCGATTTGGGCTGGCAGCATTGGCTAGGCGCACACATTCTGCGGAGCGGCCTGCCGCACGCGCTCGGACCGGAGTCCTTCGCCGCGACGGGCGCTCCGTGGGTGCCTCAGGAGTGGCTGTTCTGCAGCCTGCTCGCGGCCGCGGCCGCGAACGGGCTCGCGCAGCTCTTCGCATTCGCCGTCGGCATGTGCGCGGCGGTCGCGCTCGCATGTGTCGCGATTCGTTGCGCACGACACGGGTGCGAACCGCTTCCGGTCGCGCTCGTGCTCGTCTTCGTCGACGTCGCGATGGCGCAGTCGTTCGGCGTTCGCGTCCAGGTCGTCGCATGGGCGCTGCTCGCGGCGTTCCTGGTCGCGCTGGAGCTGCCCGCGCGCTATCGCTGGACGGCCGTCGCGGTCGCCGCGGCGTGGGCAAACGTGCACGCCAGCGCCATGCTCGCGCCCGTGCTCGCGGCGGTCGCCGCAGCCGGCAGCTTCATTCACGGCAACCGCCGTGCCGCCGGGAACGACGCGCTGCTGGCGCTCTGCTGCGGGCTCGCGGTCTGCGCCACGCCGCTCGGCGCCGCGCTGCCGGAATATGCGGTCGCGCTATTGCGAAGCCCGCTCCGCCACTGGATCCACGAATGGCGCCCGGCATCGCTCGCCGATCCCGCGTTGGCGTTCGGGCTGCTGCCGCTGCTCGTGCTCGGCGCGCCGGCCTTGCGCGCCGGCCGCTGGCGCGCGCTCGCGCTCGCTCTGCCGTTCTGTTACCTCGCATGGACGGCGGCGCGCAACGTTCCGCTCGCGGCGATCGCCTGCGCGCCGCTTGCGGCGCATGCGCTGACGACGCTGCTGCCGTCGCTCTCGGCGTTCCGCCTCGCCGCCGGCCGGTTGCCGGCCGTCACCGCCGCCTTCGCCGCAGCGTTCTTCACCGCCGCGAGCGTCACGGCGTTCGCCGCGCACGGCGCGCGCGACGAGCGACCACTCGTCGCCATTCAGGTGCTGGCGCATCAGCCCGGCCGGCACCGTTTGTTCTGCGAAAACTTCGCGTGGTGCGGTCCCGCGCTCGACGCGGGGAACATCGGCGTCTTCCTCGACGGCCGCGCCGATCCGTTCCCGCTCGCCGTGTGGACGCAGTACGACGCGGTCGTGCACGCGCGTCCCGCCTGGCAGCATATCCTGCGCGGCCGGGACGTCGACGCCATGCTGGTCACCCGCGGCGCACGACTCGACCGCGCGGCGCGGCGCACAGGCTGGCGTATCGCTTACGAGGCGCCGGTCCGGCTGCTCATCCGGCCACGGAAACCACCGAGCGGATCGCCGGTGGGCGCCACGCACGCAAGTCCTGGAGCGGCATCGGCCGCGCCACGAAATAGCCCTGCGCGTAGTCGCACCCCGCGCGCCTGAGCCACGCCAGCTGCTCCTGCGTCTCGACGCCTTCCGCGACGACCAGGCGCCGAAGGTTTTTCGCCAGCCCGATGACGCCCGCGACGATGGCTGCATCATCGTCGTTGGCGGGAAGCCCGCTCACGAACGAACGGTCGATCTTGACCGTGTCGACGGGCAGCCGCTTCAGGTACGTGAGCGACGAATAGTGCGTGCCGAAATCGTCGAGCGCGATCCCGAAACCTCTCGCCGCGCAACGGGCCAGCGTGTCGCGTGCCAGCGCGGCGTCGGTCATTGCCGCCGACTCGGTCACCTCGAGCTCGAAATCATGCGGCGACAGCGCGGCGCGCTCGACCGCCTTGCACAGAAGATCGAAGAAGTGTGCGTCTTGCAATTGGCACGCCGAGATGTTGATCGCCATCTTCGCGTGGATGCCGTCCCCGCGCAGCAGCCTGACGTGACGGGCAGCTTCTTCGATCACCCACTGTCCCAGCGGCGCCATCAGATCGCTCTGTTCCGCGAGCGGGATGAAATCGCCCGGCGGAACGATCCCCCGTATGGGCGACCTCCATCGGACCAGTGCTTCGACCATGACGAGCCGGCCGAAACGCAGATCCACGATCGGCTGATGGTGCAGGAAGAACTCGTCGCGTTCCAGCGCGAGCACGAGATCGCCGAAGAGCAGACGCCGTTCCCGCGCCTCCTCCGCGAACTCGCGGCTGAACATTCGAATCTGATTGCCGCCGTCGCGCTTCGCACGGTGAGCGGCGGCGCCGGCGCCGTCGAGCAGGTCGTCCGCGGACGAACCGTCGTCCGGGAACATCGCGATGCCGATGCTCGCCGTCGCGTCGATGCTCCGGTTGAAGATCGCGTACGGTTCGCCCAAGGATCGATGCAGCGCCGAAGCGAGCGTCTCGGCCTCTTGCGCGGACGATGCATCGGCCACCACCACGAACTCGTTGCTGCCGAAGCGCCCGACCATGCCGCGTGCCGAGATCACGTCTTGGATGCGACCTGCCGCTTCGACGATCACGGCGTCGCCGGAGCTGCGCCCGAAAACTTCGTTGATGTGTTTCAACCGGTCGAGGTCGACGAACAGTACGCCGAAGCGTGACTCGTGTCCGCGCCGCTTCGCGACCAGCGCGCGTAAGCGTTCTTCGATGCGCGTTCGGTTATAGAGCCGGGTGAGCTCGTCGTGGTTCGCAAGGTACGAGAGCCGCTCCTGAGCGCCGCGGCGCTCGCTCTCGCGCGACCGCTCGAGTTTGTCGTTCGTTGTCACGAGCCACGTCTGCAGTCGGCCGATCTCGGCGATGAAGACGATGAGCATGACGCTCGAGGCGACCATCATGAACGCCTTGCCGGCATACCACCCGAGCGAGTAGCGATCGCAGATCAGTCCCAGCACGCTGTCGAGCATCGACGCCACCAGCGCGACGAACAGCCATGTCGCGAGCGCCGAACGCAAGCGGGTCCGAGCCCACAGCGCGAGAAACGCCGCACTGTCGAGCGCGAAGAGTGCCGGCAGCACGACGCGGGTCGCGAAGACCGTGAATCGCTGGTGATCGACGAGCACGATGAGGCGGCGGTCCCACGCGACGATGGCAACCGTGGCCGCGGCGACCGCTAGGAAGCAGGCGGCTACGATCGGGACCGTCAGGCGTTTGACGTGCTTGTTCCGCGGTTCACCGTCTGCATGGCGCGGCGCGCTCAGAATCCCACCGAGCAGCAGCGCCGGGTACGAAACGTGCCACAACAGCCAAAGGTAGACCGACGTCTGCGAACCGGCCCCGAGCAAACCGTGCGGCCCGAAGACGGCGGGAAACGCCAGAATGTACGGAATCGCTAGAAATCCCGGTACCAGATAAGCGACCGCCAGCAAGAGAAACCACAGCGATTCGGACCGTCGCGCCTGGCCGAGCAGGATGTACGCCGACATCAGCTCGCTCACGATCACGGCGCCGGTCAGCAGCGGAAGGATCGCCGAATCGGGCGCGGTGTGGTTTTTGCCGAGCACTGCGGCGCCGAGCCCGGCTGCGATCATGGCAACGGAACCGGCGATGACCGCTCGCCGGATCGTGGGAGGCGTCGAAATTGTCGCGAGATACATATTCGTTGCGTGCATCGTCCCGGACCGTGCCGCGGTCGCCAGCATCCCGCACACCGAAGCTCGTCGGCGGCGCCCTGGATTGACAGTGCTGCAATAGGCAGCGCTCCGTAATTACCCAAAGACGACGATTTGCTTTGATTTTTGGCGAACGAACTTGTCAGGTGTGGCCATTCACACAGCACGGCATCTTTTTTGCACTGCCGTAAAAACGTCCAAGACAGTACATTTGCGCCACCGCGTTGCACGTTCGTTGCTGATTTGGTCTCACAGCGCTGCCGGTGACCGGGTAACGTCGCGGTAACGCGCGGTCCTCGAGTGCCGCGACCGCGCGGCGTTACGGGGTCGCGCGAGAATCACGGCATGAACTCCCGCCGATTCGTCTTCTCCGCCGCCCTCGCGCTCAGCGCTTCGTTCGCGTCCATCCCGGCACTCGCGGCCCCGTCGGGTCCGCTGACGCCGGACGCCGCGCCGATCGCGACGATCCATGCGCCGCTGGTCCGTGCTTCGGCCCAGGTCGAAGCACCGATCACCATCGCGTTCGTGAACCCGCATTCGCCGCAGCCGGCGGCCGATCAGGCGCAGGCGCTGGCGAACGACGTCAACACGGAACGCGTCAAGCGCGGGCTGCAGCCGCTCACCCGTGACGCGGCGCTGGACCGCTTCGCGTACGCGAAGGCCATGGAGATGGCCTCACGCGGCTACTTCGGCCACACCGACCCCGACGGGATCACGTTCCAAGACCGTATGCGCGCGTGGCACTGGCCGACGCAGTACGCGGCGGAGAACATCGCGTTCGACCGTGACGAGCCCCATGCGCACTCCGCGTTCATGAACAGCCCGGGCCACGCCTCGAACATTCTCGACGCGAACGAGCGGCGTATCGGCGTCGCCGTGGTCACCGTCGGCGACCACGAGACCTTCTACGTCCAAACCTTCTCGCAGTAAGCCGGCTGCAGGTCTCGTCATGATGCCGCACCCCAGCCCGACAACGCTGCGCATTCTGCTGGTGGAAAACAATCCGGCCGATGCCAGGCTCGTGATCGAACTGTTCCGCGCGAGCCCGAGCCTCGCCGCGGATGTCCGGCACGTGACGCGGGTTGCCGACGCGTTCCGTGCGCTGGCCGAAGACAGCTACGACGTCGTGCTGGTCGACCTATCGCTGCCCGACGGATTCGGTGTCGCTACCCTCCCGCGGATCCGTGCCAACGCGCCGCACGTGCCTATCGTCGTGTTGAGCGGCTTGGAAGACGATGATGCCGCGATCGCCGCGGTTCACGAAGGCGCCCAGGACTATCTCGTCAAGTCGCAGATCGACGATGCCGGGCTGCTGCGCGCCGTGCGCCATGCGATCGGGCGCCACGAACGCATGCACCGCATCGCGTACTTCGATTCGTTGACCGGGCTGCCGAACCGCGCGCTGTTCCGCGACCGGCTCACCCAAGAACTGACGCGCAGCGCGCGCTACGGCGACAAGGCCGCCCTGCTCTTCATCGACTTGGACGGGCTCAAGCGCGTAAACGACGCGTACGGGCACGAATCGGGCGATGCCGTCCTTGCACTCGCCGGGCGCCGCATCCGCCAAGGCATCCGGTCGAGCGACATCGCCGCGCGTCACGGTGGGGACGAGTACACGGTTCTCTTGGCGCGGCTGGCGCGCTTCGAAGATGCGGCGCTCGTCGCCGAGAAGCTGCGGCGCCGCGTCTCGGAGCCGCACCACATCGGTGAAAACGATCTCACGGTCGGCGCGTCGATCGGCGTGGCCGTGTTTCCGCTGAACGGAACCGACCCGGAGCAACTGATGCAACAAGCCGACAACGCGATGTATCGTGCGAAACGGCATGGCCGCAACCAAGTCGTGTGCGCCGCGAGCCGTCGGATCGAGGTGTGCCGGGCCGCCGTCGCCGTCGATGCACCGGCGTCCGCCGAGCGCCTCATGGTGGTGCGCGACGTCCGCGCCGCTGTCGCAGGCGCCCGGCCGGGCCGCTAGCGGGGCTGAGCGCCCCGGGCGGGGTTTCACGCCCTGCCTGGTGAAGCGAAGCATCCCCCATGGCCAAGTTCATCTTCTTCACCGGCGGGGTCGTCAGTTCGCTGGGGAAGGGGATCACGGCCGCCTCGCTAGGGCGGCTGCTGAAGAGCCGGGGCGTCTCGGTGTCGATCCAGAAGCTCGACCCGTACATCAACGTCGACGCCGGCACCATGAACCCGTACCAGCACGGTGAGGTCTTCGTCACCGAGGACGGCGCCGAGACCGACCTCGACCTCGGTCACTACGAGCGCTTCATCGACGAGTCGCTGACCCGCGAGAACAACGTCACCACCGGCCAGATCTACAAGTCGGTGATCGAGAAGGAGCGCCGCGGCGACTATCTCGGCGCGACCGTTCAGGTGATCCCGCACATCACCAACGAGATCAAAGCGCACGTCACGCGCGTCGCGGAGACCAGCGGCGCGGATGTCTGCATCGTCGAAGTGGGCGGCACCGTCGGCGACATCGAGTCGCTCCCGTTCCTCGAAGCGATCCGCCAAGTGCGGCATTTGGTCGGCGAGGAGAACGTGATGTTCGTTCACCTCACGCTGCTGCCGCATCTCGGCGCCGCCGACGAGCTGAAGACGAAGCCGACGCAGCACTCCGTGCGCGAGCTGCGCGCGATCGGCATCACGCCCGACGCGATCGTGCTGCGCACCGGCAGCGCCCGGCCGATCCCGGTGGAGCTGAAGGAGAAGATCGCGCTGTTCTGCGACGTGCCCGTCGGCAACGTCGTGCAGAACGGCGACGCGCCGACGATTTACCAAGTGCCGCTCAACTTGGAAGCGGAGGGCCTGGCGGAGATCGCCGTGCAGCGGCTGCGCTTGCAGACCAAACCGCCGCAGCTCGAAGAGTGGAGCGCGATCGCGGAGCGCATCCGCAACCCGCGCGGGCGCGTGAAGGTCGCGCTCGTCGGCAAGTACGTGGAGCTCAAGGACGCCTACATCTCGATCAGCGAGTCGATCGGGCACGCGGGGATCTTCCACAACGTCGCGGTCGACGTGGTGCGCGTCGACTCCGAGCGGATCGAAGCCGAAGGCCTGACCGCGCTGGAAGACGTCGACGGCGTGCTCGTCGCGCCGGGCTTCGGCGCGCGCGGCGTGAAAGGCAAGCTCGTCGCGATCCAGCACGTGCGCGAGAACCGCATCCCGTTCCTGGGCATCTGTTTCGGGATGCAGCTCGCGTGCGTGGAGTTCGCGCGCAACGTGTGCGGCTTGCCCGAGGCGATGACGACGGAGGTCGAAGAAGCGAGCCCCGATCCCGTCATCGACTTCATCCCCGAGCAGCGCAACCTCGACCTCAAGGGCGGCACGATGCGGCTGGGCGCGTACGCGTGCACCCTGGAACCGGACTCCATCGCGGCGCGCGCGTACGGCCAGACCGAGATCAGCGAGCGGCACCGCCATCGCTACGAGGTCTCCAACGAGCATCGCGAGCTCCTCGCGTCGAAGGGCCTCGTCATCAGCGGCACCTCGCCCGACAAGCGTCTGGTCGAGATGATCGAGCTGAAGGATCACCCCTTCTTCGTCGGCTGCCAGTTCCATCCC
>DASWRD010000073.1:0-35823 GCA_036403315.1 Candidatus Elarobacter sp.
CTGCGCCACACGCCGGGCACCGTCGAGCTGATCCTCGAAGCGCACGCCGGCCGCGTCGTGCTGCACCTGCTCGACAAAGGCCCCGGCTTCGAGTTCAGCCCGCGGCTGCCGTCCGACTTGTACAGCGAGTTCGGGCGCGGCCTTTTTCTCATCGCGTGCTTCGCGACGGATTTCAGCGTCGAACGCCGTCCGGGCGGCGGCAGCCACGCGCGCATCACCTTCGCCTCGCAAGGAGACGTCTCGACATGACCGCCACGACGGCCGCTCGCGCGGAATCCGATCGCCTCGAAGCGATTCGGCGCTACGACGTGCTCGACACGCCGCCGGACGGCGCGTTCGACCGGGTCACCGCGCTGGCGGCGAAGATCTTCGACGTACCGATCGCGCTCGTAACGATCGTCGACCACGACCGCATCTGGTTCAAGTCGCGCCATGGCCTCGACGGCGTGGATCAGATCGGCCGCGATCCGGGGCTGTGCGCGTCGTGCATCATGGAAGACCGGCCGTACGTGGTCGAAGCCGCGCGCGCCGACGCGCGCACGCTGGCGAACCCGCTCGTGTCGGGCAAGTTCGGGCTGCAGTTCTACGCGGCCGCGCCGCTGCGCACGACCGACGGCCACCGGCTCGGCACGCTGTGCATCATCGACCGCGAACCGCGCATGTTCTCACCGCAGCAAGCCGACGTGCTGCAAGGCCTCGCCGACATCGTGATGGACGAGATGGAGCTGCGCATCTCGACGCTGCGCGCGCTGCGCGGAGAGCAGAGGCTAGTGCCGTAGCACGTCGTGGAGGAACGCCAACAGCTTTTCCGCTGCGATTCCAAGCGTGGCAACGCCGAAGCCAAACCAACATACGATGTCGACCCAGCCGAGAGCCTCTCTCACTCGGGTTAGCGTGCGGTGCCGCGCGCGCCCAACGCTTCGGTTTGGACCTTTGCGGCGGTTCATCGCGGTTCCCATGTTCTCATACGGAGGACCGTCGTTCGCACGACGGTGCGTCCGGATTGTTAACAGGACGTGCCATCAACTTTTTGGCCGAAATGTAGCGTTGCCCGAAACGTCGGCGCGATCGTATGAGACATCGATCCCGAAGCCTGTATTGACATTCGCCGATTCAGTAGTAGTATTGAAATATGTCGATGCAGCGCTGCTGCCCGCCGGCCGCGGTGGACCGGGCCGACCGGGCTGACGACGCGGCGATCTTCAAGGCGCTCGCGGACGCGAACCGGCTGACGATGCTCGCCACGCTGGCGCGCACGGACGACGAGGTGTGCGTCTGCGATTTCACGGGCGCGCTGCCGCTGGAGCAGCCCACCGTGTCGCACCACCTGCGCATCCTGCGCGAAGCCGGGCTCGTGACGTGCGAACGGCGCGGCACCTGGGTCTACTACCGGCTCGCCGCCGGCGCGCGCGATCGCATCGACGCCGCCACCAACTCCGTCATCCCGCAGAGAGCACTCGCATGAAGATGCACCTCAACCTGGCGACGCGCGATCTCGAGCGCAGCGTCGCGTTCTACTCCACGCTGCTCGACGCGCAGCCCGCGAAGAAGCTCGCCGACTACGCGCTGTTCGTCACGGAGCAGCCCGGCCTGGAGCTGGCGCTCGATCTCGACGCCGCCGCGCAAGCGGGACACGGGCAGCACTTCGGAATCGTCGTCGAGTCGTCCGACGCCGTCGACGCGCAGATCGCGCGGCTGCAGGCGGCCGGTCACGCGGTGGACGTCGAACGCGACGAGACGTGCTGCTACGCGGTGCAGACCAAAGTGTGGGCGACCGATCCGGAAGGCCGCCGCTGGGAGACGTACTTCGTCCACGAAGAATCGGAAGCGCGCGACGACGCGGACACGACGTGCTGCCGTACCGAAGCAGCGGTCGCATCAGGCGCGACCTGCTGCGCATAGCGATAACTCTGCCTTGAATTTTCGTCCGGTCGTCGCGGAGTGTACCGGCACGGCGTTCTTACTCGCCGCGGTCGTCGGTTCAGGCATGATGGCGCAGCGGTTGTGCGGCCGCAACGCCGGGTTGGCGCTGCTGGCGAAGGCGGTCGCGACCGGCGTCGCGCTCGTCGCGCTGATCCTCGCGTTCGGTCCCAAGTCGGGTGCGCATTTCAACCCGGCGGTGACGCTCGCCGACGCGTGGCCGGCGTTCGTCGTCGTGCAGCTGCTCGGGGCGTTCGCGGCGACGGCGCTGTTCGCGTGGCTCGCTCCCATCTCCAAAGCCGCGGCCGCGGCGGTCGTCATCCCGCACCCGGAGGTCTCGCATGCAATCGACGGCGACGCTGAACGTCCGTAACGCGACGGACGCCGACCTCGAGGCGATCCGGCGCATCTACAACGAAGGCATCGAAGACCGCATCGCGACGCTCGACGAAGATCCGAAGACCGCCGACGCCATCGGCGACTGGTGGGCGGCGCATCGAGGCCGCTATGCCGTGCTCGTCGCGGAGGTTGCGGGCGGCGCGATCGCGGGCTGGGCTTCGCTGAACCCGTACTCGCACCGCTGCGCGTACGACGGCGTTGCCGACCTCTCGGTGTACGTTGCGCGCAACGCGCGCGGGAGCGGCGTCGGTTCGCTGCTGCTGGGCGCGCTCGAGAAGACGGCCAAGCAGCACGAGTTCCACAAGATCGTGCTGTTCACGTTCGCGTTCAACACGGGCGGCCAGGGCCTCTATCGCAAGCTCGGCTATCGCGAAGTCGGCACGTTCCGCGAGATGGGCCGGCTCGACGGCCGTTTCGTGGACGTGATGGCAATGGAGAAGATCCTCGTTCCGTTCGTGCTGTTCGTGTGCCGCCGCAACACCGGGCGCTCGCAGATGGCGGAGGCGTACTTGCGGCATTTCGCTGGCGATCGCGTCGAAGTCGCGTCGGCGGGAACGATCGCCGCGGACGACCCCCACCCGGCAGTCGTCGAAGTGATGGCGGAGGACGGCATCGACATCCGCGCGGCGCGGCCCAAGCTGATCGACCCCGTGGCGGCGCAGCGTGCGGACCGTGTCATTACGATGGGCTGCGACGTGGAGGGCGTCGGGCGCGTCGACGACGACTGGGGCCTGCCGGACCCGAAAGGTCAGCCGCGCGAACGCGTGCGCGAGATCCGCGACGCC
Organism: Candidatus Elarobacter sp.; assembly: GCA_036403315.1. Classification (GTDB taxonomy): domain Bacteria; phylum Vulcanimicrobiota; class Vulcanimicrobiia; order Vulcanimicrobiales; family Vulcanimicrobiaceae; genus Vulcanimicrobium. The sequence continues at coordinate 3,105 of DASWRD010000073.1, forward strand.
GTCAAGGCGAAGGCTGCGGCGCTGGCGCAGTCGCTGACGTCGTAGGGAGCGCTTCCACCCGGCGGGGCGGCGTGACGTAGCCCGGGAGCTCGTCGGGCATGCGGCGGTGTACTAGACGTGTGGTGCGCGACCTCCAGCGGATCTCCGACGGGGCTCGCAACGGTGGCCGGCGGCTGCGAGCGCGGCCTGACCCAGGCACAGGCCGCCGTCGTTGGCGGGTACGATCCGGTTCACCCAGAGCGACGCGCCCAGACGCGCGTGCAGTGACTCCACGAGCAAGCGGTTTTGGAACACGCCGCCGGACGCCGCGAGCGGCCGGCCATCGCCGAGCTGCACGTGCACGCGCACGATCGCCTCGACGACCGCTGCGTGGAACGCACGCGCGATCGAACCGTTGTCACGACCGCGCGCACGGTCGTCGACGATCGCGGCGAGCAGCGGACGATAGTCGAGCTCGCCGTCGCGCAACGGGAAGTCGTACGGCGCCGTTTCGTCTGCCGTCGTCGCGAGGTGCTCCAGCCACATCGCGGCTTGGCCTTCGAACGTGATCTCGCGGGTGAAGCCCAGCAGCGCTGCGACCGTGTCGAACAGCCGTCCCATGGAGGTCGTCCGAAATACGCGGACGTTTTTCGCGATCATCGCGCGCGCGTGCTCGTACCGTGCCGGAAACGAAAACGGCGGCGCCGTCAGGTCCGGCACGTCCGAGAGCTCGGACAGAAATCCGGCCGCCGCCTGCACGGGAAACCGCGCCGCTGCGTCGCCGCCGGGTAGCGGTGCGCTGCGCAGGTGCGCGACGCGCTCGAAACCGTCGCGGACGCTGCCGGCGAAGAACTCGCCGCCCCAGATCGTGCCGTCGTCGCCGTAGCCCGTGCCGTCGAACGCGACGCCGAGCACGTCGCGCGTCCACTCGCCGCGCTCGGCGAGCACGCTCGCGACGTGGCCGCGGTGGTGCTGAACCGCTACGTGCTCGCCCGGCATCGCCCGCGCGTACACGCTGGAGACGTACTCCGGGTGCGCGTCGTGCGCGATCAGCAGCTCGTGTTCCCGAATTCCGTACATCGCGCACAGGTCGCGCACGGTCTCGTCGAACGCGTCACGTGCCGGCACGTGGTCGAGGTCGCCGACGTGCTGGCTCACGAACGCCTGGCCGTCGACGACGAGCGCGACCGCGTTCTTCAAGTCTCCGCCCACGGCGAGGATTGGCCGCGTCGACGGGATCGTCGCGATCGCCTGCGGCGCGAGGCCGCGCGCGCGGCGCAAAATCGACGGCCCCGCCTTCGTGACGCGCGCGACCGAGTCGTCCACGCGGCGCGCGATGCGGCGCTCGCCGATCAGGAACGCGTCGGCGATGCCGGTCAACTGCGCGAGCGCGTCGGCGTCGTCGTACGCCATCGGCTCGCTGGAGCGGTTCGCACTGGTCATCACCAGCACGTCGGGCGCGCCGCACGCAAACAGCAGATGATGCAGCGGCGTGTACGGCAGCATGACGCCGAGCTCGCGGTTGTCCGGCGCGATGCCGCCGAGCGTGCGGCGCGCGGGCGCGAGCACGATCGGCCGCGCAACCGACGTCAACAGCGCCTTCGCATCGGCGTCGAGCTCCACCAGCGCGCGCGCGACGCCGAGATCGCGCGCCATGACCGCGAACGGCCGTTCCTTGCGGTACTTGCGCTCGCGCAGCGCGGCCACCGCAATCGCATTGGCCGCGTCGCAGGCGAGATGATACCCGCCGATCCCCTTCACTGCGACGAGCGCGCCGTCGCGCAGCAGCGCCGCCGCGGCTTCGATCGCCTCGGTGCCGCGAACCTCAGCGTGCGTCTCGTGGTGAAGCGCATCGCCCGCGCCGGCGCGCAGCACGTACTCCGGCCCGCACGCCGGGCACGCCACCGGCTGCGCGTGAAAGCGCCGGTCGGCGGGATCGTGGTACTCCGCCGCACACTGCGCGCACATCGGCCACGGCGCCATGGTCGTCGCGGGCCGGTCGTACGGCAGGCCGAGCACGATGCTGTAGCGCGGGCCGCAGTTCGTGCAGTTGATGTACGGATACCGAAAGCGCCGGTCGGCCGGATCGAACAGCTCGCGCAGGCACGCGTCGCACACCGCCATGTCGGGCGCGATGCGCGCCGTCATGCGCTGCTCCGCCGTCAGGTCGCTCGCGCGGATCGTGAAATCCCGGAAGCCTTCGTGCGCGCCGGGCAGCGTGTCGACCGACGCGACCGTCGCGGCGGGCGGAGCCTCCGCGACGATCGCGCGCGTGAACGCATCGAGCGCGTCGAGCGGCCCTTCCACGTGCACCACGACGCCGCTCTCGCCGTTGAGCACCCAGCCGGTCAGCGCATAGCGCTGCGCGAGCCGGTACACGAAGGGGCGGAAACCGACGCCTTGCACGACACCGCGAATCCGCAGATCGAGCGCGCCGGCGGCGGGCATCAGGCCGTCGCGTCGCCTCGCACGGCGACGTAGCACGATCGCCCGTTGTAGCCGATCTGCAGCAGGCGGCCGTCCTCGACGAGCACCGGCACCGCCGCCGTGCCGCCGCTGCCGACGAGCGCGGTCATCCGCCGCAGCGCGTCGGCGTCGCTCTCCACGTCGAACTCCACGAAGTCGCGCCTGCGAAACTCCAAGTCCTCGCGCAGCTCCGCCGTGTACGGGCACGTCGTCGTGCCGTAGAGCTCAAGCACCGGCGGGCAGCTCCGCGAGCGCGTTGCGCATGACGTGATAGATCGCCGCCTGCGCCTCCTGGATGCGCGGGATGTAGTCGCAGCGCACGACGATCGCGTGGTCGGCGAGGCCGCGCCGCACGATCTCGCCGCCGTCGTACCCGAGCAGCGCGACGGTGAGCAAGCCGCGCTTGCGCGCTTCCTCGAGCGCCGCGACGACGTTCTTCGACCCGCCGCTGGTGGACATCGCGAACGCGACGTCGTCCGGGCGCGACTGCGCGATCAGCTGGCGCAGGAACGTCAGCTCGGCGCCGACGTCGTTCGCGATGGCCGACAGCACGGCGGGCTCGGCGGCCAGCGAGATCGCCGGTATCGCGCGCATCGCGGGCGCGTGGAGCACGCAGTCCAGCGCGAAGTCCGTCGCATCCGTCGCGGACCCGCCGTTGCCGAAGATCAGTAGCCGGCCGCCGCGTGCGATGCGGTCCGCGATCGCGACGATCGCGGCGGCGATCGCATCGGATTGCTCGGCGGCGATCTCGTCGCGCAGGCGCTCGCCGTCCCGCGCCTTCTCGACGATCGACGCGGCGACGCCGGCGACGATCGCGTCCGCGTCCGGCTGCGCCGAGCCGAGGTACGGGTACAAGAACGCCGACGCGCCGACGTCGTCGCCCAGCTCGCGCCGGTGTTCCAGGAACACGTGCACGCTCTCGTACAGCGTGTGGCCGAGCACCTCGAACGCTTCTTGGTGCACGTGCTCGTCGTCGGTCGGTGACGTCACGCTGTAGTCCGCCTCGATCCCCGGCCACGCGAGCGTGTACGCGCCGCGCCGGCGCGCGTGGCGCAGCGCGGCGATCGTGCGCAGGTCGCCTTCGGGCGGACCGAACGCGATCGCCATGTCGTGCGGGCCGACGAGCGCCGAGACGAACGCTTCGGGTGAAGCGCTCGCGTCCATCGCGGGCAGCGCGCGCTTGCCGACGATGACGGGATGGATGAACTCGACGGACACGTGCGCGGCGTCGGTGGCGTACGGGCCGTTGCCGAACGCATACAGCCGGCCGCCGCGCGCGAAGCGCTCGGCGACCTCTTGCGACGCGCGCGCGAGCCGCGGCGCCTCGGCTTCGAAGAACCCGCGTAGCACGCCGTTGCGCGCGCGCAGCTGGGTCGCGAGCCGCGCGCCGAGCGACGCGGCGCTGCGCGTGCTCAGCATATGCGCGGCAGCGGGTCGCCGACCAGCATGTCGATCGCCCGCGTGCCGCCGTAGGGCGTCACGCCGATCACGGAGCCGCCGTGTTCCGCGCGCACGTCGCCGATGAAGCACGCGCCTTCGCCGCCGGGGACGGAGCGGAACGCGGCGAGCGCGCGCTCCGCGTGCTCGGGCGCGATGACGGCGAGCACCTGGCCTTCGTTCGCAATGTGCAGCGGATCCAGCCCGAGCACCTCGCAGGCGCCGCGCACCTCACGGCGCAGCGGCACGTCCTCTTCGCGCAGCACGATGCCCAAGCCGCAGTCGCGCGCGAGCTCGTTGAGCGCGGTCGCGACGCCGCCGCGCGTCGGGTCGCGCATCCACCGCACGCCGCTCGCGCAAGCGCCGATCAGCCGCTCGACGAACGGCCACACCGACCGCGTGTCGGAGCGCAGGTCCGCTTCGAGGTCGAGCTCGCCGCGCGCGAGCAGGATCGTGATGCCGTGGTCGCCGATCGGCCCGCTCAGCAGCACCTTGTCGCCCGCGCGCACGGAGCGCGGATCGAGCACCATCCGCTCGTCGACCGTGCCGATGCCGAACGTCGTGATGTACATCCCGTCGCACATCCCGTGCTCGACCACCTTCGTGTCGCCGCCGACGATCGGCACGCCCGCGCGCGCGGCGGCGTCGGCCATCGCCTGCACCTCCGCGCGCAGCACGTCGCTCGGCAGCCCGGCTTCGAGGATGAACGACGCCATCAGCGCGGTCGCGCGCGCGCCCGAGACCGCCAGGTCGTTGACCGTGCCGTTCACCGCGAGCTCGCCGATCGAGCCGCCGGGAAAGCGCAGCGGCTTGACGACGTAGCCGTCGGCCGTGGTCGCGACGCGCGCGCCGCCCAGCGAGAACACCGCGGCGTCGGAGAGCGTCGCGAGCACCGGGTTCGCGAACGCGGGCGCGATCAATCCCTCGACGAGCCGCCGCGACGCCTTGCCGCCCGCGCCGTGCGACATCTCGATCTGCGTGTCGGTGAAACGAGCACGCCGTGGTTCGGCGGAGCTCACCACGGGCTCGAGCCGCGCGTCGTCATCTCAGGCGTTTCAGCCTGCCCTGAGCGGGGTCGACGGGGCCTCGTCGATGCGCGCGTAGCGGTAATACGCCGCGCACGCGCCTTCGCTCGAGACCATCAGCGCGCCGACCGGGTGCTCGGGATTGCACTCCTTGCCGAAAAGCTTGCACTGCGGCGGCTTGAGCACGCCCTTGAGGATTTCGCCGCACTGCGCCGCGCGCGGGTCGGTCACGCGCACGTTGGGCAGCGCGAACCGCACCTCGGCGTCGAACTCCGCGAACGCCGGTTTCAGCTTGAGCGCGGATTGCGAGATGAAGCCGAGGCCGCGCCATTCGAAGAACGGCCGCAGCTCGAACACCGCGGCGAGCGCGCGCAGCGCCGCCGGATTGCCTTCCCACGGCACGATGCGTTTGTACTGGTTCTCCACCGTCGCTCGGCCGGCGCGGATCTGGCGCAGCACCATCAGGATGCCTTCGAGCAGATCCAGCGGTTCGAAGCCCGCGACGGCGACCGGCTTGCCGTAATGCTGCGCGATGAACTCGTACGGCCGGCAGCCCGTGATCGTCGCGACGTGACCGGGCCCGACGAAGCCGTCGAGCCGCATGTCCGGTGAGTCGAGGATCGCGCGAATCGCCGGCACGATGGTGACGTGGTTGACGAACACCGAGAAGTTCTTCACGCCCAGCTCGCGCGCGCGCAGCACGGTGAGCGCGGTCGACGGCGCCGTCGTCTCGAAGCCGATCGCGAAGAAGCAGACGTGCTTGTCCGGATTGTCCTGCGCGAGCTTGAGCGCGTCGAGCGGCGAGTACACCATGCGGATGTCCGCGCCGCGCGCTTTGAGCTCCAGCGGCGTGCCCTTCGTCCCCGGCACGCGCATCATGTCGCCGAAGCACGTCAGAATCGTGTCCGGATGCGCCGCGACCGCGAGGCCGTCGTCGACGCGCCCGGTCGGCAGCACGCACACCGGACAGCCCGGCCCGTGCACGAGCTCGACGTTGTCGGGCAGCACGTCGCGCAGCCCGTGGCGGTAGATCGAGTGCGTGTGGCCGCCGCAGACTTCCATGATGCGGTAGTGCCGCGCCGGATCGACGGTGCGCCGGATCTCGTGCGCGACCGCCGTGATCAGCGCCGGATCGCGGAACTCGTCGACGTACTTCATCGTGGTCGTCGTGGCGGTCGTCATCGCCGCTCACCCTCGTCTGCGGCGAACGTGTAGCCGCGGACCTCTTCCATCGCCAGCTCGTCCTCGCCCATGGCGCGCAGCATCTTCAACTGATCGGCGGCCTCCGTCTCGCTGACCTTGCTCAGCGCGAAGCCGACGTGGATCAGCACCCAGTCGCCCAGCGCGAGCTCGCCGTCTTCGAGCAGTCCCACGTTGACGTTGCGGCGCACCCCCGCGACGTCGACCTTGACCAGCGCCGGCTGCTCGGCGACGAACTCGACCACTTGACCGGGGATCGCAAGACACACGACGGTTAGTCCCGTTCGACCGCCGCGATCACATCGACTTCAATTTGAGGTACCGCTTCACGTCGCTCGGGATGCTCATCAGCATCACGAACGGGTTGCTGGTGCGGGCTTGAGCGTTCGTCTCGGGCTTCTCCCGGTTGAGGCCGAGCGGCGGATCCCCGGACATGTCTCGCATCTTGTTATAGCGGGCAAGATCGCGCCCGCCGAAGACGAGTTGGCGCGCCGCGAAGATGCCGAACGCGATCGCGATGCCGCTGCGGACTACTGCTTTGATCATGGTGCGGAACCTCCGGTGTCCTCGCGCGCCTGCGCCGCGAGCTGCTGGGTTGCGACCCGCACTTGCGACTGCTGGTTTGCGACCTGCTGTTGGTCGATGAGCCGGCGAACGAGCGCTGCAGCACCGTCCACGGAGCGCGCGACGACCGGCGAAAGGCCCATGCCGGGCTCGATGTTCTTCGGTTCGCATCCGACGATGGTGACGGGCGGCGGCTCGCCGCCCAGCGTGCGCAGGTACGCGAACACGTTGCCCAGGTCCATGCGGTGCGCATCGGGCGTCGCGGGCAGGACGGTCGCATCGGGTTCGATGACGTACAGCGTGCCGGGCGCGTCGCCGCGCGGCACCGCGTCGATCAGGATCGCGCGCTCGTAGCCGTTGAGCAGCTCATACGCGAGGTGCAGCCCGCGAATCCCGAAGTCCTCGACCTTTGCGCCGGAGAGAGGCGCCTGCGCACCGAGCAGGCGCGCGACTTCCGGCCCGAACCCGTCGTCGCCGAAGAACACGTTGCCGACGCCTGCCACGAGGACGCTCATTGCGCGGCCTCCAGCGGCTCGACTTCGTCGGGATAGAAGAAGAACGAACGGCCGTACCAGTCGTGCAGGTCGCTCGCGGGATCGTCGTCCACCGTCACCGCGACGTAGGTGACGTCCTCGACGTCCTGGTGGATCGCGCGCACCGTCGCGACCTTGTCGCGCAAAAACATGTCCCACGCGTCGGCGCGCCGCTTCGGGTGCAGCCGCACCGACGAGCCTTTGGCGATCTTGACGCCGTCGACGAACACGCAGTCGAGCGCCGGCACGTCGATCGCCGCGAACGGGTCGCCGCCGGCAAACGGATCGGCGGCAACGAACGGATTGCGCGCCGGAAACGGCTCGTTCGCCGGAAACGGATCGTGCGCCGGCGGCGACGCCGATTTGAGGTGGTACAGCGAGCCTGCGTGCACACGCGCGAGGTCTTGCATGCTGAAGCTCTCGGCGCGCTCGATGATCGCGCGCGCGCGCGGGTCGGTCGCGCGCGCCTCGTCGCGCTCGGCGTCGGGCAAGCTCAGCACGCTCAGCGTGAGCAGCTCGTCGATCTCGGTGCTGTCGAACGCATCGGAGTCGGTCTGCGGCGCGACGGCCGGAAAGTCGTACAGGATGATCGGCGACGACAGCATCAGCGCGGAGCGCTGCTCGTCCGCGGCGGCATCGCCGACGAGCACCGGGAAGACATGGCGGTTGACCAGCGTACGCGTCGCCTCCGCCGCGGCCGGCACCGGATCGAGCACGGACACGAACCGCGCATGCTGCGCGGCGAGCAGCACGTGCGTCGAGACGAACGCCGTGCGCAGCGCGCCCGCGCGCTCACCGGCGACGACATCGGAATTGTTCGCGACGCGCACGCGGAGCTTGCGCAGCGCGTCCGCGCCCGGCACGGGATCGCAGCGCAGCACGAGAGCGCCGGTCAGCGGCCAGCGCTCGCGCACGACGCGCCCGTGCACGGCGCCGCCCGCATCGCGCAGCGTCTCTTCGTTCGTCCCGCCCTCGATCGTGATGGGCACGAGCTGATCGCCGGCCGCCGCGACGTCGAACGTCGTCGTGAGCTCGCGCTCGAACGCTTCGTCGAACGTCAGATACGTCGTGCCGTCCACGTCGAGCGATTCGACGGGTTCGAACGCGTCGCCGCGCAGCGCTTCCACGCGCCGCGCCTCCACCTGCAAAAACCGCAGCCGCACCGTCACGTTCGCGGCCGCCGTCGCTGCCGGATCGCACTCGACCAGCACTTCGGTTTGCTGCTCCGCCGTCTCGCCGGTGTTCGCGCTCAAGTACGCGCGCGGCACGACGACGCCGAACTGCCAGCGGATGCGGTTCTTCGGCGCCGACGCGGTGTACGGGTACAGCAGATACCCCTCGTACAGCACCGCGTTCGCAACGGAGAGCGCCGGCGCGAACACGTCCTTGTCACCCTGAGCCTGTCGAAGGGTCACGGCGTGCTCTTCGCGTCCGCGCACAGCCGCGCCAGCGCCGCTTCCCACGTCGGAAAGCCGCCGGCCACTTTGAAGCGGTACAGCTCGTCGAACGTGTCGCGGTCGATCCGCAGCCACGCGCTGTTCGGAAAGTACGCGTCCATCGTCTCGCGCCACACCGCCACGGGCAACCGGTAGCGCGCCTCGCACGACCACGACACGAGCTCGGCTTGCACGCCGCCGTCCGCGCCGCGCACGAACACCGTGCCGCTGAACATCACGATAAGCGGGATCTCGCCGTTGCGCAGCGCGGTCAGGTACTTGTGCGCCGCCACTTCGAAGTCGTAGCTGCACGGGATCGTGAGGTCGAACTCCGTCTCGCCCTCGAACGCGACGACCGTCTGCGACACGTGCGTCCAGAGCACGCTTTTCAGCGTGTCGCCGTACCGCTCGGGCCCGCCGAACAGCTCGTGCAAACGGTCGGACTCGCCCTCGTCGTACCGCCGCAGCTGCGGCTCGATCCGAATCTGCGCGCGCAGCGTCATCGCGTACACCGGCACGCCGCTCGTCTCCGCGACGCGCACGCGCAGCGCGAGCTGCGGCGACGCGGCGTACCGCTCCGTTCGTGCGCCCGTGATGAAGAACGAGAGCTCGCTCACCAGCGGCCCTGCGCGGGGACGCGGCCCTCGCTGCGCTCGTGGACGTCGTCGAAGAACGCGTCGATCCGGCTCCACGCCTCCTCGCCGCCGTCGAAGCCTTTCCACGTCGTGCGAATGATGCCGACCAGCTTGTACGCCGCGTCGATCGGGACGATGAAGCAGCGCGACACGCCGTGCCGCCGCAGCACGACGATCGCTTCGACGTCGTTCTCCAGCGTCGCGAGCAGCGGATGCTCCACCGCGATCGCGTTCCACGCGGCGAGGTCGAGCTGCGACTCGGTCGCGCCCGCGGGCCCCGGGTACAGCGCGACCGTACGCGCTTCGACCGAATTGTAGAAGAAGAACGCCAGCCCGATCGGGATGCCGAGCTGATCCCACGCCGCGTCGGCGAGGTCGAAGCCGGCGATCTCGGCGTAGCGCGTCGGCACCGTCTTGTAGCGGCCTTGCGCCGCGCCCGACGGCTGGAACACCAGATAGCACGGGCGGCAGCTGCACATGATGCGGCGTGCCTGCAAGTCGATCAGGTGGCCGTGCTCGGGGTGGACCGGCTCCGCGCAGTAGTCGCAGCGCTCGCCGGGCGCTTGCGGTTTGGGTTGGCGCAGGAGTCGCTGAAGCGAGGCGAAGTCGCCCGGCGTGCGGTCCATCTCCACGTCAGCCGGCCAGCGAGATGACAGCGCGCCCCTGCTCGTCCTCGGTTTCGACGGGACAGACGACGTACTTTGCATCCGCGATCGCCACGACCGGCGCGACGTTCTCGGCGCGCACTTCGCGGATCTCCGGCACTTTGTTCAGGATCGCTTTTTCCACCGCCAGCTTGACCGTCGCAGCCGACGACGGGCAGCCGTCGCAGCTGCCTTGCAAATGCAGGATGACGACGTCGTCCTCGATGCGCGCGATCTCCACGCCGCCTTCGTGCGACTTCAGATACGGGCGCACGCCGTCCAGCGCGCGCTGCACGCGCTCCTCGACGGAGTACGGGTGCAGGTCGTGCAGGCACAGCAGGCTCTCGACGAACGGGTCGTCGCACAGGTGGTCGAATACCGCGCTCGACTCGCCGTTCAGCGAGTCGTGCACGATCTCCAGCACGCGCTCGAGCCCGGTGCCGTACAGCGTGACGAGCGTTCGCGCGAGCTCGTCGGCGAGCTCGCGCGCTTGGCGGGGCGTCGAGACCGCGTCGAACGACTTCAGCAACGCCTCGACGCGGTCCGATTGTTTCCTGAGGTCGTCCTGACCCGCAGCGGGCATCAGCCGAAGGGCGCCAGCGGCGAGTGGATCGTTTCGATGGTCTTCCCCTCGCCGAGGTACATGTGCACGCCGCACGGGAGGCACGGGTCGAAGCTGCGCACGGAGCGCATGATGTCGATGCCCTTGAACGTCTCGGGCCCGTTCTCTTCGAAGATCGGCGTGTTCTGCACGGCGTCCTCGTACGGTCCCGGCGTGCCGTAGATGTCGCGCGGGTTGCCGTTCCACGGCGTCGGCGGCCACGGGTGGTAGTTCGCGATCTTGCCGTCGCGGATCACCATGTGGTGCGACAGCACGCCGCGCACCGCTTCGGTGAAGCCGCAGCCGATGGCTTCCTTCGGCACGGTGAACGGTTCCCACGTCTTCGTGCGGCCGGCGTGCAGCTCTTCGAACGCCTTGTCGAGGAAGTGCAGCGCGGCGGCGGCCGCGTATGCCTGGAAGTACGTGCGCGCGCGGTCGCGCTCGATCGTGTTCGACCACTGCGGCGTCTTCCACTCGAACGACACGGGGCCGCGCAGCGCGGTCTTCGGGAGGTTGATCTGCACGCTGTTGCCGGTCGCCTTGACGTAACCGATGTCGACGAGCCCGGCGAGCGCCGTCGACCACAGCCGCGCGAGCGCGCCGCCGCCGGTGTCGAGCGCGAGGTAGTCCTTGCCGTCGTACCAGCGCGGCGACATCACCCAGCTGTACTGGTTGTCGAAGTCGCGCTTCTTGGGCGTCGGCAGCGTGTGCATGTTCCACGGATGGCGGCGGTCCACGGCGTTGCCGAGCGGGTCGGTGGGAACGAACGTCTCCTCGTTCTGCCAGTCGTCGTAGTACGAGTGCCCGAGCAGGATGCGGATGCCGAGGTTGATCTGCACGAGATCGGTCGTCACGAGCTTGCCGTCGACCACGACGCCCGGCGTGACGAACATCTTGCGGCCCCAGTTCGTCATGTTGCGGTACGTGAAGTCGCAGTAATCGGGATCCTGGAACGCGCCCCAGCAGCCGAGCAGGATGCGGCGCTCGCCGACGTGCTCGTAGCCCGGCAGCGCTTGATAGAAGAAGTCGAACAGGTCGTCGTGCAGCGGCACGCAGATCTTCATGTACTCGATGTAGCGCATCAGGCGCGACGCGTACTCGGTGAAGAGCTGGCTCGTCGCAATCGTGCCGACGCCGCCCGCGTACAGCGTGGACGGGTGGACGTGGCGGCCTTCCATCAGGCAGAACATCTCGCGCGTGTAGCGGCTGATCTGCAGCGCCTGGCGGTAGAAGTCGCCCGTGAACGGGTTGAGCGACGTCATGATGTCGCCGATCGTCTTGTACCCGTGGATCGCGGCGTTGGGAGCTGGCGTGTTCTTCGCCTTGTCCCAAACGGACGGGTTGGTCTCCTTGACCATGTTCTCGCAGAAGTCGACGCCGACCAGGTTCTCCTGGAAGATGTTGTGGTCGAACATGTACTCGGCGGCCTCGCCGAGGTTCGTGATCCACTCACCCATCGCCGGCGGCTTCACGCCGAACGCCATGTTCTGCGCGTACACCGAGCACACGGCGTGGTTGTCGCCGCAGATGCCGCAGATGCGCGACGTGATGAAGTGGGCGTCGCGCGGGTCCTTGCCCTTCATGAAGATGCTGTAGCCGCGGAAGATCGACGACGTGGCGTGGCACTCCGCGACTCTCTTCGCGGCGAAATCGATCTTCGTGTAGATGCCGAGGCTGCCGACGATCCGCGTGATCGGATCCCAGGACATCTCGACGAGGCGTGATTTCTCGGTGCCGCTCGACGCGCTCGGCAGATCCTTGATAGCCAAGGTGCATTCCCTCTTAAGACGCGATGAGGCGAAGCGCTAGTATGCGCGCGGCTTGTAGCCGGTCGTGAGCTGGCCGCCCTTGTGGCGCCACTTGGGTTCTTTGTCCGCGGTGCGCATCGTGATCTCGCGCAAGCCGCGCACCATGTTGCCGTAGATGCCGCTGACCGTCGACGAGATCTTCGCGCCGGGCGGCTCATCCATGAACGGCATGAACTTATCGGGGAAGCCCGGCATCGTGCAGCCGATGCAGATTCCGCCGACGTTCGGGCAGCCGCCGACGCCGCCCATCCAGCCGCGTTTGGTGACGTTGCACTTCACGACGGGGCCCCAGCAGCCGAGCTTCACCAAGCACTTGGGCGAATCATAGACCGTCGCGAAATCGCCTTGCTCGTAGTAGCCCGCGCGGTCGCAGCCTTCGTGCACCGTCGCGCCGAACAGCCACGTCGGGCGGCCCGCGTCGTCGAGCGGGATCATGGGCGCGTTGCCGGCGGCCTGCCACAGCAGGTACAGAATCGTCTCCGACAAGTTGTCGGGCTGCGTCGGACAGCCCGGCACGCACACGATCGGCACGCCCGCGCTGGATTTCCAATCCCAGCCGAGATAGTCGAGGATGCCCATCGCGCCCGTCGGGTTGCCCGCCATCGCGTGGATGCCGCCGTACGTCGCGCACGTGCCGGCCGCGAGCACCGCCCACGCTTTGGGCGCGAGCCGGTCGATCCAGCCGGCGAACGTGATCGGCTGATCCGTCCCCGGCGCGTTGCCGAATCCCGTGAAGTAGCCTTCGGACTTGATCGACTCGTTCGCGATCGAGCCTTCGATGACGAGCACGAACGGATCGAGCTCGCCGCGCTCCGCGGCGAAGAACGCCTGCAAGAACTCCGCACCGCCCAGGCTGTACTCGATCAGCGGCCAGTGGAACTTGACCTTCGGCAGACCGGGCAGCTGGCCGAGCGCGATCTCTTCGATCGCGGGCTGCGTCGCACCGGTCAGCGCGACGGAATCGCCGTCGCAGCTCAGACCGGCCGGGATCCACAGGACGTTGACGAGCGTGTCGCTCGCGGTCATCGCCATCGTCGGCGCCTCCGAGACTCGATCGCGTCGAAGCATGCGTGGAGGGCGATGTGGTGCCGTCTTCGCGCGCTCGCGGATTGCGGCGTCAAGTCGCTCGGCGCTCGTGCGGCGCAACCGAAGCGTGAAACTGTGCGAAAGCTTTTGCGCGGGTTGCGCCCTTGCGCTCCGCCTGCGTGTACGTTACGGTACCGTAAAGAAACTCCGCGCGCAAGCCCCGGATTTTTGCAATGTTCGTTCACGAGAGGAGGTTTCGGTGCACGAGCTGTCCGTCGCGCTCAGCCTCCTCGAAGGCGTGCAGGAAACCGCCGCGCGCGACGGCATCGACAAGATTCTCGCGGTGCACGTGCGCGTCGGCGCCCTGAGCGGCATCGCGCCCGACGCACTGAAATTTTCCTGGGAGCTAGCAACCGCCGGTACGGTCGCCGCCGACAGCGCGCTGCGCGTCGAAGACGTTCCGCTCGTCGTGTTCTGCGAACGCTGCGCGGCGGAGCGCGAGCCCCGGGCCGCGAGCGGTTTGGTGTGTCCCTCGTGCGGAGCCGCGTGCCCGACGATCGTGCGCGGCCGCGAATTGCAACTCGTCGCTATGGAGGTCCCTGAATGAAGTATCGCGTCGTGCAGATCGAGCAGAGCATCTTGCGCAAGAACGCGGCGCTGGCCGACGCCTTGCGCAACCGGTTCGCGGCGACGCATACGCTGGTGGTCAACTTGCTGTCGAGCCCGGGCTCCGGCAAGACGACGCTCCTCCAAGAAACGCTCGCGCGCGTGTGCGACCGGCATCGCGCCGGCGTGCTGGTCGGCGATCAGGCCACCGACAACGACGCGCGGCGGCTGTCGCAGTACGGCGCACCTGTGCGGCAGATCACGACCGCCGCCGAATGCCGGCTCGATGCCGACATGATCGGCAAAGCGCTCGATGACTGGGACACCGGACCGCTCGACGTGCTGTTCATCGAGAACGTCGGCAACCTGATCTGCCCCGCGGAGTACGATTTGGGCGAAGACGTCCGCGTCGTCGTGTTCTCCGTGACCGAAGGCGAGGACAAGCCGCTGAAGTACCCGCTCGCGTTCAACACCTCGCACGTCGTCGCGCTGACGAAGATGGACATCGCCGAGGCCGTCGGCTTCGACCGCGACGCGGCGTACGCGAGCATCCGGCAGGTGAACCCCGGCATCACGGTCGTGGAGCTGGCGGCGCGAACCGGCGCCGGCATGGATGAGTGGATCGCCCTGATCGAGCGCCGCATCGCCGAGAAGGCGCCGCCGCGCGAGGCGAGCCTGGCCTGAACGTCGCGGCCGCCGGGAACGTTCAGAGCACGCCATGCTAGTCCGCCGACTCGCGCTCGCTCTCGTCCTCGCGCTCTGCGCGACCCCGGCCGTCCCCGCCGGTGCGGTGGAGGAAGCCACCGGGCCGCTGTACGTCATCGTGCCGTTCGGCGAGCCGGGCGACAGCGAGCCCGTGCTCAAGCAGGCCACGCAGCAGTTCTCGCTCGACCTGTCCGACCGCCGCATCCGCTCCGCGGTGTCGACCCCGATCGATCCGATCGAGGCCGTCGGCACCGCCAAGCAGATGTGCGGCGCCTACAACGCTGACGGAGTGCTGATCCCGCAGCTCCGCTTCGAGCAGTCGAAGGAGCGCAACCTCACCGGCTTCTTGCCGGTGGTGGGCGGCGTCGTGTCGTCGTCGGGCGCGTTCGACCGGTCGCCGATCCGCGCGACGCTGCGGCTGTACCTCGTCGACTGCACTGGCACCGTCCGCTGGAAGACCTACACCACCGCGAACAAAGTCCACAAGGGCACGAACGTGTCCGCCGGGCTCATGCAGATCACGAAGGAAGCCTTAGCCGAAGCGGTCGACCAGTTCGCGAACCGGCGCTAGATCCGGCAGGTCCGCAGGCCTTGCTTCTCCAGGTACCGCTGGTGATAGTCTTCGGCGCGGAAGAACGGGGCCGCGGGCAGAATCTGCGTCGCGATGGGCCGAGAGAACCGCGTTTGAGCGCGGACTTTGCTTGCTTCCGCGGCGGTGCGCTGCGCATCGTCCGTCGTGAAGACGGCCGAGCGGTACTGCGTCCCGACGTCGGGGCCTTGCCGGTTGACCTGCGTGGGGTCGTGGAGCGACCAGAACGCGTCGAGCAGCGTGTCGTACGCGACCGCGTCGGGGTCGAAGGTCACTCGCACGGCTTCGGCGTGCCCGGTCCGGCCGGTGCAGACGTCGCGGTAGCTGGGGTTCTCGGTGCTCCCGCCGACGTAGCCGGCCTCGGCGTCGAGCACGCCCGGGATGTCGCGGAAGTCGGCCTCGACTCCCCAGAAGCAGCCGGCGGCGAAGATGGCGGTTTGCGTGTTCACGGTATCTTCAACCGCGGTTTTCGATGAGAAGCTTCGAGAGCCGCGCGATCGAGAACATCGCGACGGCGCCCGCGACCGCCGGCGACCGGCGCTGGGCGGCCGCCAGCGCGGTCGCGATCGGCCTGCTGTTCCTGGTGTCCATCCCCTTCTCGCGGATGCGGATCGCGACGGTTCCCGCGTTCGTGCCGTCCGTCGTCGGCGCGGCCGTCGTCGCGCTGGTGCTCACGGCGGTGCTGCTCTATGTCCAGTACCGGATCGAGCGCGATCTCAAGCTCGCGCTGCTCGCGATGGCGTACGCGTTCGCCGCGATCACGCAGACGCTCTACGTGCTCACGTTCCCGGGGATCTTCTCGGCGACGGGGCTGCTGGGCGCGGGGATGCAGACCGCGTCGTGGTTCTACATCGCGTCGCACGTCGGGTTCGGCCTGTTTCTCATCGCCGTCGGCGTCGCCGACCGGCGCGGCTGGCGTCTTTCGCGCAACGGCGTGCGCGCGCTCGCGTTCGGCGCGCTGCTCGTCATCGCGGGCTTCGCGATCACCGTGACGCTCGGCCGCGACATCGTGCCGGCAGGCAACGACGGTGCGTCGTTCACGCCGTTCTGGACGCACGTCGTCGCGCCGATCGTCGCGGCGGAGATGCTGCTGGCGGTGTTCGTGGTCGCGAACGGTTTCCAGACGGTGACGCAGGTGTGGCTGGGCGTCGTGCTGCTCGCGCGTTTCGTCGCGATCGTCACCGGCGCCGAGCTCTCGTCCGGGCGGTACTCGTTCGGCTGGTACGCGGCGCGCGTCGAGGAGCTGGTCGCCGCGGTCGTCGTGCTCGCCCTGTTCCTCGCGAAGATCAACGACCTCATGCTGCGGCTCGCCGCTCGCAGCCGCTCGACCGCCGAAGCGCTCGCCGTGGGCGAAGCGCGCTACGCGTCGCTCGCCAACGTGGTGCCGCAGCTGATCTGGACGACGAACGCGAGCGGCGACTTCGAGTACGTCAACGACCGCTGGGTCGCATACACCGGCTTCGACCTCAACGCGACGCGCGAAGGCGGCTTGCGCACCGCGCTCGACCCCGATCAGGAGCCCGCGGTTCGCGACCGCTGGCGGCAGAGCTTGCGCAGCGGCGAACCGTTCGCCGCCGAGTACCGGCTGCGCGAGCGCGTGACCGGTCGCTCCCGCTGGTTCTTGGTGAACGCCGTGCCGGTGCGCGGCCGGCGCGATGAAGTGGTCGCGTGGATCGGCACGTGCACCGACGTCGACGCGCAGAAACGGCTCGAGGAGCGCGACGCGTTTCTCGCGCGCGCGGGCGAGCGGCTCGGCGCGTCGCTCGACGTCACCGCGACCGTCGCGGCGATGAAGAACCTGCTGATCCCGCGGTTCGCCGAACGCACGTGGGTCGCGCTCCTCGACGACGACGGGCGCTACGTTCTCACCGGGCTGGGCAGCACGGATTTAGGTGACGAGCTGGACGCGCGCCGGTGGATCGGCGCGCCGATCCAGCCCGCGCTGCACGATCCCGTCACGGCGATCGTCGCGGCCGGCGATCCCGTGGTGCTCGAAGATCCGAAGACGTTCCCGGACCCCTGGGCGCGCGACGTCGCTGCGAACGCCGCGATGGTGGTGCCGCTCGTCAGCGGCGACCTCGCCATCGGCGTGCTCGTGCTCGCGCGCACCAGCGGCCGCGCGTACGACGTCGACGACGTCGGCTTGGTGCGCGAATTCGCGCGCCGCGCGGCGCTGTCGCTCGAGCACGCGCGCTTGTACGAGCGCGAGCGCACGACCGCCGACGCTTTGCAGCGCGCGATGCTGCCGTCGCAGCTCCCGATGCTTCAAGACATCCGCTTCTCCGCGTCGTACTCCGCCGCGTCGGAGTCACAGCGCGTCGGCGGCGATTTCTACGACGCGTTTGAGCTGCCCGACGGGCGCGTCGCGCTCACCATCGGCGACGTGACGGGACACGGTCTCGAAGCGGCCGTCATCATGGGCGAGATTCGCCAGGCGCTGCGCGCCGCATCGTTCGAGTCCGCCGATCCGTCGGCGATCCTCGACCGCGCGAGCCGGCTGCTGCTCGCGAGCGGCCGCACCGTGTTCGTCACCGCCGTCTTCGGCGTGCTCGATCCCGTGACGGGGCGCTTCGCGTACGCGACCGCGGGCCATCCGCCGCCGCTGCTCGACGACGGCCGCGATCTGCGCAAGCTGTCCAGCTCCGGGCTTCCGATCGGGCTGCGCGACGACGAAGGCGTCGACTTCGCGCTGCGGCTGCACGCGCCGTGCACGCTGGTGATGTTCACCGACGGCTTGATGGAGTTCGCGCGCGATCTCGACGACGGCGAGCGCCGCATCGAGGATGCGATCCGCACCCTCGCGCGCGAAGACATCGACCACCTCGCCGCGGCGTTGATGAAAGCGGTCCTCGGCGAGGATGAGCCCACCGACGACATCGCGATCCTCACCGTCACGATCGACCGCTTCGCCGCGGCGTTACCGGGCGACGAGCGCGAGTGGCGCTTCATGAGCAGCGACTACCGCACCGGCGCGCTCGTCCGGCGCGAGGTGCCCGCGCTGATCGCCGAGTGGACGCAGCGCGAGGAGACGCGCTTCGCCGCCGAGCTCGTGTTCGGCGAGCTCATCGCGAACGCGGTGCGGCACGCACCGGGCGCGGTGCGCGTGCTCGCGACGACCGGCGCGGACGGAACCGCGGCGCTCGTGGTCGAGGACGCCGGCCCCGGCTTCACCCACGACGAGCGCGGGCTCGACCCGTACGCGGAAACCGGCCGCGGGCTGGGCCTGGTGCGCGCGGTCTCCGACGATTTGCGGATCGAGCCGACAGCGCTGGGCGGAACGCGCGTTACGGTGACGTTCCGGCACACGCGCGGACCTGTCGGTGCGCCGGCGCTCGCGACGAGCGCTTAACCGAAGCGTGGCCGTTGACGCTGTAACGGCGCTCACACGTGCCGATAGATAAGGCATGGATGCTCAACGTCTGCTCCCGAGGGAGCTGCGTGAACCGCTCCAAACAGCCCGCGCAGATGCGGACCGCCTCGTGCTGTGGAACCTTTGGGAGCTGCAGCAGTGGGTCGAGGCGACCCGCTCGCGCGGACTGGCGTTCCTCGCGCTCGATGCCGACGTCCAGCGGCGCTTGATCGCCGCTATCGACGACCGCATGGCGATCGCGTGCTGAACGCGGAGCAGCGCACCAGCTTCTGACCCGAAGGGCTTAAGCGCCTCAGCCGCCGGCGCGAAGTACCGGGATGTGCCGCGTGCGCGTCACGGGCAGCACCACGCTGGCGCGCGTGCCGCCGCTCGCGTCGCGCATCAGGTGGATGCGGCCGGCGAACGCGCTGATCAACGCGTACGCGTGGTGCGTGGTCTCGCCGCGCATGTCGCCGGGCGAGAACGGCCAGGCACGCAGCCGGTCCGCGGAGTCGATCACGACGAGGGTGCGGTCGTGCCAGCGAAATTCGATGCGCAGCGCCGCGGGCGCGTGCAGGATGCAGTTCGCGACCAGCTCGCCGTACACGGCTTCGGCGGCGTCGAGATCGCTCGCCGGATCGGCGTAGCCCTCGAGGTAGTCTCGGAAAGCGCAGCGCAGATGCGCCGCGTCCTTCGCATCGGCGGCGCTCAGCGCCCAGCCATGCGCGTCGGCCTCGACAGCGCGGCGCGCCTCGTCGAAAACGGTCCGGGGAGCCTCACGGTCGAGCAGCATAGCCGCTACCTCCTCAGTGCGGTCCCTGCGCCTCCACGCGAACACGGCCGTCGAGGACGCGGGTGCGAAAGGCGGGCTGAGGATATGCCGTCGGACCGCCGACGATCCCTCCGTCCAGGACGCAGAATCTCGAGCCGTGCCACGGGCAGGTCACCACGTCGCCGTCGAGCGTGCCTTCGTCCAGCGGGCCGCCTTGGTGCGCGCAGACCGCGGCGATCGCGTGGACCGTGGCGCCGCGCCGCACCAGGAGCACCGGATAGCCGCCGGCCTCGACCCGTTTCATCCCGCCGTCCGGAACGTCGGCCAGGGCCGCGACGTCCGTCTCGCCGGCGGGCGGCTCCGCGGCGCTCGTGCGGTTGACGCCGATCTGGAGATCGAGCGACAGCGCGCCGCCGTAGAGCGCCGAGACCGAGACGACGCCGTAGCCCAGGACGGAGAAGAAGACGCCGGCGCCGTGCGCCTTGCCGCCGCGCGCGAGCCACGACGCGCCGTACAGCAGCGTCGCCGCGCCGTTGAGCGCGGCGTGCACGACGCCCAGGCGGCGCGGCTTGCCGGACGTGTCGGCCCAGTCGGTGAGGCCCGTCGCCGCGGCGCCGAGCGCGCCGAGCAGGCCGACGCCGACCGCGATGCGCGCGCCGCGGCGCTCGCCGAGCGCGTCGAGCGCGAGCGCCGCGGTCCACGCGCCGATCGGCACGTCGGTGATCGCCGGGTGCAGGGCGTGGCCGAGCCAGGTGCCGTTGAGCGCGTCTTTGAGCGGCTGCTTCGCGCCGCCGGCCGCATCGTACGCGCCGGTGACCGCCTCGCCGAGCGCGTCCGCCGCCCCGTCGAGCCCGGGTGTCCGCAATGCGAGGTCGACGAGCTGTTGTGCGAGCGGCGCCATACCTTCGTGTACCCGCGGCGACAGGTCGCCTCGCGCGCACGCCGTAGCGGTGGAGCGATGCTCCGGTCCGTCGTCCTGCGCGCGTTCGCCGCGACCGCGCTCGCCGCGCTCGCACCCGCTGCCGCGACCGCGGCGGACCGGCCGGTGGTGACGGTGTTCGCCGCGGCGTCGCTGCGCGAAGCCTTCGAAGCAGCTGCGCCGGCCGACGTGTTCGCCGCGGCCAACGCCACGCAGATGACGCGCGTGGCCGCGCTCGTCGGCGCCAAGGATCCGGCGTACGGGCGCGACTTCGGCGAGCGCGTCGCCGCGAACGTCGTGAGCGAGGAGACCGACGTCAAAGCGGTCGCGACGAAGGTCGCGCTCGGCGACGCGGACGTGGGCGTGGTGTACGCGACCGACGTGACGCCCGCGCTTGCACCGAAGGTGCGCGTGTTCCAATTTTCGCCAGGCGCCGCACCGGAAGCGGCGTATCCGATCGCGGCGGTGAAGAACGCCGCGAACGGCGGCGGTGCGCGCGCGTTCGTGGAGTTCATCACCTCGCCCGCGGGATGGGCGTTTCTGAAAGCGCGCGGCTTCGAAGGATGATCCGCGCCGCCGTCGCGATCGCTTCGGCGCTCCTGATCCTGTTCATCGCCGTCCCGCTCGCCGCGCTGTACCTGCACCTCGCGCCGGGGCGGTTTTTCACGGCGATCGCGTCGCCGGGCGCGCTCGCCGCGCTGCGCATCTCCATGCTGACGACGCTCGCGTCGCTCGCGCTGACGCTCGCGCTGGGCACGCCGCTCGCGTACGCGCTGGCGCGCGGGCGCTTCGCGGGCCGCCACGCCGTCGACGCGCTCGTCGATCTGCCGATCGTCGTGCCGCCGGCGGTCGCCGGCCTCGCGCTGCTGTTCGTGTTCGGAAAGTACGGTCTCGCCGCGCCCGCGCTCGACGCGCTGCACGTGCGGCTCGCGTTTACCACCGCGGCGGTCGTGCTCGCGCAGCTGTTCGTCGGCGCGCCGTTCTACGTGCGCGCGGCGCGCGCCGGCTTCGCGTCCGTCGACCGCGTCTACGAAGAGGCGTCCGCGACGCTCGGGATGGGCCCGCTGCGCACGTTCGCGCGCGTCACCGTGCCGCTCGCGCTGCCCGCGCTCGCCGGCGGCGCGGTGCTCGCGTGGGCGCGCGCGCTCGGCGAGTTCGGCGCGACGATCATGTTCGCCGGAAATCTGCCCGGCGTCACGCAGACGCTGCCGCTCGCGGTGTACCTCGGGCTCGAGAGCGGCGACATCGATCTCGCGGCGGCGCTCGCCGTCGTGCTCGTGACCATCGCGCTCGCGGTCGTGGTCGCGGCGCGCGCGCTCGAGCGGCGCGCCGCATGATCGAGCTGCGCGCGCGCAAAACGCTGCGCGCGTTCACGCTGGACGTCGACGTGCGCTTCGCGCGCGGCGTGACGGTGCTCGCCGGGCCGAGCGGTGCGGGCAAGTCGACCCTGCTACGCATCGTCGCCGGACTCGTGCGGCCCGACGAAGGGCGTGTCGTCATCGACGGCCGCGTCGTTGACGGTGACGGCGCCGGCGCGCCCGCGTTCCGGCGCGACGTCGCGTACGTGTTCCAGGAGTACGCGCTGTTTCCGCACCTCGACGTGCTCGACAACGTCGCGTACGGCTTGGCCGCGCGCGGCGTCGCGCGCGGCGCGCGGCGCGCAGCTGCGAGCGAATGGCTGGACCGGCTCGGCATCGGCGCGCTCGCGCGCGCTCGCCCGCGGGCGCTTTCCGGCGGCGAGCGCCAGCGCGTCGCGCTCGCGCGCGCGCTCGCGTGGACGCCGCGCGCGCTGCTGCTCGACGAGCCGTTCGCGGCGCTCGACGACGCGACGCGCACCGGCGTTCGCGACGAAGTGCGCGCGACGCTCGCGGCGCTCGACGTGCCCGTCGTTCTCGTCACCCATGACGAGTCGGACGTGGCGGCGTTCGCCGCGCCGGTCGTGCGGCTCGAGCGCGGGCGCGTTGTGCCATCGTGACCGGCGGCCGGCGCTCGGTGGTGCTGCTCGGAAAAAGAAGGCGGCGCCGTCCACCTGTGTGCGGTGCGGACGGCGCCGTGGGCTTCCGAGGGGGCGTGCTGGGATGTGTTGCTAAGAATCCCTCGCTGCGCTCTGTACCCCGCGCACGCGCTTTGAAACCGGAGGACGTTTGAGACTCTGCATGTTTCGCACCAGCGGCGAGCCCCTGCTCGGCGCCGAAACGCCCCGTGGTATCGTCGACCTGCACGCGGTCGATCCGTCGTTGCCCCCGACGCTGCACGCGGTGCTCGCCGCGGGCCCCGGCGCGCTGGCGCAACTGCAGCGCGCGCATGACGCCGCGCGCGACGAGCACGTCGTGCCGCGCGCCTCCGTCACGCTGTTGCCGCCGATCGCCGACCCGTCCAAGATCGTCTGCATCGGGTTGAACTACCGCGATCACGCCGCGGAAGTGAAGCTCGATCTGCCCGAGCACGTGACGGTGTTCGCGAAATGGCCGAACACGCTGATCGGGGACGGCGCACCCATCGTGATCCCGGCCGAGTCGCACCGCGTCGACTACGAAGCGGAGCTCGCGTTCGTGATCGGCACGCGCGCGCGGCACGTCGCCGAAGCGGACGCGTACGAGGTGATCGCCGGCTACACGTGCCTCAACGACGTCAGCGTGCGCGACTACCAGATGCGCACGTCGCAGTGGACGCTGGGCAAAGTGTTCGACACGCACGGCCCGTGCGGTCCGGTGCTGGTGACGCGCGACGAGATCCCCGATCCGCACGTGCTGCGCATCCGCTGCTCGATCGACGGCGAGATGCTGCAGGACTCATCGACGTCGCAGCTCGTGTTCGGCATCCCGCGGCTGGTCGCCGAGCTATCGGCGGTGATGACGCTGGAGCCCGGCGACATCGTCGCGACCGGCACGCCCGCGGGCGTCGGCACGTCGCGCACGCCCAAGCGCTGGATCCGTCCGGGCGAGCGCGTGCGGGTGGAGATCGAGGGGATCGGCGCGCTGGAGAATCCGGCGGTTTCGGCGGCTATCGCCAGGTAGGCCGCCCGGCTGAGCGAATGTTGGTAGTCGCTCATTCGGGGGTGCGCGATTACCTGCCGGAGGTCGAACTATGTTGCGTCGAGTTCTCATCGTCGTCGCGCTGGCTGCCATGGTGGCGGGGTGCAACGGAGGGACGGCGTCGCCGCCGCCGTTCAACACGGGCGTCTTCGTGCCGACGCCGACCCCGAGCCCGACCCCCACGCCGACGCCCGTACCGCTGCACCTCTACGTCGGCAACGACAACTCGGGCGCGCAGATATTGCAGTTCAACCTGCCCCTGACGAGCACTACCACAGCGAACTTCACGATGACCGCCACGAACAACGTCGTCGCGCTGGCGGTCGACGCGAACGGTAACCTCGCGGCCGGCCTGCTGAACGGCAGCATCAATATCTTCACGGCGCCGCTGACCGGTGCCAGCTCGCCGAGCGCGACGTTCTCGAACGGCGGTGCGAGCAACAACGGTCAGGGCGCGTTCTTGGCCACCGGCGACCTCTGGGCTGCAACGGTGTCGAATAAGGTGAACCGGTTCAACACGCCGTTCAGCAACGCCAGCACCCCGGCGGCGTTCGTCACCGACCCGGGGATGGTGTCGGATATCGGCGTCGCCATCGACCCGGCGCAAAACCTCTACATCGCGAACGCCGGCACCGGGAGCGCGGCGGCATGCGCCGGCACCTCTCAGCCGGGCGGCGGCTGCGGAAGCAACCTCTACGTCTACGCGCCGCCGTACACCGGCCCGCCGATCATCACGCCGAACGTGATCAACTTCCCGTCCGCGGGCAACAGCACTGCGTACCGCAAGATCGGCGTGAACGCGACCCGCTTGTACGCGGCCTCGGTGGCGAACGGAGCGGGACGAGTCGACGTCTACAACCTGCCGATCACGGCCGCGAGCACGCCGGCGTTCGCGCTGTCGAACGGCGTGAACACCCCCGAAGGCATTGCGCTCGATCCGGCCGGCAATCTCTACATCGGAAACCTCAGCGATGCGACGGTCACGGTGTACACCGCGCCGATCACGGCGTCGAGTGCGCCGTCGATCATCTACAAAGTTAGCACCGGCGCGTTCGCCATCTTCGGGATCGCTGTCGGGAAGTAGCGCGCGGGATGGGGCGGGGTCGCTTGACCCCGGCCCCACCGCTGTGCTAGGCTGCCCGGACATGGTTTCGCGCTCGTACGTCCTTCCGGTTTTTGCGTATATCCTCGAGCTTCGCTCGCCGGCCGGATCGTCGTTCGCATAACGTCACACTACGCACAGACACAGACGAACGCCCCGGCCGAATCGGCCGGGGCGTTCTTCATTGCTAAGGAGAACTGCCCGTGATGACCCGGACCGCGACGACCGCGTGGCTCGACGGCAAGCTGCTCGACGACGACCAGCTGCACGTACACGCGCTGACCCACGCGCTGCACTACGGCTCGTCGGTGTTCGAAGGGATTCGCGTCTATCCGACGCCGCACGGTCCCGCGATCTTCCGGTTGCGCGAGCACGTCGACCGGCTGATCGCCGGCAGCGCGGCATACGGCATGGAGCTTCCTTGGGACGCCGGTGCGCTCTCGCAGGCCATCGTCGAGACGGTGCGCGCGAGCGGGCGCGACGCGTGCTACGTGCGCCCGCTGACGTTCTTCGGCGGCGAGACGGTGCGGCTTGATCCCGGCCGCGAATGTCCCGTGCACGTGATGATCGCGGTGCTGCCGTTCGACGGGCTCATGCCCGGTGACGGCGTGCCGCAGTTTCGCGCGACCGTGTCGCCGTTCATGAAGACGCCGTCGCGCGCGCTGCCGTCGACGGTGAAAGCCGGCGGCCACTACACGAATTCCATCCGCGCGCTCGCCGACGCGCACGCGCGCGGCTTCGACGAGGCGCTGCTGCGCAACGACCGCGGCGAGATCGCGGAAGGCTCGGGCGAGAACGTGTTCGTGGTGCGCGACGGCGTACTGATCACCAACGACGCGGACGCCGACATCCTGCCCGGCATCACGCGTGCGAGCGCGCTCGCGCTCGCGCGCGAAGCCGGGATCACCACGCGCATCCGCCCGCTCACCATGGACGACCTCGCCGCGTGCGACGAGGCGTTCTTCACCGGCACCGCGGCCGAGCTCGTGCCGATCGTGCGC
The DNA here is from genome assembly GCA_036403315.1 of Candidatus Elarobacter sp. GTDB lineage: Bacteria > Vulcanimicrobiota > Vulcanimicrobiia > Vulcanimicrobiales > Vulcanimicrobiaceae > Vulcanimicrobium. The sequence goes on from DASWRD010000073.1 coordinate 28,537, forward strand.
ATCGACGAGCGCGACCTCGGCGCGGAGGGCCCGCTCACGGCCCGGCTGCGCACGACGTACACCGACGTCGTCCGCGAGCGCCGCCCGGCCCCGGGCCCCTGGCTGACGCACGTCGGACGAGACGAGCCCGCGCAGGACCGCTAGATCGGTAGGAGGTACGGACGGCGACATGTTCGGCGCCCGTGCTTCCGTCGCGCTCGCACTCGTGTGCGCGCTCCTCCCCGCCGTGCCGCGACCCGTCGCGGCGGACGCGCCGGTCCCGCTCGACTACAAGGCGTACGACAGCTGGAGCCGGATCCTCACGCCCAAGCTGTCGGACGACGGGCGCAAGCTCGCGTACGCGCTGACGCCGCAGGACGGCGACCCGGCGCTGGTCGTGCGCGACCTCGACTCGGCGGCGGAGCGGCGCGAGTCCCGCGGCAGCACGCCGGCGTTCGCGGGCGGCGCGCGCTTCGTGGTGTTCACCCACGTCGCGCCCAAGAAGGACGTCGACGCCGCGAAGAAGGCGAAGAAGCCGGCGGCGGAGCAGCCGAAGAACGGCGTCGGTATCCTCGACCTCGACTCGCCGAAGGCCGCCGAGATCGTCGACAACGTGAAGAGCTTCGCGGTCGCCAAGAACGGCGGCGCGACGATCGCGTACCGGGCCGAGCCGTCGCCCGCGCCGAGCGGTTCGCCCGCGCCGTCGGCGTCGGCGTCGCCCGTCGCGTCCGCGCGGCCCAGCGCCCCGCCCCGCGGCGAGCCGTCCCCGCCGGCCGTCGCACCGGTCACGCCCGCCCCGGGCGGCGCCAGCGCCGCGCCCGCGCCGTCGCCGTCGCCGTCGAGCTCGCCCGCGCCAAAAGCCGACAAGACGAAAGAGCCCGGCGCGCTGCTGACGATCCGCGATCTCGCTGCCGCCAAGCGCGTCACCGCGCCGGACGCAACCGAATACACGGTGTCCGAAGACGACCGCTTCGTGGCGTACGCGACCGAGACGAAGAACGGCAAGAACGACGGGCTGCACGTGTACGACGTCGCCCAGAGCAAGACGGTCGACGTGCTGACGGGCGAAGGCCGCTATCGCAACATCGCGATCTCGCGCGACGGCGCGACGCTCGCGTTTCTCAGCGACGTCGCGACGTTCAAAGACGACGTGCCGCACGACGCCGTGTACGTCGTCGACCTGCGCGCCCCGAAGCTGACGGCAGCGAAAACGATCGACGCGGGCAATGCGGGGCTCCCCGCCGGTACGACGCCGAACAGCAACGGCAAGCTGACGTTTGCGCGCGACGGCAAGCACCTGTTCCTGGGCACGGCCGTCGCGCCGACGCCGATGCCGTCCGGCACGCCCGCGCCGACCGCGGTGGATCTGTGGACGTCGCACGACGACACGCTGCAGTCACAGCAGAAGCACGACGCCGACACCGAGCGCAAGCGCACGTATCTCGCGGCGTACGACGTCGCGACGGCGCACGTCGCGCAATTGGGTTCGGCGACGCTGCGCGACGTGACGACCGCCGACAACGCCGACGTCGCGCTCGGTCAGGACGACCGGCCGTACCGCCGCGCGACGTCGTGGCTCGGCCAGACCTACGTCGACATGTACGCCGTTGCGCTCGCCGACGGGCGGCGCACGCTGCTCGCGCGCCACGCCGCGACCGCGGACCTATCGCCGGGCGGGCGGTACGGCCTGACGTGGGACGAAGCGACGCGGCACTGGACGGCGATTCGCGTGGCGGACCGCAAGCGCGTGGAGCTTGCGCCGCACGCCGGCGTCGCATTCCACCAGACCGACGACGATCATCCGGCGCCCGCGCCGCCGTACGGCACCGGCGGCTGGCTCGCCGGCGACCGCGGCGTGCTGCTGTATGACCAGTACGACGTGTGGCTCGCGAACCCGGACACCGGCGCCGCGACGAACCTCACGCGCGGGCTGGGCCGCAAGACGCGCACCGTGTACAGCCCCGTGAGCACCGATCCCGACGCGACGTCGTTCCCCGCCGACAAACCGATCCTGCTGTCGCTGATCGACACGCGCGACTACTCCAGCGGCTACGCGCGCGTGGCGCCGGGGGGAAGCGTGCCTGCGACGCTGTTCAAGGCGCCCGAGGTCGTGTACGGCATGCGCAACGTGTTCAACGGCGGGCTGCACGACTTCACGCTCGCGCCGATCTCGGCGAAGCACGCCGACCGCTTCGTGTTCGCGCGCGAGTCGTTCCGCAACTACCGCAACCTCTGGGCGACGGATTCGTCGTTTCGCACGCTCACGAAAGTGACGGACGCGAACCCGCAGCAGGCGAAGTACCGCTGGGGCACGGAGCGTTTGATCGAATACAAGTCCGCCGACGGAACGCCGCTGCGCGCGATCATGCTGGTGCCCGACGGGCTCAAGCCCGACAAGAAGGCGCCGCTGCTGACGTACTTCTACGAGACGTACGCGAGCACGTTCCACTCGTTCTACTCGCCCGGTCCCGGGACGAGCCCGAACTTCGCGCGCTACGTGTCCAACGGGTACGTCGTGCTGCTGCCCGACGTGCACTACCGCACCGGCCATCCCGGCAAGAGCGCGATGGACTGCATCATGCCTGCGATCGACGCGGCGATCAAGACCGGCTACGTCGACCCGCACCGCCTCGGCATCGCGGGCCACTCGTGGGCGGCCTACCAGATCAACTACATGATCACGCAGACGCACCGGTTCCGCGCGGTCGAAGCGGGCGCGGCGGTCGACGACATGATCAGCGCGTACTCGGGGATTCGGCTGGAGAGCGGCGTCGTGCGCGAAGGCCAGTACGAGCACGGCCAGTCGCGCATCGGCGCGGCGCCGTGGGACCGGCCCGACCTCTACATCGAGAACTCCGGGCTGTTCCACATCAAGAACATCACGACGCCGTACCTGACCGTGCACAACGACCTGGACGGCGCCGTGCCGCAGTTTCAAGGCATCGAGTTCGTCACGGCGATGCGCAGGCTCGGCAAGGAGGCGTACATGTTTGCGTTCGACGGCGAGGAGCACGGCCTGCGCGACCGCGAGCACCAGAAGTATTGGACGGTGCACCTCGACGAGTGGTTCGACCACTGGCTCAAAGACGCGCCGCGCCCCGTCTGGATGAACGGCGTGGATTATCTGCACCGCGGTGAGCGCAACGTGCGCCCGCTATTCGGTGAAACGGACTAGACGTGTTGAGCCAGCTTGATCAAGTTGACGGCCCTTGAAGTAAAGTAGCCACTGAGCACGCCATAAACAGCGGACAGCGCGCCGATGAAAATCGGAATGGAGACGACTTCTGCATTGAACGCATGCATGACCGCGTACACGTACTTGGTAAAGAATATGGCCATCATCACGATGAACGGAACCCAGCTGCCAGGGATGAAGAATTTTCCGTCCATTGCTTCGAAGTGAATCGCCTTATCCCTGAAAAAGGTGTACCCGACAACAGTTACAATGCCCATGGCGATACCCCAAGCGGCCAGCGGTATCGTCCTGAAACCGAAGCTGGAGTAGATGCCCCAAAGTGAGAGGCCAAACATGCCGACGGGCAAGAGCAGCGCGGGAATTTTGCCTACGGTGCGCGTGCGCGTCTGCATGAGGCCGAACACGATCAGCGCGAAGAACAGTCCGTAAACCCAGATGGGTGTGTGAGAAAGAATCTGAACGATCAACGTCTTCTCCTGGCTTCCGGTCTCGATGGCAGCGCCTAACGTGCTAGACGCGACAGCCATACAAAGCTGACGTGCGATCGAGTACAGAGTCATTGTGCGACAGCCGCCATTTGTACCTGGCCGAGTTGCCAGGCGCGGGCGCTCGTGGGACGACATATGGATAGTTCAGGGAGGCCGCGAAGTTGTCGATCGCTGCGAAACCGGCTCGTGACCTGATACGGCGCGCGTTCGCGGCGGCCGCGCTGCTTGCGCTCGCCGCGTGCGCGCGTGCGCCCGGACCGGGCGGTGCGAACGCGGAGCTCCGGCTCGCGATCAATGCCGAACCGCGTAGCCTCGTACCGATGCTGGGGCAGTCGATTCAAGACAATGAGATCCTGCGGCTGATCTACGATCCGCTCGTTGCGTGCGATGGTGCGGGCCGGCCAGTGCCGGCGCTCGCCGCGGAGGTGCCGAGCCGTGCGAACGGCGGCATCTCGCGCGACGGGCTGACCGTGACGTATCATCTGCGGCACGACGTGCGCTGGCACGACGGCACCGCGTTCACGAGCGCCGACGTCCTTGCGTCGTTTCGCGCCGTGGTGGACCCGCGCAGCGTCGTGTCGACGCGCCACGGCTACGACGTCGTCGCGCGCGCCGATGCGCCCGACCGGTTCACCGTGCGCTTCCGGCTGAAGCGCCCGTTCGCGCCGTTCGTCGGCACGATCTTCGCCGAGAACGACGCCCCGTTTTACGTCGCGCCCGCGCACCTGCTGCGCGGGGGCTCGCTCGCCCAGTCGCCGCTCAACAGCGCGCCGGTCGGTACCGGGCCGTTCCGCGCCGTGCGCTGGGCGCGCGGCGACCGGCTGGAGCTCGCCGCGAACGCGTCGTACTGGCAAGGCAAGCCCGCACTCGCGCGCGTCGTCGTGCGCTTCATCACCGACGAGAACACGCAGCTCGTGGGGCTGCGCAGCGGCGACCTCGACGGCGTGATCGGCATGTCGGCGAACGCGGCCGCCAACGCGCGCGGCATCCCGCACGTGCGCATCGCGACAGCGCCGCTCAACGCGTACTGGGGCGTCATGATGAACAACGGCGCCGGCCACGCGACGGCCGACGTGCGCGTCCGGCGCGCGCTCGCGCTGGCGATCGACGCCGGCTCGTTCCGCGCGAACGTGACGCACGGATTCTACGCGCCGCCGATCGCCGATCTTCCCGCCGTGCTATGGGCCGCGGATCGAACGCAGCGCCCGATCGTGCACGACGCGGCGGCCGCGCGCACGCTGCTGGCGTCCGCGGGGTACGGCCCGGCGCATCCGCTCGCGCTCGAGCTCGCGATCCTGCAATCGTCGCAGACGCATCGCGTCGAAGCGGTCGCGCTGCAAAGCGAGTTGAAACGAGTGGGCGTGGAGGTGCGCGTGCACCCGTACCTTCCCAACGTGTACGACGCGCCGCCGTCGCAGGGCGGAATCCTCTCGCGCGGCCGCTACGACATCGCCTTCTACGGCTGGTACGCCGGGATGGATCCAGACGACAGCGGTCAGTTCATGTGCGATCAGCGCCCGCCCAACGGGTACAACCACTCGTTCTATTGCAGCGCCGCGATGGACGCCGCGCAGCGTGATGCGCTCGTGCGGTACGATCTGCCGGCACGCAAGCGCGCGTACGCGCGCATCGAAGCGCTGCTGCTGAGCGACGTGCCGATCGCGTTTCTCGGCTCGCCGGTGGCGATCTCCGCGCTGCGCGACGGGATCGGCGGCTTCGGGCCGTCGCTCGTGACGCAAACGGCAAATGCGCAGAAGTGGACGTTGCGCGAACCAAGCGAGCGCCGCTAGCGGGCAGAGATCGTCCGCTGCGCGAATCAGCGCCCATGATTCGGCGTCTGTCCGTTGTTTTTCTCGCCGTGCTCGTCGGCACCGCCTCGCTAGCACGCGCGCAGGGAACGACCGAGCCCGTCGCCGCGCCGCAAGCGGCATCCACCCTGTCGCCCCGCACGCCGGCGCCCGCGCCGACGCTCGGCGCCACGCCGCCCGCGGAGCCGTCCGCGACCGGCGCTCCGTCGACGGCGGCGCCCGCCGCAACGCCGCGCGTGGTCCCGTCCGGTGCGCTGTCGTTCCCGTTCTCGCTGCCGCCGGCCGCGACCCAGACGTACGCGACGTTCATCAAGACGACGACCTCGCACCAGGACGGTGTGATCGACATCGTGCGCAAGGACGACGAGCTGTACTTCGACCTTCGGCCCGAAAACTTCGACAAGACGTACATCGTCGAACCGTCGATCGAACGCGGCGTCGGCGGCGAGGCGTTCGCCGGCCGCGTGTACGAGCCGTTCCAAGTCACGTTCAAGCTCGTCGGCAAGCGCGTTCTGTGGATCACGCCCAACACGCGCTACGTCGCCGACAAAGGCAGCGCGGCCGCCAACTCACTTGCGATCAGCGTCGCCGACTCGGTGATCCTGTCGACGCCCATCGTCGCGGAGGATTCGGCCAAGAAGCATGTCGTCGTCTCGCCGTCGCTGTTCCTGACGGACTTCGAAGGTATCGGCGCCGATCTCGGGCGGGGTGCCGCGCCGCCGTCGCTGCCGGGGCTGCTGCTGCTGATCTCGCGCCCGTCGTTCGCCGTGGACGCGACCAAGTCGTACTACTTGTCGGCGAAAGCGTTTCCGCGCAACGACGAGATCAGCGTCAACCTCGCGTTCAACGGGCCGGCCAACGCGCTGCCGACGGTGCCCGACGGGCGCGGCATCCCGATCGGCGTGCACTACAGCATCGTCGCGCCGCCCGAACGCGATCCGAAGTTCGTGCCGCGGCTCGCCGACGACCGCGTCGGCTACTTCATCACGGCGCGCAAGCGCTACGGAAACGACGCGGCGTCGTCGCCGTTCGAGCGCTTCATCGAGCGCTGGAATCTCGACAACGGTCCGATCACGTTCTATCTCACCAACGAGATCCCGGCGCCGTACCGCGACACGGTGCGGCGCGGCATCCTCGCGTGGAACGACGCATTCGCGAAGATCGGCCGCCCGAACGCGATCGTCGTGAAGGACCCGCCGTCCGAGCCCGGCTGGGACGCCGACGACGCGCGCTACACGACCGTTCGCTGGATCACCAGCGACCAGCCCGACTTCTCCGCGTACAGCCCGCACGTCAGCGATCCCGACACCGGCCAGATCATTCGGGCCGAGGTCGTCATCGACGGGGAGTCGCTGCGCTCGATCAAGCGCGGCTACGTCGAGCGCGTGCTTCCCGCGCAACGCGCGCGGCACAATGCGTACGCGCTGCCGGGCGGCGTGCTGGACGTCGCCGCGCAAGGCACCGATGCCGACGCCGCGGCCGACCAGAGCCTCGAGTGCTCGATCGAGGAAGATTCCGTCGCGCAGGCCGCGCTGGGCTCGCTGCTGCTCGCGCAAAACCCGCGCGCGACACCGGCCGACCGCGAGCGCTACGCGCAGGAATGGCTGTACAGCACGGTCATGCACGAGGTCGGCCACACGCTCGGGCTGCGGCACAATTTCCAGGGCTCGACCGCATACACGTACGCGCAATTGCACGATCCCGCGTTCACGCGCGCGCACGGCACGACCGCGTCGGTGATGGACTACACGCCGTCGAACATTTCCGCCAGCAGTGAGCGCCAGGCCGACTACTTCCCGATGAAGCTCGGCGCGTA
>DASWRD010000074.1:0-3091 GCA_036403315.1 Candidatus Elarobacter sp.
AAGCTCCTTGCGCGAGCGGTGAGATGTCCGGATGCTAGCAAGACGCTCCTGACACCGTGGTGTCAGGAGCCGAATATCATGTCGGCGTGTCGCTGAACGGGCAGGCGGCGAGCTGGTATGCATCCTCGTAGGTGACGTAGCCGGGGCGGCGGCTCGTGATCATCTCGACCGGCATCCCATAGGACTCGAGGATTCGCGCGATCTCGCGCATCCGTGCCAGGTGCTCTGACGCGGAAGCTTTGAACCAGCAGATCGCGCGCGGCGCGCGATGCGGGCTACGGCCGCGTGCGAAGCGATCGGGCGCGTCGAGGTGCTCGCCGAACCATGCCAATGCGGCAGCGAGCCGCTCGTCGTCGATCGCTTCAACGGCGCCCGAGCGGCGGAGCCGATCCACGATTTGGAAGATTCCGGTGCGTTTCCCCGAGATTGGGTCGAGCCGGTGGACAACGAACCTGACGAACACCTGAACCATCCTCGAAGCACGGCACCGGCGGCGCGAGACGTGCCGCCGGTGCTTGTGTTACACGCCTCGCGCGAAGTGCGCGATCAGGGCCGGCGCCGCGGCGTCGAAACCGACCACGTCGAGCATCCCGGCGTCGTTCGGGTCCGCGATCGTGAAGCCGTTCGAGGTCATTCCGACGACGGCGAGCTTCGCCGCGATCCCCGTGCGCTCGCGGTAAAGGCGCAGCGCCTCGTCCGCGTGGATGGTGCCGGCCCACGTCTCGCTGTCCGTCAGAACGACGAACAGGTCGATCGCGAGACGGTTCTCGAGCGCGTACAGCATCGGCAGGCTGCAGTCCGTACCCATGAACGGCAGCGCGTCGGTACGCTGCACGACCGAGTCGACGCTCTCGGCCTTGCCGATCGCAAACGGGACGAACCCCTCCGCGAACGCCATGACCTGCACGTCGCGGTCGGTGCGAACGTGCGTGAGCGCCATCGCCGCCGCGCCGACGCGCGGCGTGATCCCCGGGATCCCGGCGATCGTGCCGCAGCCCATCGAGCCCGACACGTCGAGCCCGACCAGCGTGCGCGCACCCGTCGGCTCGACGTTCTCGAACGCCAGCCCGAAGGCTTCGTCGAGCGCGTCGACGACTGCCGACACCGGCGTCCACGTCGCCGAACCGCGCGCGCCGTGACCAGCCTTGTAGGTGGTCAGAGCCGCGAGCAGCGCGATCGGGTGGATACGCGCCTTGCGGAGCGCCGCGCGATCCGTGATTCGCGCGATCACGTTTGCCGTCGCCTCGCCCTTGGGCGTGAGGAGACCGACGCGCGTGAGCGTCGCCAGGTTGCGGATCAGCGCCGTCATGGGCAGCCCCGGCAGCAGCGCCTCCCACACGCGCGGCTCCTTGAGCCACGCGCTCGGAAGCGCCTCGCGCGGGAGCCCGCTCGTGCGCACCAGCTCAGCGCACGTTGCCGCATCGGCGTCCTCCGACGCCTTCGCGGTTGCGTGCGCGCGCAGGAGCGCTAGCGTGGCGAACTCGTCGCTCGGGACTTCGCCCTTGACGATCCACGCGTACAGCGCCGCGCGCTCCGCGTCCGCTGCGAGCGGGTGCGCGAGGCGGAAGACGTCGCGGTGCGTGAAGCCGTCACGGTTCTGGTACTTCAGCGCCTGGTACGCGAGCTCGCGCACGGGCTTCGCCTCGTACCAGCCGCGCAGGCCCTTGCGCAGACCGCGGCCCCAGCCGCGGAACTGCTCGATGTACGAGCAGAACGTGAGCAGGTGCGAGCCCGTGCGGCAGACGCGCTGCAGACCTTCGCCGAGCGCATAGCGGCGCGTCGCCTCGTCGCCGAAACCGGCGCACGCCGCGAGCGCGAAGACCGCCGGCTGCACCTTCGGTGCGCGCCCGCTCTCCGAGATCGCGATGACGCGCGAGACGACGCGACGGCCGTCCTCGCGCACCGCCTCGACGAGGTTGACCGCGTTCTCCTTCGTGAGCTGCATCTCGGTCGCGTAGTACGTGCCGCCTTCCGACCCTAGGATCAGAAAGCGGTCGAGGCGTGCCCAGCGGTCGAGCGCGTAGACGTAGCCGCCGGCCTCGTTGCGCACGTGCGCGCGATCGGCTTGCGGCTGCGTCTGCAGCGTCCCCGCGGCGCGGCCGCGGAAGATACGTGCGAGCAGGTTCATGATGATGTCCCTCCTTTCGTTCGGGAATGATCGTCGTCGTGGATGTATGCGAGCCGGATCTCGCGGACAAGTGATGTCCGAGGGCGGAGCTTGCGCTCCTAGCGCTCTACCAGACTGAGCTACGTGCTCGCGCACGGCGGGATTCGAACCCGCGACCTCTTCGTTTTCAGCGATAACCCTCGGGCGTTCGGCCCGCGAGCGGAACCGTGGACGAATGGTATTCGAGGAGTGGAGACGCACCCGCAGACCCGTCCCCGGTGTTCTTGCGAACGATCGTTGGAGACGATAACCTCGAACGTCCGGCCCGCGGCGGCCGGCTGGACGTGGTTGACGACGCGATGTTCGGGACGAGCGTGGTGCTGCGGGGTTTGCCAACGGGCGCTGCATCGCTGCGTGCGCCGGCTGTTCGGAATCGAACCGTTTGCTCCAGAGAACCCGCGGCGATCGGCCCGCGAACGGCGGTGGGCGAGTTTTTGCTTCGGGAAGAGAGGATCGCATGGCGACGAGCCGGACTCCGGTCGGCTCACCCGCATCGCGTACCGCGAACGGCACGCGATGCGGTCTCCCTGGCGAGCGGAACGGCGTTCCGCGCGTTGGTGGATAACCCGAGAACGTCCGGCCCCCCCCGCCGGCGCGCGTCAACCTTTGATGCAGACCACCTGGCGGAGCGTGTGCACGATTCTGACGAGATCGTGCTGCGCCGCCATGACGGCGCCGATGTCTTTGTACGCGGACGGCGCCTCGTCGAGGACCGTGGCGCCTTTGCCGAGGTGCACGTCGGGCATGACCGCGATGTGGTCGTGCACGAACGGCAGCGCGGCGATGTTCTCGACCTGACGGCGCGCGCCGGCATCGAACTCGACGCCATCGACCCAGGCTTTGACCGGACGACCGGCCGTCTCGAAGACTTCCACGGGGTGACGTCCTTTCGCGATGATACGACAAAAGCGGGGGAGCGCAGCG
>DASWRD010000075.1:0-76711 GCA_036403315.1 Candidatus Elarobacter sp.
CCGCGCGCACTTGCAGGTTCCGAGCGGCCCGTTAGCCGGCGAGTTGGACGCGCTCGCGACGGCCGTCCTCGTGCGCGAGGGCGATGCCTGGCGCATCGTCGCATTCCACAACACGCGCGAACAGCCGCCGCCGGGACCGATCGAAGGCCTCGCCGCGCGTCATTGACGCGGGCGCGGCCCCGCCTGCCGCTACCAGATGCGGCAGGCGTTCTTGCGCACCATCTTGTCCGTCGCTGCGCACTTGAACGCTGCTTGGAATTCCGGCATGTTCGACAGCGTTCCGAGCACGCGCAGTCTCGGATTCGGATGCGGATCCGTCTGCGCGCGGCTGCGGATCTCCGCCTCCGTCTGGATCGACCGCCAGATTTGCGCGTACGACAGGAAGAAGCGCTGCTCGGGCGTGTAGCCGTCGATCATTTTGTGCGCCTTCGCTTGCGGGGTGCGCTCGAAGGCTTTGTACGCGATCGTCAGTCCGCCGAGGTCGGCGATCGCTTCGCCTTGCACGAGCTTGCCGTTGTCGTGCACGCCGGGGATCGGCTCAAGGCTACTGTACTGGTCGACGATGCACTGCGCGCGGCTCGCGAAGCTCGTCGCGTCGGCGGGCGCCCACCAGTCGCGCAGGTTGCCCTGGGCGTCGAATTGCTTGCCCTGATCGTCGAAGCCGTGCGTCATCTCGTGGCCGATCACAGCGCCGATCCCGCCGTAGTTGACCGCGTCGTCGGCGTTGGGGTTGAAGAACGGCGGCTGAAGGATGCCGGCCGGAAATACGATCTCGTTGTTCGACGGGTTGTAGTACGCGTTGACGGTTGCCGGCGTCATGCCGAAGAGGCCGCGGTCCGTTGGCTTGCCAATGCGTGCGATGCTGCGCGCGACCTCGAAGCGGCGTACCGCGATGACGTTGTTCGCGTACGGACCGTCGCTGACGGACAGCGCGGAGAAGTCGACCCACTTGTCGGGGTAGCCGATCTTCTTGGTGAACGCGCCGAGCTTGGTCTGCGCGTATTTCTTTGTGGGCGCGCTCATCCAGTCGAGGGACGCGATGTCGTCATGCAGCACGCCCTGGAGGTTGTCGACGAGCGCTTGCGCGCGCGCCTTGGCCGCGGGTGGGAACGCGCGTGCGACGTAGACTTTACCGAGGACGTCGCGCAGCGACGCGTCGGCGGCGGCGGTGCAGCGCTGCGAGCGCGGGAGCTGTTCCTTGACGCCGCTCAGCGTGGTGCTGCGAAAGGCGAAGCTCGCGTCGGTGAAACGCTTGGGCAGCGTGCCGGCGAACGAGTCGACGATCTTATAGCGGAGGTACGACTTCCATGTGGCGAGCGGCGTGGTGGCGACGAGGTTGTCGTACGCGGTGACGTAGGCCGGGATCGCGACGTCGATCGTGCTGAACGATGGTGCGCTGTACGTGGCGAAGTACGACGGCCACGGGATGTGCGGCGCGATCTTCGTGAGCTCGGCGACCGGCATCGGGTGATACGTCGCGGCGGGGTCGCGCATCTCGACGCGCGTCGGTGTCGCCTTCGCGAGCGCCGTCTCGAGAGCGATGACCGCGTCAGCCTGCGTTTCGGCGGTCGCCGGCGCGTCGCCGAGATTCGTCAGCTGCGCGACGACGTAGGTGCGGTACGCCGTGCGGAGCGCTTGCGAGCGCGCGTCGTCCTTGAGGTAGTAGTCGCGGTCAGGCATGCCCAGCCCGCCGAGGCCGAGCGATGCGATCTGCTTCGACGAGTCCTTGGTGTCGGAGTCGGAGCTGAAGTTGATCCCACCGTTGACGCCGACCACATGCAGCTTGCCGACCTCATCGACGAGCGCGGGGATCGACGCGACGCGCCCGACGTCGGCGAGCATCGGATCGATCGGCCCGGTGCCGGCCTTCTCGATGCCGGCCTCGTTCATGCACGCGCGGTAAAACGCCCCGATCTTCTGCTCGTCGCTGCCGACGGGCGCCGACGTGTTCTTCGCGGCGTCCTCGAGGATCGAGGTAACGACGGCCCGGTTCTGCTCGACGAGGATGGCACTGCTACCCCACGTCGCATGCCCGGCGGGAATGGGGTTCTTCTTGATCCACCCCCCGGTAGCAAACTGATAGAAATCGTCGCACGCTTTGCATGTGGGATCAAGGTCGCCCGGATCGAGCACGGACGCGTTCGCGGCTGGCCCACCGGGGGCGGCGCCAACGGCAACATGCGGAAGCGAGGTAACGACGAGCGCGAAAAGAGCCATGGCGCCCAGGGCACGCAGAACAAATCGAATCGGGTGCACCTCCGCATCTTTGCGGGGAACTCGTCGAAACACTGCCGTGCCTGCGGTTGGTTGAACGACCACTAAAGGCCGCCTTTCAGCCCAACAAAGATGGGCTGAGCCGAGGAACGGGATACCGCCTCGCCGTCACCCCGCATGACCATTCCTTTATTGCGAGATCGAACTCAAAGGCGTGGCCTTCGCACGGCAATATGCCAAACATTTGGTTCATGGGCGCGACGAATACCATCCCCCGCGACGTCGTGGCCGCCTCGCGAGTTGAACCACGTAAGGATGGCGTGGCACTTTCGTCGTTCGGGCGGTGAGGTTCAGTTTCGTGATATTGCGAACCAGATGATTTTCGCCTCCGTCCCGCATCGACTACTTCACAATCCCAGTCGCGTGAACACCGATCGCACTCGTTTCATTGTCAGCGATCGTCAGTGCATCGCCGAGTTTTCAGTTGCACGGCCTTGGGTGCGGAAGAATTACGACCGCATATGCGCCCCGCCATCATCGTTTTAGAGGCTGGGGCAAGGCAGCTGCAGCAGGGATAGCAGACCAGGCGAGGGAAGCGAGCTACTAATGGGTGCCGAAATTTATCGCGGAGCGAGTGCATCGGGCCAAACCGGCTTCACAGGTTCCGATCTTTCCCGAGCCATAGACAAGTGAATCCATCCGGGGGATATCAAGAATACCCGCCGCTGTTACCGGCTGGGCTGCACAACCTTCAGTCAACGGAACTCCGCGAACTTTGCGTCAAGCGGTTTCCTCTGTCCACGTCGCGAGATTCGATGATGTCGAAACTTGAAGAGATCATTGCTATGCTTGAGGGCACGGGAATGCAGGGCAATCTCTGGGTTGATGGCAGCTTTGTAACGGACAAGCTTGATCCGCGAGACGTTGACGTTCTGCTCCATGTCGAAGACGGTCGCGGCTTTGACGCGAGGAATAAGGTACACGTGGATGCCGTAAGTTGGATCGCATCAAATCTTAAGCACAGTCACTTCTGTGATAGCTATGTTAGCGCGGTTCCACCGCCGTCACATCCGCTCCACAGCTACCTCAGCCATCGCTTACAGTACTGGCAGAGGCAATTCGGCTTCAGCCGGGGAAACATTGCGAAGGGAATCGTTGTCGTTCCGATCGGAGGCGGGATTTGAGCCTGACGGATCTAGCAACGTTGATTCAAGACACCAACGCCGCCATCATCGATGCAGAACGTTTCCTTGCGGCTGAGCCTAATGATATTTTCGCGCGATTGAACGCGCAGTCGCTCCAGAAACGTTTGTCAGACCTACAAGAGCGATTTGACGAAGCCGCCTCTCTCTCGCAAGTTGAAGTTTTGCGGTACCGCCTTTTCAAGCAGCCGGCAGAAGTGAGCCTTCGCACCGTGAACGAGCTGCTTGCAACATTTCAGCAGTCTTTCACAGTCGTCTATGACTCTATTGCGAGCAATACGGCAAAGAAGCGGGCTCGACTTTCGGAGAACACGCTGCGATCAACGAACTTTAACTTTGCCTATAGTTATGCGGGTTCTCTAGGGTTCGCGCTGACTCTGCCACGTGAGCCGACCCTGCTTGCAAATGACCATGACGAAGCGATTCAAGTTATTCGCGAGTTGACGCAGACACGCGACGAGGCCGACGTGAAATCGTTTGCCGATAACTACGGCCTTGCCTCTGTGCGGACGATGTATAAGTGGCTGGATGCACTCTCGAAAGCGGACGCAGACGCGGAATTGGATTGGCGAGGGTCGGCAGCCGAGTCTGAGCCTTTTATAATACAGGTCGCCGACGCGCGGGTCGTTCGCGACCTCATCGCACGTACTTCAGACGTTGAGTATACCGAGCGACCCTACCGGGGAACATTACTGGCCTATGACTCCCAGCGCCACACATTTCGGTTCGCGGTGGGAAATCGAAGAACCATCCACGGCTCCGTATCGCACGCAATAACGGACCCGCTTGAGGTTCCCGAAGAATACGATGTCCTGGTGCGAGTATCCACCGTGGAGCTCTATTCCACTGAACAAACCGAAGAAAGGTATGAGCTCACATCCATCGCGCCCGCTGGCTCGACCCGTGTGCTTTGACCGACATATTGGCAGACCGCGTCGAGGATGCGCAGCGCCCCGCCTTCAGAGGTGGCGATTTCGTGACCGCTGACCGCCCCGCGGCGCAATCGCTTGATTCGCATCCGCTTAGTCACATCGCTATGTCTATGCCGCCCTTACTTCAAGCGCACGGCGACGTGAATGTTTGTCGGCCACGGCTGCCCGAACTAACACTGGAAGCCCGAGAACACGAATTCTGTCGATCGTGGCCTCCAAAACAGACTGATGGAAGAATATTTGCTCACCACTCCAGAGCGTGATAAACCCATATCCTTTGTCGCGGACGTAGTGGTTAATTACGCCAGCGGCGAACCCACTGTCAACTACCTTTAATCTACTCGTCTCGCCTCGGATACTTTCCAGGAAACGCGCGGCGAGCCGTTGCAACGAGCTATGGCGGCACGCACGCACAACTTGGTCCGCAAGACCAACAGGCTGGTCGCGGTTAGCACCTGCAAATAATCCGGGGACTTCGCTAACGCGCTGCAACAGGGCGTGATATTCAGCAATCCATTCTTCTCGGTTCACTCCCTCTCGTGACACTTCAATGAGAGATTCGCACGCCTTTGACGCCAGTTGCTTATCATAGTAACCTCCATTAACGGCCTCAATCAGATAGTCGAATGCCATTCCGACGTACGCGAGAGCGCGTTTATCGAGATGCGCAGCGAATTTCTCGGCGGCGCGCCGACATGACTCAGCAGCGTGGGCATAAGCCATCCGAACTGCGCGTGGCTTAGTCCCTTCGCGCTGTTCTAAAATTCTGTTGCAGGCAGCTAGAACATCATCGTAACGTCCTAAGAATAATCGCGCTCGAGCCAACGTATTGAGCGCATCTGCCTGCGGATCGATTCCAACTGCCCGCTCCGCGTACTGAAGCGCGTCAACGAACTTCGAGCGTAGCTGCCTTAGATAGAAATTTGCAATGCAGTCGAATAAAACTGGGTCGGGCTGATCTTCCGCGAGAGACAGCGCGATATCAAAATCATCATCTGCCTTTGCGAACTCCCTTTGTTCCGCATACAGAACCGCTGAAATCCGATATGCTTCGATGCTCTCAGAGTGAAGGCGTTTTGCGTGCTCGACAGCTTCTCGTGCGGCGCCGAAATCACGACGCTTGGCAGCCTCCACGGCCTGTTTCAACGAAATAGAGGCAATTACACTGTCTTTATTCGTCGGGTCTACGTGGACACTATACCGATGATAATCACGCGACTGTACCTGTGCAGCGAGCTGCTCACTGACAGAGAGAGACTTCTCAAGGCGAATGAAGATAAGGTATTCATCTGTCCGAGGGGAATGGTACTTCTTCAAGAAGTCGCTGGCAGCGTCCGCCAAATTGAACAGCGATCGCCCCGTTGTCTTATCAGTAGTTGACTGTAACATGCTGGTCATTCGCAGGCGATTTAATTCCTGGTCGAAATCCTCGAGGTTAGGTGAGAAATATTGCAATTCAGCACCCGACAGCGGACGCTTGACGGACTGAAAAGCCTCCAGGATTCGCCGCTGAGCGACGCTTAAGACGCTGTAGATGGTCTCAAAGCAGTATCGGAGTAAGTCGCCACGGCTGCGCAAGGCTTCTGAAACTGAAGCACCATTTGCAATTGCGCCTGCAATCCATTTCAGCGCGAGAGGGACATCGTGCAACTTTTCACAGAGATCCGAAAGCTCTTGATTGTTCTTGATCATCAAGCTTCGAGCATTTAGGAGGTTTGCTAAACTTCGAAGTAATTGGACGCTAGCCGTGGCGCCGTAACGGGGCAAGCTCATATCGCTCTTCGAGTTCGCCAAGCCCAATTCGCGAAGTGATTAAGAGTTTCGAGCTGGGCGGTATGGCAAGCGCAAGGTCGCGGATGGCCCCAGCATTGATGGTCTCAAGATTGTCGATGACCAGAAGCGTCGGAATTATGCTGAGGAATTCAACGAGCTCGTCCATTTTCTCGGAGACACTAAGGCCAAGAGCAGACTGGAAGTTTTGAAGGGGCGTCAATGTCGTAATGACGTCGTTATGTAGCTGTCGTACGCCAGCCGCTCCAAATCCGTGGGTCTTCAGCGAACACCAGACGACAGCTTTAAAAGGCATGGCTGTGTCATCGACTATGTCGTTTAAGACTTCTAACGCAACTGCTGACTTGCCGATGCCGCCTTTCGCCGACGAGCGATATTACTGGACGATGCGGTGCGCGCAGAAGCCTGCCGAGCTTCTTAACATCGTCCTCGCGTCCGATCAGACCAGTTTCGTCGTAGTCTGGGATCGGAAGGTTTTCCTCCACGTGCTCGTCACGCGAGACTGGGATTTGCAGAGTTAGAACGTATTCCGGTCGGTCTCGCAATAATTCGCGAACTCTAATTAGTTCGTCAAATCGGAATTCGTGCGCTTCAGAAAGCGCAGCCAAGGCTCCAAGCGCCTTCGTCAGATCTTCTCGGCGAAGCGGCCGACTGTGCGCGACCCGTTTGCGCGTTCGCGCAAGATCGTCGATGAAGGAGCATAGCAAGCCAATTTCCTTAGGCTCCTTAGTGCCGGCAAAACTCATGTGCAATAACTTCGCGGCATCAGCGAAGTCCGTATAATCTAGTAACTCACTCGGGCTGAAGTTAGCGGCCTCGGTAATATCAATTCCGTCCTCGCTAGCCGCGCGGGCGATCGTATTATCACGAATGCCAGCTTTGTCAACAAGAACGCCGATCTGGGCGTCGTCATTCAACTGTCGAAGCGTATTACGGGCATCTGTTTCGAGCGCGTGGAGGATTGCGTACGTTGTGAGCCGGTCATTTACAGTGCGCATTCTCGTCCTAATATTTCTTGTGATGTTCAGGATCCAGTTCGTTCAAAATGGAGATGCGCCGAAGTGGAGTCTTAGTGACTCTCCGTCGCGGCTTAGAGGCGTCACGCTCCGATACGGAGTGCCTCGCGGACGATACGCTCCTGCTCCACTGCGTGAGCGCCCGGATATCCCTCCGACGGGCTAGCACGGTACGGCCGCCCGACGTAGTCGATATCTGCGAGACTGTTGGGCAACCGCTCGACCAGTCGCCGTCGGACGTGTGCACGAGCGCCCATATTCTTCGGCTCTTCTTGTACCCAAACGACTTTGTCAGCGTTCGAATAGCTAGACAGCGTCCGCACGATTTCGGCTGTCGGCAGCGGGCTCAACAATTCCACGCGGACGATTGCCGTTGTCGTCCCGTTCTCGTAAAGTGGGCTCGATGTGAGATCGTAGTACACGTGACCGCTCGTCAGCAGCACGCGCTTCACGGCGGTCTTGTCCGTGTCGGGTTCGCTGTAGCGCGGGTCGTCGATCACCTCGCGGAACTCGCCGCTCGCGAGCTCATCGATCGTGCCAAAGGCTGCACGGTTTCGCAGCAATGACTTAGGCGTCATCACTACTAGCGGATACGCCTGCGCCGCCTTCGCCTGCGCGCGGAGCAGGTGGAAGTACTGCGCAGCCGTCGAGCAGTTCGCCACCCGGATATTGCCTTCGGCCGACAACTGCAAGAACCGCTCCAGCCTCGCGCTCGAATGCTCGGGGCCAGCGCCCTCATACCCATGAGGCAGCAGCAACGTCAACCGAGTCTGCTGGCCCCACTTGGCCGCGCCCGCCGCGATGAACTGGTCGATGATGATCTGTGCGCCGTTGTTGAAGTCGCCGAATTGGGCTTCCCACAGCACGAGCGCGTTGGGGATTTCGAAGCCATACCCGTACTCGAATCCCAGGCATGCGTACTCGCTTAACGGCGAGTTATAGATCTCGAAGGACGCCTTCGCGTCCTTCAAATGCTGCAGCGGCACGTGCTTCGCGTTCGTGCCTGCGTCGTGCAGCACCGCATGCCGGTGCGAGAACGTCCCCCGCTCCGTGTCCTGCCCACTGAGCCGGATCGGCGTCCCTTCGTTCAGCAACGACGCGAACGCCAGCGCCTCCGCGAGCCCCCAATCAACCTCACCGCTCTCGCGTAGCGCGGCATTGCGCTTCGAGAATTGCGCGATCAGTTTCTTGTTGGGCGCGAAGCCGTCGGGGACGTGCACCGCCTCGTCGGCCCAGCGCAGGAGGCGCTCCTTGTCCACCTTCGTGTCGATCGGGCCTTCGTTCGTGCCCGTCTTCGGCGCCGCGTGGATCAGCTTTGTCTTGTACTCGCCGCTTTTCACGAGTTTGTGCGCTTCCGACATCCGCGCGGTCGCGGTGTCCTGCATCTCCTTGATCTGCTCGTTCGTCAGCACGCCCTGCGCCACGAGCTGGCCGGCGTACAGCTCGCGCACCGTCGGGTGCAGTTTGATCAGCTCCGTTTGGCGCGGCTGCGTGTATGCGGGCTCGTCCTGCTCGTTGTGGCCGAAACGGCGGTAGCCGATGAGGTCGACCACCACGTCGCGGCCGAACTTGCGCCGGTAGTCGATCGCCAAATGCACCGCGGCGATCGACGCGTCGACGTCGTCGGAGTTCACGTGCACGATCGGCAGGTCATACCCTTTCGCCAAATCAGAGGCGTAGCGCGTCGAGCGGCCTTCGCTCGGGTCCGTCGTGAAGCCGACTTGATTGTTCGAGATAATGTGGATCGTGCCGCCCGTCGAGTAGCCCGCGAGCGCCTGGAGGTTGAGCACCTCCGCCACGATCCCTTGCGCCGCGAACGCCGCGTCGCCGTGGATCAGAATGGGTGCCGCGACTTCGCAATTGAGCGTCGGCGGGTTCACGCTGTGATCGGTTTGCAGGCAGCGCGTCATCCCTTCGACGACGCCGTCCACCGCTTCCAGATGCGACGGGTTGCTCGCGAGTTCCACCTTCACTTTGGTGCCGGCCGTCGTCACGTACTCGCCCGTCGCGCCGTGGTGGTATTTCACGTCGCCCGTCGCGTCGGCGTCGCCTTCCGCCGGCGCCTGCTCGCGCAGCGCGGCCGATTCGAACTCCGCCAGCAATTCTTCGTACGGGCGGTTCACCACGTGCGCTATCGTCGAGAGGCGGCCGCGGTGCGCCATGCCGAGCACGACGGTCTTCGTGCCGTCCTCCGCCAGCAGCGAGATCGTCTCCTCGAGCATCGGCACCATCACGTCGAGGCCTTCGATCGAGAATGTCTTCTGCGACATGAACTGCTTGCGGAAATAGCGCTCCATCGTCTCGACCTTCGTCAGACGCTGGAGCACCTGCACGCGGCGCTGCGGCGTCAGCGCGCGGCGGTGCTGGCCGCGCTCGATGTAGTCGCGCAACCACTCGCGCTTCGCCGTGTTGGAGATGTGCTCGATCTCGTACGCGATCGTCGAGCTGTACGTCTCGCGCAGGCGCGGCAGCACGTCGGCGAGCGTCTTGCCCGGCACTTTCACGTTGAGCACCGACGCCGGGATCGCGTTCATCATCGCCGGCGTAAGGTTGTACGTCGCGGGGTCGAGCGACGGATCGTTGGGCGGCTCGGTGCCCAGCGGGTCGAGCGTCGCGCCGAGGTGGCCGTGGCGGCGGTACGCCGACACGATCGCCATCCCGGCCGCGATCGCGCGCAGCATCTCCTCGGACGGCATGCCGGGGATGTCGGCGGTGACGGCTTCCGGCACTTCGCGGTGTTCGCGAGCGGACGGCGGTGCGGCGCCGTTCGCGCTCGTCGGCGCCGCTGCGCGCACGCCCGCGCTCACGCCGAGCTGCGCGAAGATCGTCTCGTAGAATTCGTCGGCGCCCGCGAGCAACTCGTCGACGCGCTTGAGATATTCGCCCGACTGCGCGCCTTGGATGACGCGGTGGTCGTACGTCGACGTCAGCGTCATCACTTTCTCGACGCCGATCTGTTCGAGCGTCGTGCGCGACGCGTGCGCGAAGCCCGGCGGGTACGCGATCGCGCCCGCGGCGATGATCGCGCCTTGGCCCACCATCAGGCGTGGCACCGACGCGACCGTGCCGATGCCGCCGGGATTCGTCAGCGTGAACGTCGCGCCGGTTTGTTCTTCCACCGCCAGCTTGTTGTCGCGCGCCTTCGTGACCAGCTCTTCGTACGCGGCCCGGAATTGCGCGAAGTCGAGTGCGGCGGCGTTCTTCAGCACCGGCACGACCAGGAAGCGCGAGCCGTCTTTTTTCTGCGCGTCGACGGCGAGGCCGAGGTTGACGCCCGCTTCGATCTTCTGCGGCTTGCCGTCGACACGGCGGAACGATGCGGTGATCGCTGGGAGCTCTCGAGCCGCGCGCGCGAGTGCGAACGCGATCACGTGCGTGAACGAGATCTTCTCGGTGCGGCCGGCTTGTTTGAGCGCCGCGTTCAATTCGGCGCGGCGCTGTTCGAGCGTGCCGACGTGCAGCGTGCGGAACGACGTCGCGACCGGGATGGTCAGCGACTGCTCCATGTACGACGCGAGCGTCGCGACGGAGCCTTTGAGGTCGCTGACCTTCGCTTCCGCCGGGACCGGCGGGTAGGTCACGACGGCCTTCGACAGGCTCGGGGCCGTGCTGGCGTCGCTCCCGGTGGCGTCGGACGCGGAGCCAAGGCCGCCGGAGAACGCGATCGTGCCCGATGCGACCGCCGCCTCGACGTCTTCGCGCAGGATCAGGCCCTCGGGGCCGGTGCCGGTGAGCTTGGAGGCGTCGATATGGAGGCGCTCGACCAGCCGGCGCGCGTGGTGCGACAGGACGCCGCCCGGCTTGCCGTTGCCGGCGCGGCGCTCGGCGGGGGACGCCGCGGAGCCCGGGGCGCCGTAGCTCGCGGGGGTGACGAGGGTCGGCTCGGGTCGCGCACCCTTCGACAGGCTCAGGGTGACATTGGCCCCTTCCGGCTTGGCTGCGGTCGTGTCGATTTCGACGAGCACCGCGCCGACGGGGATCGTCGCGCCCTCGGCGCCGTGCAGGGCCGTGATCACGCCGCTGGCGGTCGAGGGGACCTCGACGTCCACCTTGTCCGTCGTCACGTCGACCAGCGTCTCGCCGTCCTCGACCCACTCGCCGACCTTCTTGCGCCACTCGACGATCGAGCCTTCACTGACCGACTCGCCCATCTCGGGCAGGGTGACGTTCACCAGCGTTTCCGAAGCCATTGACTCCTATCGTACCACCCCGGCCGCGGCCCGGTCTGCGACCGACCGGGCACCGCCCCAGGCATCGCTATGACCGCCGCGCACGCCGCGGGGGATTCAACCTTTCGTTACCGATCCGGCGTACAATGTGCTGAACCGCTGCCGCCCCGCGCTGAACCGGCCACCGCGCCTGCCGAACCCACACCGTGCCGGGCCCGTTAGGAGAAGCATGTACAGACTCGCGCTTGCGTTCGTCGCGGTCCTGACGCTCGGCGGCGGCGACGCCGCCCTCGCCCGAGGCGGCACGCACCTCCCCGTGGCCCAATACGCCGACCAATACCCGGAGCCGCCGCCCACGCCCCCGCCGGCAACCACCGCGGCGCCCGCGCCCGGGAGCACCGTGGCGCCGGCGCCGGCATTCTCCCCGGCCCCGTCGGCGCTCACCGTCGTGCACATCAAGGACTTCGCGTTCGTGCCGGATACGGTCACGATCAAGCGCGGCCAGACGGTGCGCTTCATCGAAGACGATGACACCCCGCACACGGTGACGGCGACCGATCACGCCTTCGACAGCGGCAACCTCGGCAAGAAAGACCAGTGGTCGTTCACGTTCGGCAAGGACGGCACGTACACGTATATCTGCGCCTACCACCCGAGCATGAAGGGCACCGTCATCGTCAAGTGACGCGCGCGGTCTTGCGCCGGGATAACTATTCGGGGACTTCAGGAACGCGGGCGGGACACGCATGATGACCTCCTCCGCGCCGTCGTCAAACTTCCGGTCGTTCAATCGAACGCCGTCTCGGTGACGATCTACTACGCAGCTATCCGTCGCCGCCGCTGATCTCCAGCAGGTACTCGATCGCGGCGTCGCGCGGCTCCGAGTCGGCCGCGCCGACGTCTTCGTGCTCCTCGGACACCGGCTCGACGTAAATGTCGTATGCTTCGTACGCATCGACCCCGCCGCGAACGGCGGCTTCGGCTTGGTCGAGCGCCGTGGACAATGCAGCGACCGCGCGGTCCACCGCTGCCTGCGTGATCGCCCCGTCCGGCGAGACGGAGAACAAATGCCAGTCGTCGGCCGTCGGTTTCGGCATAACGGCTACGAACGCAGCCCCGGCGCGGCGTCGTAGTGCTTTCGCGGTCCGAAGTTGAGTTTGACGCCCATCTCGCGCAGGAACGCGATCCGGCCGTCCGCGACCGTCGTCGACTCGATCAGGCTTACGGCTTCAAGCCGCTTGAGCCCGCGTAGCGGAAGCAAGCTTTCGATGTCGCCCACGCTGTCGAGGTACAGCTCGCGCAGGTTTACGCATCCCGCGAGCGGCTCGACCGATTGAATTCCCTTGCACGACTGGATCATCAGAAACTCGAGCTGGTGCAGCGCTTCCAGGCCGTCGAGGCTGGTGAGCCGGCGCAACGATGCGAGCCGAACGCGGCGCAGCTCGGTCAAGGACGCGATGTCGCGTATCTCGCGCACGGCGCCGCCCAGCACCTCGAACCGCGTGAGCTGCTTCATCGCGCTCAGCTCGGCGAGGTCCGCAACGCCGTACTGCGTCAGCGAGAGCTCGCGCAAGCGCCGCAACGCCGGCAGACCGGACGTTCGCTTTCGCCAGATGTACGAAAGGCGCTCGAGCAGCGGCATGCCGCTGAAATCGATGGCGTTGGTGCAATACGTCTCGAGTGCGAGCTTCACGAGCTCGTGCAGATCGGAGACTGCCGAATCGTCCTCGATCTTCACGACGATCGACCGCAGTTCCAGCGCGCGCAGCCACGGCAGCTCCGCAACGAAGGCTACCGAGGAGCCGCGCCATCCCACGCCGTCGTTCATGACGACTTCGAGCACGGCGCGGTCGCGCAGTTTGATCAGATCGTCCGGTGCCGGCTCGCGGGTGAGCACGACACGCGGGCCGTACGAGCCTTCCTCGATGAGCAGTGCGTCTTGCACGTGGTCCCCTTCTACGGTCGTCACCGCGAACGGTCAGGTACCGTGTGCGCGAAGCATCGCTCCGGCGACCGCGTTGAACAGCAGCGCGCCTGCGATCGCGAAGCCGAAACCGAACGCCGTCATCGATAACACGACGATGCCGATGCTGACGACGTTGGCCTTCGGGATGCGGCCGGGGCCGATGCGCCATGTGATCCACCAGCCCGCCGTCGCTTCGACGAGGCCCGTCAGCGCGCCGACGATCTGCACCAGCCCGAGATCGAGCAGCGTCAGCATCGCGACGAACCCGATCAGCACGTAGAGCCCGAACTGCACCGGCCACACGCGCCGGTAGATCGCGGGGTTGCCGCGCGTCAGCCACGCGGCTGCGGCATCGAACGCCACGATCAGCGCGATGCTGCCGAGGAGCGTGAGCGGGAAAGCGGTCGAGAGCGGCCAAGGCGCCACGTCGTACGATGGTCTTCAGCAGCGAAGTCTTCCTCTTCGGATTTCTTCCGGCCGTGCTCGCGCTGTATTTCCTCGCGCCCGGCGCCCGGCTCAAGAACGTCGTGCTCGTGCTGTGCAGCGTGTTCTTCTACGCATGGGGCGAGGGACGGTTCGTCGCGCTCGTCGTCGGCGAGGCGCTGGTCAACTACGGCTTCGGGCTCGCGCTCTCGCGGCTGCCGGGCGGCGGGACGCGGGAGCGCAAGCTCGTGCTCGCGGCGGCGGTCGCCTTCGATCTCGGCGTGCTCGTGTGGTTCAAGTACGCCGGGTTCATCGGCGAGAACGTCGCGTTCGTCACCGGCGGACACATCAGCGCGGGTGCCGCGATGGCGCACGTGTACTTGCCGCTCGGGATCTCGTTCTTCACGTTCCATGCCATCTCGTACGTCGTCGACGTGTACCGCCACACGTCCGAGGCGCGGCGAAACCCCGTTGAAGTCGTGCTGTACTTCATCTTCTTCCCGCAGCTCATCGCCGGCCCGATCATCCGCTACAAGGACATCGCGGCGCAGCTCTCGCGGCGCGTCGTCACCGTGGACGGGTTCGCGTACGGCGTGCGGCGCTTCGTCGTGGGGCTCGGGAAGAAAGTGCTGATCGCGAACACGCTGGGCGCGTGCGTCGACCACGTGTTCGCCACGGCGCCGGGCGAGCTTTCGCTGCCGCTCGCGTGGTTCGCGCTCGCTGCGTACACGCTGCAGATCTACTTCGACTTCTCCGGCTACTCCGACATGGCGATCGGCATGGCGCGCATGTTCGGCTTCGAGTTCCTGGAGAACTTCGACTTCCCGTACGTCTCGCGCTCGATTCAGGAGTTCTGGCGGCGCTGGCACATCTCGCTCTCGCGCTGGTTTCGCGACTACCTCTACATCCCGCTGGGCGGAAACCGCGTCGCACCCTGGCGCGTGTACGCGAACCTGTTGATCGTGTTCTTCCTCGTCGGGTTATGGCACGGCGCGAAGTGGACGTTCGTCGTGTGGGGGCTGATCCACGGCACGTTCCTGATCCTCGAGCGCGTCGGCGCGATGCGGCGGCTCACCGGCACGCCCGTCGTGCGGCACGTCTACGTGCTGGCGGTCGTGATGTTCGCGTGGGTGTTCTTCCGCTCCGACTCGTTCGCGTACGCGCTCGGTTTTCTCCATGCGCTCGTCCGGCAGGGGCCGGCGCCGTCACTGGGCTTCCGGGGCGCGGTCGACCACGAGATGATGATCGCGTTCGTTCTCGGCTGCGTGCTCGCCACGCCATTCATCGCGCGGCGCGTCGAAGCCGCACTGCACGAGCCGGGCCGTTTGCCGCAGATCGTGATCGGTTCCGCCGCGGTGCCGGCCGGGCTCGCGCTGATCTTCGTCGTGTCGGCCGCGAAGCTCGCGGCGGGCACGTACAACCCGTTCATCTACTTTCGCTTCTGATGCGACGCTCCGAAAGCTCGCCCGGGAGTCTCGTCGTCATCGCGGTGTTCGCATCGCTGCTGCTCGTCCCGGCGCTGCTTGCGGTCACCGGTCACAGGGGTTTCGACGTCGCCTTCCTGCAGAACACCGAGCACCGCCGTCCCTTTGTTGCGCCGCCGCCCACGACGGGCGCGCTCGCGACCGGCGGCTGGGAACGCGACGCGGAGCGCGAGATCGCCGATGCGTTCCCGCTGCGCAAGCAACTGATCCAAAGCTACGACTACGCGAAGTTCGCGTGGCTCGGCGACGCGCCGCGCGACGCCGTGATCCGCGGCCGCGACGGCTGGCTGTTCCTGGGGGCGGAGGAGCGCACGTATCTCACCGATCGCGCCCATCCCACCGACGCCGATCTCACGCATCTCGCGGATGTGTATGCGGCGCGCGCAGCCTGGTGCGCACGTCACGGCACTCGCTACGTGTTCTTGCTCGCGCCGAACAAAAGCACGATCTATGCGAACGAGCTTCCGTCCGGCACCGCGCGCGTCACGCCGACGCCGGCGGACCGACTTCTACCGCTGCTGCAGGCGCGCGGCGTCCTCGCTATCGATCCGCGCGCCGCGCTGATCGCCGCAGCGCGCGATGGCGAGGTCTATTCGAAGGGCGACACGCACTGGAACGACGCGGGCGCGTACGTCGCCTACCGTGAGACCGTCGCGGCGCTGCGCGACGCGGGCGTCCGCGACGCGATCCCGCGCAGCGCGATCCATGCGTACACCGATCCGGCCGACGGCGATCTCCTCGGCATGGCGGGCGTCGCCGACTTCGTGCGCAACCACTGGGTGCGCTACGACTTCCCGCGCCGCGCGCACGGCGCCCCCGCCGCCGTGAAAGACGCGAACGACCCCGCCCTCGCGGCGTTCGCGCGCCACACGACCGCCGTCGACGATCCATCGCTGCCGTCGGCGGTCGTGTTCGGCGACTCGTTCTCCGAACAGCTCGCGCCGTTTCTGGCGGAGAGCTTCCGCCGCATGACGGTCTTCCACCACCTCACGAACGCCGTTCAGTTCGACCGCCGCGTCGTGGAAGCGGAGCGCCCGACCATCGTCGTCCAGGAGCTCGTCGAGCGCACGATCCCGCTAAGCATCGCGGCACCGCCCTGACGATGCGCGGTCGAGACGCGATAAACGCCGGGGCGCCGCGACCTTCAACGGCGCGGATCGTTCGCGTTGCTAGCCGGCAGCGTGCTCGCGGTAGAAGTACGGGTCAAGCACGCTGACCGGCGTCACCACGTCGACCGGCAGCCCGCTCTTTTCGGCGGCGGCGCGAATGGCTGCTTCGTCGGGGCCGTCGTAGATGCAGAACGTCTTGCTCTTATCCGCCGACACGTACGAATGCACCCACGTCACGCCGTTGCCCGCGTTGTTGCCGACGACGTTCAAGCACGCTGCGGCGCCGGTATCGTTCGTCGGGATGTGCAGCCCGTCGGGGAACGTTCGTTCGACCATGAATCGCGGCATCGCAACCTCCAACGAGAAGCTTCTGCTGCGGCGACACCCGTACCGATTTGAATTTTGGTGCCCAGGAAGGGACTCGAACCCCCACGACCTTGCGATCACTAATACCTGAAACTAGCGCGTCTACCAATTCCGCCACCTGGGCGCGGACCGACCTCGGTTCAGCCCCCGCCGCCGCCGTCCCTGCGCCCGCCAGGCGCGAGGTGCGCGCGCAGCCAGAGCACCGGCACGACGCCGACGCTCGCGAGCGCCGCCATCGCAAACCACGCGACGTGCAGCGACGTATGGTCGGCCAGCGCGCCGAAGCCGGTCGGCGCGACCGACGAGGTGAAGAAGATCGCCGTCAGCGCCAACCCGAGCGCGCTCGCGGCGCGGTCGCTTCCGCCCACCTCCGCAAGCGCCGCCGCCATCAAGCCGTTCCAGCCCGACGCGCTCACTCCCAGGATGACCGCCGCGACGAACAGCGCGCCCACCGCACCGGGGTGCAGCAGCGCGAGCACGGCGCAGCCGGTCGACGCCAGCACGCTGATCGCCGCGAACGGAATCAAACGCTCACCGTGCAGAACGCGGTCGCTCAGATAACCCCACGCAAGCCGCGCGCACATCGCGGCGGCCTGCACGCACGCGAACGCGAGGGCGGCCACCGCGGCGGACGTTCCGACGACCGCCACGCCCGTCACCGTGAGGAACGCGTTCATCGCGCCCTGCGCGCTCACCAAGATCATGCACGTCAGCGTCACGCCGATCAGGCGCGGATCGCGCGCGAGCGTGCGCACCCCGCGCGCGACCGACGCGAGCGTCACCGAGGGCGCGTGGTCGTCGCGCTGCTCGCGATACCCGAAGTACGCGATCAGTGTGGTCACCGCGACGATGACCGCCGCGTACGCGAACGCGCCGCGATATCCGGCGACCTGTGCGACCAGCGGCAGCGTCAGCGCGCCGACGAATCCTCCGACGGGAACGCCGGTCTGCCGAATCCCCATCGCAAAGCCGCGGTCGCGGTCGAACCACGCCAGGATCGCGCGCCCGCCCGCGGGCGTCGACGCGGCGTAGCCCGCGCCGAACACGGCGATGCACGCGACGATCCACGGATATCCGGTGACCAGCGACGCGCCGAAGAGCGCGGCCGTCATCATGATCCCGGACAGCAGCAAGATGCGCCGTTCGCCCCACCGGTCGGTAACGACGCCGGCGGCGCCGACGAAACACGCCGAGCCGAGCATGAGCGCGGTGAAGATCACGCCGAGCTGCGCCTTCGACAGACCGAACGTCGCGACGAAGATCGGCGACAGCGATCCCAGCGCCTGCTGCACCACCGCCGCGCCGGCTTGCGCCGTCGTCATCAGCGCGAGCACGCGCCAGCGCGCGCTCATGGTGACACCGGCGCTCTTTGGGGGGACGGCGTGCGTTGCACCAGCGAGATTCCCAGCGCGATCGCGATCAGGCCGCCCACGTCGCGCAGGCCGACCGGTTCGCGCAGCAGCAGCGCTGCGAGCGCGAGGCCGAACACCGGCGTGAGGAAGTAGTATGCGCTGACGCGCGATGCTTCGCCGTGCGTCAGCAGCCAGAACCACAGCAGCGACGCGCCCAGCGACATCACCAGCACGACGTACCAGAACGACGCGATGAGCTGCCAGCTCCACTCCGCGTGCGGCTTGCCTTCGAATACGATCGCGAGCGGAAGCAGCACGATCCCCGCGGCGAAGAGCTGCAGCGCGTTGACCGCGCGCGAGTCGAGGCCGGCGCACCACCGCTTGAACACGATCGTCGACGCGACGCTGCCCAGCACGCCGGCGAACGCGATCGCGACGTCGCCCGCGTCGGCGCTGCCGCTGCCCGTGCGCACCAGCATGATCCACACGACGCCGCCGAAGCCGAGCAGCATCCCCGCGGTCTTCGCCGGCGTCAGCGGCTCGCGCAGCAGCCACGGCGCGACGAGCGCGAGCGTGAGCGGGTTCGTCGACGCCACGATGGCGCCGACGCCGGACGCGAGATGGCGCAGAGCGACGTAGGTGCAGCCGAGGTAGACCGCGTTGCCGAGAATGCCCAGCACGACGACGGCGACCCAGTCCTGCCGGGTGCGCGGCATTCGTGCCCCGAGCGCGCGCGCCACGGCGAGCGCGAGCAAGCCCGACACACCGAAGCGCACCACGAGAAACCACAGGGGCGACGTGCCCAGCACGCCGATCTTGCTCGGGACGAACGCCGACGCCCACAAGAAGATGTAGAAGAGCGCTCCGGCGACGCCGAGGGCACGGCCTTGCACCCGTTGACTCTACCCGCCCGAAACCGGCGCGACGTGCATTTCTGTCTCAGCGCTCGATGACCGTAACCGTCAGCCACGCGCGCGACGCCGACTGGGACGCCGGCCTGCGCGAATTCTTCGCCTACCGCGATCTCGGGATCGCGGACGCCACGCAGGGCCGCGTCGGCGCGCACGTGATCCGCGCGCGCGGCGCATCCGATACGCCCGGCGAGCGCCATCACCACGCGCTGGACTCCCAGATGGTGTACGTGCTGCGCGGCTGGGTCGAGTTCGCATACGAAGGCACGGGCGCCGTGCGATTGGAGCCCGGGTCGTGCGTCGTCCAGCCGCCGGGGATCCGGCATCAAGAGCTCGCGCACAGCGACGATCTGGAGATGCTGGAGATCACGCTGCCGGCGCAGTTTCCGACGACCATCGATTGACGGTTGTATGCCTAGCAGCTAAGCGCGCAGAAGCAGCATGCTGGGTGCGTCCAACCACAATTGTCGTATGTTAGACATTGGTCGGAGGTGAGAGAAAGGGCGGCGACAAACGACTGGGCTTCCTTTCTTTAACCCTTATACACGGGGTGTGGAGGTTTCTTTGTCCCAGACGAAGCTTTTTGCTGTCGCCGCGATGTCGGCACTTCTCACGGCCTGCCAGGGTGGGCAGGCCACGCCGCCGCCGCAGCCCGGCCAGCTGACGACTCAGTCCGAAGTTCGTGAGCTCCAATCGCTCTCATTGTTCGAAGCGCAGAACGTCGCGACGGGCGAACGCGTCCGCGTGTTCCCCACGCGTGAAGCGGTCGACGCATTCCGCGTCGCGCAAGCCGGTAACCGCGTTACCGAAGCCACCACGCCGCTGACGTATCACGGCGGCCCCATCCAAACCAATCCGAAGATGTACGTCGTGTTCTGGGGCTCCTCGTGGAACAACAGCACCGGCGATCCGCAAGGCGTGAAGTCACGCATGTTGGCGTTCCTCGGCATCGTCGGCGGCAGCGGCTGGAACAACAGCACGACCCAGTACACGCAGACCGGCGGCGCGCACGTCGGCAACCAGCCCGGCAGCCTCGCGGCCTCGTACGTCGACACGACGAGCTCGCCGCCGAGCCGTCCGACGCAGGCGCAGATGGCCGCCGAAGCGGCGAAGGCCGCCGCGAAGTACGGCGACTACACGTCCAACGCCGCGTACATCGTCGCGCTGCCGCACAACATCAAGCCGTCGGGCTTCGGAACGCAGTACTGCGCATACCACAGCTCGACGACGGCCGCCGGTCACACGATCGCGTGGACGAACGATCCGTACCTCCCCGACGTCGGCTCGTCGTGCGGCGCCGGCTCCGTGAACAGCCCCGGCACGCTCGACGGCGTGTCGATCGTCTTCGGCCACGAGCAGGGCGAGACGGAGACCGATCCGTTCCCGAACACCGGCTGGCTCGACAGCGGCAACGGCGAGAACGGCGACAAGTGCGCGTGGGTCAACCTCATCAACAACCCGAACGCGGGCGGCTACCCGACCCAGCCGCTCTGGAGCAACTCGAACAACGGGTGCGTCCAGACGTACTAGCGTAGTCGCGCGCTCCGGCGCGCAGCGAACGCAAAAGCGAGCCCGCCGGGATTCCGGCGGGCTCGTTCGTTTCCCGCTAACTTCGGACCGTCGGCACAACTCCAGCCCGGCCACCGGCGAGGAGCTTACTACGGCTAGAGCCGAAGAGTTTCTCTTAACCAACGCTCCAAAGGCGAATGGTCTTATCGTGCGATCCTGATGCGATCAGTGTCCCATCCGGTGAAAACACGACATTTGAAACGGGCCCTTTGTGTCCCTCAAGGATATGTGAGAGTTTTCCATCCGGAATCGTCCACATCCGAACCGTTCGATCATCAGAACCTGATGCAAGCAATGTCCCGTGTGGGGAGAAGGCGACGCTGCGGACGGCCGCTTTATGCCCCGTCAATAACGACACGAGTTGCCAATCTTCGACGCGCCATAACCGGATGGTTCGATCCCTTGACCCGGATGCCAGGAGTTTTCCGTTCGGGGAGAACGCAATGGATCTGATCTCACTGGCGTGGCCGGCCAGCGGCGGTAGCGCCTCCCAGTCGGAAACTCGCGACAGGCGCACCAGGTTGTCGTCCGAGCCGGTGCCGAGAAGAGTGCCATCGGGCGAGAACGCGACGCCCCAGATAGTCCCTCCGCCCTGCTCGATGCTCCGCGCAAGGCTCCAATTCCAGCAGTTCCATAGCTGAAGCAGACCTCTGGTCGAACCTGCCGCGAGCAGCAAACCATCCGACGAGAACGCTACGCTGCGCCCGATCAACGTTCGTTGGAGCTTGTAGTCCGTTGTCCGGCGGATACGAAGCGAGTCTGGCCAATCGTTTCCGATGAGAGTTTTGGTTCCCGCCGTTCCGGACGCAAGCAAAGATCCGTCGGGTGAAAAGGCAAGGCTATTTTGGCCTGCAAAACGGCTTCCGTCCACGCGCTGGATCAGACTTGGCTTGACGTTCCCCAGGCTGCTAGATTCGAGAAAGCCGTTTTCGATCTGACCGTCCGGCAATCGCCAAACCCGCATTTCGGGCTCACGGTGTGACGTTTCACTGCCGGACGCCAGTACACTTCCGTCCGGCGACACGGCTAGGCAACTGACCCCAAGTGGAAGCCTGTCTAGTATCTTCGTCATACTGACGGTTAGCTCGGCAAATCCAGGGCCGCTCAGCCGAACCGCAAAGTCGGGCTTGTCGCCGATCTCCGGGGCTCGCACCTGCTCGCCGTGCAGCGTAAGCAACAGGCGCTCGTAGTTTACTTCATAGCTGCGCGCGTCGCGCAGCGTGACGTGCGCTTTGCCCAACAGATGGAAGGGAGCGGCCTCCGTCCAAGTGCCTTTTCGTAAGATCGGGATGTATTTGCGGTGGTTGCTGCGGGCGAATACTTCGCCCTGAATTATGTCTCCCTCGTAGCCGACGCCGCCACTGCGCACGTCTGACTTTGACTTATATTTTGGCGTACAAACGATCAGTACGAAATCGTTGTCGCGAATAGACCGCTCCATGAAGTGAGGGAGCTGATCGCCGGGCTGGACGCTCCATTGGTCCAGCATTACGTCGATGCCATCCCTTCTGAGCCGGGTTGCGAGGTCCCGCACCCACGTCTTGTGTTCTTCGTCATCCCAAGAATACGACAGGAACACTTTCGGGATCCGCACGTGATGCGCCCACCTCCGTCACGCGCCGGGAACCCGGCGGGTTGCTGCATAAACTTCGCCCCCGTCGGTCCAACGCCTATGCACAAGGCGTGACGCAAGCTGTCTTGCTCATCTTGTCTTTGAGAAACTTAAGCAGAGCCTCGCGGCCGTGGGTCGGCGCCGAGGAAGCGACCGCGTCGTAACCGTTACTTCGACCGCAGCGACTTCGGGCGCTCGATCATCGCCGCGATGCGCGCCACGAGCCGGCGCGGCGCGAAGCGAGCCGAGTTCGCGAGCGCGTAATTCGCGAAGCCGTCGATCGCGACGACCTTGCCTCCGTCGAGCGCGCGCAGTGCGGTGCGCACGACCTGCTCGGTCGTGCGCGCGCGGCCGACGCGCGCTTCGTCGATGCCTTCGAAGAACGGCGTGTCCGTTTGGCCTGGGCACAGCGCCACGACGCGCACGCCGTGCGCGCGCACTTCCTCGGCGAGCGCCTCGCTGAACGACAGCAAAAACGCTTTCGTCGCGCCGTACACCGCCATGTACGGCACCGGTTGGAACGCGGCGGTGGACGCGACGTTGACGATCGCGCCGGAGCGGCGCGCGATCATCGCCGGCAGCAGCGCGCGTGTCAGCACCACCGGCGCGAGCGCGTTCACCAGCACCTCGTCGCGCTCGCGCGCGGCGTCGAGCGAGGCGAACTCGCCGTGCGTCCCAAAACCCGCATTGTTGATCAGCGTCGTGACCGTCAGCTCGCGCGCGGTCAGCTCGGCGACCAGCGCGGAGACGGCGTTCGGATCGGCGAGGTCGGCCGGCAGCACGTGAGCGCGCACGCCGTGCTTTGCCGACAGGCCGGCGGCAATCGTCTCGAGCCGTCCGGCTGAACGAGCGACGAGAACGAGCTCGTCGCCGCGCGCGGCGAGGGCGTGGGCGAACGCCTCGCCGATCCCCGACGAAGCG
Organism: Candidatus Elarobacter sp.; assembly: GCA_036403315.1. GTDB lineage: Bacteria > Vulcanimicrobiota > Vulcanimicrobiia > Vulcanimicrobiales > Vulcanimicrobiaceae > Vulcanimicrobium. The sequence continues at coordinate 23,038 of DASWRD010000075.1, forward strand.
CCCGTGATGAGTGCGACCGGCATCGGCGCACAATTGCTCGCTCGGGCGCCCGCGGCCTATGACACGGCGGCTCGGTTCGAGTACAATACCGGGGCGATGGGTGCAACGGAGGAGACGCTCTTCTACCGCCGTTTCGTCGACGACGTTCGGCGCTGCGCGGCCGGGCGCGCGCCGGCGACGGTCGCGGAGATCGAGTCGCGCGTGCGCGTCGCGCTGATCGCGCCGCCCGCCGCGCGGGAGCGGCGCTGGGCGCGCGTGGTCGCCGCGGTGAACGAGCTGCTCGTGGGCCTGCCGGGCCGCGACGGCGGCCCGTTCGCGCGCCTGCGCACGTTCGTGCGCGAGAACGCCGACCTCGGCCGTCCGCGCGACGTCGCGATCACCGACTTCCGGTTCGACATGCGCGCGGCAGGCGTGCTGACCGACCGCCGCGGCCGCAGCTACCTCGTCTACGCGAACCTGCCGCGCGCGGCCAAGCCGCTGGACGAGGTGGTCCCGGGCGCGACGCGCCGGCTGGCCGAGTGGGCCGTCTACGGGCTGTGCGGCGGCGCCGCCGCGGCCGCGCTTTGGCTGGCGTTCATCGTCCCGATCTGAAGCCGCGCCGCAGCGCCCAGTCGATCCCGATCACGCAGCCGGCGGCGAACACCGGGTAGAGCGGCAGCACGACGGTGCGCCGTGTCGCCGACGGCGCGGGATCCGCGATGCAGCCAACCAGCCCGCCCAGCAGCGCGCCGGCGAGCAGCGGGACGCTGCGATTGCGCGCGCGGCCCAGCGAGATGACCGCCAGCACCGGTACCACCGCGACGACCGCGTGCTTGAGCACGGTCACGACCGATGCCGCGGCGGCCGTGACGTACCAGCGCCCCAGCGAGTGTTCCGGCGCGTCGGCGAGATGCAGCTTCGTCATCACCGCGCCCAGCACGCCGGCGCCCACCTCGCGGCGCTGCGACTCGCGCACGCGCTCCAAGTGCTCGCGCGTCGACGGCACGCCCGCGCGCGCGAGCACAGCGGTGATCGCGACCGCGCATGCCGCACTCGTGACGGCGATCGTCGCACCGGCGCGCACGCGCGCGGGGTCGCGCGCGGCCATGCCGGCCAGCGCGAGGCCGACGCCGGACGCGAACGGCAAGTACGGCAGCGGCCGCGTGAACGAGAGCACGACCGTGAACGCGATGAAGCGCCGCGTGCCGGTGCCGTGCTCGGCCACCTCCGCCATCGCGTCGAGCGTGCCGATCCACAGCAGTAGCGCGGTGCTGTCGTTGAGACCGTGCACGGCAACGTCGCGCACCGGCGCGCTGCGCGCGTACCACAGCGCCAGGGCCGCCGCGGTCGCGGGGTCGCCGAACCGCCGCAAGAACCGGTACAGCAGGAGCGCGCTCGCAACGTACGACGCGGCCGCGACGTCGGTGAGCGCGTTGAAGCCGCGGCGCGGGAACAGCGCGGCGGCGAGCGCCGGGTACACGACGCGCGGCGCGAACAGCGACCACCACTCCGGCTCATCGAGCGCGAGCATCGGCGCGTACTCCTCCGCGTCGCCGGCATGTTGCGCGAACATCTCGGTGAAAAAGGCGCGCGCGCGACCGCGTGCTTCGGGAAAAGCGATGCCGCGGCGCATCAGCATGCGGATCGCGTAGTCGTAGCTGTCGGGCTCCCAGCGGCGCGTCCCGCTGCGCACGTCGGCGCGCAGCGACATCGCCGCGCCGAGCGCGACCTTCGCGAGCGCGATGAGGTCGCGGATCACGCCGTGACGGGGGCGCGGTCGCCGAGCGCGACGGCCGCGCGCGCGGCGTGCTCACCGACCGTGACGAGCTCGTAGCGCGCGGCGTAGCGCGCGAGCACGCGGTCCACGGTGCGCAGCTTCTGCTCCGCCGACAGCCGCATCCCCGGGAAGAACTTGAGCGCCGGAACCTCGTCGCCGCCCAGAAAATCGAGCGGGTGCAGCAGCAGCGACGGTGCCGTCCGCGTGAGCGCGCACAGCGCGAGCGCCGTCGCGACGTACGGCATCACCAGCATCGGCGCGCGCTCCTGCAGGAACAGCAGGTAGCTGACGTGGATCGGGATGCGCAGCAGCGGCAGCGTGGTCACCGGCACTTCGACGAGCGAGCCGCTCGCGGAGCGCCAGCGGTACGGGTGCAGCGGGCGCAGGCCGTCCTTCACGCTGCCGAACAGCGCGTTGCGCTGCTCGAGCTGTTTGCCGCGCAGGCCGCTGGTCGCGAAGTAGTACATGCGCGCGAGCGGGCCGATGAACGTGGGCAGCGTCGAAGCGTCGTAGCGGTAGCCGCGCCGTACGAGCACGTCGACGACGGCCGGCGTCACGCTGTAGCCGGGCCCGCGAAATCCGACGGGCCGCACGCCGGTCGCCGTTTCGATCGCGCTCTCCGCGCGCGCGATCTCTTCGTCGAGCGCCGTTTCGTCGTACAGATGCAGCCAGGGCTCGTGGTGGAAGGAGTGGTTGCCGATCTCGTGACCGCGCTGCGCGATGGAGCGCAGCGTGGCGTGATTTTTCTCGAACGCCGCGTCCTGCCCCACGATGAACCACGTGATGCGCAGGTTGTGCCGGTCCAGCAGCTCGAGCGCGCGCGGCACCACCGTGTCGAGATAGGAAGGGTACTCCGACCAGGCCGCGTCGCCGCGCGTCTTGCGGTACGACCACTCGTTGTCGAGATCGAGCGACACGCTCGCGTAGCGGCGCTCGCTCATGCGGTTTCGCTCAGCGTGCGCGCCACGCCGCCCGCGAGGATCGTGCGCGCTGCGTCGTTCGCAAGGCCGACGGTCTCGTTGACGTTCAGCGTGCCGTCGACGATCTGCGCCGCGTTGACGACGAACAGGCCGTCGACCGACGTGCGCACCGCGGGGATGCGCTCGGTGTAGCCGAGCGTGGGCAGCGGAAACACGTACGGCACGCGCGATACCTGGAACGCGAGGATCTCCTCGTCGCGCAGATCGGGATGCATGGTGCGGAGCCCCGCGAGAAACCGCGCGCGGATCGTGCCGTCGTCGAGCGATCGCAGCGGATCGTCGGGCGGGCAATAGCGCGGCAGATAGACGAGGTGCCGCCCGCCGAACGTCGCGGGATCCACCAGCGCGGTCATCTCGATCACCGCGCTGAACGGCACCGGGTCGCAGATGTTGGTGACGTAATACGGCGACAGCGGCCGCGACAGCAGCAGCGACGCGCACACGATCCCTTGGTACTCCACCGCGCGCAGGCGTTCGAGCTCCGGCGCGGACAGCGCGGAGCACAGCCGCGCGGCGACGGGCGCCGGCGCGGTGACGATCGCGCGGTCGTAGCCGTACGATGCTTCCGCGGTAACGACACGCACCGCGCCGTCGCCGCCGTCCGGCAGCACTGCGCGCACCGGCGTGCTCGTGCGCACGACGATCCCGCGCTGCGCGAGGATCTCGGCGAACCGCCGCAGCACCACGGCGTAGCCGCCGCGCACGTAGCCGAAGCGCTCGCGGTCGATGCCCGCGCGGCGCGCCGCGTACAGCCGCGCGACGGTCGCCCGGATGAACGACGCGGCGACGCGCTCGTGCGCCTCGCCCAGCTTCGCTCGCAGCAGCGGCAGCCAGATGCGCTCGTACGTGCGCCGCCCCGACCACCGGCGCAGCCATTCACCGACCGGGACGCGCGCGAGCGCGCCGGTATCGTCGCTGCGCGACGCGCGCAGGATGGTCGCTGCTAGGCGCAGCTTGTCGACGGGTCCCAGCGGCGGGAACAGCGCGAACTCGACCGCGTTCGACATCGACATCAGCCGTCCGCCGACGAAGAAGCCGGTGCGCGTCGTCGACCACTCCAGCTCGTCCGCGACGCCCAGCTCCGCCAGCAGCGCGCGCGTCGCGAGATCGGAGAACAGCGTCACGTGATAGTGGCGGTCCCACGTGATGTCGCCGAGCTGCCACGGCGCCGCGAGCCCGCCGATCTCGGGCGCGGACTCGTACACCGTGACGTCGTCGCCCGCGGCTTGCATCCGCAGCGCGAGCGTGAGTCCGAGCAGCCCGCCGCCGACGATCGCGCAGCGCACGCTACGCGCGCTCCGCGACGGGGTCGGCGAACACTCCGCCGCGCAGCGCGAACGGGCGCCCGCAGGCGGTGCACACGCCATCCGCATCCGCGGCAGCAGTGCCGGGGTCGTTGCGGCTCACGGGCTCGCCGCAGCGGCACACGAAGCCGATCGCGCGCGCCGGATTGCCGACGACGAGCGCGTGATCGGGGACGTCCTTGGTGACGACGGCGCCCATCCCAACCATCGCAAACGCGCCGATGGTCAGGTCGTTGCCGATCGTGCAGTTCGCGCCGATCGTCGCGCCGCGGCGCACCAGCGTGGGGAGCGTGTGCTCGTCAATCGCCGACGAGCGCAGCGCGCGCAGCTCGGGATCGGTCGCGCGCGGGAAGCGGTCGTTCGTGAACACGGTGTGCGCGGCGATCATCACGCCGTCCTCGATCGTCACCGCCGAGCACACGTACACCGCCGCGTTGAGCTTGCAGCGGTCGCCGATGCGCGCTTCGGGCGCGACGTACGTCTTCTCGCCGATGATGCAGTCCGCGCCCACCACGGCGCCGCGCCGGATGTGCACGGCGTCCCACACCGCGGTGCCGGCGCCGATGACGGCGCCGTCCTCCACGATGGCGGTCGGATGAATCACGCCGCGGTGATGCGGCGCACCGCGCTGCAGCGCGCCTCTTCGACGGCGACCCAGCGGTCCGCGCGCAGCGCCGCGTACGCGCCTTCGATCACGTGCACCGACGCGAGCGCGTCGACGGGGGCGATCGCGAGCTCTTCCTCGCCGCGGATCGCGCGCGCGAAGTTGTCGTGCTGCGCGCGAAACGCCGCGAGCTTGTCGTAGCCTTGGCCGAACGCCGTCCACTCGCCGTCGCCGATGCGCACGCGCGACGCGCGCCAGCCCACTTCGATCATGCCGTGCGGGCCGTACAGCGTGACGATCGCGGGGATCTCCTTGCGCAAGCTCCACGAGAGGTCGATGTAGCCGACGGCGAGGCTGCGGGTGCGCACCGCGACGTGCACGGTGTCCTCGACGTCGAGCGGCTGGATCGGTTTGGCGGCGAAGGCGCGCACCTCGTCGATCGGGCCGAGCAGGTAGCGGATCAGATCGACGGAGTGCGTGCCGTTGTCGATGAGCACGCCGCCGCCGCTCACGTGCGGGACCGCGTTCCAGCGGCCCGTCATGTCGACGTACGACGAGAACGTGTTCTCGAACGCGACGACCTCGCCGATCGCGCCGGCCTGCGTCAGCCGCCGCGCCTCGACGACGTCCGCGACGTAGCGGAACTTCGACGCCATCGTCAGCAGCCGGCCCGCATCCACGGCGGCCGCGAGCATCCGCTGCGCGCTGGGCACGGTGATGGCGAACGGCTTCTCGCACAGCACGTGCAGGCCGCGCGCGAGGAGCGCAAGCGTCAGCGGCTCGTGCGTCACCGGCGGCGTGCACACGATCGCGGCTTCCGCGTCGAGCGACGCCGGAAGCTCGGCGACGTCGCGGTACGCGGGCACGCCCGCGAGCGCGGCGACCTCCGCCGCGCGCTCCGGCACGGCGTCGACGACGGCGACCAAACGCGCGCAGTCCGACTCCGCGAGCGCGGCGACGTGCGTGCGCGCGATCGCGCCCGCGCCGACCAGAACGATGCCGACCGGTTGCGTCACGGGCGCAGCTCGGCGACCGCGTCGCGCAGCGCGCGCGCGATGAAGTCGACGTGCTCCGTCGTGTAGCGCTCGTTCCACGGCAGCACGAGCACGTGCTCGAGCGCGCGGAACGTGCCGGGGAAGCGCGCCGGGTCGTAATCGACGGCCGCCGGATCGGCGAGCGTGAACGGCCAGCCGCTCGTGCCGAGCGTCACGCGGTCGCGGAACACCGCGCACTGGAACGCGGGCTTCTGGATGTAGCGCGGCGCGCTCGCGATCCCGCGCTCCTTCAGCTTCGCGCCGAGCGCCACCGAACCGCCGGGGACCACCGCCGGGTCGACCATCACGATGTACTTCCAGTACGCGTGCGTCGCGTTGTCCGCGATCACCGGGGCCGTGATGCCCGCGACGTCGCCGATGCGCTCGGTCAGCGCGGCGGCCGTAACCTGGCGCGCTTCCACGCACGCTTCGAGCTTCGGCAGCTGCCCGAGCCCGACCGCGCCTTGCAGTTCGGTCAGGCGGTAGTTGAGCGCGAGGAAGTAGTGGTCGGGCTGCGGGTCGCCGTAGCCCCACGCCTTGTTCACGAACAGCCACATGCGGCGCGCGAGCGCGTCGTCGTTCGTCGCGACGAAGCCGCCCTCGCCGGTGGTGATGTGCTTTCCTTGCTGCAAGCTGAAGCACGCGACGTCGCCCCAGGTGCCGACGGCGCGGCCGTCGACCGTCGCGAGATACGCTTGCGCGGAGTCTTCGATCAGCATGACGCCGCGCTCGTCGGCGAGCGCGCGCAGCGCCGCCATCTCGCACGGGTTGCCGAAGAGGTGCGTCGCGACGATCGCCCGCGTGCGCGGCGTGATGCGCGCCGCGACCGTCGCCGCGGTGACGTTGCACGTGCGCGGGTCGACGTCGGCGAACACCGGGATCGCGCCTTGGTACAGGATCGGCGCGAGCGCGCCCATGTCGGTGATCGCGGTCGTGACGATCTCGTCGCCGGGCTCGGGGTTCAGCGCGGCGATCGCGCAGTGCACGGCGGCGGAGCCCGACGCGCACGCGATGACGTGCTTCACGCCGATCGTCCGCGCGAGCGCGCGCTCGAACTCCGCGACGGCGGTGCCCTTGGTGCTGTTGAGCGTGCCGGACGTTATCACGTCCGCGAGCAGCGCGAGCTCTTCTTGGCCCAGCGTTCGGCCGGAGGCGTCTTGGTCCGACGGCAGCGTCATCCGATCGGCGGCGGTGGTGGTCACGATGAGGATCCTTCCTGGAACGAACGATACGTGGCGGTACCGAGGACGAACAAGTCCTCGAAGCTGCGCTTCGCCTGAAGCGCGAGGAACGCGAAGCCCATGAACTGGATGGCGGCCAGCGACGCGACGATCGCGAGCGCTGCGAGCAGACGATAGCCGCCGAGACCTTCGGCGATGGCGAAGACCCACACGACGACCGCGAACAGCGCGAACGCGAACGCGGGCACCATGAAGAACATCACCGGGCGGAACAGGAACGCGGAGATCGCGATGGCGATGGTCGTGCGCGGCATGCGCAGCCCCGAGCCGCCGGCCGGGCGCGTCGACCCCGACCAGTCGAGGTGCGCCGGGATCTCGACGATGCGGGCGCGCAGAATCTGCGCCTGGCGCAGGATCTCGGCGTTGACGTCCATCCCCATCGCGCGCACGTTGAGCGACCGCAAGAACGGCGTGTCGTACGCGCGCACCATCCCGGTATAGGTGCTGATGTGCGCGTTGGACGCGGCGGCCAGCAGCACGTTGGCGACGCGGCTGGGCAGCAGCCGCCGGAACGGCACGTCCGTCGTCACGCCGCCGCGGGCGTACGGGGAGGCCACGACCACCTTCGCGCCCGTCTCGACGAACGCGTCCACCAGCCGGTCGATGTGGTCGACGCTGTAGGTCAGGTCGGAGTCGAGCGTCACGACCACGTCGCCCTTGGCCTGGGCGAAGCCGTACCGCAGCGCCTGCCCCAGCCCAAAGTTCGTCTTGTGGTGCAGCACCCGGACCCGTTCGTCGGTGGCCGCGAAGGCATCGGCCAGCGCGCCGGTACCGTCGGTGCTGCCGTCGTCGACGACGAGGACTTCCCAGGAATACGAATCAGAGCGCGTGCTCAAGTGATCACGCACCGTGCTGAGGGTCCGTTCGATGATCGCGGCCTCGTTGTACGCCGGGATCAGGACCGACACGAACACATCTCCCCCGACTCCCCTCCTTGGAAATTGGCAACTGCCGGGACGACAAGTACCGAGACTCTTACCCGGCGCCTGCTCCTTTATGCGTCACGTCACACGCGAAAGCCCCGTAAACCGGTAAGATTCGGCGTAGACGCACGGGAACGCACGTTCGCCCCGCGGTCCAGCGGTGCCGGCGGCGCGCCGCGCGAACGGACCGCGACGTGCTCCTCCGGCTGCTGCCGATCCTCGGCATCACGTTCATCGACATCCTCGGCTTCAGCATTCTGATCCCGCTCATGCCGTTCTTCGTGAAGAAGTTCGGCGCGCCCGACATCACCGTCGGCGTGGTGTTCGCGACGTACTCGCTCTGCCAGCTCATCGCCGGGCCGGTCTGGGGCAACGTGAGCGACCGCATCGGCCGCAAGATGGTGCTGATCGTGTCGCAGATCGGCTCGACCATCGCGTGGGCGCTGCTCGCGTTCGCGCCGACGATCCCGTGGGTGCTGTTCTCGCGGGCGCTCGAAGGGCTGTCGGGCGGCAACATCGGCGTGACGCAGGCGTACGTGGGCGACCTGGTCGAGCCCAAGCGCCGCGGCGAGGCGTTCGCCTACGTCGGGGCGGCGTTCGCGGCCGGGTTCGTGTTCGGGCCCGCGACGGGCGGCTGGCTCGCGGGCCGCTACGGCTTCGCGGTGCCGTTCCTGGTGGCGGCGGCGCTGCAAGTCGTCACCCTGGTGCTGACGATCGTCATGCTGCCGGAATCGCGCGGGCGCGCGCCGGCCGACGCCGCGAGCCCCGTGGGCCTGCGCGACATCTTCGCCTCGCTCGCCGACAAGGCGGTCGCGCCCGTCCTGCGGCTGCGGCTGGTCTACACGCTCGGGATGTACGGCTGGTTCGCGTCGATGACGCTGATCCTCAACAAGCAGCTCGGCTGGGACGTGGCGCAGACGTCGTACGTGTTCGCGTCGTTCGGCATCCTCCAGGTGACGCTGCAGGTGACGGTCATCGGCCGGCTGGTGGACGCGCTGGGAAACCGCGTCGCCACGAACCTCGGCCTGGGGCTGTGCGTGCTCGGGTTCCTGCTCGTCCCGTTCGCGACGACGTTCGCGCTCGCGGCGGTGCTGCTGCTGCTGTTCGGCATGGGCATGAGCGTCGTGAACGCGGCGTTCCCGGCGCTCGCCTCGGAAGTCTCGCCCGACGACCGGCGCGGCACGGTGCTCGGGGTCGTGTCCGGGCTGGACAGCCTGGCGGGGTTCGTGATGCCGCCCGTCGTGACCGGCGTGCTCGGCGCGTTCGGCGTCGCGCCGGCGGCAGCCATCATCACGGCGCTGGTCGCCGGAGCCTTCGTGATGGGGATCCTCCAAGCGCGGCGCGCCGCGATGCCGGCGGCCTAAAATGGACCGCGCGCTCGCCCGATACACGATAGTACCTGCTCTCTCGCATCGCCAGGACGGCGGTGTCGCGTGCGGTTCGTGGACCCGCTCGCGACTGCAAAGGAATTGCTCGCTTGAAACGCCTCTTCGCCGCGTCCGTCTTGGCCGCCGGGCTCCTCGCCTCGGCGGACTGCGCGCGTGCCTCCTCGTTCACGACCACCGGCGGCGCGCAGCTGCAGTGGAAGTCCGGCGCGACGCTGTCGATGGCGATCGTGACGCAGTACAGCGCCGCCTTCGCGCAGGGCAGCGCCATCCCGCCGCTGCTGCCCAGCGCCGCCGGCGTCTGCACCCCGGCCGGAACCGAGGCGAACTTCACGATGACGTTCGGGGCGCTGGTCCCGAGCAAGACCGTGCCGACGGCCTGCCTCTACAAGAACGCGCTCGCGGTCTCGGTCCAGAGCAACGACGCGGCGGGCTTCGTGGTGAACGAGTACCTCGACAGCACGCCGACGGCCGGGATCGGCATCTGCGCCTACCCCAACGGCGTCGCCTCGTTCCCGATCACGGCGGTCGCCGGGCCGGTGCCGACCTCGGCCCGCGCCGGGAATCCGGCCGCGGGCACGTTCACCGGCATGGCGCTGACGAGCTGCGCCGCGGGCGGCACGATCGTCCCGCCGGGGACCGGCGGCGCGTCGAGCGCCGGCACCAACCCGGGCAACGTGGGCGCGGCCGGGCTCGAGTTCTACTCGCCCTCGGGCGCCGGGATCGCGTTCGTGTCCAAGGCGGGCCCCACGGTCAGCGGCGCCGCGATCGTGGCGATGTACGGCGCCGAGGACATCCAGGTGAACCTCGCGCCCAACGCGCTGTCGTCACCGGCCGGCAACACCGGCATCTATCTGACGATCCAGCTCGTCCCGAACTGAGCTTCTCTCGCATGCGCAGCGCGCCGGGCGGGCGCGGCGCGCGATGATGCGCTTCTTCGGGCGCAGCATCCGGCGCTGGCGCGCGGGGCCGGAGCTGCGCGTGGCGGAGGACATCCGCTTCAGCGCGGCGCCGCGCACGATCGAGCTGCGCAGCCAGGCGTTCGCGTTCGGCGAGCGCATGCCCACCGACGTGTCGCCGCCGCTGGAGTGGACCGGCGTGCCGCCCGAGGCGAAGACGCTGGTGATGGTGGTCGAGGACGTGGACGTGCCGTTCCCGCGCCCGCTCACGCACGCGGTCGCGTACGAGATGTCGCCCGAGCTGACGTCGCTCGAGGCGAACGCGCTCGACGGCAAGCACGACGACCTGACGATGGGCTACAACGGCGGCGGCGGGCGGCACTACATCGCGCCCAGGCCGATCCCCGGGCACGGGCCGCACCGCTATATTTTCACGCTGCTCGCGGTCGACTACGTGCCGCGCTTCGACCAGCCGCCGACGCGGGGCCGGCTGCTCGACGCCGTCGCGGGCCACGTCCGCGCGCTCGGCGAGCTGATGGGCACGGCGCAGCGCTAGACGCCCACCCAGCCGGCGCCCGTCGCGATCGCGACCGCTTCGCGGCGGCCGCTGCAGTTGAGCTTGCGGCAGATGGAGCGGATGTGCGTGTCCACGGTCTGCGGGCTGCGGCCGGTGCGCGCGGCGACGTCCTTCGTGCTCGCGCCCTTCGCGAGCAGCTGCAAGATCTCGCGCTCCGACGGCGTGAGCTGCGTGTAGCCGGGTTCGTCCCCGTGCGCGACGGGCAGCGCCGCCAGCAGCCGCGCCATCCCGCCGAAGTGCTCGGCCCGCAGGCGCTCCAGCGCGGCCGCGAGCGTCGCCGGCTCCGCCTGCGCGAGCTGCACGCGCTCCATCGCGCGGACGGCGTGCGCGAGCGCGCGCAAACGCCGCATCGCGGGCGTCGAGAGGCGTTCCGCCTCGGCCAGCGCGCGGTGCGCCGCCGACGACCGCCCGCGCACCAGCTCGGCGAGCGCGATCGTGAGGTGCGAGCGCACGATGCGCAGCGACGGCCGCGTGCAGCGCGCCAGCGCTGCAACCGCGTCGCGCAGCGCCTCGTCGCCTTCCGCGTGCAGCCCGGCGGCGAGCGCGTACAGCGCGATCTCGGCGCCGCGCAGCGCGCGCCGCTCGTCGCTGCCCTGCGCGGACGCGGTCCCGGCGAGCAGCTCGTACGCGCGCCGGAAGTCGCCGCTCCACGCCTCGCGCATCGCCTGCGCCGGAAACAGCGTCTGCCCGCGCGCGCCCGGCGGCGCGGCGCGGCCGTCGTCGAGCTCGCGGTCGAGCCGTTCGAGCCCGGGATCGTCGCCGCGCTCGACCTCGATCGCGTACGACGCAACGAAACCGAAGAAGCGCGCCTGGCGGCTCGCGCCTTTGCGCGCGCACTCCTCGAGCTTGTCGAGGATCGCGAGCGACGCGATCGGGTCGTCGTCTTCGTCGTTCACGATCGTGTAGAGCACGCTGTACGCGCGCGCGGCGACTTCGTACAAGCCGCGCGCCGACGCGAGCTCCACCGCGAGCGTCGCATACGTGCGCACGCGGTCGTGCGTCGGCGCGAACTGGTACACGTACGCGGCCTGCTGGTACAGCCGCGCGCGCACGTCGTCGCCCAGCGGCTCCAAAAGATCGAGCGCGCGGCGCATCGTCGCGAAGCCTTCGTCGGCGCGTCCCGCGCGCACGTACGCGGTCGCCAGCGTGCCGAGGATCGGCACGCGCAGCTCGAGCGGCAGCGACTCGTCGTGCGCGTACGGCTCGAGCAGCTCGGCGCAGTCGCGGTCTTGGCGCACGAGCTCGATCGCGTAGCGGTGCACGAGCGCCACGCGCAGATCGAGCTGCGCCGCTCGGTCGATCGCCGCGACGAAGCCCCGCTCGGCGACGTCGAAGCGGCCGCGGTTCGCGTCGAGCATCGCGCGCACGCCGATCATCGCCGCGTTCGCCGCGCGCTGCGCTTCGGGCACGGCGTCGAGCGCGAGCGCGACGGTTTCACCTTCGCCGCGCTCCAGCAGCGCGATGCCGTCGCGCGCGATCACGCGCACGATCGCGTCGACGGCGCCGACCTTTGCATAGAGCGCCAGCGCGCTCGCGCCGGCGCCGCGCCGCCCTTCGAGCAAGTCACCGGCTTCGACGTGCGCGTCGTACCACTCGGTCGCGCCGGTGCGCCGCAGCTCGCGCTCGAGAAAGTCGCGAAAAAGATCGTGGTACCGGTACTCGGTCGGCGACGTGGTGCTCAGGAACGTGACGCTGCGCCGCAGCTCCGCAAGAAACGCCGGCGCCGCGCCGAGCGCGTCCGCGATCCCGACGTCGAACGTCGCGAACACGCTGCTGCGCATGAGAAAGCGCTGTTGCGCGCGCGACAATCCCGCGAACACTTGCTCCGCGAGATAGCGGTACACCATCTCGCGCGTGCCGCTCGATGCCGCGCGCAGATCGGACGCGTGCGTGCGCGTGCGCAGCGCGATCGAGAGCGCGATCGGCCAGCCCGCGGTCAGTTCGCGCAGCGCTTCGACTTCGGCGGGATCCGCGGGCGCATCCGCGTCGTCGGCCGTCGCGAGCGCCTCTTCGGCCGTGAAGCGGAGATCGTCCTCGCCCACCGGCAAGTCCATGCGGCCGTAACCGATCCACGACGCGATCGGCAGGCCGGCGTCGGAGCGCGTCGCGACGATCCAGCGGATGCGGTCGCCGGTGCGCTCGACGAGATCCACCAGCAGCGCGACGGTGTGCGGATCGGTTGCGGCGTAGTGCAGGTCGTCGATCACGACGGTGCACACCGTGCGCTTGAGGTGTTCCGCGAACCAGTCGCCCAGCTCGCGCACCGGATCGGCGGCGCCCATCAGCCGCTGCTGCATCGCCGGGAACGCCGCGAGCGCCGTCGGCGCGACGGGCTCGAGCGCCGCGCCGAGGCCGTGCACGAACGCCATCAGCGTGCGATCGTCACGCGCGACGTCGTAGCGCACGGCATCGAGCCGCGCCGTCTCGACGAAATCACGCAGCGCCACGCTCTTGCCGAAGCCGGCGGGCGCGACGATGAGCGTGACCGGGAAGCGCGCCGCGCGAGCCAGACGATCGTTGATGCGGGCGCGCAATAAACGCGTGACGGAGATCACGCGCTCTTCGCCGGTTTGCGCCCGTCCATCCCCCGTTTCGTGGGTATGAACGGTCGAGCAGACGTGCCCCTAAAGGAGCTTCCTGCCGGAACATGCCCGAACTTCGCGGTCTCACCGCTTCCGCCGCTCGCACGCTCGCGATCATCTCGATCGCGGCGCTTGCCGCGTGCTCCGGCGCCGGCGCCGTCCCGCCGCGACACGCGGGCGCGGCCACGGCACCGCAGTCGCGCGCGAGCTCCGACACCGCAATGGGGATGCCGGGCGACACCGCGATGGGCATGCCGGGCGACACCGCGATGGGCATGCCGGGCGAGGACGCGAACGGTCTGCCGGGCGCGCAGTTCGCGTGCGCGGGCGTGCCGCCCGCCGGCACCGCAACGTGCACGCTGGCGATCAACCGCAACGTGCCGCCGGTGCCCGACCCCGGCCTCGCACCGGCGCTCATCCGCGGGCTCCACCCGGCCGATCTGCAAGCCGCATATGCCCTGCCGTCCCAGAGCGCGGGCGGTGTCGTAGCGATCGTCGACGCGTACGACGATCCGGCGGCGGAGTCGGATCTGGCCGTGTACCGCGCGGCGTTCGGGCTGCCGCCGTGCACCACGCAGAACGGCTGCTTCCGCAAGGCCGACCAGCGCGGCGGCCGCGCCTACCCCGTGCCGAACGCCGGCTGGGCGCAAGAGATCGCGCTCGACCTCGACATGGTGTCCGCCGCGTGCCCGCGCTGCTCCATCCTCTTGATCGAAACGAACTCCGCACTGATGGACGACCTCGGCGCCGGGGTCGACACCGCCGTGGCGCTGGGCGCGAAGATCGTCAGCAACAGCTACTACGCGCCGGAGTGGTCCGCGCAGGGCGGCGAGGACGTGCACTACCGCCACGCCGGCGTCGCGATCACCGCGAGCTCGGGCGACCGCGGCTACCCGTCGTATCCGGCCACGTCGCCGTACGTCACCGCGGTCGGCGGGACGTCGCTGACCCGGGCCGGCGGCGGCTGGAACGAAAGCGCGTGGAAGTACGCGGGCCACGGCTGCAGCGCCTACGTCAAGCGGCCGGCCTGGCAGAGCGTCCCCTGCAAGACGCGCTCCGGGGTGGACGTGGCCGCGGTCGCCGACCCGCAGACCGGCGTGTCGATGTTCGACGCGCAGGCCGGGGGCTGGCTCGTCGCCGGCGGCACCAGCGTGGGCGCGCCGCTCATCGCGGGCGCGTATGCGCTCTCCGGCAAGCCGGCCGGCCCGTGGTACTCCTATTCGTACGCCCTGCGCGGCTCGTTCCACCCGCTCACCACGAGCGGCCGCTACACGTACGCAACGGGCCTCGGCTCCCCGAACGGCGTCGGCGGGCTCTAAACGCCCGGCGGGCCGCAGCCCGCGTTTCTGCTACAATGAGGCATGAGCCGCGCCTTCACCAAGGAGCGCGACGACGCGCCCGAGCCCGAGGTCGTGCCGCCCGCGCGAACCGGTCCGAACTACCTCACCGCCGCCGGTTTGGCGGAGCTGCGCGCGCGCCTCGACACGGCCGAGGATCCGCGCGACCGCGAGCGCCTGCAGCACAGCGTCGAAGCGGCAGTCGTCGTCGAGCCGCCGGAAGACCGCAGCGTCGTCGCGTTCGGCGCAACGGTCGTCGTCGCCGACAGCTCGCGCAAGCAGCAGACGTACACGCTCGTCGGCGAGGAAGAAGCGGACGTCAAGGCCGGCAGGATCAGCGCGACGTCGCCGCTGGCGGCAGCGCTGATCGGCGCGCGCGCCGGCGACCACGTCGTGTGGCACCGGCCCGCCGGCGATCGCAAGCTCACGGTCAAGTCGGTCGCGTACGCGTAGCGTGTCATCGCGCGGCGCTTAGGAGCGATAGCGCTGCGCGGTCTCGGTGGTGGGCAACGGGTCCGCAGAATCGTAGCGGCCCGCGATCAGGCAGTCGAGTGCGCTACGAGCGCGAAGGCCTCACGATGGATGAGAGCAGTGTCCCTAGCGTCGCCGTGCTCGGCCTCGGCGCCATGGGCTCCGCGTTTGCGCGCAACGCGGCTCGCGCCGGGCTCCAGGTCACGGTGTGGAATCGAGGCGCCGCGCGTGAGGCTGCATTCGCCGCCGATCGCGTTCGCATCGCTGCGAGCGCCGTTGACGCGGTCCGCGACGCCGATGTCGTCGTCACGATGCTCTTCGACGCCGACGCCGTGCTCAGCGTCATGCGCGACCACGGCGCGTTCGACGCGATGAAATCAGGTTCGACTTGGCTGCAGATGTCCACGATCGGCGTCGATGGTACCGAACAGGCGATGCGTGTCGCCGCAACGCGGCCCCAGATCGCGTTCGTCGACGCCCCCGTCTCGGGGAGCAAGTCCGTCGCCGAAGAAGGCAATGTCGTCGTACTCGCGTCGGGCGACGGAGAACCCACCGGCGTGGCCGTGCAACGCTTCTTCGACGCGATAGCCGGGAAGGTGCATTGGCTCGGGAAGGCTGGTCAAGGGACGCGGATCGGGCTTCTCTTCAACGCCTGGATCGGGATTCAGACCGAAAACATTGCGGAGCTCGCGATTCTGGCGCAGGCGCTCGGGATCGAACCACAGCGATTCCTCGAGTTGGTCTCGGGCGGCGCGCTGGTCCCGCCATGGGCGCTCGAGAAGCTGGAAAAGATCGTCGAGAACCGTACCTCGGAGATCGAAGTCCCGCTCCGTCTGGCCGATAAGAACGTTCGCCTCGCGCTCTCCGCAGCGGGCTCGGCGCGGCCGCGGTTGCCGATCCTGAATCACCTTGCGCTCACCTGGGCCGACGTGGTCCGGGACGCCGGCGACACCGACATCAGCGCCCTCTACCTCGCGTTGCTGCGGCGCTGATCGCGTCGACAGGCTCGCGGTGACGACGCGCTAGATGTCGCCGCTTTCGATCAGGGTTAAGCCGCGCTCGATCACCGCGTTGACCGCGGCGCCCATGTCCTTGAAGCGCTCGTCGTGGGTTTGCCCGCGGACGTAACGGATGTAGATCTGCTGCAAGATCACCGCGAAGCGAAAGTAGTTGAACACGACGTACCAGTGCAGATCGCGCACGTCCGCACCGGATTTGTTCGCGTACCGCTCTGCCGCTTCGCGGCGCGTCATGAAGCCGTCGTACCACGTCGGCATGCGGCCGTGCAGCATGTCGCCGCCGTCGTTCTTCTCGCCCCACAGCGCCAACAGCTCGCCGAAGTCCATCAGCGGCTCGCCACGCGTGCACATGTCCCAGTCGAGCACGGCGACCGTTGTCGCGGGATCGTCCGCGTCGAGCAGCGTGTTGTCGAGCTTGTAATCGTTGTGCAGCAGTGCCGTTCGTTTCGCGGCGGGGATCGTCTGGCGCAGCCAGCCCGTGAACGGCTCCGCCGCGCCGACGTCGGGCGTGAGCGCGTTGTGCCAGCGCTCGATCCAGCCGTACACCTGGCGTTCGATGTAGCCGTCGGGTTTGCCGAGCTCACCCAGGCCGACGCTCGCGGGATCGATCGCATGCAGCGCCGCAAGGTTGTCGACGAGCGATTCGCCGACGCCGCGCAGCACGTCGGGCCGGTCGCGCCACGGCGGCGGGATGTCGCGCCGGAACGCAATGCCGTGACGGCGTTCCATCACGAAGAAGTCCGCACCGATGATGCTGTGGTCCGTGCACAGCAGATACGCCTGCGGCGCGAGCGGATAACCGGCGTTGAGCGTGGAGAGCACGCGGTACTCGCGGCGCATGTCGTGCGCGCCCGGCGCGACGGGGCCGAGCGGCGGGCGGCGCAGCACCCACTCGCGCTCGCCGAAGCGGATCAGGTACGTGAGGTTCGCGTGGCCGCCGCCGAACTGGCGCAGCTCGAGCGGGCCGTGCGCGCCGTCGAGGTGCGCGTGCAGGTACGGCTCGAGCCGCGCGGTGTCGACCTGCTCTTCGGGGCGGACGTCGATGGTATCGGCGTCGCGCGCGATCATCGCCGCGCGCGCGACGGGATCGCGCTCAGGTGCGCCGTCTCGTTGGCGCTCATCAGCAGCCGCCGCCCGCCGCCGATGCGCAGCACCGACACCGACGCGTTCGCCAGCGGGAAAAGAAAGTCGTGATCGCTCCCCGCGATCGCGCCCAGTGCCGCGTTGATCGCGCCCGCGTGCGACACGACCGCGACGCGCTCGCCGGGATGGCGCGCGGCGACGTCGTCGAGCGCGGCGAGCATGCGCGCGCGCACGCTCGCCGATAGCTCCGTACCAGGGATGCCGTTCCACGAGCCGTCGCGCATCGCGATCATCGCGAGCCACGCGAGGCGGTCGCGCAGCGCCATCGCGTCGTCCGTCGGCCCGATGGCGATCTCGCGCACGCCGGGCTCGTCGCGCACCGCAACGCCGGCGACGGCGGCGATCGCTTCCGCGGTCTCGCGCGCGCGTCGGATCGGGCTCGCATACACCGCCGCGATGTCGAGCTCGGCGAACCGCTCCGCGACCGCGTCGGCTTGCGCGCGGCCGCGCGCGCTGAGCGGGTGCGCCTCGTAGTCGTCGTAGATGGTGAACGTTTCGTCGGACTCGGGCACCGCGTCCGCGTGGCGCACGACGTGCAGCTCGGCGGCGCCGCGCCGCAGGCTCAGCTCCAGCTCGTCGAGCGGATCGACCCGGCTCACCCTTTCTGCAGCTCGAACTTGGCGATGGAGCGCAGGTGCACTTCGTCGGGCCCGTCGACCAGCCGCAGCGTGCGCGCGTGCGCATATGCCGCCGCGAGGTGCTGGTCGCTGCCCACGCCGGCGGCGCCGAACGCCTGGATCGCGCGGTCGACCACGCGGCACGCCATGTTCGCCGCCGCGACCTTGACCATCGCGAGCTCGTTGCGCGCGACCTTGTTGCCGAACGCGTCCAATTTCTCGGCCGCGTCGTACACGAGCAGGCGCGTCTGGTCGATCTCGATGCGGCACTCCGCGATCCACTGCATGATGACGCCTTGCTCCGACAGCGGCCGGCCGAACGCCGTGCGCGCTTTCACGCGCTTCACCATCGATTCGAGCGCGCGCTCTGCGAGACCGATCGCGCGCATGCAGTGGTGGATGCGCCCCGGCCCGAGCCGGCCTTGCGCGATCTCGAAGCCGCGGCCTTCGGCGACCAGCACGTCGTCAGCGGGTATGCGCACGTTGTCGAAGTCGATCTCCGCGTGGCCGTGCGGCGCGTGGTCGTAGCCGAACACCGAGAGCGTGCGCAGCACCGTCACGCCGGGCGCGTCGATCGGCACCACGGCCATCGTGTGCTGGCGGTGCGGCGGCGCGCTGGGGTTCGTGCGGCCCATGAAGATCAGCACCTTGCAGCGCGGGTGCCCGGCGCCCGACGTCCACCACTTGCGGCCGTTGATCACGTAGTCGTCGCCCTTGCGGACGATCTCCGCGCTGATGTTCGTCGCGTCGGACGACGCGACCGCGGGCTCGGTCATCGAGAAGCCGGAGCGGATCTTCGCGTCGAGCAGCGGCCGCAGCCAGCGCTCTTTGTGCGCGTCGCTGCCGTAGCGCGCGAACACCTCCATGTTGCCCGTGTCGGGCGCGCTGCAGTTGAACACCTCGGGCGCGATCTCGGAGCGGCCCATCACCTCGCACAGCGGCGCGTACTCGCGGTTGGTCAGGCCCGCACCCCACTCCGGCTCGGGCAGGAACAGGTTCCACAGCCCGATCGCGCGCGCTTTGGCCTGCAGCTCGTCCATGACGGCGGGCTGCGCCCACGGCGTGGCTCCGCTGCGCAACTGCTCGTGGTACACGTGCTCGCTGGGGTAGACGTCCGACTCCATGAACGCCTGCAGGCGGTCGTGCAGGGCCGAGGCGGGCGCGGCGGTGGTCGTCGTCATCCGCCTACGCTTCGCGGGGCCGCCCCCCGCATCCGCCGCGGTCCGCGGCTACCGCGCCGCCGGCTCTCACCCGGCGGGCTGCTCCCGGGCGAGATCGCTGAGCTCGCGCTTTTTCGGAAGCGCGCGCGTGGCGAGATCGGCCAGCAGCGTGCGCACCGAAAGCTCCGCCGCCGCCTGGTTCAAATGATCCCCGTCGTACGCGAACCGCGGGTCGAGCGCGCCGTCACGGGTCGTGGCGGACCACAAGTCGAGAAAACGAATCTGCTCCCGCTCGCAGAGCGCGCGAAACTGCGCGTTGATCGTCAGCGCGACTTTGTACCGCAGCACGGCCTGCGCGTTGACGCCCCGCATCTTCGCATAGTTGTAATCCTCGACCGGGGGCGGGTGCAGACTGTGCAGGTACACGTTCTCGAGGCCGGCGTCCCGCATCGTGCGCAGCCCCAGCGCGAGCGGCTTCAGCCGGTCGGCGATCAGGTCGGTCACGAGCTGCGCGGGCACGTACGGGCCGACGGCAGGCTCGAACCGGTCGGGCACCGTGTACCTGCGATCCTGCAACGCGAAGTCGCAGCCGGGCGGGAGCGTGCGCAGGATCGCTTCGAGGTCGAGCGTACCGACCATCAGCGCGATGGGCCGCGAGTCCACGTGATCGTTCGCCGGCACTTTCCAGCGGTGGCGAAGACGGCCGAGCTCGACGCGAAAAGCCTCCGGCCGAAGCTGCGCGAACGCCAGGTGCAGCGCGTACCACGAAGCGTCGTCGCCGAGGACGAGCGCGTGGCGAAAGAGCACCGCGAGCAGGTCGGCGTTGAGCGCGCCGCTCGCGTCGCTGAAGTTGGCGGCCATCAAGCCGCGGCAGAACACGCCGTGCGTCACGAAGGGCTGCGCGAACAGCGCCGGGCATTCGAACAGAAGGCCGTCGAAGATGATGGCGTTGCTGTCGCCGACCATGAAAATCGGCGTCGCGCCCGAAACGAACCGCACGCACTCGATCATCGAGCGCTCCACCGCGTGAGACCATCCGCCCGCATGACCGACGGTACGAACGATTTTCCCGGAAACCTCTCGCGCGCGTCCGAGCCCGCAACCGGACATCTCGACGCCGTCGACTTCCTCGCGGGGCTCGTTCGCAAGCCCGGTGGAAGCGGGGCGCGCATTCCGCAGGGTTTTCCGCTGATCGTGGAAGGCTGGGCGCTTGCACCCGGCGGCGACCGCGGCGCCGACGACGTCGTCGTCACGGTCGGCAGCGGCGTCGCAGTGAACGCTCGCGCCGGGTTCGCCCGCCCCGACGTCGCGGGAGCGTTCCGGCGCGCCGGCGTGTACGGCGCCGGTTTCGGTGCGACCGTGCCGACCGGTGCGCTGGAGCCGGGCTCGTACGACGTCAACTTCCACGTGATCGACCGCGCGCACGGCGCATACTCGTCGTGGCACGCGCGCACGACGATCCAGATCTGTGCGCGCGGCGACACGCAACCGCTGCAAGGGCACGGGCGGATGCTGACCGCGATCGAGTCCGTCACCACGGAACCTGCGCGCGCCGGCGATGACGGCCGGCGGATACCGGAGAACGCGGTCGTGCTCGTGGAAGGCTGGCTCGTCGACACGGTAGCCGAAGCGCCCGCCGGCGAGGTCGGCGTCATGGTGGACGACGTCGTCGTGCACCGCGCGCCGTACGGTTACGAGAGCGACGCCGCGGCGCGCCGATTCGGTCCGGCGGCGCGCGCGTGCGGGTTCAAAGCGCGCTTTTCCACGCGCAACCTGCCGGCCGGCATGCATGCGTTCCGCATCGTCGCGGTGAGCGCGGACGGTTCCGCCTTCGACGGGGGCGAGGAGCAGCCGTTCGAGTTGCTCCGGGGCCCCGTCGCCGGCGTGCGCGGTACGCTCACCGCGCAGCAGACGCCGGCGCAGTTCGAACGGATCTTCCAGCTCGGCCCCCAGGGCATCGCGCCCGTGCTCGGCGCCGTCCGGGTCGAGCGCGGCGAAAACCTCTACTTCAGCGGCTGGGCGATCGACGAGCCCAACGCGGGCGCCGGCTTCGACGCGTTGCTGCTGGTGGACGACGCGCTGCTCTTCGACGCGTCCTACGGCGCGCCGCGCGCCGACGTCGCGGAACGGTTCGGCAGCGCACGGTTTCTCGCGTGCGGCTTCGTCGGTGCGGTCGCGACGGACGAGCTGGAGCCCGGCGCGCACACCGTTCGCTGTCTCGTCAGATCGAGCACCGACGCGGCATGGCGCGTCGGGTCGGACCGCGTCGAGTTCGACGTCATCTGAGCAATCCGAGCAACGTGTCTTCGTCGCACGGCGTGACCTCCACGTTGAACGGATCCGCCGCGGCCGGCGCAGCGGCCGGTTCCGGGACGTCCGCACCGAGGAAATGCCGGTAGAACATGCCCATCGCGCGCTGGACGCCGGCGGGCGTCACGTGCCGGCCGTCCGGTTCGAGAAGACGCACCGCGCTAGGCGCGTAGCCGAACAGCTCGAACGCTGCGAAGTAGTCGGTGCCGGGATCGTTGCGAACGACGGTCTCGACGGCCGCGCGCAGGACCGACTTCGAATACACGGACGCGCGCATGACGTGCGGCGCATCGAGCGTCGCGGCGACCGCGACGGGCGATACCGAGAAGATCACCTTCGCCGCGGGGTTGACGGCGCGCAGCTCGCGCAGGAACTCGGTGAGGTAGCGCACGTTGTCGGCGACGTCGAGGTTGCGCAGCTCGTAGCGCGCCCCGTCGAAGCGGCCCACGCCGCGCCCGGGGCAGGCGGGAAACACGGCACCGTCGGCGCGCGCGCACCAGCATTCGGTGAGCCCGAGCGTGAACACGAACACGTCGAGCTCGGCGAACATGCGCTTCACCGCCGCCAGATGGAACGCACGGTCGCGCCGCAGCAGCTCCACGCTTTCGAAACCGCCCGGCTGGATGCGCGGCCGGAACGGGTCGGCGAACGCATCGCCCAGCTCCCATGCATCTTCCTCGGGCACGAACGCGCCGCGCGCGCGGCGCAGCAGCTGCAAAAGCTGGAGCGACGTGTACACGTTGCCGTAGCGTGCCGACAGCGGCGCGTAACCGTACGCGGTTCGCTGCTGCGCATCGAGCCACGCGGGGCCCGGCTCCGCTTGCACGTACCGGTACGGCGACGCGCGCAGGCTGCTCGCGATGCGCTGCGCGAAGCAGCTGCCCGCCGACGCGAACCGCGTCGTGCGGTCGAACGTGAAACGCACCGCGCCCTGCGGGTCGAAGTCGTCCGGCTCGGCCGGCGCGACCGCGCGGTCCCAGCGCTGTTGCGGCGGGATCCCGTCGTACGGAAAGCGTTCGTCGTCGCGCACGGGGTCTGCCCCGCTCATGAGGCCGTCCTGCGCTCGTCCGGCGCGAGCGCGTCCAAGGCGCCGACGCGCTCGAGCCCGCGGTCGCGCACGAAGCGCAGGAAGTAGTCGGGGTCGCGCGCGTAGAGCGCCCGGACGAACGCGTGATCGCTGAAGAACTCTTCCTTGACGAACGTGCCGTCGAAATCGCCGAGGTGCGCGTAGGCGTTCCACGAGTTCTCGCCGTGGAAGCGGTAGTAGTACAAGGCTCGGTCGACGTACGTGACGGCGCCCTTGCGAAGGGCGCGCAGCGCGAAGTCCCAGTCGTGGCACCACAGCAGCGGTCTGAAACCGCCGATGCGCTCGTAGAGCGACCGCCGGAACACGAAGTTCCCGGTCGAGATCGTGAGGTTGAAGTCGAGCAGCGCATAGGCGAGCTCCGGATATGCGCCGCGTTCGAGCTGGCGGCGCAAATAATCCGACGGGCGCCCCGGCGCGTAGGTGACGTCGGTTCCCTCGCCGTCGACGTACGTGACTCGCGAGAACGCGAAGTCCGCGGCGTCGTGTTCCAGCGCGGCGACCATCACCTCCAGCCGCTCCGGCGCGAAGGCGTCGTCCGAGTTGAGGATCGCGACGTACTCGCCGCGCGCGCGCGACAAGCCGAGGTGCAGCGTCGCGGTCGCGCCGCGGTTGGCCTGGGCGTAGACGCGCAAGCGGTCGTCGCCGCGTTCGCCCGCGAACACTTTCATCGCCGCGATGGTCCCGTCGCGCGAGCCGTCGTCGATCGCGATCACTTCGAGGTCGTCGGCGGTCTGGTCGAGCGCGGATGCCAGCGCGCCTGCGACGTACCGCTCGTGGTTATAGCACGGGACGATCACCGACGCGAGCGGGTGCGGGCGCGCGATCGCGTTGACGGACGCGAAGCGTGCGACGGCGTCCCGCGTGGCTTCGAGATAAAGGCGGCCGTAGCGCTGGTCAGGCTCGAGATGACAGCCCTCGCCCCATTCGTTCCAGGCGTTCACGAACACGAAGCGCGACGACGGCGCGTGGTGCCGCATCGTCCATCGGCACGCGTCGTCGAGCCAGGCACGATAACCCTCGGGTGCGGCGCCGACGAACGCCCACGCGGCGGCCCCGCGGCGCGGCGTGCTGTCCCAGCTCGGCATCACGCCGCGAAAGAGCGTGTACGGCGGATCCGGGCGGCGCGCAGCCGCTTCGCGCAGCGCATCGTAGTCCAAGATTCGGCCCGTAAATCCGGGCGCGATGTCCTCGACGGTCGGCGCGGCGCTGACCGCCGGAAATTTCAGCGGCGGGAACTCGATCGCCGCATCGAAGCCGAACTCCGCCGGATCGTCCGTAACGAAGCTTTGAACGTAGGCCAGATACGGATCGCCGACGCCGGCAGAGACGCATTCCGCTCGCCAGAGCTCGGCTGTGCGCCGCGCCTCCGGCAACAGCGTAGGCCGGTAGACGAGCAGCAGCGGCCGCCCGCCGATTCGAATGTACCGCTCGTCGCGCAGCACCGGGATCAGGTCGCGAATGAACGCCGCGTCGTCGTCCGCCGAGTGACGCTGCGCGAGCAGCACGTCGTCGTCGTGGCCGTCCCAAGCCCGCGTCCAGTTTTCGTTCGCGAAGCAGACGCAAAACGGAAACCGCGGCTCGTTCGACGCGAGGACCTCGCGCAGCGGCCGGTCCAGCACTCGGCGACCGCTGAACCAGTAATGGTAGTACACGAAGCCGCCGATGCCGTGCTCGGCCGCGAGCCGAGCCTGTTCGTTGCGCGTCTCCGCCACCCGCAGATCGTAAAAGCCGAGCTCGCCGGGCAGATGCGGCTGGTAGTGGTGCTTGAACAGCGGCCGCGCCGGCGCGACGTTCGTCCATTCGGTGAACCCGCGGCCCCACGACGCGTCGTTGACGGCGGTCGGGTGGTACTGCGGGAGATAGAACGCCAGCACCGTGGGCGCGCCGGGTTCGCAGTCACGTGCGCTCCACCGTTCGGCGCACGCGAACGTGCGCACCAGCGTGATGCACGCGTCGGCGGTGTCGAACACCGTCACGCGCAACTCGTGCGCGCCGGCGGCGAGTTCCGCAAGGTCGAACGTGCCGGCAAAACCCGTGCGCAGCGGCGCCGCGGCGTGCAGCGCCTGCACGTCCGCGCGCGGAACGGTGGTCTGCAAAAGCGCGACGAACCGGCCGTCGAGGCGCACCTCGATACGTGAGATCGGGTGCGGCTCGGCGAACGCCCAGCCGAGCAGACGCATCACCGAACCGAGCTCAACGCCGTCGCCCGGGTTGTCGAGCCCCGCGACGATCATTTGAACGTTTTGACGAGCTCGCGCAGCGGCGCGGTCAACCGCCACGAGCGCGACGCGAGAAGCTGGCGCAGCATCCGCTCGTCGTGCTCGGCGCGCGCGACCAGCTTTTCCCGCTCCGCCGCGAGCACGCCGAGTTGCGCGCGCATGCGCCCGGTCTCGGCAGTCAGCGCGTCCAAGCGGCCCTGGAGGCGCGCACGGTCGGCCGCGTCATCGACGCGGTCACGCTCGGCGCGGGCGATGACGGCGTCGCGTTCGGCTCCGGCGGCCTCCGCATGCTCGGCGGCACGTTCGAGATCGGCGACCAGCGCCTCGCGCTCGCGGTGCAACTGCGCTCGCTCGACGGCGAATGCGCCGCGCTCGCGCTCCGCCTCGGTCGCGAGATCCGCGCGCTCCGCAGCACTCGCTTCGGCTCGCTGCTCGAGACGCTGCGCCTCGCATTGCACCGTGTCCACGCGGTCCTGCGCGCTCGCGCGTTCCGCTTCCCGGTCGCGGCGCTCCGTTTCCCACTCGCGGCGCTCCGCTTCCCAGTCGTGGCGCTCGGCTTCCCGGTCGCGGCGCTCCGCTTCCCGGTCGCGGCGCTCCTCCTCCGCGCGCGCGACGAGCGCGTCGCGCTCGGCGGCGATCGCATCAAGCCGTTCGCCGAGCCGGTGCGCAACGGACGCCGCGGCGGCGGTTTCTTCGCGTGCGCGGTCGGCCTCGCCGACGAGGCGGTAGCGCTCGGCGCTGTAGGCGTCCGCGCGCTCGCGCACGTCATTCAGCTCGCGCAACGCGGCATCCAGCCGGCGCTGAAGTCGCAACCGGTCCGCGTGGATCTCGTCGCGGTCGCGCCGGGCGGCCATCGCCGCCTCCGCATCGGCCAGCAGCGCGTCGCGGTGCGAGGCGATCGCATCCCGCTCGGCGGTGAGAAGCTCGACGGAGCGGCGCAGATCCGCGGCGCCGGACGGCGCCGCGGTCGCCAGCCGCAGCGGCTCACCGGCGACCGCGCCTTCGATGGCGAGCGTGCGGCCCTCGGCCGAACGCATGGCCTCGAGCGCGTCCTGCTGCACGCGCAGCAGCCGGTGCGCGCGTTCGTGTTCGTCTTGCAGCAACTGAAAAAGATCGTCGTGCGCATCCACGAACACCGAGTCGATCCCGGGCCCGTCGTGCGGGGTGTCGCCGCAGACCGCGATGAAGTACATGGGCCGGTCGAGCGCGGGCAACCCGTCGCGCGGGTCGCTGCCGTTCACACCGTACGACGGCACGCCGCCGGCGAGCCGGTCGACCAGCGGATACACGAACGACGCGGCGGCAAGCCGTTGCCCATGCACGCGGACGGATGCAAAGTTCCGTTCCAGCAGCTGCAGGAACTCATCGTAGTAGAGCTCGCGCACGTGGTACGGGTTCTCGTAGCCGGGCTCGTCCGAGTACACGAGCTTGTTCGGCGACGAGATGACCAGCCGGCCGCGGGGCCGCAGCACGCGGCGGATCTCGGCGAGCATCTCATCGTGCGCGCCGATGTGTTCGAGCGTCTCGAACGATACGACCACGTCGACGGTCGCGTCGCCCAGCGGGATCGCATTGCAATCTCCGGCCAGGAAGCGCACGTTCGGATGGTAGTACGTGCGGCGCGCATGCTCCACGGCGCGCTGGTCGACGTCGACGCCGATCACCCGCCGGGCGCGGGACGCGAGCAGCGCGCTTCCGTAGCCCTCGCCGGACGCGATGTCGAGCACGTCGAGCCCGTCGACCAGGCTCAGGCACAGCGCGTAGCGGTGCAGGTGCTCGTACCGGATCGCACCGCGCATCGAGGGATGAAACCGTTCGCCGGTCAGCTCGAGCTCGCGCGCCGCTGCGCCGTTGACGTTCATCCCGCCCTCTGCGCCCGACGGCCGCAGAGTCCTGGCGGACAGAGCTCGGACTGACGCGAGCCTGCCGTGCTTGCGGGGTAGCGCAGGAAGGGGCGGCGCAGGCGGCAGAGTCGGCCGCATGCGCTCTCTCGCCGCCCCGTTCGCAGCCCTCGCGCTCATCGCCGCCGCGCCGGTCTCGCCACCGGCGGCCACCGCCGCGCCGTCGTTCGACTACCAAGCCGGGACGACGACGTGCTCGCGCTCGCGCGACCGCGGGCCGGATGGCGACAAGCTGAAGATCGCCGCCGCCGGGGCCGCCGCGATGGACGCCGTGCTCGTGGCGCCCGCCGCGCCGAAGAACGCGCCCGCGGTGCTGTGGGTGCACTGGCTCGGCGAGGTCGCGACGACCAACCACACCGAGTTTCTGAGCGACGCTCAGGATCTCGCAAAGCGCGGCGTCGTGTCGCTGCTGGTCGACATGCCGTGGTCGCAGCCGAAGTGGTTCATGGAGTTGCGCACGCCCGACGACGACTACGCCGCGACGATCGCGCAGGTCGTCTCGCTGCGCCGCGCGCTCGATTGTCTCACCGCGGTCGGCGGCGTCGACAAGACGCGCATCGCGTACGTCGGGCACGACTTCGGCGCGATGGACGGCGCGTTGCTGCTCGCCGTCGACGAGCGACCGGCGTACGCGGTGCTGATGGCGCCGACGCTGTCGTACTGGGAATGGATGCTGCTGGGCAAACAGCCCGCCGATCCGGGCGCATATGTCGCGCGGATGAGCGCGTTCGACTTGCCGGGCTGGCTCGCGCGCGGCAAGCAGAAGGCGATGCTGCTCCAATTCGGCCAGGACGACGAATACGTGTCGCAAGCGACGGGCATCGCGCTGCGCAACGCCGTCCCCGACCGCGACCGCACGTTCAAGGCCTACAAGCTCGACCACGCGCTGAACGATGCGACCGTGCGCGACGACCGCCGAGCGTGGCTGACGGCGCACCTGGACGTGTAGTGCCGCGGCTAGCCATGCGCCGCGAGCGCGTGATAGACTGGCGTGGCATCTCATGATCGTTCCCGCCCGACCGCTCGACGACGACGAGCTCCTTCGGTTCAGCGCCGCCAACCCCGGTTGGCACATCGAGCGCGAACCCGACGGATCGCTTAGCGTGAGCCCGACTTCCTACCACAACGCGATCCGCGCCGCCGAAGCCGTGCGGCAATTGTTCGCGTGGGGTGGCGATCGCGGTTACGCCGGCGAGTAATGGCGGTATAACGTTGCCGGACAAGGCGGTGCGCGCACCCGACGCGTCGTGGATCTCGTTCGAACGCTGGCACGCCCTGGCCGAGACGCAGCGCAAGAAATACCCCAAGGTCATCCCCGACGTCGTGGTGGAGATCGTCTCGGATTACGATTCCTATGCCGCGCAGCGCCGCAAGACGGAGCGCTACGTGCAGCAAGGCGCGGTCTACGGCGTCGTGATCGACCCGGAGCGCCGCAAGGTCGAAGAGTTCGGCATCAGGCCCGAAGGACTAGCACTGGACTTCGACCGCATCATCAACGCCGGTTGAACCTAGCGCTTCATCCCCCAGCGCAGGACCGTGCGCGATTCGACGAATGCGAATAGCGCTTCGACCGCGATGCCCAGGATCGAGATGACCACGAGGCCTGCGAAGATCGACGCCGTCAGCAAGTAGTAGCGGGCGTTGTTGATGTACCAGCCCAGGCCGCCTTGCGAGCCCGCGACGCCGAACACGAGCTCCGCCGCGACGACGGTGCGCCAGCCGAACGCCCACGCGGTCTTCAAGCCGGTCAGGATGTAGGGCATCGCGGCCGGGAGCAGCACGTCGACCACCAGGCGGGGGCCGCGCAGGCCCAAGTTGCGCGCGACCATCTGCGTCGTCGCGCTGATCGTGCGAAAGCCGGTGTCCGTGTTGATCGCGACCGGCCAGATCGTCGCGAGCGTGACGATGAAGATGATCGAACGGTCGCTCAGGCCGAACCAGATGAGCGCGAGCGGCAGGATCGCGATCGCCGGGAGCGGGTTGAGCACGGCCGTCAGCACCGCGAGCACGTCGCGGCCGACGGACGAGAACACGGCGAACGACGCGAAGGCAAAGCCGATCAGCGCGCCCATTGCGAGCCCCGTCAGTAGCGTCTGCAGCGTGTGGTACGTCGCCGTCGGGATCTTGCCGTTCGCGACGTCGACGGCGAGCTGCCGCGCGACGTCGATCGGCGATCCCACCAGCAGCGGTGAGACGTGCGAGAGCGCGACGTAGCCCTGCCACGCCGACAGCATCACGACGATGACGATCGTATAGCGCAGCGTCGTCGGCAGGCGTCGCCAGCTCATTCGGCGGCTCCCCGCAGCGCGCGCGCCTCGGACTCCGGCGTGATCAGCAGCGTGCGCAGGTGGTGGGACAGGCGCACGAACTCGGGGCTGTCGATGTCGTCGACGGCCGACGTATCGACCGTCTCCACGATGCGCGCCGGCGAGTTCGACATGACCGCGACGTGATGGCCGAGGAACACCGCTTCCTGGATCGAGTGCGTCACGAGCACGATCGTCACGCCGGTCTTGCGCCAGATCGCGTTGAGGTCGAGCTGCAGCTGCGAGCGCGTGATCGCGTCGAGCGCGCCGAACGGCTCGTCCATCAGCAGGATGCGCGGCTCCAGCGACAGCGCGCGCGCGATCGCGCCGCGCTGCTTCATCCCGCCCGAAAGCTGGTGGGGATAGTTATTCGCGGCGCGTTCGATGCCGACGAGCTGCAGCATCTCTCGCGCGCGCTCGCGCGCCGCGGCGCCGCGCACCCCTTTGGCGATGCCGAGCGCGTAGACGACGTTGTCGAGCACCGTCCGCCACGGGAAGAGCTGGTCGAAATCCTGGAACACGACGGTGCGGTCGGGTCCGGGTTCGCCGATCGGCTTGCCGTCGAGCGTGATCGTGCCACGCGACGGCGTGAGAAAGCCCGCGATGGCTTTCAGCAGCGTCGTCTTGCCGCAGCCGGACGGCCCGATCAGCACGAACTTCTCGCCGCGCCGCACGACGAAGTCGGCGGACGCGACCGCCGTCACGCCGCCGTATGCGATCGCGACGCCGCTGCCGGCGACGATGACGTCGCCCAGCGGCGGCGCGCTAATCGCCGACACCGCCAAGCGTGCCCGCGTAGTCGATGTCGTGCATGGACCTCGGGACCTTGGTGAGGGAGCCGATGGACTGCATGAACTTCGCCATCGCGAGAAAGCCGTGCGGCGTCGTGCTGAAGATCACGTCGGGGCGGCGCAGCCAGCCCTCGAAGTCGCGCGCGGGCACCTTGCCGCCGGCGTCTTTCGCGAGGATCTCCGACGCTTCGCGCGGGTGCGCCTTGAGAAACTGCGTCGCGTCGAGCAGATCCCGGTAGAACGTCTTGACGAACTGCGGGTGCTCGTTCGCGAACTTCTCGTTGACGTACACGCTGTTGAACGTGTGCTTGCCGAACACGTCGAAGCTGCGCACGACGACGTGGCCGCCGGCCGCGACTTCCTGGTACTGGAACGGCGGCGCCGTCAAGTGCGCGGTGAGCTGGCCGACTTGCAGCGCCTGCAGGCCCGACGGGTGGTCGATCGCGACGATGTTGGTGTCGAGCGCGTGCGCGTTGCCGAGCTGTTCGAGTGCGGCCCGGCGAAGCGTGAGCGACTGCAGCGAGTCGATCGACGGCATCCCGATCTTCATGTCGGGCTTAATGTCTTTGAGGGTGCGGATGCTGTTGTCGCGCGTCACCAGCCACACCGACATCTGGTTGAGCGACGCGAGGATCTTCCAGCCGACGCCGCGGTCCCAGCCGGTGAGAAACGGCGGGATGCTGCCCGCGCCGATCTGGATCTGTCCCGCGATGAAACCGTCGCGCACCGCGGCCGTGCTGCCGAGCACGGTCCAATTGACCTTCGTCTGCGGGAACTGCTTCTCGAGCGCGCGCTGCTCACGCATGATGATGAGGTTGCTGTAGCTCAGCCCCGGCTGGTACGCGACGGTGATCTCCGCCGGCGCGTCCGACGGCGGCGACGCGGTGCGCGCGCTGAGCGGAGCGGCGACGATTGCGGCGGCGAGCGATGCGACGATCAGCGAGCGGCGTGTAAGCACTGCGGTCTCCTCGGGCGTGTCAGGCGGGGACGGCGGCGGCGAGCGCGCCGCACACGGCGGCGGTGACGTCGGCGGTGCGCGCCGTGCCGCCGAGGTCGGGAGTCCGCACGCCGGACGCGGTCACCTGCTCGACCGCGGCCATGAGCCGCGCGGCGTTGCGCGCTTCGCCGAGGTGCTCGAGCATCATCGCGGCCGTCCAGAACGAGCCGACGGGGTTGGCGACGCCCTTGCCGGTGATGTCGAACGCGGAGCCGTGGATCGGTTCGAACATCGACGGGAAGCGCCGCGACGGGTCGAGGTTCGCCGTCGGCGCGATGCCGATGCTGCCGGCGAGCGCGGCGGCGAGATCGCTGAGGATGTCGGCGTGGAGGTTCGTCGCGACGACGACGTCGAGGCTGCGCGGGTCCATCACCATGCGCACCGTCATCGCGTCGACGAGCATGCGGTCCACCTGCACGTCCGCGTAGTCGCGGGCGACCTCCGCCGAGATATCGTCCCACATCACCATCCCGTGGCGCTGCGCGTTCGACTTCGTCACGACGGTGAGCTTGCGACGCGGCCGGCCGCGCGCGAGCTCGAACGCGAAGCGCATGATGCGCTCCACGCCCGCGCGCGTGAACACGGCGACCTCCGTGCCCACTTCGATCGCGTGTCCGCGGTGCGCGCGGCCGCCCTGGCCCGCGTACTCGCCCTCGCTGTTCTCGCGCACGATCACCCAGTCGAGGTCGCCGTCCGCGAGATCGCGCAGCGGGCTGCGCAGACCCGGCAGCACGCGCGTGGGGCGCACGTTCGCGTACTGGTCGAAGCCTTGGCAGATCGCGAGCCGCAGCCCCCACAGCGTCACGTGGTCGGGCACGCGCGGGTCGCCGACCGCGCCGAAGTAGATCGCGTCGAACGGGCGCAGCTGCGCGAGCCCGTCGCCGGGCATCATGACGCCGTGCTCGCGGTAGTAGTCGGAGCCCCACGGGAACGACGCGAATTCGAGGTGCAGCTCGCGGTCCAGTTGCTGCAGCGCTTCGAGCACCTCGATCCCGGCGCCGATCACCTCGGTGCCGATCCCGTCGCCGGGGACGGCCGCGATCCGATACGATCCCATGCGGCGCTGGATACGCCCGCCGTTTGCCCTGCGCCTTGAAGTCAGCACGGAATCGTGCCGGCCGGGGAGAACGAGGCGCTCGTGCCTCTGGAATTTCGATGCAGCAAGTGCGGTCAAGTCAAGGACGTTCGGACGCTGCGCGCGTCGGTGTGTCCCGAGTGCACCGCGGGCGCGGAGCGCGACGCCGAGATCGCGGCCGACGCGGGCCTGACGGCGCGCAAGCAGTACGAGACCGCGCTGTCACGCGGCCCGCACTACACGGGCCCGCTCGAAGACTGGACGCCGAAGAACCCCGTGCTGCTGGCGGACGGCGAGCACTTCGTCTGCCCCACCTGCAAGCGGGAAAAGCACCTCGTGCACGACCTCGCCTACCGCTGGCAGAAAAAACCGTTCCCGATCCCCACCAAATATACGCCGTGCGACGAGTGCCACCGCAAGGAGACGGACGACACCGCGTTCGTCCGCCCGCGGAGCCGCTTCAGCCGCGACCGCTAACAGCGGCGGCAGCCGCAGCTACTTCGTGTCGCTGACGTCTGCGAGCGCGGCGTAGTGCGTCGCGTCGAGCGCGTAGACGGCTAGCAGCGTCACGTAGGGCGTACCGTCCACGGTCTTCTTGAACGTCTGCATGCGCATCGTTTCGGTCCCGCCGCTCGCGCTCGCCGCCGCCCAGCCCGCGTCGCTCAACTGCTTCGCGAACGCTTCGAACACGGCGCGGATGCTGAGGCTCGACTCGATGCGCGCCGCGGTCGTGGTGCCGTCCGTCGCCGGGCCGGACGCGGTGATGCGGATACCGCTCGGCGCGGTGAAGGCCGGCAGCGGCGAACGCTGCAGGAAGGCGTCGAACGACAAGGGGCCCCTGCCGCACCGCGCCGCGGGACCGTGCTCGGCGGATGCGACCGACAGATCGAATCCGGTGGCGTCGTCCGCGTTCGCGATGTTGAGCGCCGTTTGCGGCTCGCCGGGCGAGCACCACAGCTTGATCTTCGGGAACGGCCGGGTGAAGCCGCCTTGCGGGATCGGCATGCGGCTCATCAGGTCGTTTCCCGGTTTCCAACCGGCTTGCGCCAGCGCGGCCTCGTACGCCGACACCGCGGCGTCGCGTCCGGCAGGCGCGTCGTAATACAGCGACACCGGTTGCGTGACGGACGCCGTCGTCGTCGTCCCGGTGGTGGTCGTCGTCGTGGTCGTGGTCGTCGTCGTGCAGGCGGTGCGCGCGCGGCCGATCCCGAAGATCGTCGGCCGGAGGGTTTGAACCACGCTGCCCAGCAGCGTCGCCTTCGGCAACGGGATCGACGCCGGGAAGTCCTTCGGCGCCGCGTGCAGCATGACGCTCGCGTCGACGAAGCCGCCGTGCGACGCCACGCGCTGCGCGAGCCGCAGCGCATCGTCCTGATCGGACGCTGCCGCAGCGAACGGAACGACGACGAGTGCGGCCGCGAACAACCGCGCCAGCCGCAGCCGCATCACGCCGCGCTCTTTTTCCGTTTGGGCTTCGCGGCGGGCGCCGTCTTTTTCGCTTTCGCGCCGCCGCGTTTGGCGGGCTTCTCGTCGGCCTCGTCCTCGTCGGCCGCGCTCCCGCCTCTGCCGCGGCGCGCCTTCGACTGCTCCAGCGAGCGCTGCAAGACGTCCATGAGGTTGACGACGTTCGTCGCCGCGGGCTTGTGGACGGCGGGCGCCTCGATGTCCTCGCCGTTCGCGCGGGCCTCGATCATCGCGAGCACGTCTTCTTTGTACTTGTCGTGGAAGCTCTCGGGATCGAACTGCTTCGCGCTCATCGTGTCGATGAGCATCTTCGCGATCTTTTTCTCGCCTTCGGCGACCTTCTCGTTGAGAGCGGGGAAGTCGAAGCCGCTCTGCTCCACGAGCTCGTCGGCGAAGTGCATCAGCTCCAGCACGAGCGCCTCGCCGTTGGGCTTCACGGCGGCGATGTGCTCGCGCGAGCGGATCACGACGCGCGCGATCGCGACACGGCCCGAGTCGATCAGCGCGTCGCGCAGCAGCGCGTACGCGTGGCGCCCTTTCTTCTCGGGCTCGAGGTAGTACGGCGTGTCGAAGTACATCGGGTTGATCTGGTCGAGCTCGACGAACTCGACGATCTGCACCGACTGCGTCGCCTCGGGCCGCACCGCTTTGAGGTCGTCGTCGGTGACCGTGACGTAGTGCCCTTTCTCGTACTCGTAGCCGCGCACGAGGTCGGCGTACTCCACCTTCTCGTCGCACACGCTGCAGTGCCGCTCGTTGAAGATGCGGCCCTTGTCTTTCTTGTGCAGGAAGTTGAAGCGCAGGTCGTTCGTGCGAACGGCCGTGTACAGCTTCACCGGGATCGTGACGAGTCCGAAGTTGATCGCGCCGGACCAGATCGCATGTGCTGCCATAGTGCTGAGATCTTCCCTTTAGAAGGCGGCTTTCCAGCCCGAACTCACCAGAGCGAGCGGGCCTTTGACAAGGCGTTTTCGAGCGATTGGGGCTTCCAACCCTCGCGCCGCCACGGGTCGCCGTGCTTCGCGACGAGCCCCGGCACGTTCGCGATCGTCCACCGCCGCATCTCGGCGGTCGTCTCGGGGGAGCGCTTGCGGCGCATCGCCTCGACGTCCCGCCAGCCCAGCGGCATCGACACCGGCGCCCCGTCCCGAGCCCGCACGGTGAACGGCGCGACGTAGGTTTTCCCCTTGCCCACCTGCACCCAATCCAGGTACACGACGTCGTCCGGCCGCCGCGCGATCGTGCGCTCCAGCGTGGAGTCCTTGGGCAGCACGCTGTGGATGCGCCGGGCCACCAGCTCCGAGACGCCTTTCGCCACGTCGTAATCGTAGTGCGGCTCCAGCGGCACGATCACGTGCAGCCCCATGCCGCCCGTGGTCTTCACCAGCGGCATGATCCCGATGTTGCCGAGCTCCTCGCGAAACGCGAGCGCGACCTTGGCCAGGCGCGCCAGCGGACAGCGCTCGCCGGGATCGAGGTCGAACAGGATCACGTCGGGGACGTCGATCGTCGGGACGTGCGAGTACCAGATGTGCAGCGTGATCGCCGCGAGGTTGGCGACCCACACCAGCGCCGCTTCGTCGTTGACGACGACGTAACTCACGTCGCGCGGAACGCCGGTCGACGGCGGGATCGTCACGTGACCCACCCAGTCGGGCGTGTAGCGCGGCATCTGCTTCTCCCAGATCCCGCGCGGGACCGCGATGCCGTCGGGGAAGCGCTCCATGGTAAGCGGGTTGTCGCGCAGATACGGCAGCAGCACCGGCGCGACGGCACGGTAGTACGCGACGAGATCGCCCTTGGTGTAGCCGTCGTTGGGGAAGAGCACTTTGTCCTGATTGGTGAGCTTCACCGTCCGCCCACCGACGTCGACGGTGGTCTCGGTTTTCTTCGTCGCCATCAGGATCGTGGCGCACCCTTCGACAGGCTCAGGGCGACATGAGCGAACTTCACGCGTCCGGGTCCGCGTGTTGCTCGCGTTCGCGGACGACGCTTTTTGCGTCTTTGTCGATGCGCAGCCCGAGGAACACCGGTTGGCGCAGGATGCCTTCGCGCGTCCATTCCGCGAACGTCACTTCCGCGACGAGCTCGGGCTTCACCCAATGCGCGGGCGTGTTCGTCTTCGGCGTGTCGGCGAACGGCGAGGTCTTGCGCTCCAGCGGTGCGAGCTTCGCCATCACGTTCTTCAGGATCTTGCCGTCGTAGCCCGTACCGACGTGGCCCGCGTACACGAATTTGTCGCCCTCGTAGTAGCCCACGAGCAGCGAGCCGAACTCCTTGCGGCTGCCGCGCGGTTCGGTCCAGCCGCCGATGACGAACTCCTGGCGCTTCTTCGCTTTGATCTTCACCCACTCGCGCGAGCGGATCGAGCGGTACGTCGACGTGCGCACCTTGCCGACGATCCCTTCGAGACCCCGCTTCTCCGCGAGCGCGAACAGCTCGGTGCCCTTCTTGAGCACGTGCGACGAGAACAGCACGCCGCGCTCGGGCACGATGATCGCCTCGAGCAAACGCTTGCGCTCTTCGAGCGGGCGCTCGCGCAAGTCGCGGCCGTCGGCGTACAGCAGGTCGAACACGACGAACGTCACGGGCGACGGCTTGCGGCGCTTGAGCCCGCGCGCTTCGGGCTTGTCGCGCGACTGCAGCGCTTGAAAATCCGGACGGCCGGCGTCGTCGAGCACGCACAGCTCGCCGTCGACGACGACGGGGATCGAGCGGAACGCCGTGTGCAGCGACGCCATCTCGCGGAACTGAGGCAGCAGGTCGTTGCCCTTGCGCGACGTCAACGTCACGGCGTCTTTCTCGATGACGGCGATCGCGCGGTAACCGTCCCACTTCAGCTCGAACAACCAGCGCGCGTCGTCGAACGGGCCGTCGATCAGCGTCGTGAGCATCGGCTTGACGTCGCGCGGGATCGGGTCGGCTTTGGCCGATTTCGCGCGAGCGGCGCGCTTGACCGCGGTGCCGTCCGCGGTCGCGGCGCGGTTGCTTTTCCAGATCGGCGCGTCCTTGCGCGACGCTTGCAGCTGCGCGAGCGTCTTGCCCGTCTTCACGCTCTCCGCGTGCTCTTCGAGCTTCCAGCTCGGGTCTTCGAACTCGTCGTGGTCCTTGAATATCAGCCACGGCTCGCCGTGCTCGCCTTCGCGCGGCTTCATCTTCACCAGCGTGAACAAGCCTTTGAGCTTGTGGCCGGCGATCACGATCTTGAGCTTGCCCTTCGCGATCTGCGCGACCGGATCGTCGCCTTCGTAGAGCTGGTAGTAACCCTCGTCCCACACGATGACCTCGCCCGCGCCGTAGTTGCCTTCGGGGATTACGCCTTCGAACGTGCGGTAGTCGAGCGGATGATCTTCGGTCTTCATCGCGAGGCGCTTCTCGCCGGCGATGAGCGTCGGGCCCTTGGTGATCGCCCACGACGGCATCACGCCCGCCGCTTCCAGGCGGAAATCCCAGTGCAATCGCGTCGCGCGGTGCTGCTGCACGACGAAGCGGAGCTTCTTGGTAGAAGCCCCGGGGCGCACGGCGCGCTTTGATTTCGCGCCCGATGGTTCCGGCGTCGCCGAGAAGTCCCGTTTGCGGGCGTACTCGGCGAGCCGGTCGGTACTGGTCTTTTTCAGGTGCGGCCTCCGCGGGTCGCGTTACATCGTGTCGTCGCGAACGTCGCGCTTCGTCTGGTCGAAATCGGCCTTGAGGTCGTGGCCAGCCTCTTTGACGTGCGATGCCACGCGGTCGCCCAGCGGCATGCTGTCGCCTTCGACGGCGCGCTTGACCTTCTCGCCGCCGGCTTGCACGCGGTGCTTCACTTCGTCCAGCGCGTCGTGCGTGTCGCCTTTGATCGTGTCGACGGCGCGCTTCGCGTCGTTTTCTTCACGGCGGTCCATCAGTGGGTTCCCCCGTTCGTGGTGGTCGTCGTCGACGAGCCCGACGTCGTGCCGGGATTCGTCCGGCTCGACGTCGTCGTGTTGGTACCGTTCGTTTGCGTGCTCGTGCTATTGCTCGCGTTCCACGGCTGCCACACGAACAGCGCGATCAGCGCCACGACGACGATGACGGCGACCAAGCTGAAGGTCGCGAGCGACCCCCCGTTTTCGCGATCGACCGATATGTTGCGTTCTTCCATTTCGTGACGTTCCTCCGGTGTGCCCGATGGTTCGTCTACCCAGAAAGGCTCCGCGCGCTAACGGCGCTCGCGCGACGGAGCCGCATCACACTACGTTCCGGCGCGCACGTACGTGTTCCAGTACCAGCATCCCCACGCGCCCGCGGCGGCGCTCCACACGATCAGCACTTGCGCGGCGCGCCACACCGGCACCCAGCTCTGCCGGGCCGCAAGACCCATCAGCACAAGGACGAACGGCTCAAAGTCGAGCGCGTGGCGCATCCCGAACTGCGAGCCGCCGTTCGCGTAGTAGAGAAGCGACGGCCCGGCTACCAGCAGCGTCGCGATCCACAGCGACGCGACCAGCCGGCGCGGCCCGCGCGCGAACAGCGCGAGCACCAGCGCGGGGCTCGTGAACCACAGCGCGGTGCCGAACGCCAGCGGCTCGAGGTGCGGAAACTCCGCGTGCCAGCGCGGCGCCACGACGAAGAACGAGTACAGCTCGTTCGGCACGTTGGCGAGCGCGAACGGCGAGCCGCTCGGCGCGCCCATGAACGGGTCTTGGTGAAAGAAGATCGTGTGCCCGGCGTCCCACGGCACGTGCCAGCGCGCTTCGTTATACGCGATCCAGAGCACGAAGAACGGCAGCAGCGCGAGCACGAACCCGAGCGCGCTGCGCGGTCGCCGCTCGCGCACGAGAAAGCCGTCCCACACCCACCACAGCAGCACCGGCAGCGCCATCACCAGCGTGAACCGCGAGCCGAGCGCGAGCGCCATCCACACCGCGACGAGCCAGCCGCGCCGTTTGCCGGCGACCTCGCACAGTGCGAGCAGCACGAACGCGACCGCCGACGTCTGCGCGATGAACCACACGTCGCCGAGCATCGAGCACCATAACAAATCCGTCCCGGCGAGGAAGAACACGACGAGCCAGATCGTCGTGCGGTTCGTCACGCCGATGCGCTCGAGCAGCGCCCACGCCGCGCCGACCGCGAGCCCGCACAGCAGGCACGCGAGCAGCGTCTGGTTGGCGCTGGTGCCGACGAGCATCACCAGCGGCAGCATCAAGATCGCGGGCACGGGGTCGTTGACGACGTAGCGGTGGCCTTCGAACAAGACCGCGTCGATGATCGGCCCCGGCCACAGCGCGTCGATGGAAATGTGCCCGTGGAGCAGCGAGCTCGCGAGCAGGACGTAGTTGTCGTACGGCGAGTGGCGGCCGTGCGCGACCGCCAGCGCAACGATCGCGCCCAGCAACCCCGCGAGGATCGCGTTCACGGCGGGAGGATCTCGTACACTTGCGGCGTGCCGCCGGCGAGCAAACGCGTGCGGTACTTCGGGAGCGCGGGCGGGCCGTCGCTGAGGATCGCGAGCTGGTGACCGCGCATCCAGCGCGCGTAGTCGGCGAGATGGTCGCGCGGCAGCGCCGTGACCACGATGCGGTTGCCGAGCGCGCGATCGACGTAGGCTTTGTATGCGAGCGGCGTCGCCCAGTCCCAGACCGCGACGACGACGGCGTCATCGCGCGTGCTTGCGGCGACGCGGTCGCCGAGGTCGCGCGCCGCCGTATCGTTGCGGCCGGCGAGGATGTCGCCCGCGAGCGCGGCGTCGCGCACCACGGCGAGTCCGAGCAGCCCGCTGACGACGCCCAGCGCGAGCACCGGCCGCTCGCGCCCGAACGCGCGCGCCGTGCGGTCCGCGGCGACCGCGATGCCCGCGGCCGTGACCGCGTACAGCGCGAACACGTAGCGGCTGGGATCCGCCTCGGCGGGATACGACGCGCCGAACAGTGCGGGCACGACGCCCGCCAAGAGCAGCCCGAGCCCCGTCGCCGGCGATCGCGCCGAGATGAATGCGACGCCGATCAGCGCGACGACCGGCAAACCTTGCGGCACGTCGTCGTTGAAGAAGCCGCCGAACCGTTCGATCGCGGAACGGAACGTCTGCGGCGTGAACAGCGTCGCGAGCGTTTCGTGCGGCCCCCATTCCTCGCCGGCAACGAGCGAGCGAAACCCCTCGCGGGTCGCGGGGTGATGATCGTCCCAGAACGGCCGTCCCGGCGCGATGCCGAGCGCGAGCGTGGGATCGAGCCGGTGTTCGCTCACGTACGCGCTGCGCAGCGGCAGGTACGCATACGCCGCGATGACGACGACCGCGGCGACCGCACCGCCGCCGGCGACGACGCGCCACGGCCACGGGCGCGCGAGCGTGACGATCGCGCCCCCGAACAGGATGAGCACCGTCGTATTGTCGATCGCGACCGCGACACCGGCGAGCACGACGCCGGCGAACAGCGCGCGCGTGCTGCCGCGCAGCGCCCAGCGCACGGCGAGCGCGACGGCCACGAACGCCACCGCGAAGCCGAGCGGGTGCACGTCGGCGTACGTCGCGCGAAACCACACGGTGTGCGCGAACGCGAACGTCCACGCGCCGAGGATCGCGACGAGCGGCAGCGCCTCGAACATCAGCGCGAGCGCGGCGACCGTCGCCGCACCGCCCGCGACGGCGACCGCCGAGAGCGCGTTCACCCGCGCCGCGACGGAGCCGAACGGGATCGCGTGCGTCCACAGCCAGCCGACCAGCACGTAGCCCGGGAACCCGGTCGGATACGGGATCCCCGCGATCCAGACCACCGTCTGAAGATCACCGGCATCCCAGAAGCCGACCGTAGTCCGCACCGAGGCGAGCAGCACGACGAGCGGGACGGCGAACGCGATCGCGACCGTGCGCGTCCCGTGGAGGCGGAGGAGCAAGCGCGTGCAACTACGCCCGATGCTTCGCACCGGCCTGTCTCGCAAGCGCGTCGTGATCGCCGAACCGTTCGCCGAAGACGGGTTGGCGGTGCTGCGCGACGCCGGTATCGACGTGGACTCGCAGGTAGGCGGCTCGCGCGCGGAGCTGGTCGCGGCGCTCGCCGGCGCCGACGGCCTGATCGTCCGCTCGGAGACGCGCGTCGACCGCGAGCTGCTCGCCGCGGGGCCGCAGCTTGCCGTGGTGGCGCGCGCCGGCGTCGGCGTCGACGCGATCGACGTCGCCGCGGCGACCGACGCCGGGATCATCGTGCTCAACACGCCGGGCGCGAACACGCTCGCGGCGACGGAGCAGACGTTCGCGCTGATGCTCTCGCTCGCGCGCCATACGCCGGCCGCCGTGCAGCAGTTGCGCGAAGGCGTGTGGGACCGCAAGCATTTGATCGGCACCGAGCTGTACGGCAAAACGCTGGGGATCGTGGGGCTCGGGCGCATCGGCGGCAACGTCGCGACGCGTGCGAAGGCGTTCGGGATGACGATCCTCGCGCACGATCCGTACGTCACGGGCGCGCGCGCCGCCGCGTTCGACGCGCGGCTCGTCGACTTGGACGAGCTGCTGCGCGAGAGCGATGTCGTCACGCTGCACGTACCGCTCACGCCGCAGACGCTCGGGATGATCGGCGCGGCGGCACTGCGCCTGCTGCGCCCGCACGCGCACGTGATCAACTGCGCGCGCGGCGGCGTGATCGTCGAGCGCGATCTCCTCGACGCGCTCGACGCGGGCGTGCTCGCCGGCGCGGCGATCGACGTCGTGTCCCAAGAACCGCCGCCGCGCGACGGCACCGGCGCCGCCCTGCACCGGCATGCCAAGGTGATCGCGACGCCGCACCTCGGCGGGTCGACGTACGAAGCGCTCGCGCGCATCGCGACGGAGCTCGCGCACGACGTCGCGCGCGCGCTGCTCGGCTCGCCCGCAAGCGGCGCGGTGAACGCGCCGGTACCGACGGGCCCCGACGCGGACCGCATCGTGCCG
Organism: Candidatus Elarobacter sp.; assembly: GCA_036403315.1. GTDB lineage: Bacteria > Vulcanimicrobiota > Vulcanimicrobiia > Vulcanimicrobiales > Vulcanimicrobiaceae > Vulcanimicrobium. The sequence goes on from DASWRD010000075.1 coordinate 64,102, forward strand.
TTCGTGGACGTCGCGTACCGGCTGGGCCGCTTCTACCCGCAGTATGCCCGGCCGCGGCAGATGCCGGCGTTCGCGCTGGTACTTGGCGGCAACCTCGCCGGCGTGTCGCCCGAACCGCTCACGCGCGCGTTTCTCAGCGGGCTGCTGCAGGCGACTACCGACCGGCGCGTGTCGGTCGTGAACGCCGACGCCATCGCGCGCGAGCTCGGTATCGCCGTTGACGCGCGCGCCGCCGCCGGCGATTCCGCGTATGCATCGTCGCTGCGCCTCGTCGCGAACGGCACCACGATCACCGCTACGTCCATCGGCGGCGCGCCGCGCATCGTCGAGCTCGACGGCTACGAGATCGACGCGACCCCCGCCGGCGCCATGCTGCTGACGCAGCACCGTGACGTCCCGGGCATGATCGGCCGCGTCGGCACGATCCTCGGCGACGCGCAGGTGAACATCTCCACGATGCAAGTCTCGCGCAACACCGTCGGCGGTGACGCGATCATGGTACTGTCCGTGGACCGTCCCGCCGGCGAAGTGACGCTCGCCGCGCTGCGGGCGATCCCGGGTATCGCGGCGGTCCGCTTCGTCGACGTTTAGGAGGTGGCCGGCCTAGCCGGCGAAACACCTGCCGAAACACGTTCGCCAACGAGGGGGTGTGCTATTTCATTCCAACGCGGCACCGTCATCATCCCGATTGCAATCTCGGCCGCGCTGACGGTCGCGCTCGCGCTGCCGATCGCGGTGCGCTCGCAGACGCCGGCCCAACCCGTGACGGCGCATCCGTGCGCGGTGACGCCGAACCCGATGAGCATCGTCGAGGACCCGCCGGTCGCACCGAATCCGCACAACATCACGCTCTACGCGTTCCAAGACGGACAGCGCTTCTGCTACAAGCAGCACCCGACGGACGCGTATCGCGAAGCGCCCACGATCGTCGCGCAAAATTTCCCCGGCTATTTCGACATCACGCTGATCAACCGGCTGCCGGCGCCCGCCGGGTCATCGTCGTCCACCGCACACGCCTCGCACATGACGGCGCAACCGCCGCCGCAAGGCAACCCGCCTTGCGACGTGCTCGACACTGGCCCCACGCCGCCACCCATGTCGCCCACCGGCCAGACGTGGCCGACGCCGAATCCGGCGCGCACGTTTCCGTCGAGCCCGTTCCTGACGTATCTCGACCATAAACGCTCCGTCGATCCGTACTTTCCGCGGCCCGGCGTGACGCCGCCGCATCAAGGCGACACCAACCTGCATTTCCACGGCTTGGACACGGACCCGCTCGAAGACAACGTCTTCCGGTCGACCATCGCCGCGCCGAACCATACGTGCAAATTTCACATCCCGCTGTACGTGAATCAAGCGGAGGGGACGTACTGGTACCACACGCACATGCACCACGTCGCCGAAGTGCAGGTCAGCGGCGGCCTCGCCGGCGCGCTGATCATCGTGCCTGCTTCGGGGTCGCCGCCGGCGTACGCCGGCCGCGTTCTGCTCGTCAAAGATCTCGTCGCCGCCGGCCGGACGAGCGAAGCGGTGCAGAAGGAACACCGCGCCGAGCAGCTCGCGTCGTCGCACGCCGTCGCCCCGTCGAACGCGCCGGTCGCCGTGCCCACGCCCGTAGCGGGCGCGACCCCGGCAGCCGACGCGCTGACACCGGTGCCGAACGTCAACCCGAGAAACCCGCCCGCCTGGTTCACGCCGACCGGCAACGGGGACCAGAGCGCCGATTGCCACGGCAACACGCCCGAGCCGAGCAGCACGTACCAGCCGATGACGGTCAACGGCGTTCGCATCCCCGTCACGGGCGACAAGCAGATCCGCATCCCGCAGACGTGGCATTCGGCGGCGGCCGACGAGCGGTACCGCATCATCGACGCCAGCGCGAACGGCTATCTTCACGTGAAGCAATTCGAGCTGGTCGGCAGCGTGCGCCATGAGAAACGCTTGGTGGTCGTCGCGCGCGACGGCGTCGACGTCGGCAAGAACCACCTCGCCGTCAACCGCCGCAGCGTGCTCGTCCCGCCCGGCGGCCGGCTCGACATCAGCGTCGCGCGCTCGGCCAACGATCAAGTGATCGTGGCGGACGGCGACTTCTGCGCCGGCAACAACGGCGATGCGACGCCGTCGCGCGATCTGCTGGTGATCCATCCGGCGAAGGAGGTTCGCGCGACGAGCGCACGCCGTATGGCGGCGGCGCCCGCTGCCGTACCGCACCTCGCGGACGCCACGCACCTGACGGCCGCGGACGCGTTCCTCAAAGCGCTCGCGCCGGAGGCGCAGCGACCGCATCGCGTGCTCACGTTCCAGCAGTACTGGGACGGCTTCTACGTGACCGAGACGTCGGGCGACGACCCGATGCATCCCACGGCCAACGGCTTCATCGAGGAACCGTTCACGCTCGCGCCACCCAAAGCGGGGTCACACGACACGTACGTCATGCCGACGATCCACGTGCACCGGCCGGTGCGCAAACCGGGATCGGCGCCCTACGTCGAGCACTGGACGCTGGTGAACGCCGCGACGCAGATCCACGCCTTCCACATCCATCAGCTCACGTTCGTGACGCTCAACAACCCGTTCGAACCGCTGCAGACGAAGGTCTTCGAGGACACCACGCCGCTGATGCCGGGGACGCCGTGCATCATGCAGTCCGACGGCAAGACGTGCGTGAAGCGGACGGACAACACGTTCACGCAATTCGTGTTGCCGACGAAGACCGAGATCGAGATCGACTTCAGCAAAGTCCCGCTGGGCAGGTGGGTTTATCACTGCCACATGCTCGACCACGAAGACAAAGGCATGATGGGGATCATCCAGGTCGACGGAGGCGAACCGGTCTGACCCGGACGACGCCGCGTCACTGCGACGTGAACTCGACGCTGAAGATGTAGTCCGCGGCGACGGGCTCGCAGTTCCGGATCTCGGTGCGGAACTGCGACTCGCGCGCCGCGGCCAGCGCGGCTTGGTTCAGCAGCGCGCTCGGCGAGGTCTGCACGCGCGTGCCGACGACGCGACTTTGCGCGTCGAGCGAGACCACGACTTGCACGGTGCCGGAGATGCCTTGCTGCTGCGCCATCGCCGGCGTGTCCGGCGCGACCGGCCGCAGCGTGGTCGCCGTGACGTTCGGGCGCGCGCACGACAGCGGCGTCGGCGTCGGCGTCGGACGCGGCGTTGGTGCGGTTGTCGCAGCGGCGGCGGGCGATGCGGGCGCGCCGGTCGCGACAGGCGCGGCGGTGCCGCGGCCGTCAGGGACACCGTTCGGATCGCCCACGGTGTGCCTGTTCGCCGGTTCACCGGCGCCCGTGCGCGGGTGCGTGTCTTGGTGCTGCGCGTGGATCAGGATCGAGCGCGGCTGAGGTTGCGGTGTCGTCACGTGCGGCGGCGGGGTCGGCGGGACGGTCGGCTTCGGCGTCGGTGTGGGCGGGGGCGTCGGCGGCGGCGTCGGCATACGGTCGACCCGAAAATGGTCGACGATCTCGTCGCCCGCCACCGTCGGCTGCGGGCGCACGAACGGCAGCACGATCAGGTGCACGGCGATCGAGATGCCGAAACCGTACGCGAGAAAGTTGCGCGCGCGGTCGCGCGGGATGCTCATCGCCGCACCGCTACGACGTCACGAAGCCGACGCTCTCGAGGCCCGCGACCTTCGCCGCGTCCAAGATGCGGATGATCGCGGAATACGGCGCCTTGACGTCGGCGGCGAGCGCGACGTGCAGCTTCCCGCGGTGCTGCACCGTCGCGAGCAGATCGCGGTAGAGCGCGCGTTCGTCCGACGGTTTGCCGTCGACGAAGATTCTGCCGTTCTCGTTCACCACGACCTCGATCGTGGGTGCCGCGACGCGGCGCGGGGGGTTCGCGCGGCCCGGATCCCCCAGCTTTTTCTCGAAACCCGGCGGCGCCACGATCGCCGCGAGGATCATGAAGATGATCAGCAATACCAGCAGCACGTCGGTGAACGGCGTGATGTTGATCTCGGCCATGACCGCATCGTCGCGTACCGCTTCCATGCCGTTGCGTCGGCCGCTGGGCCGGGAAGGTTCACCACCCGTTCGAGCACTTGGCGCGGGTCCTTCCGCTGCGGACGTCACGACGCCGTGAGCGCGCCGTGCAAACCTTACCTCATGAACGGAAACGTCTGCACGACGTAGGTGAACAGGCCGCGGCCGGAGCGCCATGCCTTCGGCGATGCCGAACTCTGGACGCAGTCCCAGAGATCGTTGAAGCCGACGGCATCGTGCGATCCGTCGGTATACGTCACGACGATAGCCCAACGTACGTCGAGCCTGTACGGCAGCGAACGCAGCGGACATTCTGCAGTGCGGTCGACCGGCGTATTCGAGAGCGCTTCGTACAATGCGTTAACGGCACGCCAGTTCCGCGCGCTTACGCGAACATAGTCCTGGCTCGACGGACTGATCACGTCCGACAGAGGCACGGATACACCGTACGACGTTGATTCGTGGGCGATGTGGTACACCTCGAAGAAAGCCACCCGGTCTTTCGACTTGAAGACGTCGCTGACGCCGGACAGGACCTCCGCTCGACTGCACAGCGGCTGCAGCGCGAGCGCGAGCGCGACGAACAAACCTGGTAGCGCTCTTTTCAGCATTTTCTTCCCGTCATTGCAGTCGCCACCGTACAGGTGGTGCCGTCGTGCGCCTCGCGCGTTGGTTCACTCATGATCAGAGCATCCTGCGCTCGATGCCGTCGATGACCCTCTTCTCTTCCCGGTCCCCCGAATTGCGCGTCCGGAAAATTTGGCGCCGAATCGCATCCGTGCCGATCGGGCCGCGATACGCTAATCGCGGTGAACGCCGCGTTCGTTCTCGCTAACGACATTCAGCTCTGCTAATAGACGTTCCGCGATCCGGCGAATCCGCCGATCGTGCTCGTTATGGGGCTCACGGCGCAGATGATCATCTAGGAACGACGCGTTCGGCTCACGGCCGGGAAGGTTCAGCGCCGCGCCCGAACGGCACGCCCGTGCGCGTGTACGTCGCGCGGCACGGCGAAACCACGTGGAACGTCGCCGGCCGCTATCAAGGCCGGCTGGAATCGCCGCTCAGCCCGCTCGGCGAGCGGCAGGCGCTGGCGCTGGCCGACGCGATGGAGGCAGCCGGCATCGGACGCGTCGTCAGCTCGCCGCTGCGGCGTTGCACGGCGACGGCGCAGCCCACGGCGGAACGCGCCGGCGTGCCGGTGGAGACCGATGACCGGCTCATCGAGATCGCGCACGGCACCTGGGAAGGCCGCTTGCGCGAAGAGCTCGCCGCGAACGATCCCGTGCGGTACCGCGCATGGCGCGGGGATCCGGCGCACGTGCAGTTCGAGAACGGCGAGAGCATCGCCGACGTGCTCGGGCGGTGGCGCGACTTCGCCGCGTCGTTCGCGCCGAACGTCCCCGGGCTCGTCGTGACGCACGACGCCGTCGTGCGCGTCGCGCTCGTCGACGCGAAGGGGCGCGGGCTGGAAGATTTCTGGAACGCGCGCGTGGAGAACGGCGCGTACGCGGTGTTCGACGTGATCGGCGGCCGCTGGACCTTGATCGAGGAGTGCGTCGCCGGACACCTCGGCGAGCTGCGCGCGCCGATCGAAGGCCAGGCGCTCTAATAGCCGTCGGGCCTGCGGTGTGGGCGTCCTAGTACACGGGCGCGCCGCGCGCGATGGTTTGCTCGCCCCACTTGCTGCCGGCTTCGGTAGATCCGTAGGCGACCACGACGCTGATCTCGATCTCGTCAGCGCGTCCGGGGGAACGCGCAAACAACGTCGCCGGTACGCCGGAATCGAGCGCGCCCAAGTCGCGGACCGCCGATCCACTGCGCAGCTTGACGTGCGCCCCACGCGGCGCGTTCTCCGCGACGACATAGACCCACGTGCCGTCCCGTGCGTAGAGCACTTTCGCGATGATGGTTGTATGCGACGTCAGCGTCGTGTGGCCGAAGTGGGACGACGCGATCGCGCCGAGCGCGGCGTCGGTGCGTGCGAGCTGCGCCGACGCGCTATGCGCGGAGACGCTCGCGAACGAGGTCGTCGCCGCGAACACGATCGCGGCGGCCGTCGCCGCGGTCGTCCACCACGAGGGCCGCGGCGCGGCGGCGGGCGCCGGGGGGAGCGCTGCCGCAAGTGACGCGGCCGCGGACTCGGCGGCGACCACGCGGGCGCGGCACGCGTCGCAGCCGGCGAGGTGCGCTTCGATCTCCGCGCCGCGTTCGCGATCGGTCAGCCCGAGAGCGTAGAGCTCGGCATCGTCGTCGAGGTGGTTCACGATGGTGGTTCTCCGGCGAGGCTGGAATGCAACCGTCGCAGCGCGCCCGCGAGGCGGCTCTTGACGGTGCCGAGGGGTGTGTTCGTGTCCTGCGCGACTTCGGCGAGCGTGCGATGTCCGTAATACGCGCGCAGGATGACGTCGCGCTGTGTATCGGGCAGCGCGTCCAGCGCGCTCCGCACGCGGCGCGCTTCGACGGGGTCGATCGCGGCGGTCTCATCAGGCACGACGGGAACGCCGGCCGCATGCGCTTCGCGCAGATGCCGGCGTTTGGCGGCGCGCAGCGCATCAAACGCTTCGCGCCGCACGCACGCGATCAGGAACGGCAGCAGCTCGCCGCGCTCCGGCCGGTACGCGCCGGTGCTCCACACCCGCACGAGCGCGCCGTGGACGACGTCTTCCGCTGCGTCTCGGTCGCGAACGACGTCGTACGCGACCGCGCGCAGCCGCGCGGCGTACGCGCGGTACGCGAGGTCGAACGCGGGCTCGTCGAGCGCCATCGGGCGCGCTTCGACGAGCGTCAGCCCGGCGCTAGCGTTCGGTCTTGCCATGCCGCGCGGCCGGCGACCTCGACGGTACGGTAACCGAGAACCCCCAGCAGCGAGTCCGGTGCGACCTTGAGCGGCCCCGGCTTCGCGTTCGGCGTGCCTGGCGCGGCTTGCGGGAACGCGGTCGCACGGGCGGTCGCGAAGCGGATCGCGCCGTCCTGGTGCTCGAGCACCTGATGGATGTGGCCGTTGAGCACCGTGACGGCGTTGAATCGGCGCAGCAGCGCGATCGCCTTCGTGCCGTCGGCGGTCGTCCAGCCCCACTCTGGCGCCGCGGCGAACAGCGGCACGTGGCCGAACACGACGACGGGCGCGTCTGGCTTGCGCGCGCTGAGATCGTTCGCGAGCCACGCCAGTTGTTCGTCGCCGAGCATCCCCATCGTCTCGCCTTCGCCGACGTTGATCAGCGCGACGAAATGGATCCCGCCCTGATCCCACGCCGACCACCCGCGGCCCGCGGCTTCTTTGCGCGCGAATGCCGCGGCGTAGCGCTTGGGCCCTTCGGCGCCGATGACGTCGTGCTCGCCGGGGATCGTGATCAGCGGCGCGCGCAGTGTGCTCAGGATCGCGCGCGCGTCGTCGAACTCCGCCGCTTTGCTCAAGTGCGTGACGTCGCCGGTGTGGATCACGAACGCCGGCTGCACCGGCATCGCATTGACAGCCGCGACGGCCTTGGCGAGCGTGCCGCGCACGTCGTCGTTGGCGGGACCGGCGTAGCCGATGTGGCTGTCGCTGATTTGCACGAAACCGAACGACTTCGGCGACGCGTCCGCCGCGGCGCGCACGATACCGTCCGCACCAAGCACGTACAAAATGCCGGCGCCGGTCCAAGCGACGTGGCCGACGAAATCGCGGCGCTTCACGTCGCGCTCGATGGGCGGCTTGCCGCCGTCACGACGATGGTGCCGTGCATCATCGGGTGCACCGTGCAATGGTACGCGATCTTGCCTGCCTTCGCAAACGCGTGCATCCACTTCTGGCGCTGGTTGAGCCCTTCGGAGTCCCACGACGCGTCGTCTGCGGTCGCGGTGTGCGCGTCGTCGTCATCGTTGACGAACGTGACCTTGTCGCCCGCCTTGACGGTGATCGACGCGGGGACGAAGGCGTCGTCGCGAATGTGCACCACCGCGCCGGACCCGGCGGAAGGAGCGGCAGCGGTAAGCGCGAGGAGCGCCACGGCGCCGAGGAGCGCTGTTCTCATACCAACCCTACGCCGCCGAAGGCGGCCGCGGTTCTAGGCGCAGTGCGGAAACCGCCGACCCGCGCCCAAAAAAGTGGGGTCGCGAGAGACTCGCGACCTCTGACCCTACCTGCTATCCCGGGGGGAAGAGCGATCGGGGCTCTTTTCGCCGGCAGAGAACCTAGCCTCATTATTCGTGACTCGTCAAGCGAGCTAATAATACGTCGTCGTTCCGCGCTGAAAATATCCGCCTCAGCGATGATCTTCAGCCGGAGCTGGGCCCGCCTGCGACCATCCGAAAGTTCCTAATAGCGTTGGATCGCGCGCGACCGTAGCTGCGCACACACACGCTCGTTCGACGCAGCTGTGCTCTCCGCACACGAGTCGGCAAAAAGGCACGCCGAAGCGCCCTTGCCAGCGCCGACAACACTCGCTTGTCGGTGGGTTTGCCGGATTCCAAGCGTTGGATCGTGCACGCAACAACGTCCGCCGCCGTCGCCAGCTCGTAGACGTTGTAGCCGCGTGCAATGCGGAGGCGTAGGATACACGCCCAGGGTGGTTCGACCGGGCGCGCACGCGATCTTCCATTGCAGCGTGCACTTCTTCGTTCATTGCGACGGACGTTGCGTCGGCGTGGCGGAGGCCGATTGGACGAGAGCATCGCGGCGTCGAGCCACGTTACGATCCAAGTTAGCCGCGGTGGATGATTGCGTTGCTGATTCCATCCACGATCTGGTGGATAAAACCATAGTCTTTGCTACTGATTGCTTTAATTTCACCCGAATTCGTATGCATCACCACGTACCACGTTTTCGCCTTTGTGGAAGCATAGAAAAGTGCGAACGATATAGCGCCGAGAAGGAGCCCAGGTAGCACGCCGCTCGCGCCATTGGCAAACGCGATGACCGCAGCTACCGCAAAAATAACTCCAAACAAGATGAACGGACCCGCATCGTTTTTCATGCCAATACGTACAGACGAGATGTTCGCGGTCGCGTAGGTCGTGTTTTGCAGAATACAGCGGGCGTTCGTAATGAAAACACCCGGCGCTTCATAAATCTTGGTTTCCGTCGCAGACTGCATACACTAGGATAGCATCCCTATGCAAGTGGGCCGAAACACAGCTCTCAGCCGCCCAAAATGAAAGATACGAGCGGTTGCCTGTTTCATGGAAACAGAACACCATTCCGTCGCGGCGCTTTCCGGGGGAAGCGGAATCGCCGTGCGCCCCAAACGATACTTGCCGCGAGAAAAAAGGGCGCTCGATCGAATCGACATGAACCGGGCGGTCAGATGCCATTAACTACAATAGCTAGCACCCTCTTTTTCCTAGGGAATAGTCGGCCGTGGCGTCAAGAGCGGGCGTGGGACGGAGAATGTGGACTGCGGCAATGTTGCCGGGAAGCGCCAACGGGAGAACGTGAGGCGCTCGTGCGCGATGCCGCCGGGTACGTTTGCTTGTGCGGCCGCGCTGCGCGCGACCCACCAGCGATCGGATTTTGAGAACGTCACGCGACCGCTGCCCGCGTGCTGGTTCGTCACGAAGGACACCGCCGATGGTAAGAACGTCACGCCGTCGATCGTGACTTGCGTGAACGCGAACGCCGGCGTATCCTTCTTCGGCGTGAGGTCGAACACGTAGTCGACGTGCTTGCCGGTTTTGTGCGGGCCGGCATAGACGAAGTCGTACGACGACGGCTTGGGCGCCAGCGCGGCGATCGTATAGCGGTACGGGCGGTGCCGGAAGATGCGGACGAGCGGCACCGCAGGGCGCGAGCCGTTGACGGCGATCGTCTCGTCGCGCTCGTCCGTGCCGCTGCGAAAGATGCGGTGCGTCTGCTCCAGCGAGCGCGTCCCCGTCTGCTCGATGGTGTACTCGACGCTGAACACGCGCGGCTCTTTGAGCTCCTTCAGCGCGACCGCATACTTTGCGATGACGGCGTCCGGCACAGGCATCGCGGTCACCGTCACGGTCACGAGAGGTGGCGCGGTCACCTTCGCGGGCGGTTTCATGGTCGTCGTCGCGAGCGGGGCCGCAGTCGCCGCGGCGATCGCCGCCGCAGCGGCGATGGCGCCCGCAGCCGCCAGCACTACGCTCACGACAGCTGGTGTGCGAGCAGGTCGCGCGTCGCCGCGAGCGCCGCTTCCGCGCCCGCCGGGTCCTTGCCGCCGCCCTGCGCTTGCGCGGGTGCGCCGCCGCCTTTGCCGCCGACGAGCGGCGCGGCGGCTTTGACGAGGTTGCCCGCGTGCGCGCCCGCCTTCACAGCGTCTTCGCTCGCGCTGACGAACAGCGACGCGCTTTGACCGTCGGTGCCGACGAGGCCCACGACACCGGACCGCAGCCGCGAACGGATCGCGTTGCCTAGCGTGCGAAGCGCCTCGGCGTTCGCTTCGCGCACGACGGCGAGCACCGCGCGAACGCCGCCGACCGTTTCCGCGGCGTCGGCGTACGTCGCCGCATCGGCCGACGCGAGCCGCGCTTTGATCTCCGCCATCGCCTTCTGCAGATCGCGCACGTCGGTCTGCAGCCGCTCGACGCGGTCGACGAGCTCGTCGGGTTTCGCCGACAGCGCCTCACTGAGCGTTGCGAGCGTGTCCTGCTGCTGTTCGACGTAACGCTCCGCGGCTTTCGACACGATGCCCTCGATGCGGCGCACGCCGCTGCCGATGGAGCCTTCGCTGAGCAGCACGAACATGCCGAGCTCGCCGGTGGTGTGCGCGTGCGTCCCGCCGCAGAACTCCACTGCCGGCCCGAACGCGACGACGCGCACGCGGTCGCCGTACTTCTCGCCCGCCATCGTGATCGCGCCCGTGGCCTTCGCCTCCTCGATCGGCAGCTCGGTCATCACTTGATGATGGTCTTCGCGAATGAGCTCGTTGACGCGCTGCGTCACCGAGCGCTTCTGCTGCGGCGTCAGCGCGCCGGCCGGGCTGCGGAAGTCGAACCGCATGCGGTCGACGCCGACCCACGAGCCGGCTTGCACGACGTCGTCGCCCAGCACGTCCTTGAGCGCGCGCTGCAGCAAGTGCGCCGACGTGTGGTGCCGCCGAATCTCTTCGCGCCACGCCGGATACACGCTCGTGTGAACCGCGTCGCCGGCGGCGAGCGCGCCGTTCGTCAGCCGGCCGTGGTGCGCGATCGCCTCGCCGACGTACTGCGTGTCCGTTACCTCGAACACCGCATCGCCGTGCGTGATGCGGCCGTGGTCGCCCACCTGGCCGCCCTTCTCCGCATAGAACGACGTGCGGTCGAGCAAAATCTGCGCCTCGGCGCCGGCGTCGATCGCGTCGACGGGTTTGCCGCCGACGAGGATCGCCTGCACCGTGCCGTCCGCTTCCAGCCCGCCGTAGCCTTCGAACGCCGACGACAGCGTCGGCACGTCGGTCACCGTGACGACGCCGCGTTTGCTCGCCGCGTCCGCACGCGCGCGCTGCCGCTGCTCGTCCATCTTCTGCTCGAACGCGATGCTGTCCACCGCGACGCCGCGTTCGGCCGCGATCTCACGCGTGAGCTCGTACGGAAAACCGTACGTGTCATGCAGCACGAACGCGTCGTCGCCCGAGATCAGCATCGTGCAGTCTTCGAGCGCGTCGGCGATCAGCGTTTCGAGCAGCTCGCTGCCGCGGTCGAGCGTGCGCATGAAGCCGGCTTCTTCGATGCGCAGCGCGTTCTGCACGTCGTTCAGCCGCGCGCGCAGCTCGGGATAGCCGCTCTCCAGCGACGCGACGACCGCCCTCGCGAGCTCGGCCATGAACTCGCGCGGATAGCCCAGCAAACGCCCGTTGCGAATCGCGCGCCGGATGAGGAAGCGCAGCACGAACCCGCGCTCGGTGTTCGACGGATACACGCCGTCGGCGATCAGGAACGTCGCCGCGCGCGCATGGTCGGCGATGATGCGACGGCGCGCGAGCTGCTCCGTGGGCGGCAGCGCCGTCTGACCGACCGCCGGCTGCGCCGCGATCAAGTCGGTGAACAGGTCCGTCTCGTACATCGACGTCTTGCCGTTGGCGATCGCCAGCACGCGCTCGAAGCCGCCGCCGAAGTCGATCGCCTTGCGCGGGAGCTCCGTCAGCTTGCCGTCGGCCCCGCGATTGAACTGCTGGAACACGATGTTGCCGAGCTCGGTGAAGCGGTCGCCCTTGTTGGGCCCGTCATCGTCCGGACCGGCCGCGAACGCCGGGCCGAGGTCGAAGAAGATCTCGCTGCACGGACCGCACGGCCCCGTCGCGCCCATCGTCCAGAAATTGTCTTCGTCCCAGCGCGTGATCCGCGCGGGATCGAGCCCGATCTCCGTCTCCCACAGCTTCTGCGCTTCGTCGTCGGACACGTGCACGGTGACGTGCAGCCGCGCGGGATCGATCCCCATCTCGCGCGTGTAGAAATCCCACGCGAAGCGGATCGCCTCGGACTTGTAGTAGTCCCCGAACGAGAAGAAGCCCAGCATCTCGAGGAACGTGCCGTGCCGGCCGGTGCGCCCGACGTTCTCGATGTCGGACTTCGCGCCCGCGACGCGCAGGCAGCGCTGCACGGTGACGGCGCGCGGCGTGGGCGCGGGCTGCTCGCCCAGAAACACCGGCACGAACTGCTCCATCCCCGCGATGGTGAACAGCGTCGTGCTC
>DASWRD010000076.1:0-44348 GCA_036403315.1 Candidatus Elarobacter sp.
GCTCCCGCCGACGAACACTTCGACGTCCGTCTCGCTGGCCGTGTCGCTCGCGCCCGCGACGTCCGCGCGCACGCGGTACGTGCCGGGCTTGTCCGGGGTCAGCGAAACGGTCGCCGGTCCGGCGGCGCTCGCCGCGTCGGCGCTCGCGACCGTCGCGTAGGACACGGATTGCACGGGCTCTTCCGCGCCTTCGACGATCTTCGTCGCGCTCGAATAGGTCGCGCGCTGCAGCTCGACGTGCACGTTTGTGCCCGAACGCGACGCGCCCGACGGATCCGTCGCCACGAACGTGACTTTTAGCGGCGTGCCGGCGGTGCCGACGTCGTCGGTCTTCACGCCGATCAGCGTGTCGGACGGCAGCGCGGTGAACGACTTGCTGTCGGCGACCGAGATGTTCGACGCGTCGGTCGTCTCCGCGTCCACCTCGTACGTCATCGGGTACGGCAGGTCGCTCGTGACCGGGAACGTCACCACGGCTTTGCCGTTCGCGTCGTCGGTGACCGTGGACCCCAGCACGTCGGTCGCCGCGTCGGGCTGCTCTTCGGGCCAGAACCACCGGCGCCCGAACGAGTACGCTTCGCGGCCTTTCGGCGTGAACTCGGTAGGGCTGCGCGTGACCGTGAACGCCGTCGACGCGCCCGCGAGCGGCGCGCCGAACAGGTACGCGTTCGTCGCGGTGCCGGTGATCGTGGCGCCGCGCTGCGCGATTTGGTGGTCGAGCGCGAGGTCGACCTTGAAATTCGGCGGTTTGAACTCCGCGACGCGGAACGTGCCGCTGATCGTTTCGCCGTTGCCGGCCGCCGCGCGCACGGTGTAGCTTCCGAGCGGCGCGTTCTTCGCGATGGCGACCGGCAGCGTGAACTCGCCGAACTCGTCGAGCGAGCGGCGGCCGAGATCGTGCTTGTCGCCGTTCGGCTGCTCCAGCGTGATCGCGTACGACGGCGCCTTGCCGCGCCGTAGCGTGCCGTTCACCAAGAACCAGCCCGCGGCCGTCATCTGCGCGGTCTCGCCCGGCTGATAGAGCCGGCGGTCCGAGAAGATCGTGCCGCGCGCGAGCGGCGTCGCGGACGACCAGCCGTTGTAGAAGTCGCCCGTGTACGCGCCGCTGGAATCGCTGGTGCGCACGTACGTCCAGTCCGCGCCCAGCCGCACGACCGTCACGAACGCCGGCGCGTTGTTCTCGCCTTTGTCGGTGGCCGCGCAGCGGGCGAACGCGGCGCCGGCGAACCGCGCGATACCGGCCGCGTCGGTCGTCGCGGTCGCGCACACGGCGGCGCCGGTCTTCGATTCATTGTCGGCCTGCGACGGGTACACGTCGACGTGCGCGCCGCCCGCCGCCGTTCCGTCGGCGATGCGGTTGACGCGCACGGTGCCGCCGTCGGGGAACCACTGCGCGAACACGCCGAGATCCGTGAGCTGCACGGTACCGCTCGCGGTGAACGGCTCTTGGCGGCGCGGCAGCGTCGCGCGCACGCCGTACGCCAGCACGCCCGCCGGCGCGCCGAGCTTCGCGCGCAGCGGGATCTCGATCGTGCGCTCGACGTTGTGCGGGCCGTGCGCGTCGAACTGCGGCCACGCCGCCGCATCGCCCAGTACCTCGCCGCGGCCGTACGCGCTGGCATCCGGATATTGCACCACGTCCGCAGGCTGCAGCGCGCGGAACTTCGCCTGCACGCCGGGCGGCGCGTTCACCGCTACCACGTTCAGCCGCACGTCGCGCGAGGACGGGAAAAGGTTCGTGCCGTCGGGCGCCCACACGTCGGGCGAGAGATCGCCGGTGCGGAACGTCGCGTGCTGCTCGCTGCCGAGCTTCTGCCCGAACTTGTCCTGCAGCGATGCGGCAATGGTCACGGAATACGTGGAGTTCGGCGCGAGCAGCGCGGTGTTCACGTTCACGTCGGACTCGCCGACCGCGAACGGCGTCGTGCCTTTGGGCGGCGCGGGCTGCAGCGTGATGGCGCCAAGCGACTTCGCGTCGATCTGCGTGGTGAAGGTCAGCTTCGGATCGCCCGTGGTGAAGCGCCCCGCGTCGCCGTAGCCGGCCTTGACGAAACGCAAGTCGTCGTGCGTGTTGAGCTTGCCGGTGAACTCCCGATCGCTCGGGAGGTTGCCGTCGCGCGGCAGCACGCCCGGCCCGATCACGACGTCGTACTGCTTGCCCTTCTCGAGGTGGGTCGCGGGGACGAGCAGGTAACGCCGGTCGCGCTGCGACGGATCGAACTCCTGGTCCGGCACGAGGCCCGGCGACGGGCTCGGGCTCGCGGTATCGGGCGGGACCGTCAGCGCGACGCCTTCGCCGGAGTCGCCGTGCACGCGGATGCGCGCGTGCGCTTCGAGCGACGCGCGATCCAGCGGGACGTTCGACGTGAAGTGGATCGCCGGCCGCAAGATCGTCGGGTTGGTGTCGTACTTCCCGGGCAGCTCGTCGAGCTCGATGCCCGGCGTCTCGAACGTCCAGGACACGTCGTCGGCGAGCTCGTGGCCGTGCACGTCTTTGAGCCCTTTGCCGATCGTGATGCGCACCCGCGTCGCGGCCGGCCAGGCGCGGTCGGGTTCGAAGCCGATCATCTTCGGCGTCAGGAACCGAAAGCGGCCCGGCAGCGCCGGCTCGATCGAAAAATGTGCGAGGATCGCGGTCTCGTCCGGCGATTCGAGGCGCTGGAGCGCGATCAGGTCGTCGCTGAAGCGAACGCGCACCTGCGCGAGCACGCCGGCTTCGCCTTGCGGCGCGACGGACGCGATCGGCGCGTGCGGGGCGGGCGACGGCAGCGGCGACACGGTGGGCAGCGGCTCGTGCTGCGGCGGCGCGGCGTGCTGAGTGCAGCCCGTCGCGAAGAGTGCGGCAACCAGCGCGGCGAAGACTGCAGCACGGCGCGCATGCGTGTTCACGTCGCCCCGGTGTTTCGTTCGAGCGGAGATGCTCCCTTGCGGTCTTCGACCCGCCCTTCGACCAAGCTCAGGACGCTGACGGCGTTGGTCGCCGTCGCCCTTGCGGCGGCGGCGTTCGCGGGCCGCCCGATCGGTCCGCGCGCCTTCGGCGGCGGGGCGAACGCGCTCGTGTTCGAGGATCGCAACGGCGTCGCGCTCGGCACCGTGCTCGCGCGCGACACCGAGCACGCCGTGCGCGTACCGCTGCGCGGCGTGTCGCCGCGGTTTCTCGCCGCGATCGTGACCACCGAGGACGCGCGCTTCGGGCAGCACGACGGCATCGATCCCATCGCGCTCGCGCGCGCCGGATGGCAACTGGCGAGCACGCGCCACGTCGTGTCCGGCGGCTCGACGATCACGATGCAGCTCGCGCGGCTGCGCTACGATCTCCCACGCACGTTGGTCGGAAAGATCGGCGAGATGGTTCTGGCGCGGCGCATCGAGGCGGCCACGCCGAAGGCCGCGATCCTCGAAGCGTACGTGAACCGGCTGCCGATGGGCGGCGACCTCACGGGCGTCGAGGCCGGTGCGCGAACCTACTTCGGCACCCCCGCGAGCGAGCTCGACCTCGCGCACGCGGCGTTCCTCGCCGCGCTGCCGAACGATCCCGTGCGCCTCGACCCCTACGCGCACCGCGGTGCGCTCGAAGCGCGGCGGCGGGCGGTCCTCGCGCGCATGGCGGCAACCGGCGCTGTTTCGGCCGACGAGGCTGCGCGCGCGGCCGCCGAGCGCATCGACGTGCTGCCGCGCACCGATGGGATCGCCGCGGCGCCGCACCTGCTGTTCCGGCTCGCGGGCGGTGCCGCACCGGACGCGACGCGCGTGCGCACGACGGTCGACCGCGACTTGCAAGCGTTCGTCGAGAACGCCACGCAGCAGATCGTCGGCGATCTGAGCGAGCGCCGCGCGCGCGACGGCGCGGCGATCGTGCTCGACAACCGTGACGGCGCGATCCTCGCCTATGTCGGCTCGGCGAACTACTTCGCGCGCGCGGGCGCGGGAAAGAACGACGGCGTCGTCGCGCTGCGGCAGCCCGGGTCGACACTCAAGCCGTTCTTGTACGAGCTCGCGTTCGAACGGCGCATCGTGCGGCCGACGACGATCCTCGCCGACGTGCCGGCGACGTACGGCTTACCGGGGTCGCGATCCTATAGGCCGGGCGACTACAGCGACCGGTTCGCCGGGCCGGTGCGCGCGCGCGTCGCGCTCGCGAACTCGCTCAACGTGCCCGCGGTGCGCGTGCTCAGCGGCGTCGGCGTCGCGAGCTTCCTCGAGCGGCTGCGCGCGCTGGGGTTCCGGCATCTGACGAAGGACGCGGATCACTACGGGCTCGGGCTCGCGCTCGGCGACGGTGAGGTGACGCTCGAAGAGCTCGCGGGCGCATACGCCGCGATCGCGAACGGCGGGCGTCCGGTGCGCGTGCATGCGACCACGCACGACCCGGATGTGCCGCGCGACGGCGTCGCGGTCGGCAATGAGGCGGAATGGTGGCTCGTCACCGACGTGCTCGCCGACGCCCATGCGCGCGCTCGGGCGTTCGGTGTCGCTTCACTGCTGCGCACGTCGTTCGCAAGTGCGGTGAAGACAGGGACGTCGTCGGACTTTCGCGACACGTGGACCGTCGGCTTCACGCGCGACTATACCGTCGCGGCGTGGGTCGGCAACTTCGACGGCGCCCCCATGCAGCGCGTGAGCGGCGTGACGGGCGCCGCGCCGCTGTGGAACCGCATCGTCCGCCGGCTCGCGGAGCGCGTGCCGCAAGGGCCGTTCGCTCCGCCGCGCGGCTACGCGCGCAAGCCGATGTGCGCCACGACCGGCGTCCGGCCGACACCCGACTGCGACAGCGTCGTCGGCGAATGGCTGGACGCGCGCGACCTCGTCGCGTGGAACGCGCCGCCGCGCCCGCTCGACCGCAGCTACGATGCGTGGCTGGCCGCGCAGCCGCCGCGCGGCGGCGAATCGCTGCGCATCGTCGCACCGCACGACGGCGACGTGTTCGTCGCGGCGCCGGGCGCGCGGATCGCGGTCGTCGCGCGCGGGACGTCACGCCCGGCGTGGGACCTCAACGGCGCGCACGTCGCCTCGCACGACGCGCGCTGGACGCTCCCCCTCGCGCGCGGCCGCTGGACGCTGCGCGCGCGCGACGGCGCGCACGCTGACGCGGTGACGTTCACGGTCGGCGACGCCCCGCGGTACATCCACCGTGCGGGGTTCACAATACGCCGCGCCCCCGCCAAGTAACGGAATCGCTCTCGAATTACGCTGTGCCCTACGCCGTCGGTCGCCGGTCGGATCGGTTGTACTCCATGTAGTACGCGGTGCGCGCCGTTTCTTCACTGCCGTAAAAGCGTTCGACGGCGCGTAGCGCTACCTCGATCCCCGAGCTCAACCCGCCGCCCGTCATGATCTTTCCGTGCTCCACATACCGAGGACCGCGCGCGAGCGTAACCTTCGGGAATTCCTTTTCGAACTTGTCGTAAAAATCGTGGTGCGTCGTCGCGGACAAGCCGTCGAGAAGACCGGTCTTCGCCAATAAGAACGCGCCGGTGCAATTCGAGATGACGAGAGCTGCTCGTTCGCTCGCGTGCTTGATCCACGCGATTTTCGCCGGCGTATGCTCGCCCTGTGCTCCCATGAACACGACGTCGGGCGGCGGAGCGTTCGTAAAGTCGTACTGCGGCACGATCGTCATGCCGCCGGTCGCGCGCAGCGGCTTGACGGTGTCGGACACCATGTACAGCTCGAATCCGACGTCGGGCCGGTTGCGGCCGGCATCTTGAAACACTTCCCAAGGTCCGGCGAAATCGATCACCGTCGCCTGATTTCCGACGACCACCGCCACCTTGAGGCCGCCCGCTCTCGGAGTCAGGTCCCGCCCGCCGCTTCGCGCGGCCGCTAAACCCGGCGCCGAGAGCGCTGCTAGTCCGGTGGCCGTTGCGCCGAGCATCTGTCCGCGTGTAATCATGCTCCGAGCTTAGCGCCGCGGCGGCGTGCGGTCTTGTTCAAACCAAACTCGGTGCCGCTTTCGTCCTTTTCAAGGTGCGCCGGAGCTGTGCCGGCGTCTGGCCCGTGAGCTTTCGGCAGACGTGCGTGAAATGCGCCTGATCCGCGAAGCCGGCGTCGAGCGCGATCGCCGCAAGCGGCGTGCCGGCCTCGCGAAGACGCCCGGTGACGTAATGGATTCGGAGGTGCTGGATGTGCTCGCCGACGCCGCGGCCGCGAAACTTGCGAAACATGCGCGCGAGGTGCACCGGATGAATCCCCGCTTCGGCGGCTGCCTGCGCGACGGTGACATGTTCCCGGAAATGCTCGTCGAGCCACCGCGATGCGGCGTGCAGCCACCGCGGCTCGTGCGCCTCGTCGCGCCGCATCGTCGCGGCAGCGCCGCAGAGCTCGTACAGCAACGACTCGACCTCGACCGGCGTGACCGCGCGATCGAACGCGGACTCCCACAAACGCCACGCGAGCCAAACGACCGGCCCGCCGGAGACTTCCGACACCTTCGCCGGCATGTGCGACTCGTCGACGCGGGCCTGCAGCTCCGCGGACAGCTCGATGATGAAGAAACGGCCGCCCGCGGCGCCGATCTCGTCCGCGTGCGGACAGCGCGGCGGGTGATATGCGATGGTGAGCGGCGCGTATTGCAGCGTCACACCGTCCGAGGTCTCCGCGTAGTCGCCGTCGAGCAGCAGGCAAAAGTAGCCGGCTTCGTGCGCGTGCTCGGCAAGGACGCGGCCATCCGCGTGGCTTACGACCGAAAAGCGCGCACCGGCGACGTCACGGCCGTGCGACGAGCCGTAGAACGTCCCTCGGCTCAGAATCGCGCCGATGCGATCACTCCGACGCGACGTTGCGGATAATCCAGCTCGAGCACGCTGCGGTCGAACGCCGACGCGCCGAGCTTCAACGAGATCGTCTCGCCTTCGAAGACGTCGTCGTTCGGGCGCGTCGTGAACCACTGTGGGCCCAGCGGCCAGCGGCCGATGGCCACGTTCGCCGCGCGAATCGCGTCGATCGATCCGGCGACGCCGACGTTGCGCAAGACCGTCCAGTCGGGATGCTCCGTCTGCCAGCGGTCGAACAGCGACCGCTTCACGAAGCTCGTCGCGCGGATGGCAGGAAGCGAGTCGCGGAAACGGCCGGCCGCGTCGGGCTGAACGGCAACGGATGCGGCAGAGTCCAGAGACGCATCCACCACCGTTCCGCCCACGTCGATCCGAATCCGCGGATAAAGCCCGCCTGCGAGCTCGATCGGAAACCACGAGGTCGAACGGCTCGCGGCGTTGCAGCGCAGCGTCGCTGCCGGATAGTCGAAAAGCCAGCGCCGCCGGATGAACCACGACGCACCGAGCTGACCGTCGAAGCCCTGCAGCAGCGGGTCCGCTTTCGCTTGGGCGGAGTCGAGGACGGGTAGGCGGACGCCGTCCGCGGGCGGCATCGACTTGTCCGCGAACCGCGGAGCCCGTACTGCGCGCGGACCGTCGGCGGGCAGCGCAAGACGGCGCGCAGCTTCGCTGAAGACGAAGCCGCCGCCGTCGGTGTCGAGCCACCACTTCGTCCGAAGCCCACCGGTCGTGTGCGGCGTCGCAAAGAAGCGGCCTCCGTCGAGCACGGCCGGAACGCCGTCGCCCGGTACGGGGAGCGTAGCCGCGGCAACGCCGGCACTGCCGAGCGTCGTGAGAAAAAGCGACCGTATCATTCCGCCTCCTTGCCGAGTGTCGTCCTTGGCGTTCTGCGACGTCTTGTAGAAAGCCAACGAACTCTCACGGTGTGCGCCACCTGCTCGCGACGCCAGCGTCATCAAAAAAGAGCGCCATATCGGCGTCGGTCTTGTGAGCCACGCTGCTGCGTCGCCGGATCTGCGAAATAGCGCTTTCCGTCGCGCAATTTCAGCGCGAAAGCAGCAACGTCTCGACCGCCCGAACGTTCAGCTTTTCGGTTTTGCAGGGGAGTCCTTTTCCGCTCGGTGACGGCGGAAACGCGGCGTGGAGGACGTAGTAGTCCGGCGTGGAGGACGGTTCGGCGGATCCTGCGGTGCTCGTGCTGGACGGCGACTTGACGCCCGAGCGCTTCGGTGCGGTGTCGCAGCAGATCGAGCACGCGCGGCACTCGAACGTTCCGCTGATCGTCGATCTTGCGGACGTGCGCTCGATCGACGGCATGATCGCGATGGACCTCGTGCTGTTTCTTCGGCGACGCATGCGCCACGGCACGCCGTTCGCGGTGGTGGTACCCGCGGTTAACCCCGGCTGGATCACCGGCGCCGGATCGCTCGCCGGCGCGCTGTTCTGCGCGGACCGCGCGGAGGCGGTTCGGCTCCTCTCGCAAGCGTGACCCGCCGCTTCGCGCGCGCGGCGCTCGTCGGGCTGCAGATCGTCGCGCTCGTCGCGTCGTCGTTCGCGCCCTCGCTTGCCGCGGCCGACGCCAGCGACGTCATCGTCGAGGTCGTCGACGCGGGCACGGGCAAGCCCATCGGGCTCGCGCGCGTGCTCGTCGTCGGCGAGAACGGCTCCATCGGCTACACCGACGCCGACGGGCGCGCGCGGTTCGAGTCCGTCGCGACCGGCACGTATCGTGCGTCCATCTCCAAACGCGGCTACAACTCGGCGCGCTCGCCGCTGTTCGACGTCGTGGCGAACCGGGCGACGACCGTGCGCGTGAAGCTGGCGAAGCCCGGCGGGCTGCAGCAGATCGGCTCCGTCAGCGTGAGCACGTCGCCCGCGCGCGCGTCACGCGAAGTGGGCCAGGACGACGCGCTGCGCCACCTCGACGGCTCGCTCCGCGACGCGATCGGGGATCTGCCCGGCGTCACCGCGAGCGGCGACGGATTCGCCATCGACGGCAACGACCCGTCGCAGACAGGCACGAGCATCGACGGCGTGGCGATCGCAGGGGCGGGCGCGGCGTTTGGAAATCGCGGCATCAACGCCGACTTGTTCGCGGGCGCGAGCGCGAGCTCGGGTGCGTCGAACGGTTCGCTCGGCGGCAGCATCAACTTTCGAACGCTGCAGCCGACGCGGCTTCCGCAGCAGCAGGCGACGGTGCAGTACGCGAGCGACAACGGTTCGTCCGCGCTGCTCGCCGCGCGCGGCTCGATCCGCAATCTGGGCTACGTCGTACAGCACGCCGCGCGGGGCCGTACCAACGGTTTGACCGGGCAAGACTTCACGGACGTCAGCGGGCTGCGCTACGTGCACGACGGCGACCGTTTCGCCGCGGGCGATCTGCTGAAGCTGCGCTGGGCGCCTTCCCTGACGCAGACCCTCACGCTGACGGCCTCGCGCACCGACCAGCAGAACGGGATCGTGTGCAGCCAGCAGACCGCGCTGTACCCGTGCGGCTTCGGGCCGGGGCTGTACGCGCACCAGCACTTTGGCTTCGTGACGCTCGGCGAGAACGCGACGATCGGCGCGACGTCCGTGTTCGCGTCGGGTTACGTCGTGTTGTCGCGCAGCGACGACGACCGCAACCGCGCGACGTTCGGCGGGGTGCCTGCGCCGAGCGGCTCGCAGACGCGCTCGCTTTCGCGCGGCGCTTCGCTGGGGCTGCAATTTCCGGGCGGCGACCGCCACGAGGTGTCGCTCACGGCGAACGTGTACGGCATCGCGTTCGACGGCACTGCGACCAACGGCTTCGGCACGTTCCCCATCACCGGCCGAACGTCGTATCACGCGGTCAACGTGTTCGACCGCTATCGTGTGAACCAGCGGCTGTCGCTCACCGCGAGCGGAGGCTTCAACGGCAGCGACGGCGGGACGAACGCGACGGGCCGGCTGTCGGTGCGCTGGCAGCCCACGCGCGATCTTTTGTACGATCTCGCGATCGGGGGCGGTGATGCCGGCGGGAGCTTCGTCGTGACGAACGCCGCGTTCCCGGATCCGCGCTCGCTCACGTTCAACTGCATCGACGGCCTCGCGGTCGGTGGTTTGCAGGCGACCAACGGCGCGCACCAGCGCTCGTCGTCGCTGCGCGGCAGCGTCGAGCGCTCCGGCAAGCACGCGCGCGTCGCGCTCACCGCGTGGATGCAGCACCTGCAAGGCGCGCCGGTGCTGACCGCCGTGGACGCCGCGGCGATCGGCGTTCCGGCAGGATATCTCGGCGCCGTCGCGGCCGTTGCCGGTTCGTCGTTCGTGTGCGGCGCGACGGCGGTGCCGAACGCCGCGTTCACGTCGTTCGCGCCGGCCGATCAAATCAATCGCGGCGCAACGGTGTCGGGCACGCTGCAGATGGGCACCGCGTTGTTCGCGGGCTATGCGACGGTGCAGTCGCGCTACGTCACCGGCGGCTCCGCGGCGACCGCGGCGCTGACGCCGTTCGGCGCACAGGTCCCCGACACGCCGCTGCACCGCGCCGGCTTGGTCGGCACGGTGAAGCTCGGGCGTGCGGTGGACGCGCTGATGAACCTCAGCTACACCGCGGCGAACAACCCCAACCGGCTGCCCGCATACACGGTGCTCAACGCGGGGCTCGCGATGCCGTTGCGCGCGGGTTCGCTCGCGATCGTGGGGACGAACCTCACCAACCGTTTTCCCGGTCCGTTCGTGTCGCCGCTCGACTCGCGCGCGCTGCCGCGCGCCGGCGCGACCGCGCTCCGGCTTCCGTCGGCGCCGCTGGGCCCGCGGGCGCTCGCGCTGACGTACACCGTGCGCATCGGCAGGCTCGGCGCCGTCGGCAGCGGCGCGGGAACGTCGGACGTGTCGGCCGGCCAGCAAGAGACCACGATCCAGATTCGCGTCAACGACTTCCCCGCGGCGATGGCATCGAACGCGCTGACGATCGATCCCGACAACGACAGTTGCACGCCCATCGCCGCCCGCACGGCGCAGCCGGTGCTCGACGCGATCGGCAAGATTCGCGACGCCGCCGAACGCGCGAAAGCGAGCACCGGGCGCTATCCCGCGAAACTAGCCGGGATTCCGAGCCAGGTCAACCGCGTCGCGCTCGAGTACGCGGCGTACGACGACGGCGCGCGCTATGCGGTGAGCACGGGCGCTCCGATCCCGCTCGCGGCGGCGTTCATCAACTGCGCGCGGCTCAGCAGCGGATCGCCCGAGCAGATCGCGCAACGGCATCTCTACGTTCCCACGCCGCAACCCAAAGGGCTCTACATCGCGTTCTCGCCGGCCGTCGGCATGTATTTCGTTCCGCCGGCGTCCGCGCTTCGCGGCATGTCGCAGCAAGAGGTCTCCACCGACGACGAACCCAAAACTCCGCCCGCCGACCCGTTCGCGCTGCGGCCCAAGTGCAGCGCGGCATTCAAACCGCTCGCCGTCGCCATGATCGACGCGGTGCAGACCGCGCGCGCGGCAGTGCGCGATGGCAAACCGATCCCGTCCTTCGACGTCGCGGAGATCGCGGCGAGCGGGATCCCGCCGAACACCTGGCTCGAGATCAAACCGCGCGAGCTGCTGGCGTTCACGGCGATGCTGGAGTGCACGCACGTGGCCGGCATCCCGCGCGCCCGGCTCGCGGCGGTGGGGATCGCGCAGCAGCGGCGCGGCTTCTCGCTGGGCTTCGCGGACCGGTTCGGGTTCTACATTGGCGTCGGGCCGGCGTCGCCCCAGGCTTCGCCCGCGCCGTAGCCTCGCGCGCGCCGTAGCGCAAGGAACGGTCGTCCTGCCCGGCGATACACGGGCGCAAAGGAGGTCCTCGATGATCCTACGCCTCTGCGCCGTTGCGCTGCTGGTCCTCGCCGCGAGCTGCGGCCACAAGGACACGCAGTCGAGCACGACGTCCACGACCACCGTTCAGACGCCGTCCGCCGCCGTGCCGATGGGCGGCGCGGCGACCGGCGGGCCCGCCGCCGCCGGCTCGCTTCCCGCCACCAACGGGAATCCGCCCGGGTTCGCGGACGAAGCGTCGGCGAAAAAGCATTGCGCGACCGATGAGGTCGTGTGGCTCAACCTGAAGAGCCACATCTACCACGAGAAGGGAACGCGCTTTTACGGCACCACGAAGCTGGGCGAGTACGCGTGCCGCAAGGAGGCCGACGCGGCGGGCGACCGCAACTCGAAAGCTTAGCGCGATACGGCAGAGGATCGCGCGTTCAGCGCGACGCGATGGCGCCGTCGATTCCGAGCGTTTTCGAAGGCTCGATAACGAACAGCTGTGCCTGCGAGACCGGGCTCGCGACGTTGAGCAGCGTCACGCCGCCCGGGTAGATCGCGACGGGTTGGTTCGGGTCGAACGTCGCCGTGCCCGCGGTTCCGACCGGCGGCACGGTGACGGTCGCGGCGAACGCGTCGTTCGTCTGCACGTTCTGGTACGTGCGGCCGAACTGCATGCTCGTGAACGCGTACGGCGCCTGCGCCGGCGCGCCGGCTGCCGAGGCGGCGAGCGTCGCGCCGAAATCGCGGAAGAGCGCGGCGAACGACGGCGCACCGGCTGCGGCGGCGACCGCGTCGAACGACGCTTTCGTGCCGGTCAGCGGATCGTTCTGCACGTATGTCTTGATGAAGCCGTAGCCGTAGCGGTCGGCGATATAGCGCATCAGCAGATACGCGCCGCCGTAGTTGCCGCTGCTGTAGCGTCCGTGCGCGCCCGTCATGCCCAGAATCGAGTAGTCTTGCGGGCGCGGAAGGAATGATTGCGCCGTGTTGCCCGACACGTTGCCGATGTCGGTGGTGCCGAGCGTGATGTCGCGCGCGAGGTCGGCCAAGCCTTCCTTGATCGCGGGCGGCGCATCGGCGCGGCCGAGCACGATCACTTGGTCGACAAATTGGATCAGATGGGTGAACTCGTGCGCGAGCAGTTGCTGGACGTGGTAGTGCACGTTCGCGGTCGGTGCGATCGCCGCCACGACGAAGCCGCCTTCGTTGCTGCGCCGGTGCACGGAGCCGGTGTCGCAGTTCAAATTCGCCTGCGCGTACGTGTCGACCGGAAAGAACTCGCCGCCCACGTTCGGGCCGACCGTCCCCGGATCGACGACGAGCACGTTGAGATACGAAAACGGAGCGGCGTACAACGGCCCCGTCCCGGCGGGATTGCCGGCGGCGTCGCAATACGGCACGCTCGTCATGCGTCCGGCGGCCGCATCGGTGTAGGTCGCGGAGCCGATCGCCGCCGTGTCCGCGGCGTATGCGACCTCGGCATCGTTCGCGAACGTGCTGCTTGCCGGCGCGAACGCCGCGATGCTCGCGTCTTGAATCCACACGGCGACGTGCGCGCTGGTCGATACGAGCGTGAACGGATATGACGTATAGCTTACGACGGGTCCGCCTCTGCTCGCGGTGGCGCCGACGAAGAACGTCTGGTGCGCGCCGATCGGCGGCGGCGCGGACGACGCACGGATCGCGACCGCATGCGAAGATGATGCGTTGGCGCGCCGGTTCGCAGCGGCGGTGTCCCGACCGCCGCTTGCGGCGCGCGCGACCGAGGACGGTCCGCCCGCTTTTGCGGTGAGCAGCACGGTCCCCGGCGTCGATGAGTCGGCCCGAAAATCGATGGATACCAAGCCGAGCACGGCCGCGGAAGCGGCCGTCGGTACGATGCCCGATAGGATCGTGCCGTTGGAGTTCGGTACCAGCGGGTTCACACCGAGCGCACCCGGCGGCGGCGGCGGGATGGACGTGAACACCGGGCCGCCGCCCCCGCCGCCGCATGCGGCGAGCGCGACGGCCGCGACGAACGCTACGAAGGCGTGGCGCACGGTTACCGGGCTCCCGGCTGCAGTCCGAGATAGATCGCGAAGAACGGAACCGTCTTCAGCGGCGGCTGCGTCACTGCGGGGCCCGTGAAGATCGACCATGTTCGCGCGACGAGCGACGCTTGGCCGAACACCGGGCAGGGGTTCCGGATCAACTGCCATTCCGGGAAATCGGCCGACAGCGCGAGATGATCCGGCACGGCCGCGTAGGAACATGCGGCGCCCAGCGGGATCTCGGAGTGCGGCACCGTTCCCGGCCGGTCGTCGTACGGAAACACGCGCGCGACGTCGGTGCGCGTGCGCGTGCACGCGGCGGGATTCGAGCAGTCGTACACCTCGTTGCCGTAAATACCGTAGGCAGCGCCCACGATCGTCCCCGGCGGAAGCATCTTCACCAGGCGCGGCAGCTGAAGGCGCGCGCGGTAGGCCGGGTCCGCGGCGTAATCCGGAATCTTGCTGCTCGGCGAGGCGATCTTCATCGGCATCGCGCGCGCCATCGTCAGCTTCGCGACGGCATCCGGCGGCGCCGTGCGCAAGCGCGCACCGGCGCCGTTCGCGACCGCACGATCGCCGAGCGAATAGATCGTGAAGCGCCACTGCATCGAGTTGGTCGGGACGAACACGTGACCGTCCGCGACCGTCGGTCCGGCGAAATGCGGAACGGACCCGATCGAATCGCTCCAAATCAAGTGAAGCGTCTTCGCGTCGAACGCGTAGATGCTGTCGTCGTGCTTCGTATCGTAGCCGCGCAGGATCGCCCACACGATGCCGCTGTTCTCATCGGTGCCGCGCGCCGAGATCGCGAGCATGCCGCCCGGCATCGCGTTGAGGCAAAGCAGCTTCTGCACGCACGGCGCCGCCAGCACGCCGGTCTCTTGCGCGACCCATGCGTGCCAAATCGGATCGGCGACCTTGAACTTGCCGGCGCGCAGGTCGAACTCGTACTTCTTGAGGAAATCTTTCTCGGCCCACTCGTACACGTACGCCTTGCGGTCCGACACGCGCCACAACGTCGGCGAGCCGTGCAGATGCGGACCTTGGTTCCACGTGCGATAGCGCAGATCGCCGGACAGGTCGGGCGCGCGCCAGTTGATCCCGGCGACGACGTACTGCACCGCCGGGGCTACCGGCGCCGTCGCGGGCGCGAACGCGGCGCCGCCGACGACGTAGAAGATCCCGGTCTTGCCGCCGACGATGACGCGTTTGGGGCCGTTCCCTTCGACGATCATCGGTCCGGCCGAGCCAAGGTCGACGTCGTATTGCTCGTCGGCGGCTTGCTCGTTGGGTGGTGCCCACGAGCCGTCGACGCCGAAGTCTGCCGCCGTCGTGCCGCCGCCCGGCCTGCTGTAAAGGCGCACGACGCTGTCGCCGTACGATCCCTCACGCGGATCGTAGTGGCCGTTGCCGATCATGACGTACACGTTGCCGGCGCGGTCCGCAGCGGGGCCCGCTCCGCCTTGCCAGATGCCGCCGCCTTCGCCGACGCACGCCATCGCGTTCGCTCCACCGTTCGGAACGAAACCGTTCTCCCACGGTTCGAGCCGCCCGCCGGACGGCTGGTAGCAGGTGATCTGCGGGCTGGTCGACGGGATCGGAACCGGGCTCGGATGCGTGGCCGACTTCCAGTCCCACGAATGCGGTTGGGTGTTGAACGCGCCCGCGTACGACAGATCGGCGGCCTTGTAGCGCAGCAGCCATCCGTAATACTCGGCCACGTTCTCGTTCTGGCGCGCGCTGAACGACGCGTACAGGTAGCCGTGGTCCAGCAGCAGCGAGGCGGTGTCGTTCTCGACCGTCGCGTCGAACGTCATCGTTTTCTTGTCGTCGCGCAGCATCGATCCGTGCAGCTCGACCGCGGGAAACACGGGCTGCCCCGTCGCGAGATCGAGCTTCACGAGGTAGTAGCGAACGTGCAGCACCTTGCGCAGCGCGAGCTCGTCCTTGACGAAGATCGAGAACGTCGGAAACGTATCCGCCGTGCTGTACAGCACGTCGATCGTGCCCTTCCCGCCCGCGAACTCGAGCACCGGCGTGGCGTTGATCCCGCGCGCGAACGCCGGCGGCGACGCGCTGGCATCGGCGAGCGGCGTGCGCCACAGCAGCCCGTGCTGCGGCCCCTTCGTGCCGTCGTCCGCGTCGAACGCGTACACCGAGTTCGCGCTCGTCGTGACGTACGCGACGTTGCGCAGCTTGCCGCCGACCGACACGCCGGGCGCGTAGAGGATTTGCGTGTTGATCACGCCGTCAACCGCGCGGTCCACGCGCCGCATCCCGCGCGCGCTCACCGCCGCCGGCGTCAGGATCATCTCGGCGAGGTTCGCGCCGGTGCGCAAGTTGTCGTTGTGCTGCGTCGGCACGACGACGCCCGCGCGCGCGCCGGACCCGGCACCGAGTACCGATGCGACAGTGAGCGCGGCGATGACGGCGCGCGAGACGGCTTGCTTCATGTGGCTCTCACAACCGCTCCCGCAAGTACTCCGCGAGCGCGCCTTCCGACACGCGGTCCTGTTTCATCGTGTCGCGGTCGCGCACGGTGACGGTGTCGTCGCCGAGCGTTTCGTAGTCGACCATGATGCAGAACGGCGTGCCGATCTCGTCTTGGCGGCGGTAGAGCTGGCCGACGTTGCCTTCATCGTACTGCGTGCGAAAATCCGAGCGCAGCGCGCGCTCGATCGCATGCGCACGCTCGACGAGGTCGGGCTTGTTGCGCGCGAGCGGGAACACGCCGACCTGTACCGGCGCGATCTTCGGGTGGAAGCGCAGCACGGTGCGTTCGGACTGCTTGTCGCCGTCGATGACCTGTTCGCGGTCGTACGCGTCGATGAGCATCGTCAGCGTGGTGCGGTCCATGCCGGCGGACGACTCGATGAGGATCGGCGTGTACTTCTGCTTGGATGCCTCATCGAAGAACTGCAGGTCCTTGCCGGAGTATTCGATGTGGCGGTCGAGGTCGTACGTGCCGCGGTGCGCGATCGACTCCAGCTCGCCCCAGCCCCACGGAAACAAATATTCCACGTCGATGCCCGCCTTCGCGTAGAACGGGCGCTCCTTCTCGGTGAGCTCGTAGAAGCGCAGGCGGTCCGCCTTCACGCCGTAGTCGCTATACCATTGCTTGCGCGCGTCCACCCAGGTCTGGAACCACTCGAGATCCTTGCCGTCTTGCGGCACGAAGAACTCGAGCTCGGCCTGTTCGAACTCCCGCAGCCGATAGGTGAAGTTGCCGGGCGTGATCTCGTTGCGAAACGACTTGCCGATCTGCGCGACGCCGAACGGCGGCTTCTTGCGCGCGCTCTGGTAGATGTTCTTGAAGTTGACGAAGATGCCCTGAGCGGTTTCCGGCCGCAGATACGTCTGCGCCGACGTGTCCTCCATCGGGCCTGTCGCCGTCTTCATCATCAAGTTGAAGCTGCGCGGCGCGGTGAGGGTGCCTGTCATGCCGCAGTCGGGGCATTTGTCGAGCGACGGGACATGGTCGGCGCGAAAGCGGTGCTTGCAGTTGCGGCAGTCGACGAGCATGTCGTGGAACGCTGCGACGTGGCCCGACGCTTCCCACGTGCGCGGATGCATGACGATGGAGCTGTCGAACGCGACGACGTCGTCGCGCAGCTCGACGTTCGCGCGCCACCACGCCTGCTTGACGTTGCGCTTCAGCACGGCGCCGAGCGGGCCGTAATCGAAGAAGCCGCCGAGCCCGCCGTAGATCTCGCTGGACTGGAAGATGAACCCGCGCCGCTTGGCGAGCGCGGTGATCTCTTCCATCGACACGCGGGGCTTGTCTTCTTCCACGGTACTCACTTCGCGCGAGGTTTCCGCGCGCGCCGTCCCTTGTCCTCACCGCCGCCGGACTTGCCGCCCTCGCCGCCTCTGAGCTCGGCGCGCTCCGACGTGATCTCCGCGGTGGAGATCGCGGCGACGAACGCGACGCCGCCGATGGAGTTGCCGAGCAGCGTCGGGACGATGAAGGCGACGACGTCGCCCCAGCCGACCGCGCCGTGCCAGGCACCGTAGAACGCCTCCACCGAGCCGGCGATGATGTGCCCGAAGTCGGCAGCGGCGACGACGTACGTGAGGATCACGATGACGAAGAGCGCGGCGTTTTCCGCGAGCGGCAGCAGCCAGACCATCAGCGCGATCAGCCAGCCGGCGAAGATCGCTTTCACGAACAAGGTCCAGAACGGATGCGCGGTCGCGGCGACGGCGAGCGTGTCGAACGCCTTGAGCGAGTCGGCGGGAAACGCGCCGCTGAACGCGACCAACGCGGACGTCGCGAGCGCCGCAACGAGGTTGCCCGCGAGGATCAGTGCCCACACGCGCGCGAGCTTCGCAAAGCGCGACGCCTTGAGATCGTAGAAGATCGGCAGCAGCGGCGTCAGCGTGTTCTCGGTGAAGAGCTGCTGGCGGCCGAGGATGACGATCAGGAAGCCGATCGTGTACCCGAACGACGCGACGAGATGCCGCCACGGCGTGTCCGGCATGTGGGCGATGAGCACGCCCATCGTGATCATGGAGAACGTCATCGAGCCGCCGGCCGCCACGGCGGACCAGAACAGCGACGCCGAGGCGCGCTCGTACGTGTCCTCGCCCTCGCGCCGAATGGTCTCGAAGATCACCGCGGAACGGGGCCGCGTCCGCTCTTCGACCTGCTCGACTTCCTCTTCGCTGATGGGCGCGCCGTCGGCCATTTCGAGGATGGTACCCGTTTAGGGCCGGATCGTGCGCCACGGCTGCGGCGCGCGCGCGACGAAGGCGCGGTGTACTTCGTCGAGCACGCGCCGGTGCGATGGGAACTCGAGTAGCTCCGCCGCCTGCGCGAACGTCACCCAACGGTGCTCGTCGTGCACGTCGGCTTCCAAGGCGACGTCCCCGGCACCGAGGTACGCGACGAAGAACGGCACGTGCACGATGCGATCGCGAATAGGATCGTAGAACGCGTCCAGCTCGCCCGCGGTGTACAGCTCCGTCGCGGTAAGGCCCGTCTCTTCAACGAGCTCGCGGCGCGCGGCGTCGGTCGCGCGCTCGCCGTTTTCGACGCCGCCCATCACGAACGTCCACGCGCCGGCGAAAGCACCGCTGGACCGCCGAAGCAGCAGCACCTCGGCATCGGCCGCGACTTGCGCACCCGTCACCGTACGCAGCACGACCACCGCAACCGCGTCCGGCTTGCTTTCGGGCTTCAGCTTGCTTTCGCTCGGGGTTGGGTTTCCACGCGCAGCTGGCCGCATGCCGCGGCGATGTCGCGGCCCATCGGGGTGCGCACCGTCACCGCGACGCCGCGCGCTTCGAGGATCTTCGCGAACTCCCAGATGCGCTTTTCATCCGTGCCGCGAACCGCCGCGTCCGGCGTGCTGTTGTATGGAATCAGGTTGACGTGGTAGAGCGCGCCCTTCATCAGGCCTGCGAGGTCGTGGGCATGTTGGTCCGTGTCGTTCACGCCCGCGAGCATGACGTACTCGAAGAACACCTTGCGGTTCGTCTTGCGGATGTAGCGCTCGACGGCCGCCATCAGGTCCGCCGTTGAGAACTTGCGGTTCACCGGCATGATCGCCGAGCGCGTAGCGTCGGTAGGCGCGTGCAGCGAGATCGCGAGGTTCACTTGGGTGTGCTCGTCGGCGAAGCGGTCGATCTTGTCCACCAATCCGACGGTCGAGATCGTGATGTGGCGGTGACCGAGCCCGAAGCCCTTCGGGTCGTTGAGCAGCGCGACGGCGCCCATCACCGGGTCCATGTTGGCGAACGGTTCGCCTTGACCCATGAAAACGACGTTCGTGATCTTGCGCCCCTGGCGCGCGAGCTGCTTGCCGAAATAACGCGCCTGGTCGAAGATCTCCGTGGCGGTGAGATTGCGCGAGAACCCGGCCTGGCCGGTGGCGCAGAACGTGCATGCGTACGCACAGCCCGCTTGCGACGAGATGCATACGGTGTTGCGCTCGCCGTGGTGTTCCATCAGCACCGCTTCGACCTCGTTGCCGTCGTGCAGACGGAACAATCCCTTCGTCGTCTGCCCGTCGTTCGAGCGCTGGATCACGACGGGCTCGATGCTGTCGAGCGCGACGCCCTCCGCGGCGAACGCGGTGCGCAGTTCTTTCGGGAGCGTCGTGATCGCGTCGAGGTCGTCGACGAGCTCCTTGGTCGCGGCGCGGTAGAGCTGGTCGACGCGGTAGCTCTTCAGACCGTGGGCGGAAGCAAGCGCCGCGCCGTTTTCGTAGCCGGCGCGGCGTGCTTTCTCGTCGATCCAGAGGTCCCGCGCGCTGAGCATGACGGACTATTCTACCACGCCATGCCCGGCGGGGCGGACTACGTTAGCAGGACCTTGTCGATGGTCGTGATGCAGCCGTTGTTCGCCATCAGATCGGGGGTGATGACGTGGGCGCCGCCAACCGTCGCGCGATCTTGGTCGGTGCCGAACACCAATTGGTTGCCGGCCACGCTGGGCACGGAGCCGCTGGTGATCGTGCTGTCGCCGTCGCGCATCTTGATCATGTCGTTGACGACGTGGCCGAGAAGCAGCGCTTTGAGGCGGGCGGGATTTTTCATGAGCGCGTCGCGGTCCGCTGCCGGCAGCTTTGCGAACGCTTCGTCGGTCGGCGCGTAGACGGTGAGCGGGCCGGCGGCCTTGAGGGTGTCGTCGAGGCCTGCTGCGTGCACGGCGGCGACAAACGTGGTGAGGTTCTTCTGCTGGGCGGCGAGGTCGAGGACCGTCGCTGCGCGCGGTTGGGCGAGCGCGGGGCCCGCGAGGCTGAGGGCGAGCAGGCAACCGGCGAACGACCGGAATGCCGCGGCACGGGTAAGGCGCATGGAAACCTTCCTCCGGAACAGAGACGGGGCGGACGATCGATCGTTACGCCCAGTCTACTATTTCCATAGGAGCATGTTTCGAGAGAAAGATTAAATTTATAGGAGTTAGCGAAAAATCAGCAGCCTGCCTCAGAAAAGCGAGCTCTGCTCCGGTTCTTTCTTCGCGTCGGGGAGCGGCTCGTCGAGCCGCGCGCGCACGTTCTTGAGGTCGCTCCACACGAGCTTCTTCACCTCGGTCATCGCGCCGCCGGTCTGGCGCAAGATGTATGCGGGGTGGAACGTCGCGATCACCGGGACGCCGCTGGGCCCGTCGAACCACTGGCCGCGCTGCTTCGTGATCGAGAACTTTTCGCCCATGAACGACTTCGCCGCGGGAGCGCCGAGCGCGAGAATGACGCGCGGGCGGATGATCGCGATCTGCTCGTCGAGGTATGGGCGGCAGTTCCGCATCTCTTCGGGCGTGGGCGCGCGGTTCGCGAGCCGCTGGCCGGTGTCGAGCGTCGGCCGGCATTTGACCGTGTTGCAGATGTAGACGTCCTCGCGCGGCAAGTCCACCGCTAGCAGCATCTTGTCGAGCAGTTCACCCGCGCGGCCCACGAACGGGCGCCCGAGCTTGTCTTCCGTCTCGCCGGGTCCTTCGCCGACCACCATGAGCGCTGCGCACGGATCGCCCTCGCCGTACACGCTGTTGCGGCGCGTCGCGCCGATCCCGCATTTGCGGCATGACGCGACGATCGCCGACTGGCGCTCGAGCTCGCGCTCGTGCTGCGCGCGCTCTTGCAGGCTCACGCGGAGTTGTTTCCCTGCGCTTGTCGCTGGGCCGGCGGCGGCTCGAGCAGCACGGCCTCGCCGAAGGCGAGCACGCGCGTCGCGCCGTCGGGGCCTTCCGACGCTTGAAACTGCAAGCCGAGCACGCCGTTAGCGCCCATCCCTTCGGCCTTGCGCAGCAGCATCTCGAGCGAGTCGGTGCGCGCGCGTTCGGCATCGGTGAGATAGTCCACCGGCGTGAGCCCGATCAGCGCGCCGAGGTTGCGAAACGTCTGTTTGAGCACGTTGCGCGGGCGGCTCGCGTTCCCGTACGCATAGCCGAACGACCGCACCACCCGGTACCCTTCGACCCGCTCGAACGTCGTGACGGCGTCGGGCGCGAGCGCCATCAGCGCAGCAGCCTGCGGCCTAGCACGACGGCGCCGACGGCGACGCCCGCGTACAGCGCGTAGCGCCCCACCAGCGCGCCGACGAGGCTGTAGTACCACGCGCGGCCGTGATGCTTGAGCCAGTATTTCCGGCGCGACGTCTGCTTGCGCTTCTCGACGTTGTACTGACCGCGCGCGGAGCCCATCCCTTCGTGCACCGCTTCGCTCGCCGGCACGTACCACGTTTCCCAGCCCGCGTCCGCGGCGCGCTTGGCGAAATCGACTTCTTCATGATAGAGAAAGAAGCGTTCATCGAATGGACCGATCGCGTCGATCACCGCGCGCCGGATCGCGAGCGCCGCGCCGATCGCGAGGTCGACGTGCTGCGGCTTGTCGTGATCGAAGCCGCGCAGCCGCGCACCGTTCGCGAACCGGCGCAGCACCGGCAGCTCGCCCCACGCGCTGCTGCGCAGAAACGCGCCGGCCCACGTGTCGAATTCGCCCACCGACTCCTGCACGCTGCCGTCGTAGTTGTAGATGCGCGAGCCCGCGATCCCGCACGTCGGATGATCGTCCATGAACGCCACGATCTCCGCGAACGCGCGATCCTTCAGCTCCGCGTCGGGGTTGAGGAGAAAGACGTACTCCGACGAGGTCGACGCGAACGCGCGGTTGCACGCCGCCGCGAAGCCGAGGTTCGCGCCGTTCTCTACGATCCGCACGCGCCCGCCGTACCGCTGCGTGATGAACTCGCGCGAGCCGTCCGCGGAACCGTTGTCCGACACGACGACGTTCGCGAACGCCGGATCGTCGCGCACCTCGGTCAGCGCGAATACCGAGTCGAGCGCGGTCGCGATCTTCTCCTTGTCGTTCCAGCACACGACCACGACGTCGATCCTGCTCACGCCGCCCGACCTCATGCGGCGTCGCCGCCGCGCACCGGGGCGAAGGTGTTGCGGTTCTGCAGGTACGGCCAGATGAAGCCGTCGAGGTCGCCTTCGAGGACCGCTTGCGCGCTGCCGGTCTCGACGTTCGTGCGCACGTCCTTCACCAGCTGGTACGGGTGCAGCACGTAGTTGCGGATCTGCGAGCCCCACTCGTTGGCCATGCGGTCGCCGCGCAGCTCGTTGAGCTTTGCCTCCTGCTCTTCGCGCGCGCGCTGTACGAGCTTCGCGCGTAAGATGTTCAGCGCGACGTCGCGGTTCTGCATCTGCGAGCGCTCTTGCTGCGACGCGACGACGATCCCGGTCGGCAGATGGTACACGCGGATCGCGGACTCGGTCTTGTTGACGTACTGGCCGCCGGCGCCGCTGGCTTTGAACGTCTCCACCTTGAGGTCGTCGGGCTTGATCTCCACCTCACCAGTGTCGCCTTCTTCCATCTCGGGCACGACGTCGACTTCGGCGAACGACGTTTGGCGGCGGCCTTGGTTGTCGAACGGCGAGATGCGCACCAGGCGATGCACGCCGCGCTCGCTTTCCAGCATCCCGTACGCGTGCTTGCCGCGGATGATGAACGTGATCGAGCGCAAACCGGCCTCGTCGCCGGGCGCTTCCTCCACGACGTGCGTCTCGTAGCCATGGTTCTCGGCCCAGCGCAAGTACATGCGCCCGAGCATCTGCGTCCAGTCGGCCGCGTCCGTGCCGCCCGCGCCGGCGCGAATCGTCACGATCGCGCCGTGCGAGTCGTACGGGCGGTCGAAGTTCGCCGCCATCTCCAACTCGTCGAGCGCCTTGAGCGCGCGCGCGAGCGCCGCTTCGGCTTCGGCTTCGGCGCCGGGTTCGTCGCCCAGGACGTCGAGCAGCTCGGCGGCGTCGGTCAACTCGGCATCGACCACGTCGACGGCATCGAGGTCCGAGCGCAGGTCGGCGATCCGCTTCATCACGCCGCGCGCGCGCTCGGGATCGGTCCAGAAGTCGTCGGCGCGCGAACGCGCCTCCAGCTCCGCTACGCTGCGGCGCTTGCCGGCATCGTCAAAGCCGCACCTTGAGCGCGCTCAGGCGCTCGCGGGCGCGGTCGATGGCGGTCGTTTGGGCGTCTGACACGGGACGACCGGATTCTCCGGGAGTCGGCGACGCCCTACCGGAAAAGCGCGGCGGTGAGCAGCATCCTCCTGCGGCCCGCGGCCGTGTTCGACGGCGAGCAGCGGCGCGACGGCTGGCACGTTCTCGTCGACGGCGACCGCATCGTCGCCGCGGGCGCCGGCGGCGGCATCGGGACGCCGGACGGCGCGCGCACGATCGACCTGCCGGGCGCGACGTTGCTCCCCGGCCTCATCGACCTGCACACGCACCTGCTGCTGCACCCGTACGACGAGCGATCGTGGGACGATCAGGTGCTGCGCGACCCCGAATCGCTGCGCGTCGCGCGCGCCGTCGTCGCCGCAAAGCGCACGCTCGCCGCCGGCTTCACGACGCTGCGCGATCTCGGCACCGAAGGCGCGGGCGAAGCGGACGTCGGTTTGCGCCGCGCGATCGCGGAAGGCGTGATCCCGGGGCCGCGGCTGTTCTGCGTGACCCGAGCGATCGTCGCGCGCGGAACGTACGGCCCGACGGGATTTCATTCGGGCTGCTGCGTGCCGCAAGGCGCGGAAGAGGTGGACGGACCCGATTCGATTGTACGCGTGACGCGCACGCAGATCGCGCGCGGCGCCGATTGGGTCAAGGTCTATGCCGACTATCGCTACGGCCCGGGCGGCGATGCGCGGCCGACGTTTTCGCAGGACGAGCTCGCGCTGATCGTGCGCGTCGCGCACGATGCGGGCGTCCCCGTCGCGGCTCACGCGACGACGGCTGAAGGCATGCGCCGCAGCGCGCTCGCCGGCGTCCAGACGATCGAGCACGGCAACGAAGGCACGCCCGAGGTGTTCGCGCTCATGGCCGAGCGCGGTGTGGTGTACGTCCCCACGCTCGCGGTCTACGAAGTCCTCGAGCGAATGCGCGGCCTGTCGAGCGACCATCCGAAGGTGGTGGCGAAGCGAGCCGCATTCGCGTCGGCGCACAAGAGCGGCGTGACGATCGCCAACGGCAGCGACATCGGCGTGTTCCCGCACGGCGAGAACGCGCGCGAGCTGGAGCTGCTGGTGGAACACGGTCTCACGCCCGCCGAAGCGCTCCGCGCGGCGACGTCCGTGGCGGCGCACGTGCTGCGGCGCGACGATCTCGGCGTGATCTCCGCGGGTTCGCGCGCCGATGTCGTTTGCGTGCAAGGCGATCCGACGGTATCGATCACCGCGCTGCGTGACGTGCGGCTGGTGATCAAAGACGGCGGCGTCGAACGCGACGAGGATGGTTAGCCGGGGTCGATCCCACGCCCCGTTGCCGTGATCTTCGGAGGGAAGAATGAAAGCATCTATCTTGTATCGAATCGCTGCTGTTCTTCTGCTGCTATTCGCGGTAGGACATACGCTCGGCTTTAGCCAGTCTGATCCCAAATGGGGAGTTGACGCCCTTCTTGGCTCAATGCGATCGATTCACTTTGACGTTCAGGGGTTCAACCGCACGTATTGGGACCTCTTTGTGGCGGCCGGGTTCTCTGTCGGCGTGTTTTATCTATTCGCGGCGATATTGGCATGGCAGCTAGGTGGCCTTCCGACCGCGACTTTGGCGCTCATGCGCGGCACTGCGTGGGCGTTCGCCCTATCCTTTGCCGCCATCACGATTGTAAGCTGGAGATACCTCTTCATCATACCCATCGCTTTCTCGATCGTGATTACAATATTTTTGACTGCGGCGGCATGGCTTCCAGCGAGGCAGGTTTCCACGCAGGGCGAGCGTCTTGATCGCGGCAGTTAGGACGTCGCTCCCTTAGTCGCCCTCGATGCCGGCGCTGTGCTGCGCTTCGGCCTCGTTCGGCCCGCCTTGCACCACGTAGACGAGGCCGACGGCGACCACGGCGCCGACGAGCGGCCCGAACGCGAACACCCACCAGTCACGCATGCCGCCGACCAGCAGCGCAGGGCCGAGCGTACGCGCCGGGTTCATCGAACCGGTTGATACGTAGAAGCCGATAAGGCGATCGAACACGGTCGTCGCGCCGTTTGCGAACGCGGTCTGCGGGCCGATGAAGCGCGCCTTGTTCGCCGTCGAGATCGCGACGAGCACGAGGATCGTCGTCAGTACGATCTCCATCCAGAACGCGGGCCACGGCCCCAGCGCGAGCCTCGCGTGCAGCGCGCCGCGGTCGGGGTGCAGGATGCCCAGCACGAGCGCGGCGGCCGCGATCGCGCCCAGAAATTGCACCGCGACGTACCCCGGCACGCGCGACCAGTCGAAGTCGCCGCGCAGTGCGAACGCGATCGTCGTGATCGGGTTGGTGTGCGCGCCCGACACCTGGCCGAGCGAGTAGATCACGATCATCGTCGCGATGCCCGTCGATCCCGCGACGACCACGTAGCCGAGCTGCAGCCCGAGCCCCTCCTGAATCGCCAGCGGCGCAAACGAGCCGAGCGTCACGATCAGCGTCCCGACGAACTCCGCCGTGTAGCACGCGACGTGCCGGCGCCAACCGCGTTCGCGGTGCTTGCGGCGCTCGCGCTCGAGCTTCGCGCGCTGCCGCGGGGTGATCTCGTTCAGGCCGTCGCGCCGTGGCAGCGTTTGTACTTTTTGCCGCTGCCGCACGGGCACAGCTCGTTGCGGCCGACTTTGTCGGCGGCCGCATTCGCCTTCGGCTTCGCCGAGCCGCCGTCGTCGCCGCGGTTCGTGTGGACCTGCGTCGCTTCGTACTTCGGGGCCGGTCCGAGCAGGCGTTCCGCCATCGCCGGATCGATGCGGGACGGCGCGGCCTGCGGCGCGATCTCGCCCGTCGGGATCGTCTCGAACGCCGGCGCGCCGTTCGACGCTCCGTTCGCGTGCGGCTGTCCGTTGGCGTACTGCGGTGCGCCGACCTGCGTGCCGTCGGGCGCGAAGCCCTGGAACTCCTCGGGCGGCGCCGCTTCGACGCGGACCGCGAACGCGGCTTTGATCGCTTCGTCGGCGATGTTGTTCTTGAGATCTTCGAAGATCTCGTACGCTTCTTTTTCGTACTCGACGCGCGGGTCTTTCTGGCCGTAACCGCGCAAACCGATCCCGCTCTTGAGCGCGTCCATCACGTACAAGTGATCCACCCAGAGACGATCGATGATCGGCAGCATGATGTACTGCGACTCGACCATCCGCATGATCTCGGGCGTGACCTCGGCTTCTTTCTCCTCGTACGCCGCGAGCGCGTGGTTGAACAGCAACTCCTTCATCGCTTCGCGGTCGAGCTTCTCGAGGTCGCCGACGCTGACGTGCTCCTTGATCGGAAACAACTGCTCGAGCTCGTCGAGCGTCGCCGACAGGTCCCATTCCGACGGATGCTTTTCTTCCGGCGCGCCGGTGTCCACCGCGAAAGACACCTTGCTGCGCAGCGTATCGACGAAGAAATCGCGCAGCGGCTGGCCTTCGAGCACGCGGCGGCGTTCCCCGTAGATCACCTCGCGCTGCTTGTTCATCACGTCGTCGTACTCGAGAACCTGCTTGCGGATCTCGTAGTTATGGTTTTCGACCTTGGACTGCGCGCCCTCGATCGAGCGCGACAAGATGCCGGCTTCGATCGGCGTCTCGTCGGTGAACTTCACGAAGTCCATCATCTTCTGCAGCCGCTCTTGGCCGAACAGCCGCATCAGCTCGTCTTCGAGCGCGATGTAGAAGCGCGTCGTGCCGGGATCGCCTTGGCGCCCCGCGCGGCCGCGCAGCTGGTTGTCGATGCGCCGCGACTCGTGCCGCTCGGTGCCGATGATGTGCAGGCCGCCGGCTTCGGGGACGCCTTCGCCCAGCTTGATGTCGACGCCGCGGCCCGCCATGTTCGTCGCGATCGTCACCTTGCCGGGGATGCCCGCGTCCTTGATGATCTGCGCTTCCTGCTCGTGGTACTTCGCGTTGAGCACGTTGCACTCGACGCCGCGGCGCCGCAGCATCATCGCGAGCCGCTCGGACTTCTCGATGGAGCGCGTACCGACCAGCACCGGCCGGTTCTTCTTGTGCTCTTCGATGATGTCGTCGATGACCGCGTTGAACTTCGCGTTCTCGCTGCGGTACACGATGTCGGCGTTGTCCTTGCGGCACACCGGCATGTTCGTCGGCAGCACCACGACGTTGAGGCCGTAGATCTCGCGGAACTCGCGCTCTTCGGTCTTCGCGGTACCGGTCATGCCGGCGAGCTTGTCGTACAGCCGGAAGTAGTTCTGGAACGTGATCGTCGCGAGCGTCTGGTCCTCGCTGCGAACGTCCAGCCCTTCCTTCGCCTCGATCGCCTGGTGGATGCCCTCGGAGTAGCGGCGCCCGTACATCAGCCGGCCCGTGAACTCGTCGACGATGATGATCTCGCCGTCCTTGACGATGTACTGCTGGTCCTTGTGGAACAGGTTCCACGCTTTGAGCGCCGCGTTGAGCTGGTGCGTCAG
Organism: Candidatus Elarobacter sp.; assembly: GCA_036403315.1. GTDB lineage: Bacteria > Vulcanimicrobiota > Vulcanimicrobiia > Vulcanimicrobiales > Vulcanimicrobiaceae > Vulcanimicrobium. The sequence goes on from DASWRD010000076.1 coordinate 27,929, forward strand.
CTCCAAATTCCGCTGGTCGTACAGGTTCGAGACGCCCAGCATCTTTTCGACCTTCGCGACGCCCTTCTCGGTGATCGGCGCGGCGTGCGACTTCTGGTCGACCGTGAAGTCCTCGTCCTTGACCAAGCGCGGGATGATCTTCGCGAACTGGCCGTACAGCTCGGTGGCGTCGTGGCCTTGGCCGCTGATGATGAGCGGCGTGCGCGCCTCGTCGATCAGGATCGAGTCGACTTCGTCGACGATCGCGTAGTTGAGGTGGCGCTGCACCATCTGGTCGAGCGCCCACGCCATGTTGTCGCGCAGGTAGTCGAACCCGACTTCGTTGTTGGTGACGTACGTGATGTCGCTGTTGTACGCTTCTTTGCGCGCGTTGTGGTCGAGGTCGTGCTGGATGATCCCGACCGTCAGCCCCAGCGCTTCGTACAGCGGGCCCATCCACTCCGCGTCGCGCTTGGCGAGGTAGTCGTTGACGGTGACGAGGTGGACGCCTTTGCCGGTCAGCGCGTTGAGGTACACCGGCAGCGTCGCGACGAGCGTCTTGCCCTCGCCGGTGCGCATCTCGGCGACGTTGCCTTCGTGCAGCGCCTGGCCGCCCATGATCTGCACGTCGAAGTGGCGCATGCCCAGGACGCGCTTGCCGGCCTCGCGCACGACGGCGAACGCTTCGGGCAGCAGCGCGTCGAGCGCCGCCTTTTCGGCCTCGCGGCGTTCCTTCGGATCGTCGCTCTTGCTCGCGCCCTGCTCGAGGCGCGCTTTGAACTCGGCGGTCTTCGCGCGCAGCTCGTCGTCGGAGAGTGCCGCGGTCGCCGGCTCGAGCGCGTTGACACGCTCGGCCGTGCGGCGCAGCCGCACAACTTCACGTGCGTTCGCATCGAACAGGGTCTTGAGGAAGGCCATACAGGTCTACAACCATTCGCCGGGCGGTGGGGTTCCTCCCGAGTACCGCTTCCCGCGTGCGAGGTTACCTCAAGCGCTTAGCCGCCGCGAAGTGCGACTTTTGCCGGCTCGTTGAGCTGGTCGGCCGAGGCCCGGCGCAACAGAGCGCCCACCGTGACGAACGTGAATCCCCCGCGCCGAAACGCCGCGACGACGTCGGGCAGCGCGGCGACGGTCGCCTGCCGCCCGCTGTGCAGCAGCACGATCTCGGGCGCGACCGCATGCGCCAGCACGTGGTCCCGCAGCACCTCGGCGGGGACGGCGCGCCAGTCGCCGGGATCGTCGCTCCACAGGATCGTGTCGAAGCCGGCCGACTGCGCCGCCTTCAACGTGGCGGTGGTGTACCGCCCGTGCGGCGGCCGGAACAGCCGCCGCTCCGCGGGATCGGGCGCGATCCGCTCCAACGCCGCGGCACCGTCACGAAGCTCACCCACCACGGCGGGATCCGCAAGCCGGTCCAGGTCGGGATGCGTCAGCGTGTGGTCCGCGATCTCGTGCCCGCCGGCCGCGATCGCACGTGCGAGGTCGGGATATTGCTCCGCGTCGCGCCCGATCAAAAAGAACGTCGCCGGCACGCGCAAGTCGTGCAGCGTCTGCAGCAGCAGCGGCGTGACGATCGGATAGGGGCCGTCGTCGAACGTCAGCGCCACCAGCCGCGGCCGGGCATCCGCCGGCGCGCGCGCCTTGCCGAGCAGCGCGCCGAACCGGGCGCCGAGCGACGGCCGCGCGAGCGCGGCGGCATCCGCGCCGCGCAGCACGACCACCGGCCGCAGCAGGTCGTCGGACTTCAGCCACAGCCGCCACCCGCCGTACGCAACTGCGAATGCGGCGACGAGGACGAGCGCCGCGACGACGGGACGGCGCCGCACGCGGTCAGCGCGCGGGCGCGACGGAGGAGGTCGGGAGCGCGACCGCGCTTGCCGCAGCGTAGTCTTTGCCGACGATCACGGTGACGAGCGTGTGCGGTCCGGGCGTGGTGTCCGTCGCCGGCGCGATCACGGCCCCCGTCACGCCGAGATCCGCACGCACGCGCTCGCCCAAGAACGGCAGCGTTGTGACCGGCCGGATCTGCGTGACGTCGTAGCCGAACGTATCGGCGTTCTGAACCGAATCGACGACGTAGTGCAGCTTCTCGAGCTTCGCCGAGACTGCGCCGGCGAGGCCGGGGACGCCGCTGCCGTTCTGCACCACGATGTGCACGGTCGCCGGGTTGATCGACCGCAGCGCGCTCACCGGCGGCGGCGTCACGTTGCCGTACGGCCCGAGAAACGCCGACAGTACCTTCGCCTTCTGCGCCGGATCGGGGATGACGACCTCACCGCCGAACATCGTCATCTTCGTCGTCGTATACTCGAACGTAAAGGCCTTTATGTCGGCGAGGTTCGCGTCGCGGAAGCGCCACGCGAGCGCCTTCTCCTCGTCGAACGACAAGTTGGTCCGGACGTTCTTGTTGAGCGCTCCGAGCAGCGCGCCGATATGCAGCAGGTCGTTGAACTTCTGGGATTTCAGCTTCGCAACCGTGATCTGGATGATCTGCTGCTGGCGCTTCACGCGGCACGTGTCGCTGCACGCGTCGTGCCGGTACCGGCTGTACTCCATCGCCTTCTGCCCGTTCATGTGCTGCAAACCGGGCTTGAAGTGAATGTGCAGATTGCCCCACGAGTCGTCGTAGTCCATCTTCTCGGTGACCGGCACCTCGATGCCGCCGATCGCGTCGACGAAGTCCTTGAGGCCGCGCGCGTTGATCACGACGTAGCGGTCGAAGCTGCTGCCGGTATCCGTATGCGGCAGCGTCAGGAAGTCACCGATCACGGTGTCGGCGAGCTTGATGCCGCCTTGCGAGTACGCCTCGTTGATCTTCGAGTCGTGCCCGTTGACCATCGCTTCGGAGTCGCGCAAGATCGAGACGAGCTTGACCGACTTCGACGGAAAGTCGATCCCGGCCGCCATGATCGTGTCGCTGCGCGCGCCCTTGGAGTACGGCATGCCTTTCTCGTCGCGGTTGTAGTCGGTGCCCAGCACCATCACGTAGATCCGGTCCTTGCCGAACACCGACGAAGGCGACGGGACGAAGATGGCGCCGATCACGTCGGACGCCTGCTGGTGGTCGTGGAACACGCGGTACGCCACGTAGCCGGAGCCCAGCCCGACCACGATGAGGACGACCGCGAGCACGTACGCGAAGAAATGCCGCCAGCGGGACGGCGCGCCGCCGCCGCCGGGCGGCGGGTCCGAACGCCGGCGCGGCCGGTCGTCGATGGGCGGCGCGGGCGGAGCCGGCGGGTCCGCGACGATCTGCTTGCTCATGCGCTCACCGCGCCGGCGAGCTCACGCGCGTGCACCAGCGTGCCGTGGAAATCGAATGCCGTGTTGCCGTCGAGCCGCACGTCGACGAACTCACCGATGCGCACGCTCGCGTCGAACGCGAACACGATCCCGCCGTCGACGCCCGGCGCCTCGCCCATCGACCGCCCGACCAGCACGTCGCGTTCGCGCAGCGCGACCGCGAGCGGATCGGTCTTGCGCAGCGTGCGCCGCTCCTCGACGAGCACGCGCACGACGGTACCGGCGCGCTTCGCGCGCGCGCGCTCCGACGCGCGGCGCTGCGCGTCGCGCAGCCGCAGCAGCCGCTTGCGCTTCTCGCGCTCGGGAACTTGATTCGGCAGCAGCGCGCCCGGCGTGCCGTCCTCGCGCGAGTACGTGAAAAACCCCACCCGGTCCAGCTCCGCGCGCTCGATCCAGCGCTCCAGCTCGTCGACGTGCTCTTCGGTCTCGCCGGGAAACCCGACGATGAACGTCGAGCGCATGGTGATCCCGGGCACGCGCCGCCGGAAATCTTCGACGATCTCCAGATAGCGCTCGCCGTTGGACGGGCGCAGCATCGCGCGCAGCACCGGCACGCTGACGTGCTGCAGCGGCATGTCCATGTACGCGCACACTTTGCGCAGCGACGCCATCGCGTCGATCAGCTCCGAATCGACCGTCGCCGGATACAGGTACAGCAGCCGAATCCATTCGATCCCGTCGACCGCGTCGAGCTCGTGCAGCAAATGCGCGAGGCCGCCGCGGCGGAAGCCGCGGTCACGCCCCCACATCGACGTGTCCTGCGCGATCAAAATGAGCTCTTTGGTGCCGCCGGCCGCGAGCGCGCGTGCCTCGGCGAGGATCGACTCCTCCGACCGCGACCGAAACGCACCGCGCAACTGCGGGATGATGCAGAACGTGCACGGGTGATCGCAGCCTTCGGCGATCTTCAAGTACGCGGTCGCCGACGGCGTCGTGATCAGCCGCGGCAGAAAATCATGTTCGGGTTCGGCCTCGAACCCAAGCCGCACGGGCTTCTTGCCGGCGCGCGCGTCGTCGAGCAGCTCGACGATCGAGGCGTACGCGCCGGTGCCGATGACGCCGTCGATCTCGGGGATCAGCGAATGCAGCTCCTCGCCGAAGCGCTGCGACAAACAACCGGCGACGATGAGCTGCTGGCCGTCACGCTTGCGCTGCGCGTGCTCGAGGATCGTCTCGGTCGACTCGGCCTTCGCGGGATCGATGAACGCGCACGTGTTGATCACGACGGCGTCCGCGTCGCCCGCCTCGGGGACGAGCGCCCACCCCGCCGCGCCGAGCTTCGCGATCATCACCTCGCTGTCGACGAGGTTCTTCGCGCACCCGAGGGAGACGAACGAGACGGTGCTGGTGCGTGCGGCGGCGGCTGTCATCGATAGTTGGTGAACTGCAAGGGGAGGTCGTAGTCCAGCCCCTTGAGCAGGCTCATAACCTTTTGCAGATCGTCCTTGGACTTGCCTGAGACGCGGATCTGCTCGTCTTGATACTGCGCCTGCACCTTGAGCTTCGAGCCTTTGATCGCCTCGATGAGCGGCTTCGATTTGTCCTTGGGGATGCCGGCGCGGATCGGAATCTTCTTGCGCAGCGCGCTGCCCGACGCGGCTTCGGGCTCCTTCGAGAGATCGAACGACTTGAGATCGATCCCGCGCTTCACGGCCTTCGACTGGATGATGTCGATCACGTTGCGCAGCTTCATCTCGTCGTCGGCGAGCACGGTGATCGTCGTAGCGTCGTTCTCGATGGACGCGATCGAGTGCTTGAAGTCGAAGCGGCCCGCGATCTCCTTGCGCGCTTGGTTGAGCGCGTTGTCGAGCTCCTGCGGGTCGACTTTCGAGACCACGTCGAACGACGAGTCGGATGGCATGCTGAGGTTTCCTAGATCAGAGGGTGAAGCGCTGCTCGACGACGTCGCCCACGTTGCCCATCGGCGCGGGCGAGCGGCCGTTCGTACCGACGACGACGCCGCCGGCGTTGCCCGCCCGCACGTCGGCGACGTTCCCCTTGAACGTCCGAACGGTGCCGGCCGGAAAGATCCCTTCGAGCTGCTGCGTGCCGTCGACGACGACCCGAAGCCAGGACCGCTGGGTGAGACGAAGCGCGAGCTGGTGCGGCGCGACGCCCGACGCCGCCGGCGTCGCCCGCGGTCGCGGGGAGGCGGCCGGAGCCTGAGACTCCGCGCCGGTATCTGCTGGTTGCGGCGCTTCGGTCGCCCGCGCGACCGCGGATGCGCCGCCGCCGGGGTGCGCGTACTGCCACCACTCGTAGCCGACGAAGCCGACCAGCAGCACCGCGACGAGCGTGGCGATCACGGCCCAGAGCGACGGCCCGGAGCGCTCGTTGTCGCTCAGCGTCGCTGCGGAGGCCGAAGCGACGACCGGCCGCTCGACGGGCGACGTCTGGTTGAAGCGCCCCACCGCGTCCTCGGCGTCTTTCCCGAGGTAGCGGGCGTAGGTGCGGATGAACCCGCGGACGTAGACCGGCGCACCGATCGACTTCCAGTCCTCGTTTTCGATGGCGTTGAGGTACACCGAACGGATGTGGATCTGTTCGGCGACGTCCGAGAGCGTCAGCCCGCGCGCTTCACGCGCGCTGCGAAACTCGTCGCCGAGCGCTGGCATTGGTCGAACCTTAGCGGGTGCACCCCGTTCTCCTGGTGCGCGGTTACACGGTGAGAAGACGATGAGCGAACGGACACGCGTCGTCGCCGCGATGAGCGGCGGCGTCGATTCGGCGGTTGCGGCGGGCCTGCTGGCGGAAGCGGGCTACGACGTCGTGGGCGTCACGATGAAGATGTACGCGCCCACGAAGCCCGCGCACGCCAAGTCGTGCTGCGGCGCCGACGACTTCGACGACGCGCGCCGGACCGCGGCCGTGCTCGGCATCCCGCACTACGTGCTCGACTTCGAGGAGACGTTCCGGCGCGGCGTGATCGACCGCTTCGCGCGCGACTACGCGCAGGGGCGCACGCCCAACCCGTGCGTCTCGTGCAACAACGAGGTGAAGCTGGGAACGCTGCGCGCCTACGCCGACCGCCTCGGCGCGCGCTGGGTTGCCACGGGCCACTACGCGCGCCTGAAGCACGGCCCCGACGGCCCGCACCTGTACCGCAGCGACTCGCCCAAGGACCAGGCCTACGCGCTCGCCCAGCTCACCCCGGCCCAGTTGGACCGGCTGCTGCTGCCGGTCGGCCAGATGACGAAGACCGAAACCCGCGCCCACGCGGCCCGGCTGGGCTTGCCGGTCGCGGAGAAGACGGAGTCCCAGGACATCTGCTTCGTGGAAGGCGGCGACTACCGCGACGTGCTGGCCCGGCTCGCTCCGGAGACGACGCGCCCGGGCGACGTGCTGACCACGGCCGGTGAGCTGGTGGGCACGCACGCAGGCATCGGCGGCTACACGGTAGGCCAGCGCCGCGGCCTGCCGTCAGGCGAAGAGCCGCGCTACGTGACGCGCATCGACGCAGCAACGAACACGATCGTGATCGGCCGCGAGGATGAGCTCGGCGTCGACGCGCTGGTGGCCGACGAAGTGAACCTAATCCGCCCGGAGCGATTCGTCGGCGGGCGCGCGCGCGTTCTGGCGATGACGCGCTATCGCGCGAAGCTCGCGCCCGCATCCGCGGCGATCTTAGAAGACGGAACGCTGCGGCTAGAATTCGACGAGTCGCATCGCGCGGTAACGCCGGGCCAGCTCGTCGCACTGTTCGACCAGGACGGCATCGAAGTAATCGGCGCAGCAACGATCCGCGAAACCCTCATATTGTCACCCTGAGCTCATATTGTCACCCTGAGCTTGTCGAAGGGTGCGCCACGCTCGTCATCTGAGCATCTTAAACCAAATCCCGCCGCTCGATGGACCTCATTCGCAACGCAATCGCTAAGAGTAACATAAATAGCGGCGCAGTGATTGCCCACGGGAAGCCGATGAGCAAAAGCGTATTCGAATACGTTGGATAGAAATAGACGATACCGGCGAGCATCGTCGCCACGGTGTTTGCGAAGCACGCGATTCGAAGGCGGCGCTCGGCATGGACGTTTCGCAGCGCCGGGACCATCACCAGCGTTGCCAGACACATGGCTAAGTACGCAATAGCGTCAAAGTCCCACAAGAGCGAGTGGGGCGTCTGTTCGAGAAACCGGACAGTATCCGCGGCGCCATGCAATCTGGCCGGGATGACGGTGGCAAGCTGGACAACATAGTTCGCCATACCGAAGACGGCGTATATGCTTGTGAAGATGAGCGCGGCGTGGCTCCAGAAGCGCTTCTCACCCGCGCTCGAGTAATGGAGGGCGAGCATTTCCAAAACGAATGGGACGACGATGCATAGTGACGTGCCGAAGATGAGGATTTCATCGAGCGGGAAATGTAGGACGCCGGCGACTTGCAAGACTTGCACGATGTCGTAAAGGACCGTCGCGGTGAAAGCGGCCAATCCGGCCCAGAACCCGATGCGCCCTATCGTCAACACGGCCTCTTTTTACCGGGATGGCGCTTTTTGCGGCGAATGGCGAGCCCGCCCAACAGGAATCCAAGGATCGGCAACAGTTCGCTGTAAGGTTTAGTGCTGTTCACGAATCGAATCGTCCGCACTTTCCCCGTGAGCTGTATGCAAAGCGGCGAGATAGCGTTGAAGTGCCTCTTTTTCGAGGTCAGCCATGTATGCGATGAATTCGGTAGGATCACCCACGCCGGGAACCGCTACCTGCGAACGCTCAAGCACCTCGAAATAACGCGGCTTTTCTTCGGGGCCGATAAGGATCGGGACAAAGCCTTCGCGGATCAAGTGGAGATTCTCCAAGAGCCTCGCGGTTCTACCGTTTCCGTCCTTGAACGGATGAATGGTTAGCAAGTCAAAATGAAGCGTCGAAGCGACTCGGACGGGATGCTCACCGTTCGACATGCCTTCGTCATAGCGCGCAAGCATCTCGCCTACCAACCGCCGTAACTGACCGCCGTACGAAACATCGCCGACAATGGTCCGATGGAGATCCAGCACGGTTTCAGGCCCGATCTTCGCGCGCTCTTGCGCCAAATCGAGCATCGCCGAGTAAGCCTTCTGCCCGTTCACGGCATCGAGATGATCCGCCATCGGCTTGCCGCTAACCGTCACGCCATGCTCGAGAACAGCCAAAGTCTCGCCGAGGGTTAGCGTGCTTCCCTCAACCGCATTGGTCGCGTATACGAACAAAGCGTCTTCGGCTCGCCACTGCGGCCACAGCAATTGGATACGATCCTGATTCAACGGTCGCAATGCGTCGAGCTTACATTTTAAGGCACCCGACGCATCCATTTGCATCAATGGCCTATGCCGAACCCGCCGCGCAGACGACAATGCCTCTCCCGTCGCCGGCATACACCGCTAGACCTACGAGCGGGTCGCACAAGTGCGAGAACGCGGCGCGCACGTCATCGCGCGTGCACGGCAGGTGAGCGCCTTGCGCAACGAGCGCGGCATCGACGGTCATCATGGCCGCGTCCTCGTTGAGCAGCGGGGCGTCCTGCGGCGATCCGAGCGCGGTGGACTGCGCCGCATGCGCGGTCGCCAGCAAGATGTCGCATATCACCGCAACGCGCTTGGGCTTCCCATGAATCCTCTCCCACAGCACGTCGCGCACGCGCCCCTCCACATAGCCGGCCGCAAAGAGCGGCCGCATCTCCCACGGATTGCTACCCGCTTCCAGGAGCGCCACGAGATCGCGGACCTGCCAGGCGCTGATGTCGTGCTTGTTCAGCTCCTGGGTGAGACGTATGTCGCCACCGAACGACGGCACGATCAAGCTGCAGTATTGCGCGCCGTACGCTTCCTTATACTTTGCGGCCTCAGCCGCGTATGGGGTGCGCACGTCGCTGTCGTGCGACGTCTTGCACTCGAGCATCGATCGATAGCCTAGCTGACCGAGGGGCGCATCGATGTAGCCATCCGGCGCCGCGTGTCCGCCGATGTGCCGCGCGGCGTACCCCAAGGCCTCGAATGCCCTGCACACCGCGATCTCGAATGCATCGGGATCGAAACCGCGCGCGGTCTTCTGCAGCAAGGCGGTGAGCTCGGCGCTGTTCGGAATGCTGCGCCCCGCCGGCAACGGACCGCGAGGATCGGGCCAGTCGTCAGCGGGATGGTTCAGCCGAAAGCGGCGGTCCACGTCTTGAACGATCAGCGAGTCACGCCCGCCCGCAATGCGGCGCTGCACGTACTCAGAAATCGAGTTGTACCACGTCTTCTGGTTGACGTTCGCGACGAGCTTGCGCTTGAGCGCCTCGGTGTAGATCTCGATGTACGTGCGCGGCCGTCCGTCCGCGAGGACGACGAGCGCCGCGTCGATGATGCTGCTCGTGTGCTTGTTGATGCGGCCGGCCGGTTCATCGTCCCGCAGCACCCGCGACCGCAGCCGCGCCACGACGGCTCTTGAAAGCACGAGTAGAGCTTCGCGCGGCCCATTCCGTAGGGCCTGCTGCGCTGTTGAGCGCGCGGGGGCTTTGAATTTCATTCGCACAACCCGTTGATGCGAACGCATGTTCGTGCTATAATTTCGTAGCGATAACTTCGCGATTTATTACTAATGCGGCCCGGCCGGTGTTTTGACCACCGACCGAGCCCGTCACCCGATGGAAGTGCATCGAATGACAACCAGCGAGTTCGACGTATCAACGTCGAGCCCTAGGCGCGGCTTTTCCGTTGCCGAAAGGCATCCATTTTGTCAGCCCGGCCCGGTGACCGCGTAATGGCACCGCTCACCGAGTTTCACGCCTCGATGGCCGACGTGACGAACGAAGCGCACCAAAACATGAGCGGCCTGGTGCAGGACGACGACTTCAATGCCGAGGTGGTCGTTCGGTTCCTGCGCGACAACGGAATCGATGCCAGCGTCGACGAGTCGACCGGCGGGTTTCGGTACACGGCCGCCGATACCATACGTGCGTCGAATGTGCAGTTCGCCTGCGTCTGCCTGCGCGCGTCGATCAGCTATGCGATCGAGGCCGCGTTCTGGTGTATGAAGGCGAAGCGATGACGTTCAAACGTTCGTCGTCGCCTTACCCAAAGCCATACAACGGGCACCGCAGAGTCGCCCCGGTAGAGCCATTGTCTGCGCGCATCCGTCGCCTTCGCATCGCTCGCGGCTACAGCGTCTACGAGCTGGCAACGACGGCCGGCGTCTTTGCAGGCACGATCCAGCGCCTCGAATCAGGCAAACCCGCCGACAAGCGTGTCTTGCCGGCGCTTGCGACCGCGCTCGGCGTACCTGTTTGCCAACTCGTCTGCGGCAATCATAGCTGCGCCGAACGAGCCTGCGTGCCGGCGCGGTCGGCACGCGATCCGCAGCACGGGCAATGCTGATCGTCCTCCGACCTTCCTCCGGCTATGCTGCGCTTCTGGAGTTTTCGATTTCTGCGGAAACTCGGGGCTCCTGATCCATAACGCGCGCAAGACTGCCCTACCGGACCACAGAAGCGCTCGCGCTATGGAAAGTTCGCCGCACTCGGGACGAGCGACCGTAATCGGGCGAAGCCTTGGGCTGATCATCCTCGGCGCGGTGCTCGGCGTTGGTTCGACACTAGCCGTCGTTCGCGGCACGATTCCGGGCGTGCCGCACGATGATTCGCCGGTGCAGCTCGGCTCTCGCTACGGCTGCGTGGAGACCATGGTCACCGACATCCACCCATCAACGGACGCTAGCGGTGCCGGCTCCGGCTTCATCCAGTTCCGAGATGACATCGCGCCCGGCCGTGGCGCCCGCGACCACAACATCATGGGCGTCACGCTTGCCTACACCACGGTTACACCGAACATGAGCATCGGTGACCACGTGCGCGTCTGCTTAACCGACGTACCCGAGAAAGACAAGAGTAGCGCTGTGGGCGGATGCGACCCCGAACAAGATCCTCGTGGTCGCCAGTTTGTCATCTATGACCGTGCAACGCAGGCGCTGGTGCAGTATTCGTACGGAACGCACGGTTGTGGCGGGGCGTAGCGCCTAAACGCAATCATTCGGTTCAAAGCGGACGCACGGCAAAAAATTCACGGCCGTACCACCGGCAAGCCGTTGCGCGAATGCCCCCGTATTGGCTACCTCGCGCATCTCCCCGCACAATCATAGTACACCGCAGCGGCCAAAGGCGAGCGGACCGATCCACGAACAGCTTGCCGAGCCTGCTTGAACTGCTCGATTCGAGGCCATCGCGCAATCGCCTAACGAAGAGGCGGGCCGCTAACGTCGATGTAGCGAACGTGCCTTAACGTGGCTAGCATTAAGAACATCGAGCGCGATATCCGCGCCATAGAAGGTTTTACCGTCGTGATCCATGCGGACGGTACCAACCGCAGAAATTTACCCGCGTACGAATTCGATCGTGCTGCGCGTGCGCCGTTCACGGTGGCGGACTGGAAGCGCCGGCGCATCGAGCCCAATTATCCCGATCTCGAGGTCGACGTGCTGCGCGCGGATGGCCGCCGTGCAAACGCCGCAACGACCCTCGCGACAATTCGTGCGGACTACGACTAGCGGCTGAGCCATGCTCGCCGCTGCCGCCGTGATGCTGTTCTTTCAGGTGACGCCGCTGCCCACGGACAGCGCGACGCCGACCCCAGCCGCGACGGCGACGGCAAGCCCAACCGTGCCGGCAGCGGGCGCCGGCACGACGGTGCCGCCCGACTGCATGCATTACGCCGATAGCGGATGCCCATTCGACACGCGCAAGCGACCGGCGGAATCGGCGTGCGTTCGGGCTGCGCGCTCGCAGGAACGCTGCGCACAGCAGACGTCGGGCTTCCTACACTATCTCAACGTGATGCGGGCGGGCACGATCTGGGGCTTCACGGCGGGGTGGCTCGATCATCGGACCGGTCGCGGTCACCTCTACGCCGAACGTGCGCGACAAATTTTCGTCCAGCTCGCGCACGATCCGGCGGCCCCTGGGTCCATAAGCGACGTCGCGCGGACGACGCTGATCAAGATGTACGGTACCGATCGGCCGACGGCATCCACGCCGTTCGTCGCCGACCGCCGCCGTACGCCTCCGGGAAGGCTGCGACGATGATATTCGTCGCCGCGATGCTGCTCGCGCTGCAGTCGCAGCCGCTTCCGGCCGCGAGCGCATCGCCACCGTCCGCAACCGCAAGCCCAGACGGCGACGCGTTGCCGCCGGATTGCGTCGTGGTCGAGAGACACGACAGCAACGCCTGCGCTTTCGACGACCGTAAAGGGCCGGCGGAAGCAGCGTGCATTCGCGCGGCGCAAGCCCTGGAACGGTGCGCGCAGCAGACGACGGGATTCACACACTACGCCGCTCTGATGCGCGCCGGCTCGCTCTGGGGCATGTCAGCGGCGTGGCTCGGCCATCGCACGCCTCGCGGTCACGCGTACATGGAGAACGCTCGAAAGATCTACGTCGGGTTGGCGAACGACGCAAATGCTCCCCAGACGATCCGGGGAGCAGTGCGCAAAACGTTAGTGGGTCTCTACGGGACCGATCGCCCGACGTCGACAACCCCGTTCATCATCGACCGCCGCCGCACGTAAGATCTCTTTGCCGTCGCTGCAACGTAACGCCGGCGGATCGACCCTACTCTCATCGCACAACTCATTGTCCGACCCGGTCGAAGTCGACGGTGTCGTGCGAACCCTTCACTAGGCTGACTTGGACATACTCGCCCGGCCTGGCCGTCCCGGAAAAATGCGTTTTCCCATTCGAGAAGCTCACGCCGATATTATCGATTCGGCCCGAAATGTGGTAAACCATCCCCGCTGCGACGAGTGCATGATATGCAGCTTCGCCACGCTGCATGGATAACTGATCGACCGACGTCGAGATCCGAATAGGCGGCGGACCCGCTGCCGGTGTCCCTCCTTGGCACGCAACAAGCACGACCAATGCTAATACGGTCGCCCGCTGAATTCTATCCACGTTCGTCCACCTCGCAAAAACGCTGTGCCAAAGCTGCCTAGTTCTTACTATCACACACACAGTAGAAGCAAGTCAAGCTTCTCCGCGTCGGCGATCGTGGTTCCGTGTTTCGCGGGGAGGCAGACGCTACGGGAACTTGCGGACGTACGTGAAGACGTAACCGCTCGTGCCCGGTGTGGGTGCGAGCGCTTGCAGCTGATAGTTGGTCGGCCCGGTCGGGGTGAACGGCGTTTGCGTGCCGAGCGTTTGCGTTTGGTTTCCCGCGTTGAACAGCGTGAGCTGCATCGCGGAGCCCTCGGAGAAGTCGAGCGCGAGCGCGAAGCTTTGCTGTTCGCCTTGCGCCGTGCTGGCGTCGGAGAACGAGAACTGCAGGTTGCGGCCGAGCTGGCGGGTCGCGCTCGCGGAGAAACCGCCGTTGAGGCCGGCGTTCACGTTGAACGACGAAAAGCCGAGTGCTTGTCCGAGCGAGCTCGAGAACGGCTGGAACAGGCTCTCCGTGAACTTCTGGTCGATGTAGCCCATCGCGACGCCTTGCAGCGCGTTCCCGTTGCTGCTCTGCACCGGCGAGGTGCGCGCCACGCCGGCGACCGCGCCGAGGTTCTGCGCGCCGACGAGCAACCCCACGATCTGCTCGCGGTCGTAGCCCGGCTGCGACGCGAAGTCGATCGCGAGGCCGGTTGCGGGACCGTGCACGTGCAGCAGCACGTTCGTCGACGGATCCGGCACGTGCGTCGTCGCGGTCGCGTCCACGTTCGGGATGATTCCGCTCGCCGGATCGAACGCGACGTGCGCGTCGTGCAGCACGAACGTGCGGTAGAAGCTCAGCGTGCCGTCGGTCGAGTCGAGTCCGCCGCTGAGCGCCGGGTGCGCCAGCGTGCCGCTCACCGCGACATTGCCCTTCGCGCCGACGTCGACCGCGGGACCTTGCACGCGGTCGTCGTTCGTCGCGGCGACGTTGAGCGCGAACGCCACCGGCAGCGGCGCGACGGCGGGCGCGCCGTTCGATTTCGCCGGCAGCAGCGCGCTCAGCGGGATGCGCGCGTGCGACACCGCGAGATCGCCGCCGACGAGCACCGGCGCTCCGGCCGTGCGCGTGAGCGCGAGCGTGCCGTCGATCTTGCCGCGGAACAGCTTGGGCAGATCGAGTCCGACGTTCTTCTCGCGCGTGCGCACGTCGAATGCGAGCGTGCGAGCCGCGTCGCGCAGGTCGCCGACACGCGCGCTCCCCGTGCCGTCCACGGCGCCGCCGCCGATGTCGGCGTGGAGCGCCGAGATGCGCGCATCGCGACCGGCGAACGCGAGCTGCAGCGTGCCGTTGCGGATTTGCGACGCGAGTTGCGGCGACACGTACGCGCCTTTCGTCAGTCCCGCGGCGCCGCTGAGCAGCGGGTCGCCCATCGTGCCGGCGACCGCGACGTCGCCGTTGACGACGCCGCCGATCTTCGTATCTTTCGGCAAGAGCTGCGCGAACTGGCCGAGGTCCACGCCTTGCGCCACCAGCCGCGCGGACACCGGCGCGTTGCGGCGGTCGACGAACGGCGGCGCCAGCGTCGCGGGCACGCTGCCGTTCAGCGCGAGGCGCCCGGCGGTAAGGTCGAACGATGCATCGCGCACCGTGAGGCGGCCGCCGCTATACGCGATGTCGGTGTGTGCGTGGCGCGCCGTCGTGCGCTCGTAGCGCGGACGGTCGAGATCGGCGACGTCGCGCACCACCGGTGCGAGGCGCGTGCCGGCGATCGTGAGCGTGGTGTCCAGCGCGCCCGACGCGTCGAACGGCTTGCCGGTCGCGCGCGTCGCGAACGCACCGATGTCGGGCGACGTTGCGCGCAGCGCGAGCTGAATCGGATCGTTCGCGCGCAGGCCGAACGTGCCGCTGCCGTTCGCGACGAGGTTGAGCGCTTCGAGGTGCGCCGACGTCACGCGCGCGCGGCCGCGGTCACCGCTCGCGGCGACGTCGAGGCGTGCGATCGGGACACGGCCGACGTTGCCGTCGTGCAGCGACGCGTTGCCTTCGAGCGCGAGCTGCGGCGCGACGCCGCGCAGGCGCAGCGCGCCGTCGACGCGGCCCGTGACGGGCGCGATGACGCCGGCCGCGGGAAGCCAGGTGGTGAGATCGAGCCCGGCGAGCGTCGCGCGCGCGTCGATCGCGCTCGAGCGAATGCGCGCGAGCGGATCGCGCGCGGGCACCGTGGCGGAACCCTGCGCGATCAGCCTGCCGTGCGGTCCGCCGACGTTCGCGGTGCCGGCGATCGTGCGGCCGTGCGACGACCACCGCGCGGCGACATCGCCGATCGGCAGCCGGCGATAGCGCGCGTCCGCGAGCGCGACGTCACCGGCGGTGAGCAGCGTGCTGCGCCCGGTCGCGAACGACACCGCGAGGCGGCCGCGCCCCGCCAGCGTGTCGGCGGAGTCGAAATAGTCGTTGAAGTCCGCCAGGTCGACGCGGTCGGAGCGCAGCGAGCCGCGCGCGCCCGCGCGTGAAGCGAGCGCGTCGAAGCGCACGGTCGTCGAGCCGACGGTGGCGCGGCCGCCGCGCACGTCAACGGCGGCGAGTCCGCCGCTGAGCGGCACCACGACGTCGCGGAAGTTCAAGCCGTTGATCGAGCCCGCGGCGATGCGCGCGCTGCCCGCGACTGAGGGCGCGGCGAGCGCGCCGCGCATGCGCACGTCGGCGTCGACGGCGGCGTCCGGATACCGCAGCGGCACGTTGAAGCGGTGCGCGAACGAGGCGACGTCGGCACCGCGCACGTGCGCGGCGACATCCATGCTCGGCCGCCGCGTCGTGAGGTTCGACACGGTGCCACTCGCGTCGGCCACCGCACCGTCGTATGCGACGTTCGCGCTGTCCACTGAAACCTGCCCGCCTGCGTACGCCCCCGACGCCGTCGCCGCGAGCGGTGCGCCGCCGTAGCGCGCGTCGCTAAGTGCGACGCCCGCGCGCGCGCGCGGATCGCGCTGCGTGCCGCTCACCGTCGCGACGGCCGCGAGCCGGCCCGCGCCGAGCGGGACGCCCGCGCCGTGCAACGCCGACGCGTCGATGCCGCTCGCGCTCACGCGCACGCTGCCGCCGTTGCCGAAGCTTCCGTCCGCGACGACCGAGCCGCCGGCCGCACGCATCTGCCCGGCCTCAACGTCGCGGCGCTGCCGGCGGTATCGGGCACGCTCGACGCCGACCTTGCGGGCGAACTGCACGGTTCGACGCTCGCCGACGCGTCGGGTTTCGTGCGCGTACGCAACGCGC
>DASWRD010000077.1:0-41616 GCA_036403315.1 Candidatus Elarobacter sp.
CGCCCGATCGAGGTCATCGAAGCCGTTCGGCGCACCGTCGAAGCCGGCAGCACCGCGGAGGTCCACTGACCATGACGGCGACCCTCACCCCGAAGGACTTCGCGACGGCCACCCCGTCGTGGTGGTGCCCCGGCTGCGGCGACTACGGCGTCCTCTCGGCGCTCAAACAGGCGCTGGCGGAGCTCGGCAAACAGCCCAAGGACGTCGCGTTCATCTCCGGCATCGGGTGCTCCGGAAAGATCTCCGGCTACCTGCACAGCTACGCGTTCCACGGCGTGCACGGTCGCGCACTGCCGGTCGCCACGGCGGTGAAGCTCGCGAACCGCGACCTCACGGTGATCGCTGCGGGCGGCGATGGCGACGGCTACGCGATCGGTGCGGGCCACTTCGTGCACGCGGTGCGCCGCAACACCGACATGACGTACATCGTCATGGACAATCAAACGTACGGCCTGACGAAGGGCCAGTCGTCGCCGACGAGCGCGACGGGCTACGTCGCGTCGGTCAGCCCCGACGGCAACCCCGACACGCCGCTCAACGGCTTGGCGCTCGCGCTCGCGGCCGGGGCGACGTTCATCGCGCGCGGGTTCTCCGCGCAGCCGAAGCAGATGGTGGCGATGATCAAGGCGGCGGTGGAGCACCGCGGCTTCGCGATCGTCGAAGTGATGTCGCCTTGCGTGACGTACAACAAGATCAACACGTACGCGTGGTTCAAGGAGAACACCGAGGACGGTACGCTGCGCGACGGCTACGCGCCCAGCGACCGGCTCGCCGCGTTCGAAGCGCTGACGACAGGCGATAAGATCGCGCTGGGGATTCTCTACAAAGAAGACCGGCCGACGTTCGAGGACCGCACCGAGCTGCCGCAAGCGCCGATCGCGCACCTCGACGTCCGCACGCAGCACGCCGGTTACGCCGCGATCCAGGAAGCGTATCGCTAACCGCCTTCGGGCTTGAACCTCACGGGCCGTCGCCTGCGAACGCGCCCGGATACGGCGCCGGGGCGGCGACGACGCGCTGCGGCGCGTGCACCGGAACCGCGACGATCGCGGCCGCCGCGACCAGCGCGGCGATGCACGCGCCGAACGCGGCGCCGTACCCGTGGGCGTCGATGAGCCGGCCGACCACGACCGGGCCCAGCGCCGCGCCGATCCCGACGGGCACGCCTTGCGCCGCGATGATCGCGCCGTACGACCGTCGCCCGAAGCGCTGCGCCATGAGCGCGCCGCGCAGCGGAAACGTCGCGCCGTACGCGGCGCCGAACGTGCACACGTACGCGATCACACCCGGCACCGTCGGCACCTTCACCAGCAGCACGATGCCGAGCGCCTGAACCGCGAACGCGGCTGCGAAGAGCAGCGCGAGCGATCGTCGGTCACCCCACCACGCGATGAACGCGCGCCCAGGGAGATACGCCAGCCCGAACAACCCGACGAGCGTCGCGGCGAACGCCGGCGCGTAACCGCGTGCGATGAGGTACGCGACGTGCTCGAGCACCATGCCCGTGCTCGCGAACGCGCCGAGCGCGAGCGCCGCGGTCAGCAGCCAGAATGCGGACGTGCGCACCGCGGTGCCGTACGCGACGCCGCTCTCCGGCGTCGACGATCCCGCCGACGACGCGCCGTCGGGATGCAATCCAATATCTTCGGGATGCCGGCGCACGAGCACCGCGTGAAGCGGGAATGCGACCAGCAACTGCGTCGCGGCCATGATCGCGAGCGTGTCGCGCCAGCCGAAGCGCGCGATCAGCAAGCCGGCGAGCGGATAGGTGAACGTCGACGAGAACGCGCCCATGAAGCTCAGCAGCGAGAACGCCGCCGCGCGCCGGCGCTCGAACCAGTTCGCGACGACCGTCATCGTGACGGGATAGAACGTCAGCGCCGAACCGAGCCCGATCCCGAACGTCCACAGCAGGTCGAACGCGAGCAGCCCGTGCACGTGGGCGAGCGCGAACAATGAGAGGCCGTTGATCAGCGAGCCGGTCGCGAGGAGAAACCGCGCCCCCGCGCGGTCGCAGATCGGTCCGAGCGCGAGCCCGCAGAGCCCTGACACGAGGACGACGCCGGAGTACGCGAACGCGATCGACGCCCGGTCCCACCCGAACTCGCGCGCGAGCGGATCGACCAAGAGCCCGAACAGATATTGATTGGTCCCGTAAGAGAGGATCGTGGTCACGCCGAGCGCGACGACGATCGTCCAGCCGTAGAATGGGCGCTCGCGCACCCGGGTGTTATACCACGTCGGCGTCGTAGATGATGCGGATCGTCCCGACCCGCTGGCCCCGGGCGAACAAGGCAACGGAAAGGTCGTTGTACACGATGCCCGTGTCGCGGGCGTACGTGTAGATCGCCCACGGTCGGTCGCCGTCCTGGCGCAGGGTGCAGCCCGCTTCGCGAAAGCGCGCGTAGGGCGTGCGCTTGGGCAGCGCGTCCGACTGCGCGCCCAGGCCGACGCGCGAGCAGCGCAGGCTCAAGCCGTCTTCGAAGAAGCGCTTGATGCGATTGCCGTTGAGATCGGTCACTGGGTCGCCGGTCCACGCCTGCCGGCACTCGTGATAGTGCCCGAAGCAGAAGCCGTTGAGGTCGACCGCGAACATCGCCTTGATCGACGCGTGCTTGGGGACGTATGCGTCGATGAGCCCGTTGAAGCCGTCCTCGACGGCGCGGTCGTAGCGCGTCTCGAACTTGGGCGGGTCGAACCCGTGCTCCGGGACGCGCGACACGTCGAAGAGCCGCGAAAGCTTCTTCACGGCAGCGCCGGTGAGCTCGGCGTAGTCGGTGTCGAAGCAGTCGTCGAGCCGAATCGCCGAGCGCCCGAGCGCGGCGTCGAACACGGCGTCCATCTGCTGTGCGACGTCAAAGCCGATCTCACGGACGCGTTCGGCGACGGTGCCCAGCGGTCGCCGTGCGGCGAGCGCGTGCGCGCGAATGCCGAGCATCGCCAGCTCGAGCCGGCGCGTGTCCGTCGCCGCGCCGGCGTCGCTCTCGACGCGCTGCACCGCAAGCTCCGTCGCCCGGCGCACGTCGGCGAGCGCGACGAGCTGCTGCTCGACGATGCCCGCGACCTCCGCGGCGCGGTCGAGTGTTCCGTCGAGCTTCGTGCGCAGCTCGCCGATCGACGATTGCATGCGCGTCGTCTCTTCGTGCACGCCTTCTGTTTGGCTGACCGCGTGCGCGGCGGTGTCGGTCATCGATTCGCTCGCGCCGGAGACGCTCGCGATGACGCCGGCGATCTGCTGCGTCGCGTGCGACGTGGTCTCCGCCAGCAAGCGGATCTCGTCGGCGATGATCCCGAAGCCGCTGCCGGCGGCGCCCGCGTGGGCAGCTTCGATCGCGGCGTTGAGCGACAGCAGCGTGGTCTCACCGGAGATCGTGTCGATCAAGTCGAGGATCGCCGCGGCGCGTTCGCTCGCGGCCGACGTCGCGGCGACGAACGACTCCGCGTGCCGTACGTCGTCGCGCACCCGAACGACGCGTTCGAGCGCGCGCTGCAAGTCGTCGACCGACGCGGCAAAGCCGGCGCGCATCGCGTCGAGCGTGCCGCGCATGCGCTGCGAAGCCTGCCCCGCGACGTTCGCGCCCGCGGCCGTCTCGTCGATCGCGTGCATCGTGGCGCCGAGCTCGGCCTGCAGAGCGCCGAGCGCGGTGCCGATCGCCTTCCATTCGTAGCTGTTGCGCGCGACCGACACGGCGATGGCCGTGATCAGCGTGAGGATCTCGCGCTGGTCCGCGTCGACGCGCGCACGCAGGCTTTCGGCCGCAGCGCGGAGTTCCGGCGGCAGATCGCTGAGGCCGGCGCCGCCGGCGAGGGCCGAACGACGGTCGCCGAGCCGGTAGGTCGCGATGGAGCGCTGCAGCCGTTCGATCGCGTCGCCGATCGCGAGGCGCGCGGCGCGCTGCGCGGTGTTCGCGACGTCTTGCGCGTGGTGCGCCATCTGCTCGACGCCGCCCGCGATCGCGGACAAGCTCGCGCTCTGCTGCACGGCGATCGTCGCGACGTCGCCGATCGCGCCGTCGAGATCGCTCACCTGTTCGCGCGTCTGCGCCGAGCGCTCGCGCGCGGTGCGCAAATCGCCGGCGAGCGTGCGCACGATGCGTGCGGACTGTGCGATGGCGCTTTCCACATGATTGCTCGCGTCGTGCAGCTCTTTCTCGATGGCGGCGACGTCGGTGGCGGACTCCGCCGTCGACCCGGCGAGCTTTTTCACCTCGCTCGCGACGATCACGAAGCCCTGGCCGGCGTCGCCGAGGTGCGCCGCTTCGATGGCAGCGTTGATCGCCAGCAGCCGCGCTTGGCGCGCGATGCGCCGCAACTGGTCGAGAAACGCGCGGATCTCCTTCGAACCCGAGTCCATCGCGCTCGCGAACGCGGCTGCCGACTCGAACGTGGCGACGAGGTCGGTCAACCCCGTCAGCACGGAATCGATGCCGCTGTCGTACCGTGTGGTGGAGTCGGTCAGCGTCGCGGTGAGCGCGCGCAAGCTCTCCGTGGTCCGCGCGACGTGCGCCGCGCCCTGATCGATCTCCGCGATCGCGGCGGCGGTCCGTTCGACGATCGTGCTCTGCTGCGCGGTGTTCGCGACGACGTGGTCGAGCTGATCGGCGTTGAGCGCGGCGACTTCGGCCGCGGCCTCGACGATCGCGCGAAAATCGAGCATCTCGGCCCGCAGGCCGTCGACGTAACGCCGCAGGACCGCGGCCGCTGGAAACGCCCGCTCGTCGATGCCCGCGAGCGGCCGCACGAGATCGCGACTGCTCTCGAGCTCGAGCAGCCAAGCGGTGCAGCGTTCGATATCGCCCACCCGCGGCTGAAGCGCAAGATCTCCAACCATCAGGAGTCGTATCGGCGAAAACGCCAGTTCTGTGAAATGTCTGAAAGCTATCCTTGGTTGGTATAGCGACCTTTACCGGATGATCGGCCCCGTCTGGACGACCTCGAACGCGCTTGCCGGCACTCGCTTGAGCTGGTTGAGATCCGTGTCGTTCCAGCGGCCGTCGGTCGCGCCGCTGATGAACCAGTCGGAGCCGTTGTCGGCGACGAGCATGCCGTAGCGCTTGAGCGCGACGAGCACGGCGCGGCTCGCGCCCGTGAACGGCGCCACGTCGAAGCTCGCCTTCAGGCGGACGCGGAGTCCCATCGGCGGCAGCGCCGGATCGGTGGACGAGCTCGCGTAGTGGGTGGCGGGATGGATGAACGCGCGCTGCGTGCGGCGGACGGTGAACCGCAGCGCGTGGTCGATCGCGCCGGCCTGCGCGGCTTCATCGTAGCGCACGAGCCCCGGCAGGATCGGCAGCCCGGCGGCGTCCGCCGAGGTCCAGTAGTCGGGACGCAGCGCGTTTGAATTCAGGTCCAAGACCGCGCCCGAGCCCGCGTGCCAACCCGGTCCGACGTAGTGCGCGTCGTAGAGCTCGTAGAGCTTGCAGACGGAGGAATCGACGACGAGGACGTGCCGGTCGCCGGTCGCACCGGCGCCGCCTTCGACCGGCGCGTTCGCGGGGATCGGATACGGCCCGGGATCGCTCTCGCTCGCGTAATCGAACGTCATCGGCACGCGCGCTTGTCCGGCGCCGACCGACGTGAACGGGATGCCGTACGTGGGATCGCTGCCGAAGTCGGGGTGCAAGAACGTCGTCGTGGCGTTCATGCTGGCAAGATATGTTGCGGAGCTCGGGTCGACGGGCGACGCCGACACATCGACGTTCCAGGGATTGTCGGCGGGCAAGATGCGGCAGCCGGCGACCGTGGGCGCGCTACCAGGCGGCGGCGGTGATGTGGGCGGTGACGTTGGCGCCGACGTCAGCGGGCCGCCGGCGCTGGACGCGACCGTGCCGCCGCCGCCCGCGCACGCGGCGAGGAGAAGGAGCACGAACGGCATGACGGCGGCGCGCCGCCCGAAAACGCGCATCGAGTTCGCCTTGTGCCCGGGTCATCGTCGCGACCTGCGCCGCGACGGCGAACGTGAGCGGCGACACGCCGCGGAGTCAGCCGTATTTCTGAATCAGCTTCGCGGCATACACGGCGGGCCACGGATCGGTCGCGCGTGCGGCCTGGTATTCTTCGTCGAACGCGACGAGATCGCGGGTGAGCCCGCTGCGCACGGGACGCCGCGCGAGCAAGTTCCCAAACTTCGTTCGCGTGAGCAGCCATTCGGAATAAAACGTCGCCCAGTCGTCGTCGTTGCCATCGACGTCGGCGTAATAGACATGGTGAACCTCGCCGGCTTCGTGCAGAAGCGCGGCGATCGTCTCGGCGTTATCGTTTGCCATGATGCGCTCGCGATTCGCCGGTTCGTGTGGGCCAGGCCTTCGCGAGCTCGATCAGCGTACGGCGCGATTCGGTCGGGCGAGGGGCCGGCGTAGAACCCGGAGCGTTACGTGCGACCACCGTCCCCTTCAGGCGACGCGGCGGCTCAGTTTGCCGAGCGCGCGGGTCAAAAGCTTCGAGACGTGGCTCTGCGAGAGGCCGAGTCGCGCGCCGATCTCGGACTGCGTCAATCCGGCGCCGTACGTGCCGAGCACGATCGAACGCTCGCGCTCGCCGAGTTCGTCGACCGCCATCGCGAGCGCGATGCGCTCTTCCAGCTCGATGCCGGCGGAGCGGTCCGCCAGCAGCTCGACGCGCTCCGGGCCGTTGTCTGAGTCGAGCTCCGGCAGCGGGACGTGTTCCACGCGTCGCAGATTGCGCAGCTCCCCGATCGTCTCGATCGTCGTGCCCAGCGCCGCGGCCATCTCGCCGGCCGCCGGTTCGCGGTGGTGCCGCACCGTGAAGGCGTCCCAGGCTGCCACGTAGCGCTTCTCCAGCGCGACCAGCGTGCGCGGGGCGCGCACCATGCGCTCGTGATCGCGCACGTAGTGCATCAGCTCGCCGACGATCATGATCCAGGCGTAGGCCTGGAACGGCGTCTGCATCTCGGTGCGGTAGTTCGTCGCGGCCTTGATCAAGCCGACGGCGGCCACTTGCTCCAAGTCGGCGCGGTCGTTGTGCGCGCGCTTGAACTTGCGCGCGCCGCGCAGGCAGAGATAGCGGTGCGCGTCGACCACGTCGTTGCGGCGCTCGACCGTTCGCTCCGCGCCGTAGCGCGAGATGGCGTGTTCCTGGTGGGTCATTTCGAAACGCTCCCGATCAGTGCGTAGAGAGGGATGAAGACGGAGAAGACGATGAAGCCGACCACGGCGCCGAGCACGCCGATCAGCGCGGGTTCGATCACGGCGCCGAGCGTCGCGATGGCGGCCTCGACGTCGGTCTCGAAGTAGGCGGCGATTTTGAGCAGCATCTCGTCGAGCAGACCCGTCTCTTCACCGACGCGCACGAGCGCGACCGCGAGCGGGTCGAACAAGCCCGAGGCTTCGAGGGGCGTGGTGAGCGAGTCACCGGCGCGCAGCGCGACGTCGACGCGTTCCAGCGCGGCCGCGTACGCCGGGCTGCCCGCGACGGGCCGCACGACGTCGATCGCCGTGACGAGCTCGATGCCCGAGCGCAGCAGCGTCGCAAGCGTGCGCGCGATGCGCGCGGTGATCGCCTTGTTCAGCAGCGGGCCGAAGACCGGCAGCCGCAGCCGCAGGCGATCGAGCGCGAGGGCGCCGCGTTCGGTCCGTGCGGCGGCTGCAATCGCCGCGCCGGCGAGCGCGATCGAGCCGATGCTTCCGATCCACGTGGCCGGTCGCTGCAGCGCGTCGCCGACCGCGAGCAGCGCTTGTGTCGTCGCCGGCAGTTCCGCGCGGAACGCGTCGAACATCTGCGCGAACATCGGCACGATGCGCGCCATCAAGAACAGGACCAGCGCGAGCGCGCCGGTCACGACGACGGCTGGATACGCGAGCGCGGCGCGCACTTTCTTGCGCAGATCGGCGTCGCGCTCGAGGAACGAGGCGAGCCGTTCCAGGACGTCGTCCAAGATGCCGCCCGCCTCTCCGGCGCGGACCATCGCGACGTACAGCGGCGCGAACGCGCGTGGGCGGCGCTGCATCGCGACGCTCAGCGACGTGCCGTGCTCGACGTCCGCAAGCACCGAGCGCAGCGACTCCCGCAGCACACCATCGTTCGCGCGTTCGATCGTGACCCCGAGCGCGCGGCGCATCGGCACGCCCGCCCGGATGAGCGTCGAGAACGAGCGGAAGAACGCCAAGAGCGCGCGACGCGACGGCGCGCCGAGGTGCAGCGAGCGCCCGACCGTGCGTGCGAGCAGCGTCTCGCGGTCGACCGCGGTTACGAACAAGGCGCGCGTCCGCAGGTTCGCGAGCACCGCGTCCACCGACGGCGCTTCCATCGAGCCGCGTACGAGCTCGCCCGCGGCGTCGCGCGCGGTGTAGCGGTACTGCGCGACGATCACGACGCGCTCCGTTCGAACGCCCGGATCTCGCTCGGCCGGCTGGTCGCCGCTTGCGCGTCGGCGAGCCCGATCTCGCCGCGGACGACCAGCTCGGAGAGATGCGTCTCGAGCGTCTGCATCCCGGCGGCGCGGCCCGTCACGATGGTGTTGCGGAGCTGGTGCGTCTTGCCTTCGCGGATCAGTGCGCGCACCGCGTCCGTGCCGACGAGAACCTCCGCCGCGGCGCGGCGACCGGCGCCGTCGTGGCGCGGGATCAGCCGTAGCGCCACGATCCCCGCGAGCACCGAGGCGAGCTGCGAACGAATCTGCGCGTGCGCATCGGCCGGAAACGCGTCGACGACGCGGTCGACGGTCTGCGCGGCATCGTTGGTGTGAAGTGTCGCGAAGACGAGGTGACCGGTCTCGGCCGCGGTGAGCGCCGCCGCGATCGTGGCACGATCGCGCATCTCGCCGACGACGATCACGTCGGGATCGGCGCGCAGCAAGCCGCGGAGCGCTTCTGCATAGTCGGGCACGTCGCGGCCGATCTCGCAGTGCGTGACGAACGAGCGAGCGGGGACGTGCAAGTATTCGACCGGGTCCTCGACCGTGACGACGTTGCGTTCGGAGCCGCGGTTGATGCGATCGACCAAGGCAGCGAGTGCCGTCGTTTTGCCGCTCCCCGTGGGACCGGTGAAGAGCACGAGTCCGGCCGGGCGCTGCGCGAACGTCGCGACGACGGCCGGCAGCCCGAGCTGATCGAGGGTCGGCACGCGTTCGGCGAGCAGGCGGATCGCGACGCGCACGCCGCCGGCATGGCGGTATGCGTGCACGCGATAGGGACCGCCGTCCGCGTCGCGCGCGGCCGCGCCGTCCGCCGTTCCACGCGTATCGAGCGCGGCGAGTTGATCCGCGGAAAGCGCACCCGCGAGGAACGCGCGCACGGCGGCCTCGTCGACCGGCGCGGCGTCGACGACGACGAGCCGGCCGTCGACGCGCAGCGCGGGCCGGTCCGCACCGCCGAAGTGCACGTCCGTGGCGCCGCGGCCCCGCGCGCCGCGCACGATGTCGTGGACGCGAATGCTGCCGAGGCTCATCGTGCCGCGCTCCACGCCACGACGCGCGTCAGCTCGGCGAACGACGTCGTGCCGCTGAGAACTTTCGCGAGCGCGTCGTCGCGCATCGGGCGGTAACCGTTGCGGGCGGCGAGCTGCGCCACGTGGACGCTCGACGCACCCGTCGCGATCGCGTCGCGCGTCGCGTCGTCGACGTCCATCAGCTCGTACACGCCGGTTCGGCCGAGGTACCCACTCCCCGCGCACGCGCGGCAGCCTCCCGCGACGTACCACGAATCCTGCGCCGTGCGCAGCGTCTCGCGGAGCGCCGGCGGGATCGCCTCGCGCACGCGACATTGCTCGCAGAGCGTGCGAACCAGCCGCTGCGCCACGACCGCGGTCAGCGCCGCGGCGAGCGAGTGCCGCGCGACGCCCAGCTCGACGAGCCGGTCGATGGTGCGCGGCGCGTCGTTGGCGTGCAGTGTCGTGAACACGACCTGTCCGGCGAGCGCCGCGGACACCGCGACGGCCGCGGTTTCGCCGTCGCGCATCTCCCCCACCATCACGACGTCGGGGTCCTGGCGCATGAACGCGCGCAGCACCAGCGGGAACGTCAAACCGGCGCGCACGTTCACCTGGACCTGGGCGACGCCGCGCAGACGCATCTCGATCGGATCCTCGACGGAGCACACGTTGCGCGAGCGTGCATCGAGCTCGGCGAGCGACGCGTACAGCGTCGTCGTCTTGCCGCTTCCCGTCGGACCGGTCACCACGACGAAGCCCCACGGGGCATGCACGGCGGCGCGGTAGCGCTCCAGGATGTCCGGCGGCATGCCGAGCGTCGTGAGATCGGGCGCCGACGCATAGCGGTCGAGCAGCCGCACGACGATCTTTTCGCCGTCGATCGTCGGCACCGAGGCGACCCGCGCGTCGATCTCGCGCTGCTCGAACGGGATGCCGCAGCGGCCGTCCTGCGGCTGGCGGCGGTCCGCGATGTCCATGCCCGCCAACAGCTTCAGGCGCGAGCTGAACGACGCGAAGATCTCCAGCGGGATCGTTTCCAGCTCGCGCAGGATCCCGTCGACGCGCAGCCGCACGCGACCGCCGCCGGCGCTAGGCTCGACGTGGATGTCGCTGGCATGCGCCGCGATCGCTCGCGCGAACACGAGGTCGACCGCGCGCACAGCGGGTGCGTCACCGTCGCGGTCGAGCGCGACGGCGCTGCCGTGTGCCGTCTCGCCGTACGCGACGCGAAGGTTCTCGCGGATCGCGTCGCGTGCCATCGGGAGCGGACGCACCCGCAGCCGTGTCGCCGTGCGCAATGCGTCGAGCACCGCCGTGTCGCTTGGAACCGCGAGTGCGACGGTCAGCACGCCGTCCGCGAGATTGAGCGGAAGCGCATCATAGCGGTACGCGATCGTGCGCGGAACACGTGCCACTGCTTCAGGATTCGGTGCAAACATCGCCATGCAACACGAATCGGAAACATCATCGCCAAAACAAAGGCAACATTTCGTGACGTTTCTTAAACTGTCTTAAAGCACGCGCCACCGGGAATACTGTGGATGAAAACGTAACCCTAAGCTACACGTACCATCGGGCCAGAGTACAGAATGCTGAGCACAAAACTGCGATGAGCGACATCACGACGCACACCGAATATCTGACGATCACCACGAAGTCGCGCTACGAGATCCGCGACATCACCGAGCACGCCGAACGCGTGCGCACGGCGGCGGGTCTCGCGGACGGCACGATCTTGGTGAGCACGATGCACATCACGTCGAGCATCTTCGTGAACGACCACGAATCAGGTCTGTGGCGCGACATCCTGGAATGGGTCGAGAAGCTCGCCCCGGCCGGACTGGACTACGCGCACCATCAGACGGGCGAGGACAACGGCGACGCGCACCTCAAGCGCATGCTCCTGGGCCATCAAGTGATCGTCCCGGTCACCCAAGGCCGCCTCGACCTCGGAACATGGGAGCGCATCCACTACGGCGAGTTCGACGGCATGCGCCCCAAACGCGTGCTGTTCAAAGCCTTCGGACTGCGCGGCTGAAAGCCGCGGCGCTCAGCCGATTTGCACGCTCAGCATCGAGATCGAGCCGCCGTCGCCGCCTTCGACTGGGAATGCCGCCGTCTCGTCCTCGTGCTGCGTTGCCGCGACGTACAGCAAGGGGAGGTAGTGTTCCGGGGTTGGGACCGCCAGCACGGCGTCCTGCCCCATCGATTCGTAGTCGATCAGCGGGGCGTGGTTGCGCGCCGCCAGCAGTGCGCGTGCGCGCGTTTCGAAGCGCACCGCCCAGTCGAACTGATCCACGGCGTGGCGGCCCCACGCGTAGGCGTGCAGGTTGTGCACGATATTGCCGCTGCCCACGATCAGCACGCCCTCGTCGCGCAGCGGCGCGAGCCGCTTTGCGAGCGCGTAGTGAAACTCCGGCGGCTGCGTCTCGTCGATCGCGAGCTGGACCACGGGGACGTCGGCGTCCGGATACGCGTGCACCAGTACCGACCACGTGCCGTGGTCCAGGCCCCAATGATCGTCGCGGCCGACCACGACGGGTGCGAGCAGGTCTTGCACGCGCGACGCGAGCGCAGGATCGCCGGGCGCCGGATATTGCACGTCGTACAGCTCCCGCGGGAAGCCGCCGAAATCGTGGATCGTGCGCGGCTTCGCCATCGCGGTGACGTGCGTCCCCGGCAGATACCAGTGCGCGGAGATCGCGAGGATCGCGCGCGGGCGCGGGATGCGCGCACCGAGCGCCGACCAAGCGCGGGTGAACTCGTTGTCGTCGAGCGCGTTCATCGGGTTGCCGTGACCGAAGAAGATCGCGGGCATGCGCGTTGCCATGGTCAGACCTCCGCGAGCGCCGGTGTCAGCGCGAACGCATTCGCCAGCAGCTCGTACGAGCGCGTGCGCGACGCGTAGTCGGGCGTGATCGTGAGGATCATCGCCTCGTCGGCTTCGTGCCGTTGCACGAGCGTATCGAGGCGTTCGCGCACCGCGCCCGGCGCCCCGAGCGCGAGCCGCTGCCGGTTGTACGCGATCTCCTCGCGGTCGTACTCCGTGTACGGATACGCGAGCGCCTCGTCGCGCGACGGCACGGGCAGGTCGATGCCGCGCCGAATGCGCAGCCGCCACAGATCGATCGTCGCCGCGAGCTGTTCGGCTTCCTCGGGCGTCTCCGCGGCGAGCGCCGCGACGCACACGATCGTGCGCGGTTCGCTCGCGCGCGCGGACGGGCGGAAGTGCCGGCGGTACATGCGCGTCACCGCCGCCGCGTCGCCGCTGATGAAGTGGGCGAACGCAAACGGCAGGCCGAGCTGCGCGGCGAGCGATGCGCCGTAGTCGGACGAGCCCAGCAGCCACACTTCGGGTGACGTCTCACCCGTGGGCATCGCCGGCAGCTTCGCGAACGGGTGCGACTCCGGCAGCGTGCCGTCGAGGAAGCCGCAGACGTCTTGCACCTGGCGCGGGAAGCTGCCGATCTCGCGCGATTCCAGCGCCATCGACACGCGCTGCGAGCCGCCCGGTGCGCGCCCGATGCCCAGATCGATGCGGCCCGGTGCGAGCGCGTCGAGCAGCCGGAACTGCTCGGCGACCTTCAGCGCGGAGTAGTGCGGAAGCAGCACGCCGCCGGTACCGATCCGCATGCGCGTCGTCTCGGCGGTGATGCGCGCCAGCAGAATCTCCGGCGCGGGATCGGCGAGCCCGCGCATCGCGTGGTGCTCCGCGAGCCAGTAGCGATGGTAGCCGAGCCGCTCGGCGTTGCGCGCGAGCGCGATCGTTTCGAGGATCGCGTCGCGCGGCTGCGCGCCTGCGAGGACGGGGGATTGGTCGAGGATGCCGACGGGGAGAGCCATGCCTTCACTTCAGAAGGCACGGCCGTCCCCGGCGGATGCAGTGCTAGGGGTTGCTCGGTGTCCACGGGACGCCGGCGCGCGGGGCGAACGGCTGCCCCGCGAATACGGCGGCGTGCGGCGTGCCGTTGCCCAGCACGTAGTTGTAGTCGTGCGACGTCGAGTAGCCGTTGTTTCCGGGGATGTCTTGGCGGTACACCGCCTCGCTGCCGACCAGGGACAGCGCGTAGATATAGCCGTTGGCATTGCCCAGCCGCGTCCCCAGCGTTTGCTCGGTGACCGCCAACAGCCCGGCGAACTCCGGCGACGAGGCGCTCGTGCCGACGGCACCGTACAAGCCGCCGCCGACCACGAGCAGCACCGCGGAGTCGTCGGGATTGCACGGCGTCGCGGCTACGGTCGGGCAGCCGCCCATGTGCATCGCGATGTCGGGCACCGTGCGCGTGCGCGCGTGTGTGTTGACGAGATTCTGGTACCACGGCTTCGGAAACAGCACGCTGATGCCGCCGCCGGACCCGAAGATCGTGCCGGGCGGAGCGCCCGCCGCCGGATCGTAGGGATCGGCGAACGCGCTCTCGCGCACGTACGCGGAGTTGCGCGAGCCCGGGATGCTCTTGGTGACGAGGTTCGTGCCGCCGACCCCGGTGGTCGCCGTGTCGTCCGCGGGGTTCTCGACGCCCTTCACGAGGTGCGTGAAGCTCGGGTCGAAGCAGTCGTACGCGCCGTTGTCGCCCGACGACGCGACGAACGTGATGCCTTGCGCATTGCCTTGGCGGAAGATGTCGTGCTGGATTTGCAGGATCGGCGTGAAGTCGGTCCCGCCGTTGTAGGCCGCGGTGTAGTACAGCTCGCACAAGCCGAACGACGAGTTCACGATGTCGGCGCGGTTGTCGTCGACGATCGTCGCGTACGCGTCGATGACGCTCACGTCGGAGAGGTCGGGGATGTCGTACAGCATGATGTGCGCGCCCGGCGCGCTGCCATACGACTGCTGCACGTCGAGGGCCGCCTCACCCGCCTCCGCGGAGTTCGGATCGAACGGCGGCGGGCCGCCGTCGACCGGCCGGCGTTCGACGAGGGGCGGCGCGAGGTGCTCGTGGCCGAAGTACAGCGCCTGATCGCTGTCGAGAACGTCGGACGACATCACGATCGCGATCGTGCGCCCGGCGCCGTTCGCGGTTTGGTACGACGGATAGCCGTATGCCTGTTTTAAATCGGTGAACCAGTACGGGCCCGTGCTCGAGTAGCGGTTGTCGGGCGCGAACGGCAGCTTGGCGCCGCGCCGCGAGTTCACGTGCTTGACGCGTGAGGAGAAGCTGACCGTTGCGCCGAGCCGCGCCAGCGACGCGGGCACGGTCGCCGCTCGGTCGGCCGCGAGCGTCGTGCGCCCCACGGATTGGACGCCGCGCTCGTTCGACTGCACGCTGCGCAGCTTCACGGTGAACGTGCGCTCGACGGTCGATTGATCGGCTGCCGCGAGCACTGATTGCGAGCCGACGCGCGTCTCGAACCCGAGCGCGCGCATGGCATCCGACGCGGCGGTGAGATCCGCAGCCGCCGGCGCGTAGGTCGCGCGGAACTGCTCCGGCGTGACGAAGCGATGGTAGTCGGACGAGCTCTTGTCGCCCTGGCGCGCGACGAGCGCGTCCAGACCGTCGCTGTCGCGCAGCGGAAGATGGATCGCGACCTTCACGCCGCGCAGCGCGGACGACTGCATCACGGTGCCGAGGCCGCTGGGCGTGTGGGCGCCGGCCGCTGCCGGCGGGGGGACGGCGTGCGAGCCGCCGCCGCATGCGCTCGCGAGCGGTGCGATACACGCAACCGCCCCGAGCCGTAAGAAGAGTCGGAACACCCGACGACCTCCGGTTCGAAACGAAGAGGGAATCGAGCGCTCTACGGCCTTGGGCCGAAGGTTCCCTAGCGGATCAGGGTTTGATGGCCACCGCGAGCAGCTCCGGCGATGCATGCTCTTCGAAGCGCTTGAAATTCTCCGCGAACAGCCCCGCGAGCGTCTTCGCCTGCGCGTCGTACGCGGCGACGTCGCCCCACGCGTTGCGCGGGTTGAGAACGTCGTTGGGCACGTCGGGGACTTCGGTCGGGATCGACAGACCGAAGAACGGCTCTGGTTCGAAGGTCGCGCTCGCGAGCCGGCCGTCGAGCGCGGCGTTGAGCATCGCGCGCGTGTATGCAATCTTCATGCGCGACCCGACTCCGTAGCCGCCGCCCGTCCAGCCGGTGTTCACCAGCCAGCAGTCGACCTGGTGATGCGCGATGCGCTCGCCGAGCAGCTTCGCGTACACCGTCGGGTGGTGCACCATGAACGGCGCGCCGAAGCACGTCGAGAACGTTGCGACCGTGCCTTGCACGCCTCGTTCGGTGCCCGCGACCTTCGCGGTGTAGCCGGAGAGGAAGTGGTACATCGCCTGCTCGGGCGTCAGCTTCGCGATCGGCGGCAGCACGCCGAACGCATCGGCCGTCAGCATCACGATGTTGGTGGGATGCCCAGCCATGCCGCTTTTCACGACGTTCGGCACGAAGCTGATCGGGTATGCCGAACGCGAGTTCTCGGTGAGCGATGCGTCGTCGACGTCGAGCTCGCGCGTCTCGGGGTCCACCACGACGTTCTCGAGGACCGTGCCGAAGCGGTGCGACGCCGCCCAAATCTCCGGCTCCGCTTCCTGGCGCAGCTTGATCATCTTCGCGTAGCACCCGCCCTCGAAGTTGAACACGCCGTCGGCGGACCACCCGTGCTCGTCGTCGCCGATCAGCGGCCGGTGCGGGTCCGACGACAGCGTGGTCTTGCCCGTGCCCGACAGCCCGAAGAAGATCGCCGTATCGCCCGCCTGCCCGACGTTCGCCGAGCAGTGCATCGAGAGCACGTTGCGCAGCGGCATCAAATAGTTCATGACCGTGAAGACGGATTTCTTCGTCTCGCCCGCGTAGCGCGTGCCGCCGATCAGGATCATGCGGCGCGCCAAGTTCACGAGGATGAACGTCGATGACGCGGTGCCGTCGCGCGCCGGATCCGCTTCGAACTGGGGCACGTTGATGACCGTGAACTGCGGCGCGAACGATTCGTCGTGGTCCGCGGTATCGATGAAGAGGTCGCGCGCGAACAGGCTGTGCCAGGCGAACTCGGTGACGATGCGCACCGGAAGGCGATAGTTCGGGTCCGCACCCACGTAGCAGTCGAGCGCGAAAACGTCCTTGCCCCGAAGGTACTCGGCGACGCGCGCCAGCAGCGCGTCGAACGTCTTCGCATCGGTGGCCTTGTTGACGGACCAGTCGATGTGCGTCTCGCTGCCCGGCTCGCGCACGAAAAACTTGTCGTTCGGCGACCGGCCCGTGTGCTTGCCCGTCTCGACCGCGAACTGGCCTGCCGACGCCAGCCGCCCTTCACCGCGGCCCAGCGCGTGCTCGTACAG
This sequence comes from Candidatus Elarobacter sp., assembly GCA_036403315.1. GTDB lineage: Bacteria > Vulcanimicrobiota > Vulcanimicrobiia > Vulcanimicrobiales > Vulcanimicrobiaceae > Vulcanimicrobium. Next base: position 16,653 of record DASWRD010000077.1, read on the forward strand.
CTGCGCCGTGCTCTGGTTGCGGTACACCGTCCCGACGCCGCCCAGGCCGAGGCCGGACAGATGTTCGTCGAAGGACTGCGAAGGGTTGGGTAACGTGAGAATCGGCGTGCTCCTCGGCAGCGACCGGGGGAAGAGGTCCGTAATTCGCTTGGTAGCGATGGCTCGCCTCGTATGAACGAGCTGTTCACCGTGCTCCCGCCCGGGGAAGCGTTCGCGGCCTTTGGCCGCGGTTGTTCCCGCATCGAGCGCACGGAAACCGTCGCGCTCGACGCGGCGCTCGGTCGCGTGCTCGCCGAAGACGTCGTGGCCGCCGAGACGCTGCCGTCGTTCGCACGCTCGACCATGGACGGCTATGCGGTCCGAGCCGCCGACACGCAGGGCGCGTCCGAGCAGTCGCCGGCGTACCTGCGGCTGGTGGACGACGTCCCGACCGCCGTCGTCCCGGCGGTGCGGGTCGAACCGCGCCAGGCCGTGCGGATCCACACCGGCGCGATGATCCCGCGCGGCGCCGACGCGGTGGTGATGGTGGAGGACACCAACCTCCATCCCGGCGCCGGCTCCGCGTACGCCGAAGTCGAGGTCCTCGACGCCGCGGCTCGCGGCGAGAACGTGCTGACCGTCGGCGAGGACGTGCGGGCGGGCGCGGTGGCGATCCCGGCGGGGCGGCGGCTGCGCGCGGCGGACGTCGGCGGCTTGGCGGCGCTCGGGGTGTCCCACGTGGTGGTGCGGGCGCGGCCGCGCATCGCGATCCTGTCGACCGGTGACGAGATCGTGCCCGCCGGCGCCACGCCCGGTCCCGCGCAGGTGCGCGACGTGAACGCCACCACGGTGGCGGCGGTCGTCGCGCAGGCGGGCGGCGTCGCCGTGCCGTGCGGAATCGTGCGCGATGAAGCGGCGGAGCTGGAGCGCGCGCTCCGCGCGGCGCTCGGCGACGCGGACGCCGTGGTCCTGTCGGCGGGCTCGTCGGTGTCGGTGCGCGATTTGACGGCGGACGTCGTGGCGCGGCTCGGACCACCCGGCGTGCTCGTGCACGGGATCGCGATCAAGCCCGGCAAGCCGACGGTGCTCGCGATTTGCGACGGAACGCCTGTCGTCGGATTGCCGGGCAATCCCGCGAGCGCGCTGGTGGTGGCGTGGCGCATCGTGCGGCCGCTGGTGCGCCTGCTCGGCGGCGAGCACGTCGATGACGATGGCCTCGGTGACGAGCGCGAGACGAGCGCCGTGCTCGACGTGCCGCTGCCGTCGCGACCGGGCCGCGAGGATTTCGTGCCGTGCACGCTCGCACGCGACGCCGGCGGCGCGCTCCACGCGACGCCGGTGTTCGGCGCGTCGAACCTGATCTTCACGCTCATCCGCGCCGACGCGCTGATCGCCGTACCGCTCGACCGCAGCGGCCTCGCCGCGGGCGAAACCGTCAGGGTGATCGTACCGTGAGCGAACCGCAGACGCCGAGGCTCGCCGCGAACGAGCGCAGCGTGTTCTTGCACGACGTTCCGCTGGAAGTTGCGCGCGAGCGGTTCGACGATGCGCTGCGCGCGGCGGGCGTGCGCAACGATGCGACCGAGACGCTCCCGCTCGATGACGCGCTCGACCGGGTGACGTCCGCGCCGGTGATCGCGCGCTTGTCGTCGCCGCATTATCACGCGTGCGCGATGGACGGGATCGCCGTCGTCGCCGCGCGCACGGCGGGCGCGGTTGAAACGGCGCCGGTGGAGCTCGCGCTCGGCGGCGATGCGATCGTCGTCGACACCGGCGACCCGCTGCCGGACGGTTTTGATGCGGTGATCCCGATCGAGCTGGTGGAGCCGCGTGCAAACGGGCGCGTCGCCGTGCGTAGCGCCGCCGCGCCGTTTCAGCACGTGCGTGCGATCGGGGAGGACGTCGTCGCGAGCGAAGTCGTCGTCCCGGCGATGCGGCGCCTCGGCGTCGCCGATCTCGCCGCATGCGCGACGGCGGGCGTCGCGGCGGTCGAGGTCGTGCGCCGACCGCGCGTCGCGGTGATCACGACCGGCGACGAGCTGGTCGACGTGACGACGGACGTGCCGGAGCCGGGCGCGATCCTGGACTCGAACGGCGTGCTGCTGCGCGCGTGCGTGCGCGCGTACGGCGGCGAGGTCGTCGTCGCGGCGCGCGTGCCGGATGAAGAAGAAGCGCTCACCACCGTGGTGCGCGAGGCGATCGCCGCCGCGGACGTCGTCGTCGTCAACGCCGGTTCGTCGGCGGGACGCGACGACTACACCGCGCGCGTGTTCGCGCACTTCGGCGAAGTCGTCGTGCACGGCGTCGCGATTCGACCCGGGCATCCGCTCGTGCTGGCCGTCGCGCGTGGCGCGGCGGTGCCGCTGCTCGGAATTCCGGGCTATCCGGTAAGTGCCGCGATCTGCGCGGATCTGTTTCTGCGGCCGCTGCTGGAACGGCTTGGGGCCCGCGATGCCGCCGAGCCGCGCGAGATCGAGGTCGAGCTGACGCGCAAGCTGTTTTCGCCGCTCGGCGAGGACGAGTTCGTCCGCGCGGTCGCCGCGCGCGTCGACGGGCGGCTCGTTGCAACGCCGCTGCGGCGTGGTGCGGGCGTGATCACGTCGCTCTCGCGCGCGAACGTGCTCGTGACGGTGCCGCGCTTCAGCGAAGGCGCGCGCGCCGGAACGACCGTCGCCGCGCGCGCGCTGCGCCCGCTCGCGCAGATCGAGCGCACCCTGCTCGCGGTCGGCAGCCACGACGTCGCGCTCGACCTGCTCGCGGGCCGCCTTTCCGCGAACGACATCGAGCTCGTGTCGGCGCACGTCGGAAGCATCGCCGGGCTCGTCGCGCTGCGCGAGCGGTCCGCGCACCTCGCGGGGACGCACGTCCTCGATCCGGCGACGTCGACGTACAACGACGTCGCGGTGCGCCGCTACGGGCCGCGCGAACCGGTCGGCCTGGTACGGCTCGCGGAGCGCGAGCAGGGTCTCGTCCTCGCGCGCGGCAACCCCCTCGGCATCGCGTCGCTCGGCGACGTCGCGCGGACGCACGCGCGGTACGTGAACCGGCAGCCCGATGCCGGCACGCGCATCCTGCTCGATGCGCTGCTTGCTCTTGCCGGAATCGCGCCGGCATCCATCGCAGGCTACGAGCGGATGGAGTTCTCGCACCTCGCCGTCGCGCAGCTCGTGGCGAACGGCAACGCGGACGCAGGCATGGCGATTCGGGCTGCGGCGCGTGCGTTCGATTTGGATTTCGTCTCCGTCGCGTGGGAGCCGTACGATCTCGCGCTGCCGGCGCGCCTGCTCGACGAACCGCGCATCGCGCGGCTCATCGCGATCTTGCGCGAGCCGGCGTTTCGCGGCGAGGTCGAGGCGCTCGGCGGTTACGACTGCGCGCACGCAGGCGACGTGCGGGTCGTCACGTCCGAGCCGGTGCACGCGTCGTGAAGGTCGAACTATTCGGGATGGCACGCGCGCTCGCCGGCGTTTCGCACGTCGAACTGGCGCTCGACGAGCCCGTCGAGCTGCCCGACTTTCTGCGCGCGCTGGGCGAAGCGGTGCCGGCGCTGATCCCGGACGTCATCGCGCCCGCCGCCGACGCGCTCGTCGAACCGAACTTGCTGCTGCTCGACGGTCGCCGTGCAGTCCGCGACGGCGAGACGTTCGGCGAAGCCGACCGGCCGTGCATCCTCTTTTTGGCGAGCGGCGGATGACCTACGCCGGCCCGCGCGATCTGCTCGAGATCGACCTCACCGCGCGCACGGCGCGCCGCAGCGCGCTGGGCGACGACGTGTTCGCCGACGCGCTCGGCGGCGTCGGCTTGGCCGTGCGGTTGATCGAAGAGCGCGTGCGCGGGCCGCTCGACCCGCTCGGCGCGAACAACCCGATCGTGTTCGCCGCGGGCCCGTTCGCGTCGACGCCCGTGCCGGCGGCGAACAAGCACGCACTGGCGACGATCTCGCCGCTGACCGGTCTGCTCAACGAAGGCTTGTCGTCGAGCCATTTCTCGGCCGTGCTGCGGCGCTGCGGCCTCGCGGCGATCGTCATCACCGGCACCGGCGATGCGTGGACGACCGTCGCGATCGACGGCGACGACGTGCGTTTCGAGGACGCGTCGGCGCTCGCCGGCCTCTCGGCGCGCGAGACGACCAAGGCGCTGCGCGACGCCTACGGTGACCGTTCGCTGCGCGTGTGCGCGATTGGCGTCGCCGGCGAGCGCGGCGTTCGCTATGCGGCCGTCGAGAACGACAGCCGGCAAGCGGGGCGCGGCGGCACCGGTGCGGTGTTCGGCGCGAAACGTCTGAAAGCCATCGCGCTACGCGGCCGCGGCGACGTGCGAATCGCCGATCCGGCGGCCACTGCGGCGCTCGCCGCGACGCTGCGGCAGCGCGCGCTCGGCCCGAAGACCGCGAAGTACCGCATCCTCGGCACGAGCGCGAACCTGCGCGTGCTGCAGCGCATGGGGCAGCTTCCCACGCGCAACTTCACCGCCGCGCAGTTCGAAGGCGCGGAGAACGTCACGCCCGAGCGCGCGCGCGAGTCGGCGAACACGTACCTGGAGTTGCGCGCCGGCTGCGCCGGTTGTCCGGTGCAGTGCGAGCACCTCTACGTGCGCAAGGACCGCGACCGGCGCGGGGCGGCGGCGAGCGAGTACGAGTCCGTCTGGGCGTTCGGCCCGAACTGCGGCGTCGATGATCTCGACGCCGTGCTCGACGCGATCGGGCGCTGCGACGAGCTCGGTCTCGATACGATCTCGACTGGTTCGGCCATCGCGTTCGCGATGGAGTGCGCGCAGCACGGTCTCGTGGCGCCGGATGCGTTCGGTGCCGAGCTGCGGTTCGGGAACGGTGCCGTGCTGCTGCCGGCGGTCGACGCGATCGCGCACCGCCGCGGTCTGGGCGACGTTCTCGCGGACGGCGTGCGCGCCGCCGCCGCGCGCATCGGCGGCGGCGCCGAGCGCTTCGCGATGCACTGCAAGGGCCTCGAGCTGCCGGGCTACGAGCCGCGCGCGCTGCCGACCTACGCGCTGGGTCTCGCGACGTGCACGCGCGGCGCGTGCCACAACCGTTCCGCGACGTACGACAAGGATCTGCGCAACCCGTCCGACGACCCCGACGACGCCGCGCGCGCGCGCGACGCGATCGAAGCGGAGGACCGCGCCGTCGCGTGGGACAGCCTCGTGCTGTGCAAGTTCGTGCGCGACTGCTTCGAGGATTTCGATACCGAGGCGGCGGCGCTGTGGAGCGCCGTGAGCGGCATCGCGCTCGACGGTGACGGCCTGCGGGCCGCGGCGCAGCGCACGTGGGAGCGCAAGCGCGCGATCAACGCGCGGCTGGGCTGGACGCCGGACGACGACACGCTGCCCGAACGCCTCTTCACCGAAGCGATCCCGGACGGTCCCAACGCGGGCCGCCGCGTCGAACCGCACCGCCTCGCATCGCTGCGCGCAGCGTACGAGTCGCTCAGACACGACGCGAGCATGTCAGTCAGCATGGTGTAGCCAACCTCGTGCGGATGCGATATCTTCTCGGCTTGTTCGCGGCGCTCGCGTACTGTGCGCTTCCGGCCGCGGCGCGGACGCCCGTGCCGATCGGTACGTTCGCGCCTGGTGCCGTCGACGGCATCACGGACGTCGCCGGCGTGCGCGTCGCGCATGTCACGAAGGTCGAAGGCACGAGCGTGCGGACCGGCGCCACCGGGATCCTCGCGGGCGACGACGTGTGGAACCAGCGCGTCGCCGCCGCGACGTTCGTGCTCAACGGCAACGGCGAGATGACGGGCGCGCACTGGGTAAACCAATCCGGATTTCTGGAAGTGCCGATCGTGCTGACCAACACGCTCAACGTCGGCCGTGCGGACGACGGCGTCGTGTCGTGGCTCATCGCCAAGCATCCGCAGATCGGCGTGCGCGAGGACGTGCCGCTGCCGGTGGTGGCGGAGTGCGACGATCAAGGCATCAACGACATCCAAGGCCGCCACGTGCACGCGGAGGACGTCGTCGCGATGCTCGACGCCGCGAAGCCCGGTGATTTCTTGCGCGGCAACGTCGGCGCGGGAACCGGGATGCGCGCGTTCGGGTTCGCGGCGGGCATCGGCTCGGCGTCGCGCGTGCTGCCCAAGGCGCTCGGCGGCTACACCGTCGGCGTGCTCGTCAACGCGAACACCGGCTCGCGCGCGGAGCTGCGCATCGACGGCGTCCCCGTCGGGCGCGCGTTCGCGAGCGAGCTGCTGCCGGTCTATCCGCGGACCGCGGGCTACATCGCGCCCGAGCACGGGCGCGCGGCCGACGGCAGCATCATCATCGTCGTCGCGACCGATGCACCGCTCGACCACAACCGCTTGCACGATATCGCAAAACGCGCCGGCCTGGGACTCGCGCGCACCGGTGCGACATCGCACGTGTCGAGCGGTGACCTGTTCATCGCGTTCTCGACGACGCATCGCTACCCGCGCGCCGGCGGCATCGCGGGCCCGCCGCTCGAGAGCGACGAGGACCGCGTCGATGCGCTGTTCGCAGCGACGGCGGACGCGACCGAAGCCGCGATCGACGACGCCTTGTTCAGCGCGCACAAAGTCACCGGCCGCGCCGGCGTGACCTACTTCAATTTGCCTGCGGAGCGCGTGCTGCCGCTGCTGCGGCGCAGCTGAGCGTCCGGCGCTCAGCGCTCGCCGCGAAAGCTCAGGTCCAGCTGGACGTGCCGGCGGACAGCCCCGCGCCCGCCGCGTTCGCGGCGTTGCGCAGCGCGACCAGCTCGCCTTCACCGACGAGGTCCGCGGCCCGTTCGTAGACCGGCGCCGTCGCGCGCACGAAGGTCTGCCGCTCCGCATCGTCGAGCATCGTCACCTTCATCGAGCGGCGCAGCTGCGCTAGTGCCTCGGCGTCGAACTTCGCCGCGGCGTCGCGCTGCCACGCGATCGCGTGCTGCGCAGCTTTCTCGATGATCGTGCGCCGGTCGCCGAGCGATGCCAGCATCTCGGGGTTCGCGATGAGGATCTGCGGCGTGTACGTGTGCGCCGTGAGCGTGAGGAAACGCTGGTGCTCGTAGAACTTCGCGCCGACGATCGTCGGCAGCGGGTTGTCCTGGCCGTCGATGCGCCGCTCGCGCATCGCGCCCAAAACTTTGCCCAGCGCCATGGGGTACGGCGTCAGATCCAGGGCGCTCGCGACGTAGAGGTGCACCGGGCCTTCCAGCGTGCGCATGCGGAGGTCGCGCATGTCATCGGCCACGCGCACCTCGCGCACGTCGTTGGTGTAGTGGCGCACGCCGTTCTCGCAGAAGTCGATGAAGGTCAAGTCGACGGTCGCGCCGCGCGCGAGCAGCGCGCGCCCGTAGGCGCCGTCGAACGTCGCGAACGCGTGGCGTCGCGAGCGGAAGAGGTACGGAAGCTCGAGCAGCTGCGCGGCCGGGAGCAAACTGCCGACGAGCGAGGCGTTCAACGAGCCCAGCGCGATGTCGCCGGTGCGCAGCTCGATCAGCAGCTGTGTTTGCGGCTTGTCGTAGGGGATCACGAGCTCGACCCGCAGCTGCCCGTCCGACAGCTTCTCGACCTCGCGCTTGAACGTGCCCAGCATGCGCGCCGGCAGCGAGTCCGGCGCGGTCGCGCATCCGACGCGCAGCGTGCGCACCGGCGACTGCGACAACACCGTCACGTCGTTGCGGCGCTGGTTCAGCGCGGTGAGCTCGTGGCTCTGAAACTCGACGTTGCCGGTCCACAGCTGCGCTTCGGCGGTGTCGGCGAAGTGCTCGCGCACGCTGCGCAGCAGCGAGCCGGCGGAGGAACCATATTGGTCGGCGGCGGCGATCTCGCTGTCGACGAGACGTTCGACCTCGACGAACGTCGCGACGACGTCCGCGACCGCGGTGGAGATCGCGCCGAGCGCCGAACGCGCACCGCCGGCGGAGCGTTCGCTGCCCGTCACGGCCTCTTCGAGCGACGCACCGAACGCGCTCGTCGAAGCGCCGCGCGCGGCGATCTGCCGCAGCAGCTCGTCCATGTCGCGCGTCGCTTCGCGCGTGGACGCAGCGAGCTTGCCGACTTCGCCGGCGACGACCGCGAAGCCGCGGCCGTGCTCCCCGGCACGAGCCGCTTCGATCTTCGCATTGAGCGCGAGCAGGTTCGTCCGTTCGGAAACTTCGCGCACGAAGTCGACGATGCCGTTGATCTTCTGGGTGAGCGCCAGCAGCTCGCCGATCGATCCGAGCGCGCTCTTGGTCACGGACGCCAGGCCGGCCGACGCGGTGGTCAGCTCTTCGATGCCGCGTTCCGCGGAGTGCAGCTGCTCGTCGGCTTCGGAGGTGCGCACGCGCGCATTGGCCACGGTGCGCCCGGCACCGCGCACGCGCTCCGTGGACTCACGCGCCGTGCGCGCGATCTCGACGATGGCCGCCGTCTGCGCGATCGCATTCGCGGTGAGCCGATTGGACGCCGACCGCAAACGCTCGATCGCGGCGGCCGTCTGCCCCGCAACCTCGCGAACGCGAAGGTCGCGCCGCGAATCATCGCCCGAAAGGACGCTCACGCCGGACTCGACTGCAGCCTCCGTGCCGACCTCGTCCCCTCCATGCCGCCCACCCGCAGCGGGAACAAGCCCTTGTTGCTGCACTAAAGCCAAGTTCGGCCGAAAAGCGTCTATCCTTAGGGCGACGTCACCCGCGACCGCCAAGATGTAGGCTCCGGAGAGGGGGAGATTCGAACTCCCGATACGTTTTACCGTATGCTCGCTTTCCAAGCGAGTGCATTCAACCGCTCTGCCACCTCTCCGCGGCCGAGCTCGTCCTGAGCTCGTCGAAGACGCCCGATTCACGCCGCGGCGGGCCCGGTCCCGCCGTCGGAATCAGATCTTCGCGGGGTGCCAGATCGTCTTGAGCTCGGTGAACGCGAGCACGCGCGCGAGCTCGTCGTGGCCGTCGCCGAACCACCCCTCGCGCGGCGGGCTGTCTTCGAAGTGCGTGCGCTTGACGTTCTCGGCGGCGAGCTCGCCCAGTTTCTTCTCGGTCGCCGGATCGAGCCCGAAGGCGCCCAGCGCGTTCACGTCCATGTGGCCGGCGAGCACCGGCGCCAGCTCCGACCGCACGCCGGTCAGCACGTTGCACGCGCCGCCGGGAAGGTCGCTGGTCGCGAGACACTCCGCGAAGACCACGGCGCTGCGCGGATCGCGCTCGCCCGCCACGACGACGACCGCGTTGCCGCTGACCAGCGCGGGCAGCACCGCGGTGACCAAGCCGAGGAGCGCGGGCTCGTCCGGCGCCAGCAGCGCGACGATCCCGGTCGGCTCCGGGGTGGAGAAGTTGAAGTGCGGGCCGCCGACGGGGTTGCGCGTCGAGGCGAGGGCGAGGTACTTGTCGCACCAGCCCGCGTACCACACGGTGCGATCGATCGCGGCGGTCACCTCGCGCGCGGCCTCGGCGGCGTCGACGGTCCCGCCGAGAACGAGCTGGTCGGCGAGCTCGGCCTTGCGGGCTTCCATCATCTCGGCCAGCCGGTAGAGAATCTGCCCGCGCAACGCGGGCGTCTGGGCGGCCCACTTCTCGAACGCGGCGCGGGCAGCGACGACGGCGTCACGGACGTCCTTGCGCGAGGCGTGCGCGACGTTCTCACCGTCGATCTGGTCGCTGCGCCCGGACTCGCTGCGCGCGAACGCGCCGTTGATGTAGAGCTTGTACATCTTACGGATCGCCACGCGGCCGTTGGGTTCCATCCCGGCCAGAGTTCCGGCGCCCCGGCGGCGCTCCCTGGGGCCGGCCCCGTCGGCGCCCGCTGGGCCGGGCGCGCAGCGGGTACATGCATGAGATAGACCGTTCCATCGAACCGGGAGACCCACGTTGTGACCACCACGAACACCGAGCAGCCGTTTCTGTCCGACGTCCAAGAGCTGCGCCGCCGGGCGCGCGAGCAGATCGAGAAGGGCGCGCTCACGCAAGACTACGGGCTCGATCCGAAACAGGCGATCGACCTGCTCCAGAACGCGCTCGCCACCGAGATCGTCTGCGTGCTGCGGTACACGATGCACAGCATCGCCGCGACCGGCATCGCGAGCCAAGGACCGAAGGACGAGTTCGCCGAGCACGCCGACGAAGAGCGCGAGCACGCCGCGCGCATCGCGGAGCGCATCAACCAGCTCGGCGGGACGCCGAACTTCGACCCCGAGGGACTTGCGACGCGCTCCGCGTCGCAATACGGTTCGAGCGATCTCGACCTCGTCGGAATGATCAAGGAGAACTTGATCGCCGAACGCATCGCGATCGAGCACTACCGCGAGCTGATCCATTTCTTCGGCGAGAAGGATCCGACCACGCGCATCATGATGGAAGAGATCCTCGCGGTGGAAGAAGAGCACGCCAACGACATGAGCGACCTGCTCGTATCGCACGGAGGGAAATAGCCCCCGCGGGCGTCATAGCGTCCGCGTGGAGCTGATCTGCGTCCGGCACGGCCGGACGGCTTGGAACGCCGGCAAACGGTTTCAGGGACATACCGACGTCCCGCTCGATGACGAGGGCCGCGCGCAAGCGACGGCCCTCGCCGCGCTGCTGCGCGATCAGCGCGTCGACGCGGCGGTCGCGAGCGATCTCGCGCGCGCCGCCCAGACCGCGCGCATCGTGCTCGGCGCGCGCGACGTTCCGCTGCGGCTGGATCCGGACTGGCGAGAGATGCAGTTCGGCGACTGGGAAGGGCTCACGTGGGAACAGATCCTCGCGGCAAACCCGCAGCTCGATCCCACGAACGAGACGTCCGTGCGGGCGTACACGCCGGGCGGCGGCGAGACGTTCGACGCGCTGGCGGCACGCGTCGCGCGCGCGGTCGAGCGGATCAGCGGCGAAGTCGCCGGCGACGGCGTCGCGCTGGTCGCGACGCACGCCGGTCCGCTGCACGCACTGTTGCGCGTGCTCCTCGGCGACACCGACCTCAAAGTGCGTTTCCTGACGGCGTCCGTGACACGCTTTCGCCGAAGCAACGGCGTGTGGACCCTCGCGCGTTTGAATCAAACGGCGCACGCGGTCTAAACCAGGCGCGCGCTCATGCGGCGCGGAATCTCGACACCGTGCCCCTAGCAACGCGCCAAAACCGTTTGAACCTGCCGCTGGGCGACCGCGCGCCCGATGAGATCAACGTCGTCGTCGAGATCCCGAGCGGGTCGCGGAACAAGTATGAGTACGACAAGGCGCTCGACATCTTCCGGCTCGACCGCGCGCTCCACTCGCCGATCTTCTATCCGGGCGACTACGGCTTCACGCCGCGCACGCTCGCGCTCGACGACGATCCGCTCGACGTGCTCATCCTCGTGTCGGAGCCGACGTTCAGCGGCTGCCTCGTCGCCGCGCGGCCGATCGGCCTCCTGCGCATGATCGACGACGGAAAAGAGGACGACAAAGTCCTTGCCGTTCCCGTGGGCGAGCCCGACTACGCCGACGTCCACAACTACACGCAGATCTTCTCGCACCAATTGCGCAAGATCCAGCACTTTTTCGAGACGTACAAGACGCTCGAAGGCAAGCACACCAGCACGGCGGGCTGGGATGACGCGGCGACCGCGCGCCGCGTCATCAACGAGTCCGCCGAGCGGTTCGCACAGCAGCCCGCGAAGTAGAGCTGGGGCGCGCGCGAGCGGCTAATGAGGCGCGGGCGCGGCGATCGGTGCGAGCGCGTCATCGCTCGCCGGTAACTCGCCGGCGATCGCCGCTGCGAACAGCTCCGCCGTGTCGACCAATCGCGGGCCCGGGCGGTTGACGAACGCGTTTCCGTCCATCGCGTACGCGCGGCCTTCGCGCACCGCGCGCAGCGACGTGAACGCTTCCGCCGCGGCGGCCGGTAGCGCGGCGATCTCGTGCTGCGCGCGGGCGAGGTCGAAGCCGCATGGCGCCACGACCACCACGTCCGGGTCGGCCGCCGCGATCTCGTCCCAGCCGAGCACGCGGCTGTTGGCGCCGGGGTTGCACAGCACCGGTTCGCCGCCGGCGATTTCGACCAAACCCGGCGTCCAGTGGCCGCCGCTCATCGGCGGATCGGTCCATTCGAGCACCAGCACGCGCTTGCGCTCGCGCGCCGCGACGCGTTCGCGTAGCGCGTCGACCCGCGCGCGCAGCCGCGCCAGCAGCTCCGAAGCGCCCTCGCGCGCGCCGGCGAGCTCGCCGAGAAACGCGATCGTCGAGAAGACGTCTTCGAGCGACGACGGCTCGAGCGACACGACTCGCGGATCGCCACGCAGCCGTTTCGCCGCGCGGTCGACGATCTCGTACGACACCGCGCACACCGCGCACAGCTCTTGGGTGACGATGAGGTCGGGTTCGAGCGCGGCCAGCTTGCGATCGTCGAGCCCGTAGAGCGACGAGCCCGCATGAACGCTGGCGCGGACATGGCGGTCGATGCCCGCCGCATCGAGCTCGGCGGGCAGCAGTGACGAGGTGAGGTGCGGCCGCCGACGGGCTTCGGCCGGGAAATCGCACTCGTGCGTGACGCCCACGACGCGGTCGCCCGCGCCGATCGCGAACAGGATCTCGGTCGCCGACGGCAGCAGGCTCACGACGCGCATCGCGCCGGTGTTCCGTGCGCGTGGCGAGCCAGCCCGCCGCGGGTAGGGCTCGGTCCCCGGGGACGCCGCTGCGGGACGCGGAACCATCGGCGGTCACGCCTTTGCACGCAGGAGTATCCTCCCTGAACAAGATCAAGGTCAAAAACCCCGTCGTCGAGCTCGACGGTGACGAGATGACGCGCATCATCTGGCACTTCATCCGCGAGAAGCTCATCCTGCCGTATCTCGACGTCGAGCTGAAGTACTACGACCTGAGCGTCGAGCACCGCGACGAAACCGACGACAAGGTGACCCTCGACGCCGCGCGCGCGATCAAGCAGTACGGCGTCGGCGTGAAGTGCGCGACGATCACGCCCGACGAGGCGCGCGTCGAGGAGTTCCACCTCAAGTCGATGTGGCGCTCGCCCAACGGCACGATCCGCAACGAGCTGGACGGCACGGTGTTCCGCGAGCCGATCATCTGCCGCAACGTCCCGCGCCTGGTGCCCGGGTGGACGCAGCCGATCGTCATCGGCCGCCACGCGTTCGGCGACCAGTACCGCGCGACCGATTTCGTCGTGCCCGGTGCCGGCAAGCTGGTCGTGAAGTTCACGCCCGCCGACGGGGGCGCGCCGATCGAGCGCGAGGTGTACGAGTTCAAGGGCGGCGGCGTGGCGCTCGCGATGTACAACGTGGACGAGTCGATTCGAGGCTTCGCGCGCGCGAGCATGAACTACGGTTTGCTGCGCGGGTACCCGGTGTATCTGTCGACGAAGAACACGATCCTCAAATATTACGACGGGCGCTTCAAGGATCTGTTCCAAGAGATCTACGACGCAGAGTTCAAGGCGAAGTTCGAGGCGCGCGGGCTGACGTACGAGCACCGGCTCATCGACGACATGGTCGCCGCCGCGCTCAAGTGGTCGGGCGCGTTCGTGTGGGCGTGCAAGAACTACGACGGCGACGTGCAGTCCGACACCGTCGCGCAAGGCTTCGGTTCGCTGGGTCTGATGACGTCGGTGCTGATGACGCCCGACGGCAAGACGATCGAAGCCGAAGCGGCGCACGGCACGGTGACGCGGCACTACCGCGAGCACCAGAAGGGCCGCGAGACGTCGACCAACCCGATCGCGTCGATCTTCGCGTGGACGCGCGGGCTCGCGCACCGCGGTAAGGTGGACGGCACGCCGGACGTGACGCGCTTCGCCGAAACGCTGGAGAAGGTGTGCGTCGACGTGGTCGAGTCCGGCAAGATGACGAAGGATCTCGCGATCTTGATCGGCCCCGACCAGCCGTGGCTGACCACGACGCAGTTCCTCGACGCGCTCGACGCGGAGCTGCGCACGCGGATGGGAGCCGCAACGACGCCCGCGGCGGTGTGAGGACGGCGTGATGAACGCGGACGAGACGCTCGCGATCCTGGTCGGCGGCGGGCCGGCGCCCGGGATCAACGGCGTCATCGCCTCGGCGACGATCGAGGCGCGCAACCACGGGCTGCGCGTGCTCGGCATCTACGAAGGCTACCGGCACCTGGTGGCCGGCGACACCTCGCACGTCACCGAGCTGCAGATCGAAGACGTGTCGCGGATGCATTTCTCGGGCGGCTCGATGCTGCGCACGTCGCGCACGAACCCGGCGAGCGATCCGGAGTCCCTGCGCCGCTGCATCCGCTCGCTGACGATGCTCGGCGTGCGCTATTTGATCACGATCGGCGGCGACGACACGACGTTCGGCGCGACGCGCATCGCCGCCGAGACAAAAGGCCGCATCGGCGTCGCAACGGTCCCGAAGACCATCGACAACGACCTGCCGCTGCCCGACAACGCGCCGACGTTCGGGTTCGAGACGGCGCGTGCGGTCGGCTCGGCGATCGTCGAGAACCTGATGGAAGACGCGCGCACGGCGTCGCGCTGGTACCTCGCGGTGACGATGGGCCGCAAATCGGGCGCGCTGGCGCTCGGGATCTGCAAGGCGGCCGGCGCGACGCTCGCGATCATCCCCGAGGAGTTCGTGGGCGAGAGGATCGCGCTGGACGACGTGGTGGACACGATCGTCGGCGCGATCGTGAAACGGCTCGCGTCCGGTCAGGACCACGGCGTCGCGGTGATCGCCGAAGGGGTCGCCGAGCGCATCGCGCCCGAAGAGCTGGCCGCGGTATCGACGGCGACGCGCGACGCGTACGGCCACGTGCGCCTGGCGGACGTGCCGCTGGGCAGCGTGCTGCGCGACGCGGTGCGCGCGCGCCTCAAGGAGATCGGGATCGACGCGACCGTCGTCCCGAAGGACATCGGCTACGAGCTGCGCAGCGCCAAGCCGATCCCGTTCGACGCGGAGTACACGCGCACGCTGGGCTACGGCGCGGTGCGCTACCTGCTCAGCGGCGGCAGCGGCGCCCTGATCGCGCTTGCCGGCGGCCGCATCGTCCCGGTGACGCTGGAGTCGATGCTCGACAAAGAGACGGGCCGCATCCGCGTGCGCATGGTGGACGTCACGACGGAGTCGTACGAAGTAGCCCGCAAGTACATGATCCGCCTCGAAGAACAGGACCTGACCGAGCCGCGCCTGTCGCGGCTATCGGCTCAGACGAATCTGGATCCGGAAGCATTCGAGGAACGGTTCGGCAAGCTGTTCGCTACGGCGTAGGGCGAGCGTTCAGCGGCGTGTCGGCGGCACGGTAGCGACGCGCTGCTCGACTTTCGTGAGGCGGCGTTCGACGACGAGGAGTCGTTCGTTCAGGTTTGAGCCTTCGCCGAACGCGAGGTAGTACGGATCGACCCCGAGATGGTGGGCTAGACGCAATCCCACCGCAAAACTGGGACTCTTCACGTTGCCCGTTTCCAACTGGCGGATCGCGCTCTCGGAGACGCCGACTTCCAGCGCCAGCGCAGCGATGGTGATGCCACGCTCCTCACGGAGCCTGCGAAGCCGTTCCGCTGACGTTTCGGCCATTACGCCGGCCGAGCCGACGACCGCAGGAATAAACGCCGATACCGCAGTATGCTGTACTGTACGTTACGGCCATGTATTTTGGCGCCGACTGCCTCGCGAGACGAAAAGACTGATGCTACAACCAAATCCGGCAATCGAAGAAAACGCTCTGGAACGCTCGAACGGAGTCAATCACGGTGAATCGAACGCACATTCGGCAGCATGCTACGACTCTTCCTACACGGCCCGGGGACCGTCCGCGCGATCGTCGAACGCGACCGGTCCCAATGAGTACGACTGTGACGTACCCGATCGTCATCGAGGAACAAGACGGCGAGTTCGTGACGTATGTGCCGGCACTCGACTTCGCATCGACGCACGGCGATACGCGCGACGAGGCGCTGCAGCGCACGAAGGAGCTGATTGTCGGGTTTTTGGAAGCGGCCGCCAAAGAAGGCGTCGACGTGCCGTCGCCCGCGACACGCACGGAGCTTGCCGAGGTTACCGTTACTCGCGTCTAGCTCGCGGACCGCGTTCGTAAGCCGCGATGGGCGGCATTCGGTTACCGCGCGTTTCGGGTCGACACACCGTTCGCGCGTTGTCGCGAGCGGATTTCACGCTCGCACATGTCCGCGGTTCGCACCACTACCTGCGCGGCGTCGATGGCCGTATCGTCCCCGTTCCGATCCACGCCGGCCGCACGTTACCGCTCGGCACGCTTCGCTCGATCCTCCGTCTCGCGGGCCTAAGCGTGCAAGATTTCATCGATCTCCTTGACGAGTGACCAACCCGCACAAAGTCGCAAACGCATGATCCGCGCGCGGCGCGGGGACGAGCACATGGTCGTGGTGGAAGCCCGCGATCACGTTGGCGGGGATGCCGGCGTCTGCCAGCGCACGTGCGACGGCGGCGATGAGCCCCACCGCGTTCAGGCTAGAGTGCACGCCGAGCGTGATCGCGCGATACCGATCGGCGTCGACGGGTTCCGAGCCCGGCACGCGTTCGATGACGACCGAAAGGCCTTCGTCCTCGCGAACCGTCGCGAACGGTACGATCCCGTCGGGCAGCGCGTCCCCTGGCGGCAGCGTACGGAAGACGTACTCCTCCGGGCGCAGCGTCGGCGTCATGCCGGCGAGCAGCGCGCGCAGGTCCGTTTCGCCCGGCACCGTTAGACGCGTAGCGGGACGAGCTGCGACTCCGTGCGCAGCAGCGTGCGGTCGAACGCGTCGGCGCCGTTGCGCGCGAGCACGTCGTACAGGGCGAGCGCCGTCGTACGGGCGAGGATCATCGCGCGGTACCACGGGAACGTCGGGGCGAGCCGCGTGAGGCCTTCCTGGCGCGACCAGCGCTGCTGCAACCGCGCCGCGACGACGTGCATCGCGTGCACCGACACCACGTAGTCGTGGTCGCTGAGGTAGTTCACGAACGCTTCCAGCGGCACGGGATCCGCGGCGAGCACGTAGCTCGATCCGTCGCGTTTCACCAGACCGTATTGAACCGGATCGACGTTCGCGACGATCGCTGCCGCGCGGCACCACGCCACGACTTTCGCCTCGTCGCCCAGCGACGGCGCCGCGTGCGCCGACAGCAGCGTCGTCACGAAGCGCGGGTCGCGCACGCGCGCGATCGCTTCGGCGGCGGAGAGCACGTGGTGCGCGCCGGTGCCGGCGATCGTGAGCTCGTCGAACACCGTGCCGTCGTCGTTCCAGCCGAACACGACCGTTTTCATCACGTCGTGGTACAGCGCCGCGGCGATCACGGTGTCGCGCGACACGGTCGGCCGTCCGCCGAAATAGTGCGTGTCGTACGTCGACGCGAACGCCGCCGCCATCGATGCGTTGAACGCTTCGTGCGTCGCGAGGCCGCCGGGATAGTCGTGGTGCGACCCTTCGGACGAGCCGGGCGCGCACCAGAACGGCTGAACCGCGGTCGTCGCCTCCGGTTCGGTCCCCGGCGGGAAGATGCCGCGGACCGGCGCCGTCGGAGCCACGAAGCCCTCGCGCGCGAGCGCGTCACGCACCGCCGTCCGAGACGCGGCCGACGGGTGCCGCTCCGCGTACAAGGCGCGCGGCTTGCGGATGAGGTCGAGGACGTCCGCGCGCAGGGCTCGGTCTTCGATCGAGCTCGCCGAGGCATCGACCCGCGCATACGTCGCGGCGGCCAGGTTCGAGCGGCGCGCCAGCAATGCCGCCGCGGCGTTGCCGCGCGTGAGCGGCCGGCTGGGCTCGGGAAGCGGGACGCGCGGCACGCGCTCCGCCGCGGCGGCCTGTTCGGCGCCCGCGACCCCCGCGACCAGCGGCGCGGCGGCGCCGGCCAGCATCCCCAAGAACGCCGGCCGGCCGAAGAATCCAGCCCGCCCGTCAGCCACGCACATCGCAGTCCCGTTCCGTTCGGCGGCCGGGCAGGCGTTCTCTTCGAATTCCATGCGGAAGGAAATCCGTTCCCCGGCGGCAATCCGCGGCTTGGTATATTGTATGCCAAGAACGAGAACGAGGCCGCGATGGCCGCTCTAGCGCTTGACGCGATCCGGTCCGATGCGAGCATCTCGGTGCGCACGTACGAGGCCATTCGGGCCGCGATCACGGCGACGAACATCTACGAGATCGAGCCGACGCAGCTCCGGCTCGACGAGCGGGAGCTCGCGGCGCGGCTCGGCGTGAGCCGCACGCCCGTGCGCGAAGCCTTGGTCCGCCTGGAGCACGAGGAGCTGGTGGTCAGCGTCCCGCGGCGCGGCTACTCGATCGCGCGCAAGAGCAAGGCCGAGCTGCTCGAGATCATCGTGGTCTGGGCGGCGCTGGAGAGCATGGCGGCCCGGCTGGTCGCGCTCACCGCGAGCGACGGCGCGATTGCTTCCTTGCGCGAGATCTTCGCGACGTTCGAAGGCGGCCGCATCGCGGCGCACCTCGACGAATACTCCGACGCCAACCTGCGCTTCCACCAGCGCATCATCGAGTTGTCCGGGTGCGAGACGCTCCGCCGCACGGCGGACGGCATCTTGATCCACGTCCGCTCGATTCGCCACCGCACGATCGCCGAGAACGACCGTTTCGAAAAGTCGATCGTCGATCACATGCACATCATCGAAGCGCTCGAGGCGCGCGACGCGGAATTGGCCGAGCGCCTGGTTCGTGACCACGCGCTCGCGCTCGCAGCTCACGTCGACGCCAACGACAACGATCTCTGATCTCGCTCTGAATTCGCCCGCATAATCCACGCAACGCTCCGACGAGGGACGCCCATGGCCCAGACCGCACCGGTCAGCACCGACCTTCCCAAACTCGACGCCGAACAGCCGGTCCAAACGATCTCCGGCGGCCACCTCGTGGCCAAAGCGCTGAAGAACGAAGGCATCGACGTCATCTTCACGCTCTGCGGCGGCCACATCATCGACATCTACGACGGCTGCCAAGACGAAGGCATCAAGATCATCGACGTCCGCCACGAGCAAGTTGCCGCGCATGCCGCGGACGGCTACGCGCGCGTCAGCGGCAAGCCGGGCTGTGCGGTCGTCACCGCGGGGCCCGGCACGACCAACGCCGTCACCGGCGTCGCGAACGCGTTCCGCGCCGAGAGCCCGTTTCTGCTCATCGGCGGCCAGGGCGCGCTCAACCAGAACAAGATGGGCTCGCTGCAGGATCTTCCGCACGTCGAGATCATGCGCCCCATTACGAAGTTCGCGTCGGGCGTCGTGACGACGGAGCGCGTCGCCGACATGGTGTCGATGGCGTTTCGCGAGTCGCACAACGGCTCGTTCGGCCCATCGTACCTCGAGATCGGGCGGGACATCCTCGACGGCCAGGTCCCGCTCAAGAACGCGGTGATCCCGCGCGCGGGGCACTATCGCGCGTCGACCAAGTCGATCGGCGACCCGCGCGACATCGAGCGGCTCGCGGACATTCTGGTGAAAGCCGAGCGGCCGGCGATTTTGTTCGGCCAGCAGACGTGGACGTGCCGCGCGAGCGCGCAAGCGCGCGAGCTCGCCCGCAAGCTCAACATCCCCGCGTACATGAACGGCGCGGGCCGCGGTACGTTCGTGCCCGGCGACCCGCACGGGTTCCAGCTCACGCGCGGCTACGCGTTCGGCAAAGCGGACGTCATCGTGATCGTCGGGACGCCGTTCGATTTCCGCATGAGCTACGGAAAGCGCCTCAAAGCGCCGACGGTCGTGCAGATCGACATGGGCTATCAGACCGTCGGCAAGAACCGCGACATCGAGCTCGGCCTCGTCGGCGACATCGGCGCGATCCTCGCCGCGGTGACGCAAGCCGCGTCCGGCCGGCTCGGCGACCGCGCGCAGTCGCGCCGGCCGTGGCTCGACGAGCTGCGTGCCGAAGAAGTGAAGCTCAGCGAAGCGCGCCTTCCGAAGATCAAGAACGACGCCGTTCCCATCCACCCGCTGCGGCTGGGCTACGAGATCAACGAGTTCCTCACGCCGAACACGCGCTTCATCGGCGACGGCGGCGACATCGTCACCGCGGCCGGCGGCATCGTGCAGCCCAAGGGCGAGGGGCTGTGGATGGATCCCGGGCCGCTCGGGACGCTCGGTGTCGGCGTGTCGTTCGCGATGGCGTCGAAGTTCGCGGAGCCCGACAAGGAAGTGCTCTGCCTGTTCGGCGACGGCACGTTCGGCATGACGGGCTGGGACATTCAGACCGCGAACCGCTTCGACTTGCCGTTCATCGGCGTCATCGGCAACAACTCGTACATGAACCAGATTCGCGCCGGCCAGATCATGAAGTACGGCAAGGAGAAGGGCGACGTCGGCAATTACCTGGGCGACGTCGATTTCGAGAAGTTCGCGCAGATGCTCGGCGGATACGGCGAAGCGGTCCGCGATCCCAAGGAGATCGGCCCGGCGCTGCAGCGCGCGCGCGAAGCGGTCGCATCGACGCGCAAGGTCGCGCTGATCAACGTCTGGATCGACCCGAACGAGTACGCGCCCGGTACGATGAACCAGACGATGTACAAGTAGCCGCCGATGAGTACGAACGGACACGTGGTCGCGGACGGTCAGCCCGTCCGCAAGGCGCTTGACGGCGTCAAGATCCTGGACATGACCCACGTCCAGGCCGGCCCGTCGTGCACGCAGATCCTCGCGTGGCTGGGCGCCGACGTCATCAAGGTAGAGCTGCCCGGCCGGGGCGACATTACGCGCGGCCAGCTCCAAGACATCCCTGACGTCGACAGCCTGTACTTCACGATGCTGAACTGCAACAAGCGCAGCATCACGCTCAACACGAAGACGCCCGACGGCAAAGCGATCTTCTCCAAGCTGATCGAGCACTGCGACGTGCTGGTGGAGAACTTCGGTCCCGGCGTGCTCGACCGGCAAGGCTTCACGTGGGACAAGATCCGCGAGATCAACCCGCGCATCTCGTACGCGTCGATCAAAGGCTTCGGCCCCGGCAAGTACGAGGATTTCAAAGCCTACGAGACCGTCGCGCAGGCGATGGGCGGGGGCATGAGCACGACCGGCTGGCCCGAGGGCCCGCCGACGAGCTCCGGGCCGCAGATCGGCGACTCCGGAAGCGGGATCCACATGGTCGCGGCGATCCTCGCGGCACTCTTTCAGCGCACGCACACCGGGCGCGGTCAGCGCGTCTCGGTCGCGATGCAAGACTCGGTGCTGAATCTCATTCGCGTGAAGATCCGCGATCAGCAGCGCCTCAAGCACGGTCCGCTGCGCGAGTACCCGAACAAGACCTTCGCGGACTACGTGCCGCGGTCGGGCAACGCGTCGGGCGGCGGCCAGCCGGGCCAGGCGCTCAAATGCGCGCCCGGCGGCGAGAACGACTACGTGTACGTGATCATCCAGCCGCCGGTGTGGGCGCCGCTCGCGAAGCTCATCGGACGTCCGGAGCTGGTCGACGATCCGAAGTTCGCCACGCCGGCGGCACGGCTGCCGCATCTCGACGAAGTGTTCGCGGTGATCGAGGAATGGACCAAAGGGTTCACCAAGTTCGAGGTGCTCGAGAAGCTCAACTCGATCGACGTTCCGTGCGGACCCATCCTGAGCACCAAAGACCTGATCGAAGACGAATCGCTGTCGGCGCGCGGGATGATCAGCGACGTCGTGCATCCCGAACGCGGCACGTTCAAGACCGTGGGCTGCCCGCTCGTGCTCTCCGACACGCCCGTGGAGATCACGAGCTCACCGCTGCTGGGCGAGCACAACGAAGAGATCCTCAACGAGATCGGCTGGGACGGCAAGAACGCGCGCGAGCTTCACGCCGCCGGCGTCCTGTAGGAGAACGAAACCGAACATGCTGCTCGATCGTCAAACTCGCGACAAAGCCGCCGTGCGCGCGGTGCTCGACCGCGTCAGAACCGAGAACCGCAATTCGCTGAGCGCGCCGGAGGCCAAGCAGGTCGCCGACGCGTACGGCTTGCCGGTGCCGCAGGAAGGGCTCGCGACGTCGGGCGACGAGGCGGCGCGGCTTGCGGAGAAGATCGGCTTCCCGGTCGTCCTCAAGATCGTGTCGCCGGACATCCTGCACAAGACCGAGGCGGGCGGCGTGCTCGTCGGCGTCGCGGACGCGCAAGCGGTGCGCAGCGGCTACGACACGATCGTCGCCAACGCGAAGAAGTACCAAGCCGACGCGCAGATCACGGGCGTGCAGGTGCAGCAGATGCTGCCGACCGGCGCGCAGGAAGTGATCGTCGGCGCCGTCACCGACCCGAGCTTCGGCAAGCTCGTCGCGTTCGGGCTCGGCGGCGTGCTCGTCGAGGTTCTCAAGGACGTCACGTTCCGGCTCGCGCCGGCGACGCGCGACGACGCGCTGTCGATGCTCGACGGGATCCAGGCCGCGGAGATGCTAAAAGGCGTGCGGGGCTCCGAACCGGTCGACCGCGAAGCGCTCGCATCGATCATCGAAGCGGTGTCGCAGCTCGTCACCGACTTCCCCGAGATCAGCGAGGTCGATCTCAACCCGGTGTTTGCGACGCCGAAGGGCGCCACCGCGGTCGACGTGCGCATCCTCGTCGACTTCGATCCGCCCGAGCAGCGCTACCGGCCCGCGCAAGACGAGATCGTGCGCGCGATGAACCGCATCATGCGCCCGGACTCCGTCGCCGTGATCGGCGCGTCGAGCGAAGACGGCAAGATCGGCAACTCCGTGATGAAGAACCTCGTCAACGGAGGCTATCAAGGCAAGATCTACCCGATCAACCCCAAGGCCGACGAGATCCTCGGCTACAAAGCGTATCCGTCGGTCAAAGACATCCCCGGCGTGGTCGACGTCGCGGTGTTCGCGATCCCGGCGAAGTTCGTCGCCGCCGCGCTCGTCGAGTGCGGCGAGAAGCAGATCCCCGGCGCGGTGCTGATCCCGTCCGGCTTCGCCGAGACGGGCAACGAAGAAGGGCAGCGCGAGATCCAGGCGATCGGGCGCAAGTACAACGTGCGCCTGATGGGCCCGAACATCTACGGTTTCTACTACACGCCCAAGAATTTGTGCGCGACGTTCTGCACGCCCTACGACGTGAAAGGCAGCGTCGCGCTGTCGTCGCAGAGCGGCGGCGTCGGCATGGCGATCATCGGCTTCAGCCGCTCGGCGAAGATGGGCGTCTCCGCGATCGTGGGGCTCGGGAACAAGTCCGACATCGACGAGGACGATCTGCTGACGTTCTTCGAGCAGGACGACGCCACCAAGGCGATCGCGATGCACATGGAAGATCTCAAGGACGGCCGCTCGTTCGCCGACGTCGCGAAGCGCGTGTCGAAGAAGAAGCCGGTCATCGTGCTCAAGGCCGGGCGCACCGCGCTCGGTGCGAAGGCCGCGAGCTCGCACACCGGCGCGCTCGCCGGCGACGACAAGGTGTACGACGACGTGCTGCGCCAGAGCGGCGTGATTCGCGCGCGCGGCCTCAACGAGATGCTGCAGTTCGCGCGCGCGATCCCGATCCTGCCGACGCCCAAAGGCGAGAACGTGGTGATCATCACCGGCGCCGGAGGTTCGGGCGTGCTGCTGTCGGACGCGGTCGTCGACGCCGGCTTGACGCTGATGAAGTTCGATCCGGACTTGGACGAAGCGTTCAAGAAGTTCATCCCGCCCTTCGGCGCGTCGGGCAATCCGGTCGACATCACCGGCGGCGAACCGCCGAAGACGTACCAGAACACGATTCGCCTCGGGCTCGAGGACGATCGCATCCACGCGCTGATCCTCGGGTACTGGCACACGATCGTGACGCCGCCGATGGTGTTCGCGAAGCTCACCGCGGAAGTCGTCGAGGAGTTTCGTGCGAAGGGCATCAACAAGCCCGTCGTCGCGTCGCTCGCAGGGGACGTCGAGGTCGAAGAGGCCAGCGAGTACCTCTACGACCACGGCATCCCGGCCTATCCGTACAACACCGAAACCATGGTTGCCGCGCTGGGCGCGAAATACCGCTGGGCTCGGGGAGCCGGACTCTTGTAGTCCGGCTCCCGCCGCTCCGCGCCGGCGCCTAGCCGTATCACGGAAGAAGATTCTTCCGCCCGTTCGCCATAAAGACACCGCCGTTGCACCCCGCCCGTCTATGAGGGGATTCTATGACCGCTTCGATGGCCATAACGCCCGGCAGAGGGCTCAGGAACCGTTGGGTCCAGCTGCTCATCGGCATTCTGGCGATGATCTGCATCGCGAACCTGCAGTACGGCTGGACGCTGTTCGTAAACCCGATCCAAGACCATTTCGGCTGGTCGAGAGCAGCGATCCAGGTCGCGTTCACGACGTTCGTCTTCGTCGAGACGTGGCTGGTGCCGGTCGAGGGCTACATCATCGACCGGTTCGGGCCGAGCCGGATCACGATCCTCGGAGGGGTGCTCGTCGGAATCTCGTGGACGATGTACGCGTTTGCGGGATCGATCTGGACGTTCTACATCGGAGCGGTGATCGGCGGTATCGGTGCCGGCATCGTGTACGGTTGCACGGTCGGACAGGCCCTGAAGTGGTTTCCCGATCGCCGCGGTCTGGCAGCGGGGCTCACGGCCGCCGGATTCGGCGCCGGTTCCGCGATAACGATCGTCCCGATCGCGCAGATGATCAAGGCCAGCGGGTACCAGCACACGTTCCTGGTCTTCGGAATCGCGCAGGGCATCATCGTCTTCCTCATCGGCTTCCTGCTCCGCGCACCCCGGCCGGGCGAAGTCCCCGCAGTGGTCGCGTCGGCGGCCCTCAAGCAGACGGCGCGCGACTTCAAGCCGCAGGAGATGCTGCGCACGCCGCTGTTCTACATCATGTACATCGCGATGCTGTGCGTGGCGATCGGCGGTAACATGGCGACGGCGCAGCTCGGTCCCATCGCGAGGGATTACGCGGTGGACGAGTTCCCCGTGACGCTGATGCTGCTCACCCTGCCGGCCCTGCAGTGGGCGCTCGTGATGGATCGCGTTCTGAACGGGCTGGCGCGGCCTGCGTTCGGTTGGCTCTCCGATCGAATCGGGCGCGAAAACACGATGTTCATCGCGTTCGGCGGACAGGCGATCATCGTCTTGCTGTTCATCAAGGTCGCCGCGAACCCGTACCTGTTCGTCCTCATGTCCGCACTCGTCTACTTCACGTACGGCGAGATCTTCAGCCTCTTCCCGTCG
>DASWRD010000078.1:0-33303 GCA_036403315.1 Candidatus Elarobacter sp.
GCGGTCGCCGAGAACGGCGACCGTAAGCGCCGCCGCCGCCGCCGGCGCCGCCGCGGCGGACGCGGCGGAGCCGCCGACGGTCAGGCCGTCGCTGCGGCGGGCGAGCAGCCCGCGGTCCCCGACCGCCACATCTTCCGGGTCGACGCCGAAGGCGCGGCCCAGGCGACCGGCAAGACGGCGCCGCCCGTTCCGTCGCGCGCGCTCGCCGCGGTCAGCCGCAAGCGTGGCGACGTCGCGGTCGCCCCGCCGCCGCCCGTCATCAAGGCGCCCAAGGAACAGGCGGAGGCCGTGAAGGCCACCCGGCCCTCGCGCGGCCGCCGCGCCACGGGCACAGGCGATGAGGCCGCGCGACGCGGCGGTCAGCTCGAAGCCGCTGCGCCGGTCCGGGCACTGCCCAAGCCTGCCCCCGAGCCGGCGGCGGAGACGCCGGCACCCAAGCGCACGACGCGAGCGCGCAAGCCGGCGACCGCAGCCGGCGAGGCCGCCGCGAGCGCAGCCGAGGCGCCTGCGGCGAAATCGACGGCCCGAGCGCGCAAGACGAGCGCGCCCGCAGCCGCCCCGGCCAAAGCGAAGAAGGCGGCACCCGCCACGGCGCCGCCGGCTGCGAAGAAGGCGCCGGCGCGCAAGGCGACCGCCAAGAAAACAGCCGCGGCGAAGCCCACGGCGGCGAAGAAGGCGGCATCAGGCACCCGCAAGGCGCCCGCCGCGAAGAAGTCGACGACGGCCAAAAAGAAGCGCTGAGCCGGGCTCAGCGCTTCTCAGGCCGTCAGCGGTCTAGCGGATCGTCGCCTGCGCGATGCGGCTGGTGACGAACTTCACGGCGGCGACGAGCTGCGGGTCCTGCGTGATGTCGCCGAGCCGGACCTTCGCGTCTTTGGGGATGTCGCTCTTGATCTCGGGCTCGATGCCGACCGCGTTGATGTCGCGGCCCTTCGGCGTGAAGTAGCGTGCCGTCGTGATCTTCACGGCGGACCCGTCGCGCATCGGGAAGATCGACTGCACGACGCCCTTGCCGAACGTCTTCTCGCCGACCAGCGTGCCGACGCCGCTGTCCTGGATCGCGCCGGCGGTGATCTCCGACGCCGACGCGGTGTAGCGGTTCACCAGCACGGCGAGCGGGCGCGGCGCGATCGCGCTGTTGTCCGCGTCATACTCGGTGTCGACGCCGGCGCGTGACTGCACGCTGACGATCGGGCCGCTTGAGATGAACTTCGACGACACGTCGATCGCGGCGTTGAGGTAGCCGCCGCCGTTGCTGCGCAGGTCGAGGACGTACGCCTTCGCGCCTTGCGCGTCGAGCCGCTTGAGCGCAGTCGTCAGTTCCGCCGCGGTCGTCTGGCCGAACACGCTCAGGTCGACGTAGCCGATCTGACCCGGCAGCATCTTCGAGGTGACGCTCGGCGCGTGGATCGTCTCGCGCGTGACGGTCACGGGTTCGAGCAGCTTGCCGTTGCGCTGGATCGTGAGGCGCACGCGCGTCCCCGGCGCGCCGCGCAGCACGCCGCTGACGATCTTCTGCTCGGCCGCGAGCCGTTTCTGGTCGTCCTTCTCGCTCATCGCCGGCGCGAGCAGATCGGAGACCCGCTTGCCGTCGACCGCGGTGATCAAATCTTCGGGCTGCAGGCCCGCCTTGTCGGACGGGCCGTCGAGGATGACGTTCTCGACGTGCAGCGTCTGGGTCTTGTCGTCGGGCAGATACGAGATGCCGACGCCGCCGAACGACGTGCCGTCGAGGCCTTCGTTGAGCGCCGCGTACTCTTTCGGCGACAGGAACGTGGTGTAGCGGTCCTTCACCGAGCTCAGCACGCCCGCGATCGCCGCGTAGGTGATCTGCGACGACGGCGAGATTGATTCGACCGGCACCAGCTTCGACGCGTACTCGGTGACCGCGGTCGACACTTCACGGTGCAGCGCTTCTGCGTTCGTCTCGTCGTCCGCGGTCGCGCGAATCGGCGGCAGCGACGCGTTCGCGACGTTGTGCTTCTTGAGATAATCGATCATCGAGGTGCGCGCGCCGTCGAGCGCCGCCTGGCGGTCGACTTTCTTGTAGAAGTCGGCCGTGAGGCGAACGTAGCTTCCGACGAGCTCCTCCGTTTGCAGCGAGGTCAGCGGCGACGGTGCGGCGGTGGCGGCGGGGACCCGGGCGGTCGCGAGCGCGAGCAGCGCGGCGAGTACGACCGGAACGATGCGTTTCATGAGGTTACCTTCTTGTTCTCGATGATCTTCTTGGCTGCGCTGAGCTGCTTGTCACGGGCGCTGTCGATGATGCGCAGATCGTCGACGCGCTGCGTCACGATGACGTCGGGCACGATGCCCTTGTGGTGGATGTCGCGGCCCTTCGGGGTGACGTAGCGGGCGGTCGTGATCTTGAGTGCGCCCTTGTCCGGCATGGTGTAGAGACTCTGCACGACGCCCTTGCCGAAGGTCTTCTCGCCCACGAGCGTCCCGACGCCGTAGTCTTGCACGGCGCCGGCGGTGATCTCCGACGCGCTCGCGGTGTAGCGGTTGACGAGCAGCACCAGCGGCTTCGTGTCGATGGTGTGGCCGGTCGCGTTCTTCACCTCGCGGTAGCCGGCGCGGTCGATCGTCGAGACGATCGTGCCCTGCGCGATGAAGAGGCTCGAGATGTCGACGGCCGCGTCGAGCAGGCCGCCGCCGTTGTTGCGCAGGTCGAGGATGTAGCCGTGCACGTTGTGCTTCTTGCCGTCCTCGAACGCCTGGCGAACCTCGTCGGCCGACGTCTGTCCGAAGTCTTGCAGGCGCACGTACTCGATGCCGTTCTCGATCTTCGCGATGACGGACGGGACGTGGATCTGCGCGCGCGTGATGCGGACGCTGACCGGTGCCTCGACGTCGTGGCGCTTGAGCGTCAGCGTGACGACGGTGCCGACGGGCCCGCGAATCTCCGCCTCGACGGCGTCGATCTTCTGGCCCAGCGTGGACTTGCCGTCGACGGCGACGATGATGTCGCCGGGCCGCACGCCGGCTTTGATCGCGGGGTTCGCGTCGATCGGGTTGGCGACGATCGCGCCCGTCTTCTGGTCCTGGATGATGTAGACGCCGATGCCGCCGAAGTTGCCGCCGCGCAATTGCTCGTCGAGGCCGTTGATCTCTTGCGGCGACATGTACGTGGTGTACGGATCGCCCAGGCCGCCGAGCATGCCGATGAGCGCGACCTGCGTGTACGTCGCGCGCGGTGCGAGCTTCGCGTAGCGGTTCTGGACGCTGGTCAGCGTGCTCTCCAGGATCGCGATGTCGCGGCCGCGCTCGCCCGTCGCGGTGTTGCGCGGGACCTGCGGGTCGGCGACGTTCTTCGCTTTGAGGAACGCCGTCAGCGCGCGGTGCTCGCCGGCGATCAGCAGCTGGTCGGCGACGGGCTTGTAGTACGTGTGCTCGACGCGCTCGTACGCCAGCGCCAGGAGCTGGCGCTGGGGATCGCCGCGGCCCAGCAGGGTCGCGATGTCCAGGCCGACGATGCGCTGCCCGGAGCCGATGACGATCGAATGCGTCGTGTCGGTCGCGGCCGCGGCATGCCCGGCGTACGTGGCGCCGGCGAGGGCGGCGGCGCCGACTACGAGGGCGGCGGACAACAGACGGGTGCGGGCGTTCAAACGGCGGTCCTTAGCGGTGCGAGGGGCGGCGGGTGCTGTTTCCTGTTGAACACCGTCGTAAGCCCCTTTGTTCCATCGTCGCATCGGCCTCTAACCGTCAGCCCTGCGTCTTGGAGCGGTCTGAGACCGGGCTGGGCGATCGGGCGTTTTCTAGCGCAGGTACGACATGGGGTCGACCGGGCGGCCGTTCACCCGGACGCCGAAGTGGAGATGCGGACCGGTCGAGTTGCCCGTCGACCCCGACGCGGCGATCGCCTGACCGCGCTGCACGTCCTGGCCGATCGCGACGAAGATGTGCGACAGGTGGCAGTACTGGGTCGCCAGGCGGTCGCCGTGGTCGAGCACGACGATGTTGCCGCAGCCGCCGGGGTCCCAGCCCGCCACGATGACGCGGCCCTCGGCGGCGGCGACGACCGTCGTGCCGGTGGACACGCCGATGTCTATCCCCGCGTGCAGGCGGAAGATATGGCTGACCGGGTTGACCCGCATCCCGAACACGGACGTGATCGGGCCCGACGCGGGCCAACCGAGCTGACCCGGAGCATGGTGCTCCGGCCCCGCGTCCTGGCCCGCTAGCTGGCGCGCGCGCCGCTCGGCCAGGCGGCGCTGCTCTTCCTCTTCCTGCTTCGCGCGGATCAGCGCCTCGAGCTCACCCTCCGCTGCGGCCGTCTCCTCGTCGAGCTCGTTGACTTCCGTCTGAACGTGCTGGCGCTCCGCATCCGCGGCCGCGAGCAGTTGCGTGCGCTGCCTCGCGAGGCCGTCCAGCGCGAGTTGCTGCTGCCGCGCCTGCGCTTCTTCCCCGCGCAGCTCGGACTGCGTCCCCAGCAATCCGCTCTCGATCTTGAGCACCTTGGCCTGATCCGCTTTGCGCGCGCGAATCGTGCCCTCGTTCGCCTTCACCAGAAACCGCACGTCGTTCCAGCGCTCGACGAAGTCGCCGAACGACCGCGCGCGCAGCAGCACGTCGACGTAGCCGAGGTCGCCGTGCTCGTATGCGTCGACCAGGCGCCGCGCGAGCACGTCCTGATGGCGCTTGAGCGTCGCCTTCGCCGCGGCCAGCTGGACGCGGTTCCACGCGAGCTTGCGCTGCGTCGAGGCGATGCGGCCTTGGATGTCGCCGAGCCGGCCGTTGACCGATGCGATGTTGCGGTTGGTGTCCGCGAGCTCGGACGCGATCGAACCGACTTTCGCCTTCACCACGTCGAGCTGCGCTTTCTTCTCGTGCAGCTTGTGGTTGACGGCCTGAATGTGGTTTTTCTCCGCCTGAATCTTCTCGTCGATGTGGCTCTTTGAAAATCCGGCGCTCGGTACGAGCGCCACCATAATCGCGAGTGCCGCGGTAGCGGCGCGAGCGTGTGGGGACCGCAGCCGCAGGCGAGGACCCCACATCATGTGCGCAGGTACCTTCCGACGCTGAACCACGACGCGATCAAACCGACCGCGGCGCCGACCGCGAGCAGCTCGAGGCTGAGCGTCAGCTCGTTGACGTGGAACGTCACGAACGCCAGCGTCGAAGCGAGCTTCGGCACGACTTGGTGCTCGGCGAGCGCGAGCACGCCGATGGCGAGCCCCGCGCCTAACAGCCCCGCGAGCATCCCTTCGGCGATGAACGGCATGCGAATGTACATGTTCGTCGCGCCGACGAGCTGCATGATCGCGATCTCGCGGCGGCGGGCGAACACGGTGAGCCGGATCGTGTTCGCGATGACGATCGCGGCGGAGAGCGACAGCAGGATGATGAGCGCGAGGCCCACGCGCCCGAGCACCGCCGCCGCCTTGAGCAGCTTCTGCACGGTGTCGGCGGCATAGTCGGTCTTCGCGACGCGCGCGTCCTTGCCGATCCAGCGCGCGACGTTGGGCACGCTGTCGGGGTCTTTCACGCGCACGTGGTACGTGTTCGGCAGCGGGTTCGTGGTGAGCAGCGAGGTGTCGAAATCCGGCCCGAGCACCTCTTTCATGCGCTTGAGCCCGTCTTTCTTCGGCACGTAGGACGCCGACGCGACGCGCGGGTCGCTCGCGAACTTGGACGCGAGGTCCTTGGCCTTCGCGTCGTCGACGTCGTCCTTCAAGTACACGGCGATCTCGATCTGCGAGAGCACGCCCGCGCCGAACGTCTGGATCGTGTCGCGCACGAACAAGAACGCGCCGAGCAGCACGATGGTGACCGCGACCGTCCCGATCGCGGTGAACTGCATGCCGGCGTTTCGAGTGAAGTTCGTGAGAACTTCACCCAGGAAGAACCGCAGTCTGCCCAAGTCCACGGAAGTAATAGCCTCGTTCGTCGTCGTGCAAGATGCGGCCGTGCTCCAGGCGCACGACGCGCCTGCGCATCCGGTCGACGGTGGATTGGTTGTGGGTGGCGACGACGACCGTCGTGCCTTTGAGGTTGATGCGCTGCAGCAGCTCCATGATCTCGGTCGTGTTCGACGGATCGAGATTGCCGGTGGGCTCGTCGCAGAGCAGGATCTTCGGGTTGCCGACGAGCGCCCGCGCGATCGCGGTGCGCTGCTGCTCCCCGCCGGAGAGCTCCGAGGGGAACATGCGGCTCTTGTGCGAGAGCCCCACGAGGTCGAGCGCGCGCGGCACCATCCGCATGACGTCGCGCGTGCGCGTGCCGGTGACTTGGAGCGCGAACGCGACGTTCTCCCACACCGTCTTGTGCGAGAGCAGCTTGAAGTCTTGGAAGACGACGCCGATGTTGCGGCGCAGCTTCGGCACGCGCCCGCGGCGCAGCGTGTCGACGCGAATGCCGTCGACGACGACCTCGCCGCGCGACGGAACTTCTTCGCGGTACAGCAGCTTGAGCAGCGACGACTTTCCGGTCCCCGAATGGCCGACCAAAAAGACGAAGGTTCCCTTTTCGATCTCGAGATCGACGTCGTCCAGCGCTCGCGTCCCGTTCGGGTACGTGAGCGAAACGCCGCGGAGTCTGATCATGCTTACTTGGGCGCTCCGGCGTCGGGTTGCAACAGGTATTGGGCGGGGCTTGGCTCATACCTCCGGCAGGCTATGAACTTCGATCTCACCGACGAGCAAAAAGCGATCCAATCACTGTGCCGCGACTTCGCGCGCGACGAGGTCGCACCGCAAGCGGAGCACAACGACCGCGACGAGCGGTTCCCGTACGAGCTGGTGCGGAAGATGGCCGAGCTCGGGTTGATGGGCTTGCCTTTCCCGGAGAAGTACGGCGGTTCGGGCGCGGACACGGTCAGCTACGCTCTCGCGGTCATGGAGATCAGCCGCGCGGACGCGTCCACCGGAATCACGCTCGCGGCGCACGTCTCGCTCGGCGCGTCGCCCATCTTTCTGTTCGGCACCGAAAAGCAGAAGGAAGAGTTCCTCGTCCCCCTGGCAAGGGGCGAAAAGCTGTGGGGCTTCGGGCTCACGGAGCCCAACGCGGGCAGCGACGCCGGCGGGACGCAGACGCGCGCCGAGCTGCGCGACGGTAACTGGGTGATCAACGGAACCAAGGCGTTCATCACCAACAGCGGCACCGACATCACCGCAGGCACGACGATCACGGCCGTCACCGGCCGCGACGCCAAGGGCCGCGCGGAGATCTCGACCATCATGGTCCCGCAGGACACGCCGGGCTTCAGCCGCGCCAAGAAGTACCGCAAGATGGGCTGGAAGGCGTCGGACACGCGCGAGCTCGCCTTCGTCGACGCGGCGGTCCCCGAGGAGAACCTGCTCGGGCCGCGCGGGATGGGCCTCAAGCAGTTCCTGCAGATCCTCGACGGCGGCCGCATCTCCGTGGCCGCGCTCTCGGTCGGGCTCGCGATGGGCGCCTACGACGAGGCCTACAAGTACGCCAAGGAACGGCACCAGTTCGGCAAGGCCATCTCCAAGTTCCAGGCGATCCAGTTCAAGCTGGCCGACATGGTGATGGAGATCGAGCACGCCAAGCTGATGGTGCTCAAGGCGGCGTGGGAGAAGGACGAGGGCCGGCCCTTCGAGCTGAGCGCTTCGCTGGCGAAGCTGTTCTCCGGCGAGGTGTCGCGCCGGGTCGTCAACGAGGCGCTGCAGATTCACGGCGGCTACGGCTTCATGGACGAGTATCCCATCTCGCGCATGTACCGCGACCAGAAGGTCAACGAGATCGGCGAGGGCACCAACGAGATCCAGCGACTGGTGATCGCTCGGCAGATCGGGTTGTAGCGACGGGCGCCGCCGTTTAGGGATTCCTCAGACTTTTCGGTCAGCGTCCGGAGTGCCGCTCCCGGCGTCCAAGGTTCGAAAGAGGTCAGCGCATGCGCAAATTCCTGGTTACCACGGTCGTCTCGCTCGCGATCGCCGTGCTGGTCGTCGTGGCGGGCGCCGGCCGGGTGTGGGCGCACCTCGAGCACGGCAAGACCGCGCCCGACTTCTCGCTCCAGGCCGCCAAGGGCGGCGACGTGCAAACCGTCGACCTCAAGTCGGCGCTGGCGAAGGGGCCGGTCGTGCTGTATTTCTTCCCGAAGGCGTTCACGACGGGCTGCACCACCGAGGCGCACTTGTTCTCCGAGCACATCGCCGACTTCAAGAAGCTCGGCGCCACCGTGATCGGCGTCAGCGGTGACGACATCGAGACGCAGAAGAAGTTCTCGACGCAGGAGTGCCGGTCCGCGTTCATGGTGGCGTCCGATCCCGGTCTCAAGGTCGCCAAGGCGTACGACGCGATCTACGCCGACAAGTACGCGAACCGGACCTCGTACGTGATCGCGCAAGACGGGACCATCGCGTACTCGTACACGGACCTGGACGCCGCGAAGCACGTGGACAACACGCTGGGGGCGCTCAAGAGCCTGGCCGCCGCTCGCAAGTGAGGCCGGGCGGGTACTAGCCCTTCGTGGAGATCGGCTGGCCGCGCGAACTGTTCCTGATCCGCCACGCGGAGAGCGCGGGCAACGTCGCGCGCCAGCTCGCGATGGCGAGCGGCGCGCTGGTGATCGACATCGACTCGCGCGACTGCGACGTGCCGCTCTCGCCGCTGGGCGAACGGCAGGCCGCGGCGCTGGGAGAGTGGTGCGCGCGCCACATCGATCCGGTCGACGCGGTGCTGTCGTCGCCGTATCTGCGCGCGCAGCAGACGTCGGCGATCGCGCTGCGCGAGGCGGGCTGGGCGAACGTCCCGATCGTGGTCGACGAGCGGCTGCGCGAGAAAGAGTTCGGCATGCTCGACCGGCTCACGCGCGGCGGGATCGAGCACCGCTTCCCGGACCAGGCCGAGATGCGGCGCGTGCT
This sequence comes from Candidatus Elarobacter sp., assembly GCA_036403315.1. Taxonomy (GTDB): domain Bacteria; phylum Vulcanimicrobiota; class Vulcanimicrobiia; order Vulcanimicrobiales; family Vulcanimicrobiaceae; genus Vulcanimicrobium. The sequence goes on from DASWRD010000078.1 coordinate 8,835, forward strand.
CGGCAAGTTCTACTACCGCCCGCCGGGCGGCGAGAGCTGGACCGACGTCATCTTGCGGCTGCGCAGCGTGATCGACACGCTGACGCGCGAGTACAACGACTGCCGCGTCGCCGTGGTGTCGCATCAGGTGATCGTGCTGTGCTTCCGGTATCTGTTCGAGGGGCTCACCGAAGAGCAGATCCTCGCGATCGACGCCGCAGGCGACGTCGCGAACTGCTCGGTGACGACGTACCGGTACGACGACGCGGCGAAGAAGCTCACGCTGCGCGCGTACAACGTCGTCGCGCCGATGGAGGAAGCCGGCGAGCCGGTGACGCGCGAGCCGGACGCGCCCGTTGCCCGCAAGTAAAAAGATCGACGCCACGCTGCTGCGCACCTGGCCCCTGCCCGTGCCCGGCGGCGGCGACAAGAACGCGCGCGGCAGCATCTTCGTCGTTGCGGGCGCGCCGCAGATGCCGGGCGCCGCGGTGCTGTGCGCGACCGCCGCGTTGCGCGCCGGCGCGGGGAAGCTGCAAATCGGCACGTGCGCTTCCGTGGCGGCGCACGTCGGTACCGCGGTGCCCGAGTCGCTCACCGTCGCGTTGGACGAAACGCCTTCCGGCGCGATCGCGCCGGCGAGCGTGAAGACGATCGTCGAGCGCGCGAACCGCGCGAACGCGCTGGCGATCGGGCCGGGCATGGTCGACCAGTCGGCGACGGCCGCGCTCATCCTCGCGGTTGCATCCGAGCTCGACGTACCGGCCGTGATCGATGCCGCGGCGCTCGCGTGTTTCAGCGACCGGCCCGATGCGCTCGCGCGGCTGCGCGGGCGCGCGGTACTCACGCCGCACGCGGGCGAGATGGCGTCGATGCTGGAGTGCGAACGCGACGCGGTCGAAGCCGATCCGGCGTCGTACGCGGTCGACGCGGCCCGGCGTTTCAACGCGGTCGTCGCGCTCAAGGGCGAGACGACGTACATCGCCGATCCGAGCGGCGCGCTGTACCGCAACGAGCGCGGCAACGTCGGCCTCGCGACATCGGGTTCGGGCGACGTGCTGGCGGGCGTGATCGGCGGACTGCTCGCGCGCGGCGCGCCGCCGCTCGCCGCAGCGGCATGGGGCGTCTACTTACACGCGCGCGCCGGCGACGTGCTCGCGCGCCGCATCGGCTTCGGCTTCCTCGCGCGCGAGCTGTCCGCCGAGATCCCGCCCCTTATGACGAAGCTCTGCGTGTAGCCCATTGTCATGCTGAGCCTGTCGAAGCATGGGCCACGGTCGTGGCGCACCCTTCGACAAGCTCAGGGTGACATTAGGCTAGGTCGACAGTTCCCGTGATACAGAACTTATGCCGGGACTGGCGAGCGCAGGTCGATGCGCGTTGCGCCGGCTTCCGCGGCTGCTTCCGCCAGGTCGTCGCTCGCGGTGAACAGGATGCACTGGGCGCCCAGCGCGCCGTGGACCAGCACCGGGAGGCAGCGCGTGATGCGGTCGGTGTCCCAGAACGCGAACGGGTCGTCGAGCAGCAGCGGCGGCGTCTCCAAGCCTTCGGCGAACATGCGCGCGGTGGCGAAGCGAACGACGAGCGCGATCTGGTCGCGCGTGCCCGCGGAGAGCTTGTCGACGTCTTCGAAGCCGTTGGTCTCAGGGATGCGCACGCGGATCGCGAGCGTCGTCGGATCGAGGCGGATCTCGCCGTAGCGGCCCGCGCTGATCGTGTCGAGCACGTCGGCGCTGTACTCTTCGAGCCGGCGCGCGAACGCGCGGTGCGCTTCGTCCTTGCGCGTGTCGATCTTGTCGCGCGCGAGCTGCACGGCGCGGGCGAACGCCTCCAGGCGCGCGATCTCCGCGCGCGCCGCGGCCAGCGCTTCGTCGAGCGCGGCGACGTCGGGCACGCTCTCCTCGCCCTTTCGCAGCTCGCCTTGGAGATCCGCGACGACGCGTTCCGCTTCGCGCGCGCGGGCGTCCAGCCCCGCGCGTTCGCGCTCGACCGCGCGCAGCGTTTGCGGGTCGTCGCCGGGTGCAGGCTCGACGCCTGCGGCGAGCAGCGCGTCGTACTCCGCTTGCAGCGCGCGATCGTCGTCCCCGTGCAGGATGTCGCCGCGCCGCAGCTCCAGCATCGCGAGCCGCGCGTCGAGGCCGTCGCGTTCGGCGCGCCGTGCCGCGCGTTGGTGCGCGGCCGCGCGCAGTGCGGTGCGATCGCCCGCGGCCTCCGGGACGAGCTCGTTCGCGAGCGCGTCGAAGCGCGCCGCTTCGGCGTCCGCGGACTCGCGCGCGCCCTCCGCGCGCGCCTCCGCTTTGTTCGCGGCGGCCGCGCGCGCGAGCAGCGCGACGTAGCGCGCGCGGCGCTGCACGAGCTCGTCCATGTTCGCGATCCGCATCGGTTCCAGCACGCGCGCCACCGCGGCAGCCGTGACGTGCTCTTCGCCGAGCGCTGCATCAGCGTCGCGCTGTTTGCGCTCCGCTTCGTGCAGGCGCGCGGCGCGCACGCGGGCGCGGGCCAAGGCGCCGGCCGTTACCGCGATCGCGATGACGCTCGCGACGGCGGTCCACAGCCACGCGTGCGCGATCGCGACACCCGCATCCGATACCCATGCGGCCAGCGCCGCGCCGAGCAGCAGCCCCGTCAGCGAACGGCTGCCGCTGCGGTCGTGGCGGGCGACGGCGGCGGCGTACGATGCGGCGGCGGCTCTGGCGCGCGCTGCGTCCGCTTGTGCGGCGGCCGCGCGCAGCGCGTTGAACGCATCGTCGTCGAGCGTGCCCGCGTCGCCGCGGCGCTCCGCGAGCTCGCGCCGTTCTTCGGCGGTCAGCGCGTCGTCCGCAACGCCCTGCGCGGCGGCACCGGCGACGCTCTCCGCCGCGTGCCATGCATGATATGCGTCGTCGAGCGCGCCGACGCGCGCCGCGTCGAAGTCCGCGACGTCGGCGAAGGCCGCACGCGCCGTCTGAACGGCCGCCAGATCCGCGCGGTGCTCTTTGAGCTGCGCGAGCCGCGTGCGAATCTGCGCCGCGCACAGCGCGCGCTTACGGCGTTCGAGCACGGCGGCGCTCGCCAGATCGCGATCGCGTTTCGTGCACTCCGCCGCGATCCGTTCGCGCAACGACGCGAGCGTTTCCAGCGCGGCGCGCGCGCCGTCCGCGGCGCGGCGCTGCTGCTGTTCGAGCTCGCGCAGCTTCTTGAGCGGTGCGTTCTTGTGCGCGCGCTCGGTACCGACGTGCTTGCGCACGGCGTCGTCGAGCCGTGCGAGCGCGCCCAATGCGGCGTCTTCTTTCGGGCCGCCGTCGAGCGCCTGCGCGAGCGCGGTCGACACGTCGCCGGCGCAGCCGCCGTCCAGCGCGATCGCGCGCTGGCGCACGCACGCGGTCTGCAAGAAGACGTCGAGCGAGATCCGCAGGTGCGCCTCGCCGGGGCTGAGTGACTTGCCGTTGCCGATGCGCGCGGCGGCGTCGGCGCCGGCCGCGTCGTAGACGCGCACGCCTTTCGTGTCGTGGTCGAACGCGCGGTGCACTTCCCAGACCGCGCCATCCGCCGTCTCGTACGTCAGCGCGCTCGCGTACGCGGCGCCGGCCGCCCACGGCCGCCAGCGGTCTTTCTCCCCGCGCCGCAAGCCGTAGAGCGACGCGACGAGCGCCGCCGCGAGCGTCGACTTCCCCGCTTCGTTGCGCCCCACGACCACGTTGAGCCCCGGCCCGAACGCGAACTCCCGGTCGGCGAGCCGCCCGAAGCCGTCGACGCGAAGCGAGCGCAGCTTCACGGCGCGACGTTTCCGCCGGCGAACGCCGCGATGGTGTAGCGCAGCGCCGCGCGTGCGTCCGGGTCGCCGTCCGCCGCGAGCGCCATGAGATCGGCGACGGCGCGCCCGCGCACGTTCGGTTCGTGCGCGATCGCAGCGTAGTCGGCGGAGGCCGTGTCGTCGATCAGCTCGATCCCGCCCAGCGCCGCGGCGAAGCGGTCGCCGATCAGCTCCCGGTCGAGGCGCGTCCCCGGCGCGACGGTGCCGTGCAGCCGCACGCGCAGAAAATCGTCGCGCCCGTACGGTGCGAGCGCTTCTTCCAGCGCACCGAGCACGGCGTGCTCGCTGGCCGCGTCGTCCAGCGCGACGTCGACATCCACCAAGCGCGTGCGCGCAAGCGCCACCGGCTCCAGCGCAACGCGGCCATCCTCCACCGTGACGACGAGCGCGCCGTGCGCGCCGCGCTCGCCGAACTTGATCGGTTCGGGCGAACCGGGATATGCGAGCCGCGGTGAGCCTGCACCGTCCGCGGTGACCGATCCGCCGTGGTAATGTCCGGCCAGCGCGCACGTCGCGCCGGACGCGACGATCTCCGCGAGCGTGAACGGCGCGGTCGCGCGTTTGCCGGGCGGACAGCGGTCCTCGTCGCTGCCGTGCACGAGCGCGATGCGCGCGCCGGGCCGGTCGAAGCGCGCGTTCGCGAACGGGCGGCCCGGCTCGGCCGGCGCGTGACCGAAGCCGTAGATCGTGACGCCCTCGCCGAGCGGCGATGCGCTCCACACGGGCTCCGCAAACACGTGCACGTTCGCGGGGCGGTCCTCGCGCGCGTACAGCGCGCGCGACGAGTAGGGATCGTGGTTGCCCGGCGCAACGAACACGGGCCCGCCGAAGCGAGCGAGCTGCGCAAAGATGAAGCGCGCGGTCTGCGGCCCCGCGCGCTCGGCTTCGTAGAGGTCGCCGCCGATCGTCAGCGCGTCGGCGCGGCGTTCCAGCGCGAGGTCGACGACGCGCTCGAATGCGTCCGCGAGCGCCGCCCGCCGCCGCGATCCGCCGCGCACCTCGGTGAACGCCGTCTCGAGGTGCACGTCCGCGGCGTGAACGATCGTCGTCGCCATCGGGGCTCTCCCTTCGCCATCACGTGCGTCGGTGCCCGTCGTGCGGCGATCGGATGACGGTTAGGCGCGTTTAGCGAGCAGCTCGCGCAGGCGCGGCTTCTCCACCTTGCCCATCGCGTTGCGCGGCAGCGCGTCGATCGGATAGAGATGTTTGGGCACTTTGAAGCTCGCGAGACGTTCGCGCAGCACCGCGAGGGCGGCGTCCGCGTCGAACGCGTCGTCGACCTCGACGAAGGCGACGGGGATCTCGCCGCGCGCGGGATCCGGCTGGCCGACGACCGCTGCCGCACGAATCCCCGGCACGCGCAGCAACTCGGTCTCCACCTCGATCGGGTACACGTTGAAGCCGCCGCTGATGACCAGCTCTTTGAGGCGGCCGTTGATCGCGTAGCCGCGCACGGGGTCGAACGTCGCGAGGTCGCCGCTGCGGTACCAGCGCCGGCCTTCTTCGTTCCAGAACGCCGCGGCCGTCGCGGCGTCGTTGCGCCAGTAGCCTTTGAACACGTTCGGGCCGTCGACCAGAATTTCGCCGGCATCGCCGGGTGCGACGTCGGTTCCGTTCGCGTCGGCGAGCCGGATGCCGACGTGCGGCAGCGGGAAGCCGACGGTGCCCGCGTGGCGCGCGGCGTCGTAGCGGTTGCTCAGCGCGAAGCCGAACTCCGTCGCGCCGTAGCGCTCGAGGATCGACACGCCGAAGCGGCGCGCGAACTCTTCGTGCACGGTCGCGGGCAGCGCCGCCGAGCCCGACACGAACAACCGCACGCTGTCGAAGCGCACGCCGTCACCGGCTTGCTCGAGGATGCGCACGTACATCGTCGGCACGCCGAAGAACATCGTCGCGTCGCCGTTCGCGAGCGCGGCGACGACCGACGGCGCGTCGAAGCGCTCGCGCAGCAGCACGCGCCCACCCGCGACCAGCGTGCCGTTCAACCCCGCGCCCAAGCCGTGCACGTGAAAGAGCGGCAGCGTCAGCAGCAGCGTGTCGGCGCTCGTCCAGTGCCACGCCTGCGTGAGCTGATCCGCGATCGCGCCGAGATTGCCGTGCGTGAGCATCGCGCCCTTGGAGCGGCCGGTGGTGCCGCTGGTGTAGATCAGGATCGCGACGTCGTCCGCGCGGATGGTCGGTGGATGCGCGAGCGGCGCGATCGACGCGTCGTGCGCCCACGCCTCGACGTCGGCGAGATCGATCACCGCGCGGCCGTCGTCCGCCGGAACGTACTGCGCGCTCTGCGCGGACACGCACACGACGGCCGGTGTCGCGTCGTCGAGGATGTTCGTCAGGTCGGCGGTGCGGTAGAGCACGTTCACCGTGACGACGATCGCTCCGGCGCGCAAGCCGCCGAGATACGCGTACACGAACCCGGGCCGGTTCTCCGCGTAGATCGCCACGCGGTCGCCCGGCTTCAGCCCCGCGGCGCGAAACTTCGCGGCGATACGCAGCGACGCGTCGCGCAGCGACGCATACGACACGTCGTCGAGCGCGGGCGCGTTCGGTCTCGCGGCGGCGTGCGTGTCGAGCGCATCGAGCACGGAGCGCGTCATAGGCACAATGGTGGCGCACCCTTCGACAAGCTCAGGGTGACAGAAGCGCTCAGGTCAGGTATTGCTTGAACCATGCGAGCGTGCGCGACCAAGCGTCGGCGGCGGCGCTCGGGACGTAGCTATCGCGTGTATCGTCGAAGAACGCGTGGCCCGCTTCGTCGTAGATCTTCAGGTCGTGCGGTGCGGTCAGGCGCGCGAACATCGCGCGCACGTCCTCGGGCTTGATCGACGTGTCGCGCGCGCCGAAGCTGCCCATCAGCGGCGTCGTGATGCGGCTCGTGAAGTCGAACGTCGACGCGGTCGTCGGATCGTCGCTTTTGGTGCCGGGGCGGACGCTGCCGTAGAACATCGAGCACGCCGCGTACCCTTTCGAGTCGATGATCTGCTGCAGCGCGATGCCGCCGCCCATGCAGAACCCGGTGATGCCGATCGACGCGTCGCGTGCCTGCGTGTGGATCCAGTCGTGCGCCGCGAGGATGTCCGTCGTGACGAAACCCTGCGCCGTCATCTTGCCCGCGATCGGCACGAACGGCTGGTAGTCCGTCGCGCCGTCGCCGCTCGGCGCGCCCAACCGGTCGAACAGCTGCGGCGCGATCGCGATGTAGCCGTTCTTCGCGTACCGGCGCACCGTGTCGCGGATCGTCGCGTCGACGCCCCAGATGTGCTGAACCACGACGACGCCGGGCGTGCGCGGCGTGACCGTGCGCGGCAGGGCGGCGTACGCGCCGATCGGACCGCCGCCGGCGGGCGTGAGGCGGGGTCGCGACACGACGATCGCGGGATCGTCTTCGGCGACGATGGGTGGATGCGGTTTGCCGAAGCCTTCCGTCTGCGCGTTCGCGGCAGCGGCGCTTCCGGCGACGAGCGCGGCGCCCGCGCCGAGCGACACGAAGCCGCGCCGCGAGAACTCGAGCTTCGTCGCGCGCTGCGGATCGGTCAGCGTCTCCTCGTTCACGGCGTCAGCTTCCGGCGTACAGGTGGCCGCACGCGGTCGCACCCGTGCCGGCTTGGTTCGCCGAGAACACGACGACGTTGTAGTTGCCGGACAGCAGCTTTTCTTCGGGCAGCTTGACGATGGAGCTCGAGGAGCCGTTCTTCATGTCGTTCAGAAAATACGCCGGTCCCCCGGGCGTGAAATCCTCGCACGACTGCCCGCGATAGATGCGCACCGACTGAACGCGGCCGGGGATGGTCCCCTTGAGATCCACGATGACGCGCGTGCCGGCACCGCGCCGCAACAGCGTCACGGTCCCGACTTGGCCCGAGTTGTTCACCTGCTCGACGCCGCGCTCGACGCCGACGCCTGGATCGTCGGGATACGATTGCGCCGAGGCGACGGCGGTGGTGAGCAGCGCGATCGCGAGCGCCGCGGCGGTTCGCTTCATGAGGCCTCCTTGGGCGATGAGGCGTACGCGGTTCTTCAGCGTCCCGCGCTCACCTCGTCCCAAAGCTGGATGGCGCGCAGGTGCAGCGCGGCCGCGTCGCCGGCGAGCACGTAGCCGTCGCGGACCAGCGCCGCCGTCGCGTCGTCGTACGCTTTGAGGTACGCGTCGCGGTCCGCGTAGCGCTCGGCGACCGACGCGCGCGGATCGTTGGCCGCAAGCCGCGCCTCACGCGTCGGCGCGAACGGCGCGAACGTGCCGAAGAAGTCGACGAGCCGGTCGCCGAAGCCGGTCTGCGCCGCGCGCACGTTCCAGCCGGTGTACGTCGCGAGCGGCACCGCGATCTCCGGCAGGCGTACGCCGCCCAGATCGATGCCGTCGGCGTCGACCTTCGGAACGAGCGTCGCGTACGGCGCGCCGACGGCCGGCGGTTCGCGCTCGTCGAGCCCGGCGGTCCAGCGCGGGCCGAAGTCGTAGCGCCAGGTGCGGTGCAGCGCGATCGACGCCGGCGCGAAGACGCCCGGAATCGCGGGAAACGCCCACGCTTCCGGTGCGACGAGCGTTCCGCCGGCGATCGTCGGATACCGGCTCGCCGGCGGCGGCGTGCCGTGCTGCACCCATGCGTCGAGCCGCAGCACCAGCGCGCGCTCGACCCAGCGGTAGTCGAGCGGATCGGTGCGCTGGCGCATCCCGTCGCGCAGCGCCGACGTGAGGTTCGGGATGTGCATGCCGCCCGAGATCGCGTAGAAGCGCACGGCGTCCGGCAGCACGGCGTCGCGCGTGCCGTCGTCGTTGGTCGTCATCAGCGACGCGGTGCGGCCCCAGTACTCGTGCGACGTATCGATGTCGATCACTTTGAGTCCGCGCGGCAGCGGCCAGTCCGCTTCGCGGAACGGCGGGATATCGGTCGGGTAGAAGAACGACGAGAACGCCGCCGCGTCGCGCGACGGCTGCGCGAAGCGGTGGTCGAAGCTGCCCAGCGACGGTCCGCTGACGATCGGGACGATCGCGTCGAACACGGGCCGGCCGGCTTCGTCGGAATCGAACCCGCGCTGCACGAGCGTGCGCAAGAAGCGCCCGCTCTGCGAGATGCCGAAGCCGTACGCGCGAGCGACGTGCAGCGGCGCCGACGCGTCGTGCTTGAGATACGATACCGCGTCGCGCACCGCCGCCAAGCCGAGGCCGACGACCACCGGGTCCTTCGCGCGGTACACGAGCTCGTAGATCTTGCCGGGAACGAACTTGCCGTCGAGCGCGATCGACGTGCCGTTGTGCGTGAAGCGCCAGCGGTCACGCGCGAGCGTGCGCCGCGGGGCGAGCACGTCGTCGCGCTCGGTCAGCACGTTCGCCGCGTCGTTCTCCGCCGCGAGCGGATACGGCACGTGGTCGCGGTCGCCGATGCCCTGCTCGGCCGCGGCCGCGTCGACGTGAAAGTCGCTGCGCACCAGGCCCGTGATCGGCTTGCCGCCCTGCGTCGCGACGGGCGCGCTCAATCCGAGCAAACCGGGCTCGTGCGGCACGTCGAACTGCCAGCCGATCGCGACGACGCTGAAGCCGTGCCGCATCAAGAAGCCGTCGCCCAGCTCGTCCGGGCGCGCGGGATCGCGCGAGAAGCGGCCGCGGTTGAGCGCGAGCGCGGTCGCGCCGCCGCGGTTCGGGATGTCGATCACCGCCGCGCCGTTCGCCCGCGAGCGGTCGGCCGGTGCGAGGATGACGACGTCGGCCGAGGAGACGACGAGCCCCTTCGTGCGCGGCGCCAGCGCGATGTCGACGATGCGGCGGTTCGCAGCGGTATCGGGCGCATCCGCGAACCACAGCTTGCCGGTGAGCTTCTCGTAGCCGTACGCAATCGGCGTTCGCGAGATGAGCTCGAACCGCGTCACGTGAGCGGCTGCGGGCCGGGCCAGCAGCACCAGCAGTGCGGCTATGGAGATGAGCAGTTTGTCCGGTCGGAGCACGGCGCTCGCCTTCGTGACGAGAGGAATGTGGCCCGCCGCCGCGGAGTAGCCGATAGAAGAAACGTCGCGGGCGGGAAAAACGCGGCGGCTTTCGCCTTGCACCGAGGTGGACCGAATGCAGCGAACGACGCTTGGCGCGCTCATGACGAGCGTGCTCTTCCTTGCAGGATGCGGAGGCTCGGGGAGCTTCGCACCCCACCGCGCGAACCAGACGGCGACCGCATCGGCCGCCCGCCACTTCAGCAGCGTCGCCGACGGCGTCGCGGCGGGCGCGCTGCGGCCGGTGTGCGGCCCTGTCGGCGCGGGCCGCGCGCGCTGCACCTCGTATATCGTCGTGGGCGGCGGCACGCAAACTGCGGCCCAGTCCGCGCAGCGGTCGGCCTCCGCGCACTCGCCTCCGCCCGACGGATTCGGTCCGGCCGATTTGCAATCGGCGTACCGTCTCACCGCCGCCGCGCGCACCAAGGGCGATGACGCGCTCGTCGCCGTCGTCGACGCGTACGACACGCCGCAAGCGGAGCAGGACCTCGCGGTGTACCGCGCGCGATATGGTCTGCCGCCGTGCACGACGGCGAACCGGTGCTTCAAGAAAGTGAACCAGAACGGCAGAATCGCCCCGCTGCCGCCGTTGCCGCCGCCGGGCTTCGAAGGTTGGCAGGTCGAGACCGCGCTCGATCTCGAGATCGTGTCGGCGAACTGTCCCAAGTGCAAGATTTTGCTCGTCGAATCGAACGACGACTTCATGAACAACCTCGGGCCCGCGGTGAACGCGGCGGCGAAGTTCGATCCCGCGGCGATCTCCAACAGCTATGTCAGCCAGGAATCGCCGAGCGATCCGAAGCCCGTCAACAAAGACGGCTTGCTGCCGTACTACGTGCACCCGAACATCGCGGTCGTCGCCGGCAGCGGCGACTTCAGCTACATGTCCACGCCGCAGTGGGACGGGTTCGAATGGGTGGCGTTCGGTCCGCTGATCCCCGCTGCGTTTCCGAGCGTGGTCGCGGTCGGCGGCACCGAGCTGTCGCAGGACTCGAGCAATGCGCGCGGGTGGAGCGAAACGGCGTGGTCGAGCACGGGCAGCGGCTGCAGCTTGTACGAACCGGCACCGCCGTGGCAGCGCACCGATCCGAGCTGCGTCGGCTCGTTCACGGACGGCGCGGGCAACACGCACACGTTCGCGTCGCGCATCTACGGCGACGTCGCCTACGCGGCGGACAACGTCGCGGTGTACGATTCAGGCCCGCTCGGCGGGTGGGGCGTCCTCGCCGGCACCAGCATCGGCTCGCCGGCGATCGCCGCGATCTACGGCCTCGCCGGCTACGGTCCGAACGGCAACCGCGACTCCGACGACAGCGATTTCCCGGCGCGTAAGCTCTACACGGCGCGCCGTTCGCTGTTCGATGTCACCGCCGGCTTCAACGGTACGTGCAGCAGCACGTATCTGTGCAACGCGGGCGCGGGCTACGACGGCCCGACCGGTAACGGCTCGCCCAACGGCACCGGCGCGTTCTAGAGCGATCGTGCGGATCGGCGCCGAACGCCGATCGACGATGATCACGCAGCAACTTTCGGCTGTCAGCTCAACGATCGAGCGGATGCCTCGGTCGGGGATTCGCGAGATCATGGATGCGGCGTGGGCGACGCCGGATGCGATCGTGCTGGCGGTCGGCGAGCCGAACTTTCCGACACCGCCGCACGTCGTCGACGCCGCCGCTGCCGCGGCGCGCGCCGGCAAGACCGGCTACGTCTCCAACGCCGGGATCACGGAGCTGCGCGAGGCGCTTGCGGAAAAGATTCGTTTGCGCAACGGCTACGACGTGAGCCCGGAGCAGGTCGTCGTCACGAACGGCGGCGTGGAAGGGCTGTTCGCCGCGCTCGCCGCGGTGCTCGATCCCGGCGATGGTATCCTACTGCCGGATCCGGGGTGGCCCAACTTCGCGATGATGGCGACGATGCTGCGCGCACGCATCCTGGCGTACCCGCTCGTGCCGGAGAACGGCTTCCTTCCGACGGTCGCCGATCTCGAACGCCTCTGCGATGCGGGCACGAAAGCCGTGCTGCTGAACTCGCCGTCGAACCCGTTGGGCTCGGTGATCGATCGCGAGCGCATGCGCGAGATCGCCGCATTTGCGGCAGCGCGCAACCTCTGGATCGTCTCGGACGAATGCTATGACGAGACGGTATTCGACGAGCGCTTCGTCAGCGCCGCGGCGGTTGCCGATCCGGAACGCACCATCGCGGTCTACACGTTCTCGAAGACGTACGCGATGACGGGCTGGCGCGTCGGCTACGTCGCGGCGCCGTCGCGCGCGGTCGCGCAAATCGCAAAGCTTCAAGAGCCGCTGATCTCGTGCGTCAACGTGCCCGCGCAGTACGCCGCGCTCGCCGCGCTGACCGGGCCGCAGGACGTCGTTGCGGAGATGGTCGCGGCGTATCGCGAACGGCGCGACGAGGTGTGCCGCCGCCTCGCCGCGGCGGGCGTACCCGCGCTGCCGCCGAGCGGCGCGTTCTACGTGTGGGCCGGCGTGCGCGCGAGCGGGATGTCGAGCCGCGATTTCGCGTTCGCGCTCTTGCGCGAGCGCAGCGTTGCCGTCACGCCGGGAACGGCGTTCGGCCCGAACGGCGAAGGCTTCGTGCGCATCTCGCTCGCCACCGAACCCGCTGCATTGTACGAAGGTATCGACCGGCTCATCACCGCCGTTCAGTAAATGTCAGTGGAAGTTCCGCGCGCGGACCTTCTCGGCGGCGCCGTGTGCGTCCAGCGGCCAGCAGCGCTTCATGATCACGTCGACGCAGCCGTACTCTTTTTGCAGCACGCCTTCCACGATCAGGCAGTGTGAGGTGCGGATGGTGCGGCGGTTGCGCTCGTAGACGTCCGGGCGCACGATCACGTTCACCAGCCCCGTCTCGTCCTCGATCGTCAGGAACACAAAGCCTTTCGCGGTGCCTGGGCGCTGGCGCGTGATGACGAGGCCGCCGATCTTGCACACGAGGTTCTTCGGCATCGCCGTGAGGCGGCTCGCCGCGAGCACGTTCTGCGCGTCGAGGAACGGGCGCACGTGCGCGATCGGCTGCACGTCGCTGACGCCCGTCGCGTGGATGTCGAGCGTCGTCTGCTCGATCTCGGTGAGCTTCGGCAGCACGGCTTGCGGCTCGTCGACGATCTCCATCGCGCGGCCCAGCTCGCCGCGCGTCTCGCGCTCGTCGAGGCCGCGCAGCGCCCACATCGCTTCGCGCCGCGTCGGATACCACGGCGCGAACGCGCCCGCGGCGGCGAGGTTTTCGAGCGCGTCGCGTTCGAGCATCGTGCGGCGTGCGAAGTCGAGCAGGTCAGCAAACTCGTGTGGAGCTGAGCCCTCGTCGATCGCGGAGCACGGATAGGTGGCGCGTCCTTCGACAGGCTCAGGGTGACGTTGGGCCTCAGGGTGACGTTGGGCGCCGGGACGATACACGGCGCCGTACGACAGTGCGCGTTCGAGGCGGTCGCGCTGCACTTCGCCCATGCCGCGCACGAGGTGGAAGCCCAGTCGCAGCGCGCCGTCGTTGTCGACGAAGCTCCACCACTCGCTCTCGTTCACCGTGATCGGCTTCACGATCACGCCGTGGCGGCGCGCGTCGTTGACGAGCACTTCGGTGGAGTAGAAGCCCATCGGCTGCACGTTGAGGATCGCCGCGCAGAAGATGGCGGGCTCGTGGCATTTCACGTACGCCGACGCGTAGGCGAGCAGCGCGAACGAGGCCGCGTGCGACTCCGGAAAACCGTAGTCGGCGAAGCCTTCGAGCATGTGGTAGAGCTTGTCGGCGTCCTCGCGCGGGATGCCGTTATGCACCATTCCATCCACAAGGCGTGGATAAAGCTCGATCATACGCTCGCGCGAGCGCTTGTGTCCCATCGCCCGCCTCAAGCGATCCGCCTCTCCGGCCGAAAACCCCGCGGCTTCCATCGCCATGCGCATCCCTTGCTCTTGAAAGAGCGGCACGCCCAGCGTGCGTTCGAGGATCGGCTTGAGCTTGGGATGCGGGTACGTCACCGGCTCCAAACCGTTGCGCCGGCGTAGGAACGGGTGGATCATGTCGCCTTGGATCGGGCCGGGGCGGATGATCGCGACCTGCATCACGATGTCGTAGAAGCACGCGGGTTTGAGGCGCGGCAGCATCGACATCTGCGCGCGCGACTCCACTTGAAACACGCCGATCGAGTCGGCGAGCTGCAGCATCTCGTACGTCGGGCGGTCGTCGGGCGGGATGTCGTTGAGCGATAACGGCCCGCGCTCCGGATAACGGCGGCGGTGCAGCGCGAACGCGTCGCGCAGCAGCGACAGCATCCCCAGCCCGAGCAAGTCGATCTTGATGAGGCCCAGGTCGGAGAGATCGTCCTTGTCCCACTGCACGATCGTGCGGTCGCGCATCGACGCCCACTCCACCGGCGCGACCTCGACCAGCGGCGAGCGCGTGATCACCATCCCGCCGCTGTGGATCCCCATATGCCGCGGAAAGCCGTCGATGCGCCGGCAGATGTGCATCAGCAGCGCGCCGAGCGCGCCGCCGACCGGCCCGCGCAAGTGCGCGTCGGGATCGGCGCCGTAGTCGCCGGCTTCGAACGACCACGGCGCGGGCCGCGCCGGCGGCGGCGTGTGTGCGCGTTCGTCGGCGTCTTGGAAGCCGGGCACGTGCACGCGGCCGGGCGTCGCGGCGGGGGCGTCGTCTTCACGCGAGAGCAGGATGTTCGAGCCCGCGTCGAGGTCGCGGCGCTTCGCGACGGACACCGGCAGCGCGTTGCTTTCGACGTGCGGCGCGCCGACGGCGCCGGCGAGCGACTCGCGCGTGTCGTACTCGCGCACGATCGCGTCGACTTGGCCCAGCGTGAGCCCCAGTGCCTTTCCGACGTCGCGAATCGCCGAGCGCGTGCGGTAGGTGATCACTTCGGCCGCCATCGCCGCGTGCTCGCGCCCGTAGCGCTCGTAGACGTACTGGATCACCTTCTCGCGGTCTTGGTGCGCGAAGTCGATGTCGATGTCGGGCACCTCGCCGCGCTCTTCGCTCAGAAACCGCTCGAACAGCAACTGGCCCTTGATCGGATCCACGGCGGTGATGCCGAGCGCGTAGCACACGACGGAGTTCGCCGCCGAGCCGCGCCCTTGCGCGAGCACGCCGAGCCGCTGCGCGGCGTTGGCGATGTCCCACACCACCAGAAAATAGCCGGCGAGATCCATGCGCGCGATGATCCCGAGCTCGTATTCGAGCTGGCGCTCGACCTTGGGATCGAGCGGCTGCGGATAGCGTCCCTTCGCACCGCGGTAGACGAGCGTGCGCAGGTAGGAGTGCGCCGACGTCTCGTCGTCCGGGATCGAGTAGAGCGGAAACTCACCGCGCAGCTTGTCGAGCCGGAACGCGCAGCGCTCCACGATCGCCAGCGTGTTCGCGATCGCGAGCGGAAACTCGGCGAACAGCCGCGCCATGCGCGCCGGCGATTTGAGGTCGTGCTCGTGGTTGGCGCGCAGCAGCGTGCCCGCGTTCTGCAGCGACGCGCCGTACTTCACGCAGGTCAGCACGTCGCAGAGCTGTGCGTCGCCGCGGTTCGCGTACGCGACGCCGTTGGTCGCGACGTACGGCACGTCGAGCTGCATCGCCAGCCGCACCAGCGCGCGGATGAGCGCGGGGTCCTCGGGCCGGGCGTGGTGCTGCAGCTCGAGGTAGAAGCGGCCCGGAAAGAGGTCGCGCAGCCGCGCGCCCAGCGCGACCGCGCCGTCGGTGTCGCGCCGCAGCAGCGCCTTCTCGACGATCCCGTTGCGCCCGCCCGAGAGCGCGACGAGGCCGTCGGTGCGACCGTCGAGATCGTCGAGCCGCAGGCGCGCGTCGCGCTTGCGGCCGCGCAACTGGGCGGTCGAGATCAGCCGGGCGAGGTTGGCGTAGCCGGCCTTGTCGGCGGCGATCAGCACCAGGCGCGGCGTGTCGGTGGGGACGTCCTTGGCCGAGCGCGCCGGCCGGCTCGGCCGGATCGGCTCGGCGGCCGCGGACTCCAGCGTCAGCTCCGCCCCGCACAGCGCGGCGAACTGCGGCATGGGGATCGCGGCTTTGGCGAAGCGGACCGCCCCGTAGAGCCCGTCCCGGTCGGTCAGCGCGATCCCGCGCAGCCCCAGCGCAAGCCCGTGCTCGACCAGCTCCTCGGGGTGCGAGGCCCCTTCGAGGAAGCTGAAGTTCGACCAGCAGTGGAGCTCGGCATACTCGTCGGGCATCGGGACTGCCAATATGCCCGAACATACGTTCGAGTTCCCGGGTTCGGCTCGGCTGCCATACTGTCGAAGCACGGACTTACCGTCAACAGTTCAATGGACGCGGCTGTCATCGCCGACTCGAGCGGGACGGGGTGTTCTCGCATCGCGTCTTGCCGGCCGAACGCGCCTCTTCGAACTCAACCGGACATATCAGTACTATGCCCCCGTCCGCAGGCCACTCGCGCGAATGGGTCAGAACGATTCGGACGTCGTGAAGCGGCGCAACGCGTTCGCCAACACTCGGCGGCCTAGCTCGTTCCGCGCGCGGACGCTGCGAAAGGGAGCCCGGGGCTTCGGCTTTTGCGAGGTTTTGAGGTTTTGATGAAGTCGCCGCCGGCGGTTGCTCAGCGGCGACTTATGCTGGAACGGGGTCGCGACTGCGCTGCGTAGCGGCGACAGGGACCGCTGCAGCCACAGCGACATCGCGCTGAACTTGCGACCCGACCGCGTCTTGGGCAACCTCGAGATCGTAGTGCGCTTGGAGGTTCATCCAGAACGCCGGCGCCGTGTTAAAATAGCGCCCGAGGCGAAGTGCCGTATCCGCAGTAAGCCCGCGTTGGCCGCGAATGAGGTCGCTGATCCGGTTCGCCGGCACATGGAGGTCGAGGGCGAGGCGATTGGCGGTAAGCCCGCGCGGTGCCATGAAGTCTTCGGCGAGAACCTCACCGGGGTGGATCGGAGTCATTTTCATATCAGTAGCGTTCCTTGGAGACGGAACGTAAAAAGTATTAGTGGTAGTCGGTGATTTGGACTTCGTATGCATCGCCAGCGCGCCAGCGAAAGCATACTCGCCATTGCTCGTTGATCCTGATGGCGTGCTGGCCCTTGCGATCGTGCTTTAGCGCTTCGAGTGAATAGCCAGCACCCTTCAGATCGACCAGGGAGGTTGCCGCGTTTAGCGCGGCGAGCTTGCGCAGGGCGACTCGCGCGAACGCTTGGAACCTGCGGACGCCCTGGCGCCCGAAAAGCCGTTCTGTGTCGCCGTCCGCAAAGCTACGGATCATGTGCCTAGCATACTACATCATCCGTAATACGTCAAACGTATAAACCCCGCCCCGGCCCCCTCCTGAAACCGGCCCGAAAGCGACTAAGGCGGGTCAGCATGACGTCCCGCGGCGTGGGGCTTGCGCGGTGCGGACGCCGGTGGCGACGTACGCGGGCGACGTACGCGGGCGATTGCAACGCTCTCCAGAGCGCTTCGCGCTCTTCTCACCTATTCTGCGACGAGTGGTTTGATCTCGCCGAAGCGGCCTGCGCGGAAGTCTTCGAAGGCGCGTTCGATCTCGTCGATCGAGTTCATCACGAACGGGCCGTAGCGCACCATCGGCTCGTTCACCGGGCGTGCGCTCAGCAGCAGCGCTTCGAGCGCTTCCGTGCCGGTGTTCTGCAGTGCGATCGTGTCGCCGTCGTTCGCGAATACCGCGTAGTCGCCGCGGCTTAGTTCGCGTGTGCCGGTGCGGGCGGTGCCGCCGAACACGTAGGCGGTCGCCGTCCAGCCGTGCGGGACGGGGTGCTCGATGCGCGCGCCGGGTCCTAGAGTGACGTGCACGTACGTCCACGGCGTCGCCGTGTGCACCGGGCCCGTCACGCCGAACGCTTCGCCCGCCAGCACGCGCGCCGTTGCGCCGGGTGACGGTTCGACGACCGGGATCGACGCCGCGCTCACGTCCTTGTAGCGCGGTGCCAGCGCTTTGTCGGCGCGCGACAGGTTGACCCAGATCTGAAATCCGTGGCGGGGGCCGCCGGTGCGTTTGAATTCCTCGCTCGGCATCTCGGAGTGCACGAGGCCCGCACCGCCCAGCATGTACTGCGCGTCGCCGGCGCGCAAAACTCCGTGGTTGCCGTGCGAGTCGAGATGCTCCATCTCACCGGCCAGCAGATACGTGATCAGCTCGAAGCCTTTGTGCGGGTGATCCGGCGCGCCCATCGCCTCGCCGGGCGCATGATCCATCGGCCCCATCTCGTCGAGCAGCAGAAACGGATCGACCTGGTCGACGGCGCGCGACGGAATCGGCCGGTGGACGAGAAAGCCGCCCCCTTCGAGCGTGGCCGTTGCGGGGATGACGCGCGCGAGCGAGCGCGCGGCGCGGGTGGTCTGAGCGGACATAGCGGTACCACAACCGCCGGTGCACGTGCTTTGGCTGCACATCATGGGGTCAGGCAGGGCGGGCGAGCGGTTGCGGCCGAACCGTCGGGTGCAGATGGTTACCAACATCGTCGCGCGGCTTAGCTCGGCGACGTCCACGACGCTGAGGCGGCGCATCGGGATCACGGTGCTCGTCGGGGCGATCGTGTTTTTCGCGTTCCTCGCATTCGAGGCGTGGCGATTGAGCCAGACAAATGACTGGTCGGAGATCGTGCGGCACATGGGTCCGCCGGTCGGATGGCTCGTCCTCGCGCTCGGCACGGCGTTCTTCGCCGTGGTCGCCGACCGCAGCGAGAAGCGGCACGCGGTCGCCGTCGCGGCGGTCGGCGCGACCGCCGCCGGGACGGACATGTCGGCGCCGCGCGTCGTCGCGTCCCAGCCGTGGCGCGGATCGGCGCTCGCAGGCCTTGCGATACTGGCGTTCAGCTTGTCGATCGTCTCGTCCTCACAGCTCGGACACCTGCGCGCCGGGACGGATTTCACGCTGCGGCAGAAAGACAACGTCGCGTGGTGCACGCAGCGCGAGTGCCTGCCGGAGGAAAAAGCGGCGCCGTGCAACGGTGCGACGCCGTGCAGCGAAACGATCGGCCCGTGCACGGCCGCGCTCGTCGCGCCATCGATCGCGATGACGGGCGAACAGATCCCGATCGATCTGAGCGTCTACTGCCCGCGCTCCAAAGCGCGGCAGATGCCGTACGCGCAAGCCAGCTACGGCCCGCAGAAGTCCAGCGCCGTCGCGTCGTTCGAGGAAGCGAAGACGACGTACGTGGGCGAGCGCGTGTGGCGCTGGTTCGTCCAGTTTCCGAAGGACGGGGAGCAACCCATCGACGTGCGCATGTCGTTCGCGGGTGACTTCATCGCGGTGCCGCTCGTGCGCATCCAAGTCTACCAGCCGACGACGATCGCCGGCTTGCAAGAGTCGACCACGGCGATCGGCGGGCTGCTCACCGCGATCGTCGGTTTGTTCGGGACGATCGGCGCGCTATTCAAGGGGCTGCGCGGACGTTCCGCGACCGTCGTGATGCCCGCGGCGACGATCGCAAACGAAACGGATACGCCGGCGAGCTGACGCTATGCCGAGCGTGCGGGTGATTCGAATGCGGCGTCGATCAGCGGTGCGATCGTAGCGAGCGCGTCGGCTCGTTCGAACGCTTTCGGGGTGAGCGTGCACGCGAGCCCGAGGGCCGCGATGGTGCCGCGCGCAGCGAGCGCGCGCAATGCGGCGGCGACGGTGTTCGCGCTCGGACCGTCCGGCGCGGGGAAGCGCAGCGGCGGCAGCTCGCTCGGGTCGATCACGTCGACGTCCAGGTGCACGTACCACGGCGGCGGCGGCAGCGCTGCGTGCGCCAATGCGGCGACGTCGTCCCAGCGGTGCACCGCGGACGCGTCGAGCGCGTCGCGTTCGGCAGGATCGAGATCGCGCGCGCCGGCGAGCACGCACGCCTCTTCAGCGATCGCGCGCAAGCCGATCGACGCCGCGAGCGACGCGCCCGCGCGGCCGGTGAGCATCGCGAGCGCCATCCCGCCGAAGTAGCCGCTACGCGTCGTGAGCGGCGTGTGGAAGTCGCCGTGCGCGTCCAGCCAGATGACGCCGGGGGTGACGCCGCGGCGCTGCAGTCCGGCGACGATCGCCAGCGACGTCGTGCAGTCGCCACTGCCGACCACGACCGGCGCGTCGCTCGCCGCCACGCGCGCGGCGACCTGATCGTACAGGCGCACGAGCATCGCGCGCGCCGGGCCTTTTGAGACGATCGCGGCGTCGTCGGCCGCGAATGCGCCCGCGAGCTTCGGCAGCGGTTCGGCATGATGGTACGGCACGACGATTCGCCGCGCGCGCGCTGACGGCGTGGCGGTCACAGCGTCGTCGTTCCGCGCATGCACGTGTCCTTCGCCGGGCCGCGTTCCCGCGCCGCCCGGTTGGGTACATGCCGGGGGATGGGAAAACGTGTCCTCCTCGCGGTCAACGCGCGCGCGCGCAAGGGCCAAGCCGCGCGCGATCAGGCGCGCAAGGTGTTCCGCGAGCGCGGCCACGAGGTGATCGACGTCGAGCTCGACGCGAGCAAGGACGGTCTCTCGAAAGCGATCGTCGCGCACAAGGACGACGTCGACGTGGTCGTCGTCGGCGGCGGCGACGGGACGCTGCTCACCGCGATCGACGGGCTCGTCGAGACGAAGCTGCCGCTCGCCGTGCTCCCGCTGGGCACGTTCAATGAGCTCGCGCGCACGCTGGGCGTGCCGTCCGATCCCGAGGAGGTCGCGGCGCTCGTCGACGACGGCGTTCCGCTGCCGCTGGACGTCGGATGCGTCAACGGCAAGCGCTACTTCAACGAGGCCTCGGTCGGTCTGTCGACGCGCGTCACGCGCTTGCAAACCGGCGAGGTGAAGAAGCGGCTCGGCATGCTCGCAATCCCCGTGACGACGCTGCGCGCGCTGCGCTGGCAGCGGCCGATGCACCTCGAGATCGAGTCGGAGGACGGGTCCAAACGCGTGCTGCGCGCGCTTCAGCTCACGATCGCGAACAGCTACCGGTTCGGCGGTGTCGTCGAGAACCCGGAAGCGAGCCTCGAAGACGGCGAGCTCTGGCTGTACTCCATCGACGTCCGCGGGTTTTGGCACGCGCTGGGGCTGCTCGCCGCCATCGCGCTGCGGCGCTTTCAGCGGGCACCCGACGTGACGGCGGTTCGTGGCAAGCGCTTCGTCGTGCGCTCGGTCCACGGACGCCGGCACCGCGTGTTCGGCGACAGCGAAGACCTCACGACGCTCCCCGCGGAGTTCACGATCGTCAACGGCGGCGTCACCGTGCTAGTCCCCGAAGAGCGGGTATCTTCGATACGCTGATGCTGGGATTCTTTCGGCCTACCAAATACGCCACGCGCATCTCGCAGATCGATCCCGTCGAGCTGCGTGCGCGCGGGGTGCGCGGGGCGATCTGCGACCTCGACAACACGCTGGTCGGGTTTCGAACGCTCGCGCCGCTCGAAGAGGACGCGGCGTGGGTGCGGCGCGCGCACGACGCCGGCGTGCAGGTGGCCGTGCTCACCAACAACGGCACGCCGTGGGCGTCGGAGGTCGCGAAAGATCTCGGCGTACCGTGCATCCCGCGCGCGCGCAAGCCGCTGCCGCACGGCTTCCGGCGCGCGGTAAAGGTCCTCGAGCTGAAGCCTGAAGAGTGCGTCGTCATCGGCGACCAGCTGTTCACCGACGTGCTGGGCGCGAAGCTCGCGGGGCTCGAGGTGATCCTGGTCGATCCGCTGGTGCGCTACGATCCGTGGAACACGCGCCCGCTGCGCTGGATCGAGCGGATCGTCATGCGCGGCGTGCCTCGCGTCTAGTGCGCGTTTGGTAGCGCAGGATCGCGTCTCGCGGGCGCGCGCGCGCCTGCACGCGATGCTCGCGGCGGACCGCGCGGATCCGAAGATCGCCCACGCCACGCGCTGGTGGATGGGCGACGACGTCGCGCCCACCGCCGTCGTGCTGCTGCACGGGCTCACGAACAGTCCGCCGCAGTACGACGCGCTCGCGCCGTTGCTGCACGCGCGAGGCCACGCCGTCGTGGTGCCGCGCCTTCCGCTGCACGGCTATCGCGACCGCATGACCGACGCGCTCGCGGCGCTGCGCGCGAGCGATCTCGAAGCGGCGGCGCTCGAAGCGGTCGCGATCGGCGCGCTCTGCGGCGACCGCGTCGTCGTCGCGGGCATCTCGATCGGCGCGACGCTCGCCGGCTGGCTCGCGGCGCGCACTCGCATCGACACGGGGATCGCGTTCGCGCCGTTCTGCGGTCTGCGCGAGCTCTACGGCGGGCTCAACGACGCGCTCGGCGCGGTGCTGCGGACGCTGCCGAACGCGTTCGGCTGGTGGGACCCGCGCGTCAAAGAGGACCAGCCGCCGCCGCACGGCTACCCGCGCTTCGCGACGCGCGCGCTCGGCGAATCGCTGCGCATCTCGACGGACATCGACCGTCCACCGCACGCGGCGCACGGCCGGCGGGCGGTGCTCGTGCTCAACGCCAACGATCCGGTCATCAACAACGCGCACGCGCACCGCCGTTTCTCGGCGCTGCGCGCATACGGCGTCGACTACGAGTGCGTCGTGCTCGAAGGCCTGCCCAAGATGCACGACGTCATCGAGCCGCTGCCGCAGGCGCACACCGAGCTGGTCTATCCGGCGCTGATCGACCTGATCGAAGCGTAGCGCAGGATCAGCGCGAACGCCGCGCACGCGAAGGCGGTCCCCAGCAGCAGACCGCCGAGCACGTCGGTGAAGTAGTGCGCGGCGAGCGCCATGCGCGACCACGGGATGCCGATCGCACAGATGAGCAGCACGGCGGCAAGAGTTCCCGCGACGGGGCGCGGCAGCGGCGCGTGCCACGCGAGGATGGCAAAGCCGACGAAGAACACGGCGGCCGTGACGGCGTGCCCGCTCGGGTACGATAGGTCCGTCTCGTGGATGTGCAGCCACGCGTCGGGACGCGCGCGGTGGAACAGCAGCTTCACGCCCGCGTTCACGCCTTGCGATAGGATCTGCGAAGCGTACACGATCGCAACGGCCGAAGGCCCGGTGCGCAGCGCGAGCGCGGTGAGCGCCGCGACGACGCTGAGCCCGAGCAGCACGGGCCAGCGGCCGAGCCCGGTGAAGAACAGTGCGAGCGACACGGCGTGTCCGCGCAGCGAGCCGGCCGTGATGTCGGCGCTCGTCGGCGGCCGGTGCGCAACGAACGCGCCCAGCACGAATACCAGAACGATGCACACGACCGCGACGACCCAGAGCCGCATTTCGAACGAATTAACCATGCGCAACGCCCGCCTCCGGAAGGAACACGCGTAGGGCATTGCGCGCGACGGAGAAATGCGCCGGCGTCTTTGCGAGCGGCGAACCGTCGATCGCGATTGTCTGGCGCGTGCGCGTGCGGATCTTGAACGAGCGCGCGGTGGCCACGTGCGCGTCGGGAAGACGCGTGTGCGCGCCGCGGCCGATGGCGAGATACGTTCGCGCGGCGCCGAGCGCGGACGTGTTTTCGGCGGTGAACAGGTGCAGCCGCCCGTCGTCGAGCGTCGCGTCGGGCGCCACGGGCGTGTGGCCGTAGAACCGGCCGTTGGCCACGATGATGTCCTGCGTGCGGACGTCCAGACGCCCGCCCTTCCACCGAATGCGCGCGCGAAACGCGCGGTGCGTCAGCATCGGCCCGATCCCCGCGAGCGCGTATGCGATCGGTCCCGCGATCCGCTTGAGCAGCCGCGGCGTGCGGCCGGCGATCACCGACGAGAGCCCGATCGTCGCGAAGTTCGCGAAGTACGTACCGTTCACGCGCCCGAGGTCCACCTGCGCGACGTGGCCGCGCGCGATCACGGCGACCGCGGCCGCCACGTCGTCGCACGGGAGGCCGAGCGACTGCGCGAAGCTGTTGCCGGTTCCGAACGGCAGCACGCCCATGATGCTCTCGCGGTGCGCGAGCTCGTTCACGGCGTGTGTCATCGTGCCGTCGCCGCCGCCGATGAGAATCTCCGGCACGCCGGCTTTCGCGGCGCGCCGGATCAGCTTGCGGCAACCGCTCTGCGCCGCTTCGGCGTGAAAGCCGGCAACGCGCAGGCCCTGCGCGTCGAGCGCGTCGTGCAATGCCGCGATCTGACGGTCGACCTGGCGCGAGTGGCGGTTCACGACCACCACCACTTCGCGCGGCGCCTTCGCCGCGTCAGCTACCGGTCGGGCCCTTCCCCATGCCCGTCTGTCCGCCGCCGACCTCATGCCGATCGTCGCCGCGTAGATCATCGTCGATGTCGGCCATCGGATCCGGCTCACCGGCGCGACCGCCGATGTCGGAGGCGCCCGCGGTAGGATCGGGGTCGTTCTCGTTCACGTCCACGTCGCTGTCCTCGTCCGCGACGTCGTCGGTCTCGTCGAGGACCTGCCCGTCCTCGAACTCGCCGGTGTCGCCGCCGGCCGTCATGTCACGTCCCTCATCAGGGAGATTCCTTTCCCACATCGCGCCGCGTCGAAAGGACCGGCCGTTCGATTGGGTACGAGCGGTGTCGTGCGTTATCGCAATATCGGGCGCTGGGGCGTCAAGGTCTCGGCGGTCGGCCTCGGCTCGTGGCTCACCTACGGCGGCAGCGTCGAAGAGGACGCGGCGCGCGCGTGCATCGTGCGCGCGTACGAGCGCGGCGTGACCTTCTTCGACACCGCGAACGTCTACGCGCGCGGTCGCGCGGAAGAAGTCGTCGGCCGCGCGATCCGCGACTTCCGGCGCGACTCGATCGTGCTCGCGACCAAAGTCTATTTCCCGATGGGCGACGGCCCCAACGACCGCGGCCTTTCGCGCAAGCACGTGCGCGAGCAGATCGACGC
>DASWRD010000079.1:0-2844 GCA_036403315.1 Candidatus Elarobacter sp.
GCGGCGTACTTGCTCGTCGTGCGCGCGGTCGACGCGCGCTACGACACGCTGGCCGTGACCTCGCGGACGTACGCGTACGCGGCGGTGCTGCTGATCGCCGCGAGCGTGCTCGCGCGCGATCCGCTGCCGCCGCTCGGCGACGGGCGGGCTTGGGGCGGAATCATCGCGATGGCGCTGATCTCGCAGCTTTTCGGCCACACTGCGCTGAACGCGGCGGTGCGCGTGCTGAGCGCGACGTTCGTCTCGACGATGACGCTGCTCGAGCCGGTGATCGCGGCCGTTCTGGCCGCGTGGCTGTTCGCCGAACGCCTCGGCCCGACGACCGCGATCGGCGCAGCGATCATCCTTGCGGCCATCGCGGTCGCCGTGCGCGGCGAGCAGCGGGAAGCGGCCGATTCGGACGACCCTGCCGGACCGGGTTAGGTATTGCGGCGCGTCCTGCGCCTGCGCGATGATTTCTCGGCTCGTCCCCTTGCCGTCGCGACCCGTCGACGTGAAGGACGAGCGTGGAAAAGAAAGGATCACCATGGCAATCGCAATGGAGTTGCCGAACCTTCCCGCGGAGCTGGACCGCGCGATCGAGATCGTTCCGCCGCACTACGTCGACGACGACGGGATCATCGAGCTCGAACAGCATTACGAGCACCGGCTCCTGCTGTTCGAGCGCTTTGCGGACGGGACGCTGCTCGTGACGCCGCCCGCAGGATGGCAGAGCAGCCGCGCAAATGCATCACTGACCGGGCAGATCTACGCGTGGCTTCAGACCGGCGACCACGGTATCATGCTCGATTCGAGTGGAGGTGTCCGGCTACCGGACGGCTCGCTCTACGCTCCGGACGCGACGTACGTTTCGCGAGAACGATGGAACCGAGCCGACCATGATCTGACCTTCGCACACGTCGTGCCGGACGCCGCGTTCGAAGTCCTGTCGAGCTCCGACCGCGTCCGCACGACGATGAAGAAGATTGCCACGTATTTGCGAAACGGCGTCCGGCTGGTGATACTCGTGGACCCCAAGCGCCGCAAGGTGTACGCGGGGCGACAAGGCGATGTCGAACCGCGCGAGCTTGGGAACGTCGACTCCGTCGATTGCTCGCCCGTCATGCCGGGCTTCGTTCTCAACCTCGCCGCCATGCGGGACCTCCGGTAACGCCACGACGCCGCCTCGGCGTGTGGCTCGCAACGAGCCTCCACCACGCGAGAGCCGGTTAGAGGTCGTCGAGCAGCTTCAGGACCGCGATGAGCTCGCCGACGCTCCATGCCTGCGCGGGACAGCCGCGTACGGCGTGGGGCGGGTCGCCGTCGGCGATCTCCGGCAGGGTGCCGATCGCGCCGGCGTCGAGCGCGTCGATCAGCGGCTGAACGAACGTGCGCGCGCGGTCGCGGTCGCCGTATGCCCGCAGGTGCGCGCGGACGAACGGGCCGAGCAGCCACGGCCACACGGTGCCTTGATGGTATGCTTCGTCGCGTGCCGCTTGCGGGCCGGTGATGATGCCGCGGTACGACGGGTCGTCGGGGCCGAGCGTGCGCAGGCCGAGCGACGTCCACAGCCGCGCCGAGCACGCGTCGACGATCGCCCGCGCTCGCTCGGCGCCGAACGGGCTCGCGAAGAGCGACACGGTGAAGAGCTGGTTCGGGCGGAACGTCGCGTCGTCGCCGCCGGGACCGTCCAGCACGTCGTAGCACCAGCCCCGCTCCGCGCTCCAGAACCGTTCCATCGCGCTCTGCACGTGGTCGGCGTCGGCGTGGTAGTCATCCGGTGACCGGCCGAGGCGCGCGGCGAACGACTCGCAGGCACGCAGCGCGTTGTACCACAGCGCGTTCACCTCGACCGGCTTGCCGCGGCGCGGCGTGATCACGCGCTCGCCGACCTTCGCGTCCATCCAGGTGAGCTGCACGCCGTCCGCGCCGCCGCGGACGAGCCCGTGGGTGTCGACGCCGATGCCGTAACGGGTTCCGTGGCGGTAGCCGTCGATCACCGCGGAAACGGCGGGAAAGACGTCGTCGAGCAGCGCTGCATCGCCGGTCGCGGCGACGTACGCGCGAACCGCTTCGATGAACCACCGCGACGCGTCGATCGTGTTGTACTCCGCCGGCCCGCCGGCGTCGGGGAAGCGGTTCGGGATCAATCCGTCCGCCTCGTGCGCGGCGAACGTGCGCAGCACCGCGGCGGCGTCCCGCGTGCGCGCCGTCGCCAGCAGCAGCCCGGGCAGCGAAATCATCGTATCGCGGCCCCAATCGGTGAACCACGGATATCCGGCGATGATCGTGGCGGCAAGACCGTCTTCCGTGACGACGAAGGCGTCCGCCGCCAATGCGAGCCGGCCGAGCAACGGCGTTGGCTGCGCCGCCGCACGCGCACGGTTCGCGGACCGGCGCGCGGCGAGCACGGCCCCCGCATCGGGCGGCACCGTCGCGTCGAGCGACAGCACGACGCCGCGTTCTTCGCCTTCGGTCAGCCGCCACGCGATCGTGCAGGCATGCACATAGTCGTCCGTGTCCTGCAGCCCGCGTTCGGTCTCGCGCTGCAGCAGATAGCCCTCGTACCGCTCGCACGCGCCTTCGATGCACAGCGCATCCGGCGCTGCGACGTGCAGCGTTCGGCGGCTCGCCGGCAGATCGATCGCGAGCCCGAACGCATCCGCTCCGCAGCCGAACCCGCTCGGGTCGGGCAGCGGTCCGCCGTGATGGTCGCGATCCGCGACGATCACTCGCCCGCGCACGTCGAGCGGCGCACATGCGCGCACCGCGCGCAACTGCACCGCCGTTGCGTCGGGGCCGAGCGGCATCGCGAGCGTGATCTCGAGCAGTGCGTCGCCGAGCGCGTACGTCCACGACGGCAAG
>DASWRD010000080.1:0-5367 GCA_036403315.1 Candidatus Elarobacter sp.
CGTCGTCGAGGAGGCGAAGCAGAAGGCCGGCGTCGCGAGCGATCCCGAGCTGACCGCGGACCGCTGGAAAGAAGTGATCGCGCAGTACCGCGAGATCGTGCGCGTCCACACCGGCGAGCCGTTCCCGCAAGACGTGTACGAACAGCTCGAGCTCGCGATCCAGGCGGTCTTCGACTCGTGGCACTCCAAGCGCGCGATCGACTACCGCAAGTTCAACAAGATCCCGGACGACTGGGGCACGGCGTGCAGCGTGTGCACGATGGTGTTCGGGAACCTGGGCGACGACTCGGGGACCGGCGTCGCGTTCACGCGCGATCCGAACACCGGCGAGAAGATGCTGTTCGGCGAGTACCTGCGCAACGCGCAGGGCGAGGACGTGGTCGCCGGCATCCGCACGCCGATGAAGATCTCCGACCTGCAGAGCTCCCAGCCCGACGTCTACGCGCAGTTCGTCGCGATCGCGCACCAGCTCGAGACGCACTACCGCGACATGCAGGACCTCGAGTTCACCGTCGAGCGCGGCAAGCTGTACATGCTGCAGACGCGCAGCGCGAAGCGCAGCGCGGAGGCCGCCGTGAAGATCGCGCTGGACCTCGTGCACGAAGGGATCATCGACAAGCAAGAAGCGCTGCGGCGGGTCGACGCCGCGTCGCTCGACCAGCTCTTCCACGCGCGCATCGACGCGAGCCAGACGTTCACCGCCGCCGGGAAAGGGCTCAACGCCTCGCCGGGCGCGGCCGCCGGAGAGATCGTGTTCGACGCCGACACCGCCGCCGCGCGCGGCCACGCCGGTGACGACGTCATCCTAGTGCGCGTCGAGACGGCGCCCGACGACGTGCACGGGATGATCGCGGCGCGCGGCGTGCTCACGTCGCGCGGCGGTGCCACGTCGCACGCGGCGGTCGTGGCGCGCGGGATGGGCAAGCCGTGCGTCGCCGGGTTCGACGCGATGAAGGTCGACTATCGCGCGAAGACCGTGACGATCGGCGGTGCCGTGCTGCACGAAGGCGACTGGATCACGATCGACGGCACGACCGGCAATGTCGTGATCGGAAAGCTCGCGCTGATTCCTCCGCCCGCGAAGCTGCCGGACTGGCTGGCCGAGTTCCTCGGCTGGGCCGACGGCGCGATGCGGCTGGAAGTGTGGGCCAACGCCGACACGCCGGAAGACGCGCGCAAGGCGCGCGAGCTCGGCGCGACCGGGATCGGGCTGTGCCGCACCGAGCACATGTTCATGCAGCAGGACCGGCTGCCGGTCGTGCAGCGCATGATCATCAGCGACACGCCGGAGGTGCGCGCCGAAGCGCTCGCGCAACTGCTGCCGTTCCAGAAAGACGATTTCGCCGGGATCCTCGAGGCGATGGCGGGCCATTCGGTGACGATCCGGCTGCTCGACCCGCCGCTGCACGAGTTCTTGCCGTCGCTCGAAGAGCTGCTGGTCGCGACGACCGAGCTGCGCATCAGCCAAGGCGAGAGCGATCCGGAGTACCTCGAGAAGATGCGCGTGCTCGGGCGCGTGCGCGCGCTGCACGAGCAGAACCCGATGCTGGGCCTGCGCGTCTGCCGGCTGGGGATCTTGTATCCGGAGATCTACGCGATGCAGGTGCGCGCGATCTTCGAGGCGGCGTGCGACCTGCGCGCGCGCGGTGTCGACGCACGACCCGATGTCATGATCCCGGGCGTGGGGACGATCGAGGAGATGCGCACCACGTACGACGCCGCGAAGCTGGTCGCCGACGAGGTGATCCTGATGCGCGGCGTCGAGGTGCCGTACCGCATCGGGACGATGATCGAGCTGCCGCGCGCGTGCGTCGTGGCCGGCGAGCTCGCGTCGGTCGCACAGTTCTTCAGCTTCGGCACCAACGACCTGACGCAGACGACGTACGGCTACTCGCGCGACGACGCCGAAGCCAGCTTCATCCCGCGCTACCTCGAGCTGAAGATCCTCAAGGACGATCCGTTCCAGGTGCTCGACCGGATCGGCGTCGGCGGCTTGATGCGGATGGGCGTCGAGAAGGGGCGCGCGACGCGGCCCGATCTGAAGATCGGCATCTGCGGCGAGCACGGCGGCGAGCCCAGCAGCGTCGCGTTCTGCGACGAGCTCGGCCTCGACTACGTGAGCTGCTCGCCGTACCGCGTCCCAATCGCCCGGCTAGCCGCGGCGCAGAGCGCGATTCCGGAGTAGCGTTTCAGCCGGTTCCCGTCGGGCGCGCCGGGATCAGGTGCAGGTAGTTGTAGATGGATTCGAGCTCGTCGTCCGTCATGTTGCGGATCGTGCGCCAGGGCATGAAGTCGTTCAGGTTGTGACCGCCCGGATCGCGCCCTTTGTTGAGCGTGCGGATGAAGTCCGCCGACGACCACTGGCCGATTCCGGCCGGTGTGAGGTTGGACGCGGGCGGGTCGTTCGGGCCGCCGGCGAGATGCCCGCCGGAGAGGTGCGCGCCATGGCAGCCCATGCAGCCGCCAATGCGCACGAGATAGGTGCCGTACGCGACCGAGGTCCCTGACGGTGGCGGCGTCGCGGTCGGAACGCCTTCGTCGGCGATGCGGGTCGCGTCGAACGGGAGCTTGTGCGTCGCCACCAGCACGCGACCGACCGGGCCGAGCTGCACGCGCGGTGTCGCGCGGTCGACCGGCGGGAGGCTGCGGATGTACGCGATCACCGAGGCTGCGTCGTCGTCACCGAAGGCGGCGTAGTCCCACGACGGCATGATGATCAGCCGGCTGCCGTCGGAGCGAATCCCGCGCCGGATGGCGCGGTCGTAGTCCGCGTCGGTGTAGATGCTGCCGACGCCGCCCGGGCCGCCGGTGAGGTTGGGCGCGTTCAGGACGGCCATCGCGGGCTCGTTGATGAAGGGGCCGCCGCCGCCGTCGTTGCGGTGGCAGACCACGCAGCTCGAGACGGCGTTGAAGATGTGCTTGCCGCGCTCGACCGAGCCGTGGCCGAGCTTCAGCGGCGGCGGGACGGGGACGACGTGCGCGTCGACCTCGTGGTTCGACGCCATCACGAGTCCGGCGATACCGACCGCGGCCAGCACGACCAGCGCGATCAGAGCATATCCGAGCCAGCGTAAAATGCGCCCCACAGTACCTCCCGAGCGGCAGAAAGCTCCCGTGCGGCGGCGTTCGAGCCGCGGCACTTCCGTTCCGCCGCGGGCGTCGTGGGGTTTGGCAGCCCGCCGCGTCCAGCCGAATCCCCAGGCGGGAGCGGGGGAAATCCGGTGGCAGTTTCGTAGCGTTTGGTCGGGCATTCAGCCCAAGAGTCTAGGAACGGAGGGTTCCATGTCTCACGTTCAGGCGCGGGCGCGTTTCGCGCTCGCCGCTCTCGCACTCTTCGCGTTTCTCGCGCCGCTCGGCGCGAGCGCGCAGCAAACGCCGGCGGCCTCGCCGACGCTCTACCAGCGGCTCGGCGGATACGACGCGCTCGCCGCGGTGACCGACGACTTCATCGGCCGCCTCGTCACCGATCCGAAGCTGAAGCGCTTCTTCGGCGGCGTCAGCGACAACTCGAAGGGGCGCATCCGGCAGCTCGTCCTCGACCAGCTCTGCGCGGCGACCGGCGGTCCGTGCGTCTACATCGGCCGCGACATGAAGACGTCGCACAAGGGGCTCGGCATCACCGAGGACGACTGGCAAGCCGCCGTCGCCGATCTCGTGCAGACGCTCAACAAGTTCAAGGTCGGCGCGGCGGAGCAGCGCGATCTCGCCGCCGCGCTCGGCACGATCAAAGCCGACATCGTGACGAAGTAGGGAAAGCCTATGCGAGCGCGCCGCCGCAGCACGATCCGGCACGCCGCGCGTGGCCGCGCGTGGGCGCCAGCGCGGTGCTGATCGGCGCCTCGTAGACCGGCTTGCCGGAGGAGTACGTCGCCAGGACGCGCGCCGCCATGATGCGCTCGGGTTCGGCGCGCATCCAGTCTTGGTCGAGCACCGTGAAGTCGGCGTACTTACCGGGACTGATCGAGCCCGCGTCGTGCTCGAGGAAGCATGCGCGGGCGGCCCAGATCGTCATCGACTTCAGCGCTTCGTCGCGGGTCATGCGCTGGCGCGGATACCAGCCGCCGGCGGGCTGGTTCGTCTCGTCCTGGCGTGCGATCGCGGAGTGGAACGTGCGCCGCGAGTCGACCGCCTCGATCGGCGCGTCCGTGCCGTTGGCGATGGTGACGCCGGTGTCGAGCAGCGAGCGCCACGCGTACGCGCCGTGCACGCGATCCGGCCCGAGACGGCTTTGTGCCCAGGCCATGTCGCTGATCTGGTGCGTCGTCTGCATCGACGGGATCACGCCGAGCTGCGCGAAGCGCGGGATGTCGGCGGTCGCGAGGACCTGCGCGTGCTCGATGCGCAGCCGGTGATCGCGCGCCGGCACCCGCCGCAGCGCCGCTTCGTACGCGTCGAGGACGACGCGGTTCCCGCGATCGCCGATCGCATGCGTGCAGAGCTGGAATCCCGCGCGCAGCGCGCGCTCGCACACGTCTTGGACGTGCGCTTGCGTCGTGCGCAGCAAGCCGGTGTTCGAGGGGTCGTCGCTGTACGGCGCCAGCAGCGCTGCTCCGCGCGAGCCGAGCGCACCGTCCACGTAGAGCTTGATCGCGCGCACCGCGATCCGGGCGTCGTTCCCGAACGGCCGCGGTCCGCGCGCGAGGTGCTCGGCGATCAGCACCTCGTCGCTGCCGGCGAGCATGACGTGATTGCGCAGCGTGTAGCGGCCCGCGCGCGCGAGCTGCTCGTACGCCGCGAGCGCGTTCGCCCCTATTCCGGGATCGCCGATCGCGGTGACGCCCCAGCGATGGCATTCTTTCAGCGCCGCTTCGCCGGCGCCGACGAGCTGCTCGTGCGACGGCGGCGGGATCGCGCGCATGACGAGCTGCATCGCGTTGTCGATGAAGACCCCGCTCGGCGCGCCGTGCGCGTCGCGCAGGATCCGGCCGCCGTCGGGATCGGTCGTGGTCGCGGTGACGCCGGCGAGCGCCATGGCCTTGGCGTTCGCCAGCAGCGCGTGGCCGTCGACGCGGTAGAGCACGACCGGCCGCTGCGGAAGCGCCGCGCTGAGCGCGTCGTGGGCCGGAAACGCCTTGCCGGGCCAGAGATTCTGATCCCAGCCGTCCCCCACGACCCACGCGTCGGGCGATTTCGCGGCGAACGCCGCGGTCCGCCGCACGACCTCGTCGAAGGACGTCACGTGCGCCAGATCGACCTCGCGCAGCGACTGCCCCACCGCGATGAAATGGAGATGCGCGTCGATCAGCCCCGGCAACACGGTGACGTTGCCGAGATCGAGCCGCCGCGTCCGCGGCCCGCTCAGCGCGCGCATCGCGCTGAGCGTACCCGCGCCGATGAAGCGCCCGTCACGAATCGCGAAGGCCTCCG
>DASWRD010000081.1:0-4712 GCA_036403315.1 Candidatus Elarobacter sp.
AAGTCCGCCGGCCATTCGTCGGGCACGGATGCATCCAGCGCCAGCGCGGGATCGATCGTGCGCCGTTCGCGCACGAGATCGGCGACGGCATCCGCGAGCGCGTCACAAGCGGCCGGATCGAGCGCGTCGAGTACGTCCGCGACGCTGCGCTCGCCCGCCGAACCGCACCACAGCCGAAGGCCCGCGTCGAGCTCACCCTCGCGCACGGCGTCGGGTCCGCCCCACACGATGCCGAGGGCCAACAGGATCGCGTCGAGCGGTTCGCTCCCGCAGCGTGCGACAAGCTGCGTCAAACGCGCGTCCGCCACGGCGCGCACCAGCAGAAAAACTCCGGCGCACCGCGTCGCGGTCGCGCGCGCATCGTTCGCGCCGGCCGGTATTGCGAGCAACTGCGCCAAGACGCCGGCCGCCGGTTCGCCCAGCGCCGCGGCGGATCGCAACGTCTCGAGGGCGTTGCCGCCGGTGGCCGCGGACCGCGCGTTCACGCCACCGGCGCGCATCGCGCCCACGACGGCGACCGGGTCGGCGGATTCGACCAGCACCTTCCATGCGGCGAGGACGAGCACGACGAGCGAGCGGATCGTCGAATCCGCTTCGCCGCTCGAATCTGCGGCGAGCGCGGCATAAAGGCGCAGCGCGTTCGCTTGCGAACTGGGGTCGCTCCGATCGAGTGCGAGCCTGCCGGAGCTGACGATACCGTGCAGGCGTTCGAGCAGCCGCTGCTGCGCCGGCGTCCCCGCCGTCCTCACGCGCGTGAACGCCGTCCGCACGAGGTGGCGCGGATCCTGCGCGTCGTGACCGAACACTTCCGCGGCGGTGCCGGGCGCCGAAAGCCACGCGCGCACTTCGCTCGCGAGCCAATCGGCGTCCAGCCAATCCAGCGCGGTTCGCAGCTCCGCCGCGAACACGACCTCAACTCCGGTCGCGTGCGACGTGCCGGTACCGGCGTGCACGGCGAAGCGCAGCGCGCTCAGCACGGCACGTGAAAGCGAACGGCGATCGTTCCAGTCCGGCAGCGACGGCGACGACGCGACGTACGCGCCCAAGGTCGCCTCCTCCGCACGCGCGCACCGCACGCTCAAGGACTCCGCGATCGCGAACGCCGTGCGCACGATGACGCGAAACTCGTTCGCGTCCGCCGGCCGCGCCGCGCCCGCCAAGGCCCGCCAGACCGCGGCGGCGCCGCGCGCGTCGAGCACCGTCAGCACCGCGTCGAGCGATCCCGCTTGGGACAAACCGCGCACGACGCCGGCGAGTTGCGGCTCGTTGCCCAGCAGCAGATCGAGGACGGCGTCGCGGACCGGCAGCGTGCGGTACTTCGCGAACGCCCCGTAATACCAGCGCTCCCACGCGCGGCCTCGCACGAGATCCGCGACGAAGGCGCATATGTATGCGGGCTCGTCCGGAAACGCGATCACGTTCGCCGTGCCGCCGTCCCGCGTTCGGACGGCGTTCATCACGTGCGCGCACAGACCGCCCGCCCAGTGCTGCACGAGCTGAGGGTCGCTGGTCGCGGCATCCAAGCGCAGGGCAGCCGGCGCCCGGATGCGGCGGATCACGTAGACCGCCGGATCGTTCGCCAGCGCACTATCGACGAACCGGCCGTACGCGTCGGCCACGCCCGCGCGCACGCTTCGTTCGAGCCGGTGCGCCGCGGCCGCCGGTTCGCCGTGCGTGCCGAAGACGCGATAGCGGCAATCCCAGCGGCCGATCCGAGCGTGCATCAGACAACATCCGCGCTACGAAGGCGAGGGCGCGCTGGCCACGGCGGATTGGAAGGCCGCGAGCGCCGCCGCGAGCGTCGCGCCGCTGAGCGCGCGCGGCACGAATTGCGCGTCGATCTTTCCCTCGACCCGCAGGTCGCCCATGACGGTGAGCAGCGGCGACGGCGTGCCTGAGCCGTCGTCTCTCAGCTCGATTGCCAGACACGGCGTGAAGGTGCCGTCGCTCTTCGAAAAACCGATGACGAATTGCGTGCCGGGCGTAGCCTTCGTACTCAAGTCGATCCGAAGCTCATCGTTGCCCGCCGCGTCGAGCATCCGGTACATCGCGGGATTCGCCGGTACGCCGCCGCGGTCGAGCTGTGCTGCGTCGCGGAACTCGACCGCGCCGGCGACGCGCACGCTTCCTTCCACGACCGTCTCGCCGCGAATGTTCGTGGTGCCGTTTTGCAGGATCTCGAAACGCGGCGTCAGCGTTACCGCGAGCTGAGGGGCGGCGATGTTCTGCTGGTCGGGGGCGAAGACGGCGAACTGGCGCACGTACCCGGTCGCCGGATCGCTCGCGGGGGCGTACGTGTACGTCACGCCGCCCGCCGTCCGCCGGTCGGCGGTGCGCGACTGCTTGCCGATCTCGACGCGCGCCCCGTTCGCGGGATGATCGATGGTCTCCGCCACGCAGCCCACGTACGTCCGCTGCGACGCATCGACGCGAAACGTGCCGTCTTGCAGGCGCGTCACGCGTCCGAGATAGACGCGCCACGTATCGGCCGGGTCGTCGGACAAGAGCGGGACCGGTGCGTCCAGCACCGCGGCCGGGATGCCCGGCGGCCGGCGTGCGTCGACGACGTTGGTCAGCGGGCGCTCGACGAGGATCTGCGGGATCTCGTCGGACCGGTATGCCTCCGAACCGGCCGGCGAGCACGCGCCGTATCCGCTGGGCGCGGCGCTCGCATCGCGCCGGTCGTACGCGATCCACACGTCGAGCCGATCGCTGCCCAGCGTGTCGAAATCCGCGGCGTGCAGCGTCTTCTTCGCAGCGAGCAGGACCTCGCGCCCGTAGCCGTCGATCGCGACACCGGGCAGGACGACGAGACCGCCGCTTTCTTGCGCGATCTCGAGGCCCGTTGCGATGCCCCACGTGTGCTCCGTGACGTTGTGGCGCCGCCGCAGCGCGAGCTGGTAGAGCTGTTCGTCGCTGAACTCGGCGACGCGCAGAAATTGCTTGTCGAAATAGTGCACGCGTGAGACGGTCTGTTTCGTCACGACGACGTTCTCGCTTTCGTGAGGCCGTGCTAGGAGATGGCTTGGGTGACCGCGATCGGGGCCGCCGTCGTGTACGATTGCCACCACAGGGAGGCCGCTTTTTCGCCGCATACGGTCACCTCGATGGTGAGCTGTCCCGCGGGCGTGTCACCGGCGTGCGCCACGGCAAAGTCGCGCGACGAATGCGGTCCGATCGTCGTCGCCGGGCCCGGGACGATGCTCGCCAGCAGCACCGCTTGCGAAACCGTCCGTACTTCGAGAATCGTGTCGACGGTGAGCGGCATGCTGCCGGTGTTCTCGATCACCACCCGGTACGCGAACGGGGTACCGGTCGTGAGCGAGCCGGGCAGGTCGGCGAACGTCACGCGAACCGCCGCCGTCGCATCGGCCGCGGCACGCAGCCCGTACGACCGCGCGAGCATCATCAGATCGAGAAACTGCGGATCGGTCGGATCGGGCTCGAGCGGCGGCTGTTCGATCGTTCCGTGCAGCACGCGGACGCTGACGGGCGCGTCTTTGCGAGTCGCTGCCGGTTTCGTCACGGCGAGCGTGCAGGAGCCGTTCATGGTGAGCCACGGAACGAACGCGCCGTTCGCCGTCGCTCCGATCGCGAACCGGATGCTCTGGTCGTTCTTTTTCGTCAGCCCCAGGTTGACGCGCACCTGCTCGACCGTCGTATCGCCGGCTTTGAGTGCGACGTCACGGATGCCCGGCAGCGCCGGAGAACCGGCCGCCGCGGCGCCCGCGGTGAACGACAGCGCCGTGAGCGGTTCGCCCGGGTGCTCCGCGAGCGGTTTTTCCGTAACGCAGCCACGCACGGGCAGCGGCGTGGCGGCCGGCGGCAGCGATGGTCCCGCGAGCACGAGGGTTCCGCCGCGCCCGCGGTACGCGGCGAGCTCGAGCGCCCCCCAAAACGTCGTGGTTCCGCCGCGGTCGATGCGAAAGCGGGGCGACGCCATACCCGCCGCACCGGTCGCGTACACGGCGAAAACACTGCGCCCCAACGTGCCGTCGGGGCCGATGCGCACGCGCGTTCGCGCGGCAGGATGATCCGCGCGCTGTCCGGCGAGCGACGTATACCGCACGTCGCCGGCGAGGTTGACACCGCCCGGGCCGAAGTTCGGGAAACGTCCGAGATATAGCGCGTCGTGCGCCGGCGGAACGGGCGGGTTCACGCCGTCCGCCGGAACGAGGAGCACGTTGCCGAAGTCGTTCCAGCGCTGGAAGGCGTCGGGCGACGCGTCGGAGCAGCCCGGCCGCCGCGTTGGCGCCGGGAGGCTGGACGACACGAGCCACGCGTCGACCGGCAGTTTCGCGAGCGGTGTCTCCGCAGCGACCGTTACGTCGCGGCCGCTCGCATCCACGGCGGCACCCGGCCGCACGACGGTCTGGCGCGCCGCGTCTGCGAAGGTCAGATCGCGCACGACCCCCGGCGCGTGCAGATAGACGTTGTGCCGGCGGTCGAGCGCCGCGAGATAGTTTTGCGCGGCACGGAGGTCGGCCGCGCGCAGTCGCTGTCCTTCCGCGTACCGGACTCGCTTCGCGCCGTTGGCCGGTACGGTCACGGCGGGCTCCCGAGCCGTTCGACCAGCGCCTGTGCAGCGTCGATCATCTTCTGGCAGCGGTCGAGGGTCTGCTTGACCACGGACGTCTTTGCGAAGATATCGACAAGGGTTTGCGCGTCGGTCTTCGCGAGAACGCGTACGTCCTTTATGCCGGCCGCGATGA
>DASWRD010000082.1:0-12495 GCA_036403315.1 Candidatus Elarobacter sp.
CGCGTCCGAACGCGTCCCCCGCGACGAATGCGCACGCGGCGCCCAGCCACAATCCCTACGCGACTTTCACAAGCACAGCATCACCCTGACCGCCACCGGAGCAAATAGCAGCAATCCCCAAACCCCCGCCACGGCGCCGCAACTGCTGCACGACGGCCGCCACGATGCGCGCCCCGGAAGCCCCGATCGGATGCCCAAGCGCCACGGCCCCACCGTGCGCATTGATGACGGTAGGATCGAGCCCAAGCCGAGCCGCCGCCGTCAGCGCGACAGCCGCAAATGCTTCGTTGATCTCCCAAACGTGGATGTCGGAAGCCTTGAGCCCCTGCTGATCGAGCAGCTTCTGCGCCGCCATCGCGGGCACGAGCGCAAGATACGGCGGATCCCACGCAACGCCGGCATGATCGACGATCTCCGCCAGCGGCTCCGCGCCGACCGAACGCGCATACTGCGCGCTGGACAGCACGAGCGCCGCGGCGCCGTCGTTCACGCCCGGCGCATTGCCGGCGGTGATCGTACCGTCTTTGTCGATCGGCTTGAGCTTCGCCATCGCGTCGAGCGACGCGTCGCGCCGCACGGGCTCGTCGCGGTCGACGCGCGTGAACGGAACGTCGCCCGTGACGTACGGCGAGTACTGCGAAGGATCGGCGACCATGTTCTGCGGCGGGACGTGATCCCACACCGAGCCGCCGGAACCGGGCGCACCGGCGAGCGCCGGGACGCGCGCGCGCGCCTGCTGCGGCAGCGCGTCGACGACGATCTTGCCCTTGGCTTTGGTCGCGACGTTGATCGGCGCGATCTCCGCATCGAAGTGCCCGGCTTCGTGCGCGTCGTGCGCGCGCTTGTGGCTCTGGTACGCGAACTCGTCCTGCACCGCGCGCGTGACGCCGAGCTCGGCCGCGACGCGCGCGCCCTGGGCCGCCATCGCCTCGTCGAAGTAGTAGTCCCACAGCCCGTCGTGGATCATCGCGTCGACGAGCTGGCCGTGGCCGTAGCGGTAGCCGTTGCGCGCGCCGGGGAGCAGATAGGGCGCGTTCGACATCGACTCCATGCCGCCGGCGACCACCACGCGGCCGTCGCCGTCGGCGACGTAGCGGGCGCCGTACGCGACGGCGAGCATCCCGGACGCGCAGACCTTGTTGATGGTCTCGGCGGTCGTCGTCTTGGCGAGACCCGCCTTGAACGCCGCTTGGCGCGCGGGCGCTTGGCCCGCCCCGGCCTGGATGACCTGGCCCATGATGACGTGCTCGACGTCCGACGGATCGATGCCGGCGCGTGCGACCGCGTTGCGGATCGCGTCGCCGCCGAGCGACGTGGCGGCGAGGGAGGCGAGCGCGCCGCCGAGGCGCCCGAACGGCGTGCGGGCGGTGGCGAGGACGACGGTACCGGGCTTCATGTCCCTGACGACTTCGCGAACGCGGCGCCGGTTTCCCGAGGGGTCTGCGTGCAGACGATCGTCGTGTCGGGGTCGCAGCTTTCGCACTCGAACTGTACCGTCACGTGGGCGATCGCGAAGTCCTCGCGCATCGCGCCGTCGATCGAGCGCAAGATGGCGCTCGCCTCGCTC
Organism: Candidatus Elarobacter sp.; assembly: GCA_036403315.1. GTDB lineage: Bacteria > Vulcanimicrobiota > Vulcanimicrobiia > Vulcanimicrobiales > Vulcanimicrobiaceae > Vulcanimicrobium. The sequence continues at coordinate 1,568 of DASWRD010000082.1, forward strand.
AGCTTGCGGTCGTCCAGCACGACGTGAGCGGACAGCGCGTGGCTCTCCGAGCCGATCGTCCACACGTGCAGGTCGTGCACCCCGACGACGCCCGCCACGCCGGCGATCCGGTCGCGCACCGCCGGGATCCCGGCGTGGCCAGGGGCGCTCTCGAGCAGCACGTCGGTCGCCTCACGGACGATCGCGACCACGCCCGCGACGATGATCAGCGCGACCAGCAGCGAGAGGGTTGGATCGATCCACGCCGCTCCCGTCAGCGCGATGAACGCGCCGCCGGCGATCACGGCCCCGCCGCCCAGCGCGTCGCCCGCGACGTGCAGCACGGCCGCGCGCACGTTCAGGTTCGCGTGGGCGCCGCGCACGAGCATCAGCCCGATCGCGAGGTTGACCGCCAGGCCGATCGCGGCGACGGCGGCCATCAGCCCGCCGGCCGGAAGCTCCGGATGGATGAGCCGCTTCACTGCTTCGACGACGATGAGCACCGTGACCGCGGTGAGCAGCCCGCCGTTGGCGAGGGCCGCGAGGATCTCGTAGCGCGCGAAGCCGTACGTCTGCCGCTGCGTCGCCGGGCGCTTCGCCTGCACGGCGGCCGCTAGCGCGATCGCGAGCGCGACGACGTCCATCGTCACGTGCGCGGCATCGGACATCAGCGCGAGCGAACCGGAGCGCACGCCGCCGGCGAGCTCGAGCACCGCCACGCCCGCGGTCGCGACGAGCGCGATCTTCAGGCGGGCGGTCGAACCCGCGGCGTGCAGGCTCACACGCGCAACGCCTTGAGGGCGAGCACGCCGAGCATCGCGCCGAAGGTGAGCCAGGTGCGCGTCTCCGCTTTTCCGATCACGTCCGGATCGTACGATCCGTGCTGCGGACCGGCGGGTTCCAGCGCGGGGACGACGCGCGGCACGCGCTCGCAATACGCGTCGAAATCCGGCCCGAACGTGGTGCGCAGATACGTTTCCTCGTGCGGCACGATCACGGCGTACACGCCCAGCATCGCCGCGAGCGATCCGCCCACCAGCACCGCGCGGACCGCCGCCGAGTTCTTGCCGGTGAACGCCAGTGCGAAGCCGGCGGCGGTGAGGAAGTTACCGACGTAGAGCGGGTTGCGCACGTACGCGTACGGCCCGGCGGTGACGAGCGCGGGGGCAGTGACCGTGTCGCCGCGCGTCGTCACGCCGCTGTACCCCACCGCCCACATGCGCACGACCTCGCCCGCGAATGCGAGCGGCAGGCCGGTCGCGATCGAAAACGCGCTGGGCTTGCCCGCCGCGGCGAGCACGACCGCGGGCAGCGCGAGCAGCGCACCGCGCTTGCCGAAGACGAACGAGCTGAGGTCCTGCTTCACGAAGTCACCTTGTCGGCACCGGTGGTCGAAGGGGTGGCGGCGACGCGCGCCTGCGCGTCGTCGTAGACGGCGCGCAGCGCCGCCGCCAGCGTGATGCGGGGCGCCCAGCCCGTCGCCTCGCGCAGCTTCGACGGGTCGCCCGCGCTCACCGGGACGTCCGCGGGCCGCAAGCGCGCGGTATCCTCGCGCACCTCGACGGGGACGCGCGCGAGCTCGATGAGGCGGCGCAAGACCTCGCGCATCGTCGTCGCCGTGCCGCTGCACACGTTGTAGATCTCGCCGGCCGCGCCGCCGCCTTCGAGCAGCAGCGCGTACGCGCCGCAGACGTCGCGCACGTCGAGGAAGTCGCGGCTCGCGTCGAGGTTGCCGACGAGCACGCGCGGCGCGCCGCCCGCCGCGACGCGCGCGATCTGCATGGCGAACGCGACCACGGCGAAACGCTCGTCCTGGCCGGGGCCGACGTGGTTGAACGCGCGCGTGACGACGGCGTCGACGCCGAACGAGCGCGCGTACGCGAGCGCGAGCGCCTCGGCCGCGATCTTGCTCGCCGCGTACGGGTTGCGCGGCCGCGGCGCCGTCGTCTCGCGGAGCGGCAGCGCTTCATGCGGCTGCGCGCCGTAGACGTCGCCGCTGCTGACGACGAGCACGCGCGGCGCCGGACCGCCCTGACCCGCGAGCGCGCGCACCGCGTCGAGCACGTGCAGCGTCCCGCGCGCGTTGACGTCGAACGTCGCCTCCGGATCTTCCAGCGACGCCGGCACGAACGCCTGCGCGGCGAGGTGCGCGACCGCGTCGGGCCGCGCGAGCTCGACGACGCCGCGCACGGCGAGCGGGTCGGTCACGTCGAGCGGCAGCGTGTCGTGATCGGCGGCGTGCGGCGCCCGGTCGGCGGGGACGACGTCGTGGCCGCGCGACCGCAGCGCGGCGATCAAATGGCCGCCGACGAAACCGCCCGCGCCGGTGACGAGAACGCGCACGTCAGCTTCCGGCGAACGCGCGCAGCCGGTCGAGATCCGCGCGCACCATCTGCTCGACGAGCTGCTCGAACGAAATCTCGGGCCGCCAGCCGAGCTCGCGCAGCGCCTTGGACGCATCGCCGACGAGCAGATCGACCTCGGCAGGCCGGTAGTAGCGCGGATCGACGACGACGTACTTCTCCCAGTCGAGATCGGCCGCCGCGAACGCGAGCCGCACGAAATCGCGCACGGCGTGCGTGCGGCCGGTCGCGATCACGAAATCATCCGGTTTGTCTTGCTGCAGCATCAGCCACATCGCGCGCACGTAATCGCCGGCGAACCCCCAGTCGCGCTGCGCGTCGAGATTCCCGAGCCGCAGCTCGCTCGCAATGCCGAGCTTGATGCGGGCGACGCCGTCGGAGATCTTGCGCGTGACGAACTCTTTGCCTCGACGTTCGGACTCGTGGTTGAAAAGTATCCCGCTCGCGGCGAACATGCCGTACGACTCGCGATAGTTGACCGTGATCCAGTGGCCGTACACTTTCGCGACGCCGTACGGCGAGCGCGGGTAGAACGGCGTCGCCTCGTTTTGAGGCACGACGTGCACCTTGCCGAACATCTCCGAGCTCGACGCCTGGTAAAACTTGACCGGCCGGCCGTTCGCGCGGATGGATTCCAGCACGCGCGTCACGCCGAGCGCGGTGAACTCGCCGGTGAGCACCGGCTGGTGCCACGACGTCGGCACGAACGACTGCGCCGCGAGATTGTAGATCTCGTCGGGACGAATCGCGGCGACGATCGACGTGATCGAGCTCTGGTCGAGCAGGTCGCCCGACACGATCTCGATGCGGTCCACGAGGTGCTGGATGCGCTCGTGCACGTCGGTCGACGTGCGGCGCGTCATGCCCACGACGCGGTAGCCCCGCTCGAGCAAGAACTCCGCGAGGAACGAGCCGTCTTGACCGGTGATGCCGGTGATCAGCGCGGTTTTTTGGGGCACGAGCCGCCTTTCAGTTGAGGATTTGAACGTTCTTGCCGCTCTCGTCGAACACGAACCGCGTCTCGAAGAGATCGTCGCGTTCGGGCCCCACGACTTTGGACTGGATGACGAGCCGGTGCACGAGCCGCTCGTCGTGCCGCACGATCCCCGAGTAGAAGTACTGCACGAGCGGCACGCGCTCGGTCAGCGGCGCGAGCCGCCCGCGGTCGACGAGCATCTGCAGCAGGCGGGTCTGCAGCTCGCGCGGCAGCAGGCGCGCGGCGTCGTCCGGCGTCATGCGAACGGCGCTGAGCTCTTCCTGCGCCTTGTTCGTCTCCGTCACCGGCCGGTCGGTCGTGTAGCGGATGATCGCGTCCCAGTCGTCCGCCGGGATGCCGACGAAGCGCATCCCGTAGCGCCATACCTTGCGGCCTTGGTGCTGCACGTTGTCGTGCCACACGATCTTCGCGCGCAGCCGCACGCTGCGGTCGTCCAGCTCGGCGCGCACCTCCAGCTCCTCGCGGGCGATCGGCTCCTGGGTGAGGAGGCACAGCCCGCCGCCGCTGATGTCCAGCCCGATCGCCGCACGCGTCGACTTCCCGTCCAGGCTGTAGGCTGCACGATACGGCTTGCGCTTGCGCGGGAATTTCCGCCGGTTCTGTTCCTTCCCGGTGAACCACGCCAGGAGCTCGGGCAGCATGTTTGGCCGAAAGGTTTGGCGCGGGCGCCGGGAACTCCCGGGGTCGCCCGCCGGGCGACGCTACCAGCCGGCCTTAGCGATGGCGTCCCACTGCTCGGGGCCCGTCCCGCTCCAGTCGTAGAACGTGATGCCGATCGCGCCGGCGCGCCGGCTCGCGTCGATCGCGGCGGCAAGCTCATCGGCGGGCGGCGCGCCGCGCTTGGAGAGCCAGCCGGTCTGCGCGCCGACGTCGATCGGCACGTCGCGCTCCGCGAGCCGGCGCACGAGCGCGACGGAGCCCGCGACGGCCGTCTGCACTTTGGGGACCGAGTCCCACGGCCCGAGCATGCGCCAGTACGTCATGGGCTGCAGCACGTCGGCGGCGCGCGCGATCTCGCGGTACGGAAACGTGCTCTGGTCGAGGTGCTCGAGGTACGGGTCCTCGACGGTCGCGACGATCAGCACGTGCGGTCCGACCGCGCGGCGCACGAACGCGATCTCGTCGCGCAGCGCCGCGTAGCCCGCAGGTCCGCGGCCCATGAACTCTTCGCCGCGCTCGACGTCCACGGCCAGGCCGGTGATGCCGTTGCCGCTCGGCGTGCGATACGCCGCGACCGCGGCGTTGCGCGCGAGATCGTCGAACGCGATCGTGCGCGGTACGGTCCACCCGATCACCGCGACGTGGTGCGCGGCGAGGCCGTCGATGAGCCGGTCGATCGTCGCCTTCGCCGGCGGCGTCACCTCGTCGAACGCGCCGTACGCGAGCCGCAGCTCGATCGAACGCAAGCCGGCGCGCACCGCCGTGTCCACGATGCCGTCGACGTCGAGCTTGGTGTACGAACCGTCGTCGAGCGGGTCCGCCGAGAACGCGAGCCACGCGGACTTCCCGCGAATCGCGTCGACCGTGCTGCGCGGCGGCGGCGGCGGCACGTCCGCGTGCACGCCGGCGGGTTCGCCGCGCGGGCGCACGACGGCGTAGCGCGCGACGCGGCCCGGCACGACGGTATCGTCGTCCCACGACGACGACGGTGCGCGCAGCGTGACCGCGAGCGTGCGCCGCCCGCCGGCGCCGACGCGGTACACGCGCACCGCGCCGTCGCGCACCTGCGGGAACCAGCCGACGCGCACGAGGTGCGGCCCCACCGCCGCCGCGACCGTGCGCGGCCCGCGCCACGCGCGCGTGTCGAACGACGCGTGCCGCGTGCCCAGCTCCTTGGGACGGTTGGCGACGACGCGCACGCTCACCGGGCCGTCGTCGCGCACCGACACGATCGCCGCGGGCCCGCCGTAGCGCAAGCGCGTCTGCCACTGCGCGCTGCCGGGCGTGCTGAAGTAGTCGAAGTCCGCGCCGCGCCGCAAGCGGACGACGTTGCCGTCCGCATCCCGCAGCACCACGCGCACGAGCGCGCGCGCGTCGCCGTCAGGCGAAACGTCCAGCGGCTGCACGTCCAGCGAGAACGACGCGGCCGGCGCCGTCTGCCACAGCACGGTCGGCTGCGGCGCGGGGACGCTCGTCGGCATCGCCGTCGGCCACGCGAACGGGGCTTGCGACTGCGCGCTCGACGCGAGCACGACGAGCGCGCCGGCAACTACCGGCGCGCTCGCGCGAACGAGGCTCAGAACTTGGCGCGGAGGTACAGCTGGTACTGCGTCGGCTGCGCGTCCGGCGCGTAGTAGTACAGCGAGTTCGGCACCGAGCCGGGACCGTACGTGTTCAGGTCGGGGTTCTGGCCCTTCCCGTAGTTGGCGTTCGTCGACGGGATGACGTCGGCGAACTGGTTGTTGAACACGTTGCGGACGTTCATGCCGAGCGTGATCGTTCGCCCGCGCGTCTTGACGATGTCGTAGCCGAGGTCGACCGCCGCCCAGTAGTTCGCGCGCGCGAAGTGGACGGAGTTGTCCGCGGTCACCAGCCCGGTCGTGGGATCGGTGAACGTGGACGGCACGACGTTGTACGGCGCGCCGACCTGATAGATCAGGAAGGGCTGCACGTGGTACGGACCGCGGTTGTAGTCGCCCGTCCAGGACACGCTCCACGGCGGCTGCGACGGGTTGCGGAACAGCGTCTGCGTCGTGAGGAACGCCTTGAGGAACGACGTGTTCGACGTGATGCTGCCGTACGGCGTGCCGCCGGACAGCGCGGCGGACGTGACCGAGCCCCAGTAGTTCACGTACGTGCCGGAGAGGTACCATGAAAGGCCGTCACCGCGCAGGACGTGGTTCCAGCCGAACTCGGACCCGGTGGCTTTGTTTTGAATGCCCGTCCGGAAGTACGTCGTGCCGCTCAAAGTCGCGATGCCCGTCGCCGGGTTGACGGTGTACGGCTTCGTGAGCTCGAGCTTGTCGACGGCGTGCCGGTAGAACGGCGACACGCGGAACGAGTCGACGCCGTTGCGCAGCGCGTGCGAGTACGACAGGTCGGCGTTGAAGTTGCGCTGGTTCGCGATGTGCGTCGTCGGGAAGTACGGCGAGTTCGCGCGCGAATCGCCCGCGGTGATCCCGTTCGGCGAGTCGTTGAACACGTACGCCGCAGGCACGAACGTCGTCGTAACGCCGTACGAGCCGCGAATCGAGTCGTAGGGGCTGGCCGCCCAGCTGGCCCCGAAGCGCGGGCTCCAGGCGCTCGTGCTGTACGGCCCGTACGCATAGCTCTTCGTCACCACGCCGGTCGCCGGGTTCGTGACGTCGGGACGGTTCGGGATGTGGTACGTCTCTTCGTCGAAGCGCAGCGACGGCTCCACCGTGAGCTTTCCGAACGTCTGCTTCGTCCCGAAGTACACGCTCGGCAGCGTCAGCGGATAGTCGACGCGCAAGTACTCGTTGGGGTACGTGCCGTCGTTGTTGAACGCGCCGACGCCGCCGCTGGCCTGGTCGCAGCCGCAGTAGTCGAAGTACCGCTGCGCGCTGTGGTCGCGCTCGTAGGCCAGGCCCGCGTAATACGTCGCGTGCGCGTTGGGCGTGAACGTCAGGTCGAAGTTGCCGATGTACATGTGCGAGCGCCGGTCGGAGTACTCGTCCTGGAACCCGTTGCCGGGACCGGCCGGTGTCCCCGGCGGCGCGAAGCCCGTCACGGTCGCCGGGTTTTGCGTACCGAGCGGCCCGTTCATGAAGGGGACGCCGGACGTGGTCGCGCCGTTGATGGTCGCCAAGCTGAACGGCTGGTAAAAGACGTACTGGTTGAAGTTCTCCGCGAGCCGGAACTGCGCAAACAGCTTGTCGCTGATGACGTGGTTCCACTGCAGCTTCAGCAGGTTCGAGTAATGGTACCAGACGTTCGAATTTTGCGGCGAGAGCGGAAAGTACTGAAGGCCGGTCGGCGTGTAGCCGGTGATCGTCGCGACCTTCGGGCCGGTGGGATTCAACGGGTCCACCGGTACCTGCGTCACGATCGGAACCTGGCAGGTCTGTCCGCTCGCGCTGGTGCCCGGGCTGGTGATCTTGCCGCCGGAGATCACCACGTTGTCGCACTGCTTGATGCCGAGGATCGCCGCTCCGTTGAGCGCCTTGTCCCACGGGATCCGCTGGTTGCCGGTCTGCCACAGGAACTGGACGTCGTCGCGGTCGGTCGGACGATAGTGAAGGTTCGCGACCCCGTCGCGCGAGTTGATCGTCGACGGCGTGCTGTTGCGCGCGGTCAGCGCCTGCGAGATCGCGAACGGCTGGTAGCCGTTGGCGAACACGGCGTCCGAGTTGCTCGAGTCGACCGAGAAGTACCAGCTCAGCTTGTTGTTCGGTGTCGCGTTGCCGTATTCGAACACGACGTCGTGCTCGGACGCGGGGAACTGCGACGTGTACGTGATGCTCCCGAACGAAGGCCGCGTGCCGCGTTTCACCACCGAATTGATGATGCCGGCGGCGGCGTTGCCGTACTGCGCGTTGAAGCCGCCCGTGTATACCTCGAGGTTTTGCGTCCCGACCACCGACAGGTTCGTCGTGAACAGGCCGGTCAGGCGGTCGTTGATCGGGATGCCGTCGTACTCCCACGCGACGTCGCCGACGTCGCTGCCGCGGATGCGCGGCCGGCCCGCGACACCGGTCGAGGTGACGCCCGCCGTCGTCTGGATGACGTCGTAGAGCGTGCGGTGCCCGCCGACGCCCGCCGCCGCGGCCAGCTGCTGGTTGGACACGTTGTAGACGTCCGCGGTTTGCGCCGGCTGCACGAGATTGCTCGCGCTGCGCGACGACACGCGGCCGATCGTCGTCAGCGATCGCGTGAGGGTCTGATTGATTTGCACGTTCTGGTCCTGCACGACCGTGACGCCCGAAAGCACGACGCCTTCGTAGCCTTTGACGGTGACCGAGACCGTGTACGTGTCGGGCGCGAGGCCGTTGATCACGTAGAAGCCGCTGGCGTCGGTGGTCGCGGTGCCGCGCCCGCTCGGTGCCGACGCCGTGACGGCGGCGCCCGCGACGGGTTTCTTGGCGGCGGCGTCCGTCACCGTGCCGGTGATCGTCCCCGTCGTCCCCGCCGCGGCGGGGCCGGCGAGCGCGATCGTCACGAACAGCGCGGCGAACGCCACGCCGAGCGACCGAAACATGCTCGTTCGCAAGAATTGCTGCATGGGAACCCTCCCGTCACCGCGGGCCTGCTCCGAAGCACCGGCGCCGCGCGACGAAATAATAGCGAAGCGAACGACGTCGTCTGACGCGCGTTCGCTTACCGCTACTGTACGCGCAGCGGTGCGCCCGTCACCTGCGCTTTTTAAGGCAACGTAAGATATAGTTGTACGATTTCCGCGCGGCGCGCGTTCAGCCGACCCATTTGTGCAGACCCCGCGGCGCGTCCGACTCGACGTAGTTCGCGCGCCCGATGCTCAGCGCGAGATATTGTCCCGCTACCAGCCAGGCGAGCGTGTTGAACGGTGCGCCCGTGGCCGGGCCGAGCAGCGGGACGTCGCCGCTGCGCGCGCCGATCACGTAGCGGGCCGCCTCCGCCTCGACCGCTTCGGCGAGCGGGCGGTGCACGATGTCGCGCGACACCTCGTCGACGATGCCGATGATCGCCGTCGTCGCGTCGAGCATCGCGGAGCTGCCGTGGCGGAACTCGCCCGCCGGGAACCCCTCGGCGTGCACGTAGCTGGCCTCCTTGATCTTGAGCGCGAGCTCGTACGCGACCGGCACGCCGTAGCCGGCGGCGACCAGCGCGACGCTGCGGCGGCGCGCGATCCGCCGCGCCGCGGCGACGACATCGCCGACGCCGTCACCGTCGAGCCAGTCGCGCACGTCGTCCGCGGTGCGTTCGAGCGTCGCGGCGGTGCGGTTGCGCGTGCCGCCCGTGAGCGCGGCGGCCCACAGCAGGATCGCCGCCATCGACGTGACGCTCTTGCTCGCGGGCACGGCGAGCTCCGGACCGGCGAGCGAGTCGACGACGGCATCGGCGCGCGCCGCGAGCGGCGACGCGGCGTCGCTGGTGAGCGCGACGAGCCGCGACGGCGCGAGTAGGTCGATCGCGTCGAGCAGATCGGCGGAGCGGCCGCTCTGCGAGAGCGCGACGACGCAGGCGTCCTTGTACGCGTTGCGGTCGAAACGCGTCTCCGTCGCCGCCAGCGCGTACGCGCGAATGCCGCGCCGCCGGAACGCGAGCGCGCCGAGCATCCCGACGAACAGCGAGCTGCCGCTGCCGACGAACAGGATGTCGCGGCCCGCGACGGCCGCCGCGAAGCGCTGCGCGCCGTCGGACGCGGCGATGCGGCGCCACACGTCGGGCTGCTCACGAATCTCCGCCTCGAAGTGCGCGCCGAGCACTAGTCTTCCACGAAGCGCGCGAGCACGCGCCCGCGCACGTCTTTCAGCGCGGCGCTCTGGCCCATCCAGTCGTCGACGAGAAACGCGAAGATGACGGCGCCGTGCTTGGCGTTCGCGGCGTAGCCCGCCAGCGTGCTGACGTGCGAGACGGTACCGGTCTTCGCGAAGATCTTCTTCTCCGCGGGCGTACCGGCGTATGAATTCTTGAGCGTGCCGCGCACGCCGGCGATCGGCAGCGCGTCGAGCACGACGTCGCGGCTCGGCCCGTCCCAGTCGTGCTTGAGCACGGTGACGAGCACGTGCGGCGTGATGCGGTCGTACGTCGAGAGCCCGCTGCCGTCGTCGATCGCGAGCGCGGCGGGATCGACCCCGAGCGTGCGCAGCCACGTCTTCTCGAACGCGATCCCGTCCGCGGAGGATCCGATGAGCGCGGGCGGCTGCGCGCCGAGCGCGCGGAGCAGCGTCTCGGCGAGCATGTTGTCGCTGGGCTGCAAAAGGTCGGCGACCAAGTCGTGCAGCGGCTCGGAATCGTGCGACCACACCACGCGGCGCGGCGCCGCGTCGCTGGTCTTGCGAAGCTCCACGATGAAGCCGCGGTTGCGCACGCGGATGCCGGCGGCGGCCAGCGTGCGCCGCGCCGCGGCGGCGGCGAAACGCGGCGGATGCGGCACGGCGAGCGAAAGATCTTCCGGCTTCGCGTCCGCCGCGATCGTCCCGACGATGCGCACCTCCGGCACCGGGCCCGGGGCGCGCAGCGCGTCGAGCGTGGACGCGGAGCCGGGCGCTGCGGTCCGCGCCCGGACAGTGATGCAGAACGCCATCTCGCTGACCACGCAGGCGCCACGGTCGTCGTACGTTTTTCCCCACGGATCGACGGTCGTCGTGACGGGATCGCCCGCCCGCGCGCCGGGTTTGACGGTCACCGTGACCTGGTCGTCGGCGAATCCGAGCGCGCTGATCGGCGCGGCGTAATACCACGGAAAATCGTCCCACGACCAGCCGGGCAGATAGTGCGGCTCGTCGGTCAGGTCCGGCGCGACGTCTTGCTCGATCTCGCCGATCGCGGCCGCGCGCAGCGCGGCGGGCAGCCCGGCGAGATCGGCGTCGTTCAGCAGCACGTCGCCGCTGCCGCGCAGCGTCAAGTAGCCGCGCAGCGTCCCCTCGACGACCGTGTTCTCGATGGCGGCTTCCGTGCGAAAGCGAAACGCGGGGCCCAGCTTGTCG
>DASWRD010000083.1:0-26677 GCA_036403315.1 Candidatus Elarobacter sp.
GAAGGTCGGTGAGAACGAGTATGGATTCGCGTTCCGGTTCACCGACGCGAGCGAGAGTTTTTCGCTCGTCGGCAACTAGTCGTCGTAGCGGGATACGGTCCCCGTGCGTCGCCTTTGATCGAGCGTCGGCCGTGCGACAAACGTCGCTCGCAAGCCCGCCGCTCGGGCCGAAGGCACGGGCGCTTTACAATCCGAAGGTTTCCCGGTCGATGTCGCGGGCTTCATTTGTACCTACGGATCACGAGGCGGGCTTCCAGTGAGCGCCCATGGCGACGGCGCTGCCGGCGTTCAGCCGCTCCCTCGCCCTGGTGCGGTGTCCGGTGACGGCCTCGGCGACTGGTCGCCCTACGTCCAGCGGCGCGGCCATGCGTTCGATGCGCTGTATGCTCGCCTGCTTCCCGAGATCGAGCCGTTGATCGCGCAGTACGAGCAAAAGCGGTCCGCGCTCATCCCGCTCGCCCATCTGTTCCAGGAGCATGAAGGGTACGTGTCTGCTGATGCGCAGGCTGCGATCGCGTACCTGGTGGGCGAGCCGCTCGCGGTCGTCGAGTCGACGATCTCGTTCTACACCTTGCTGTTCCGCAGGCCGGTCGGCAAGTACATGGTGCAGATCTGCCGCAACCTTTCGTGCATCCTCAACGGCGCCGACGACATCATGGCCTACGCGCGGCAGCAGCTCGGAATCGCGCATCTCGAAACCACCGGCGACGGCCTCATCTCCTATGAAGAAGTCGAGTGCCTCGCGGCGTGCGACCGTGCGCCGTGCGCGCAGGTCAACCTTGAGTTCGTCTACGATCTCACCCGCGAGTCGGTCGACTCGATGATCGCCGCCATTCGCGCGGGGAACTATCCGATCGCGCCGCTGCCGCAGACCATGAAGCCCGGACGCACGTGGAAAGTCGAAGCAGACACTGGGCGCAAGTCCGCCGGCGCGATGGGCGTGCAGCAGCCGAACAATGCCGGCGGCGTCGGCGACGCGAGCGGGATGGTGATGTTCGACCTCATCGTCGGCAAGCCGCAGTACGAGCAGCGTTCCAACGAGCGCCTCCTGCGCGAGACGAACCTGCGCCCGCAGCCCTCCGAGAACGGGCACCACTAGCATGGCCGACACGAACGTGCCGAACGGCGTGACCACGCCGGTGCTCACCAAAGGTATCGGCGAGCTGAACCTGCGCGACATCAAGGTCTATCAGGAGCAGGGCGGCTACGAGCAGTTGCGCCGTGCGGTGAAAGACATGTCCCCGCGCGAAGTGTCGGACATCTGCAACGCGTCGAACCTGCGCGGTCGCGGCGGCGCGGGTTTCCCGACCGGGCGCAAGTGGTCGTTCCTGCCGCTCAACGGCCGGCCGCGCTACATGGTGTGCAACTGCGACGAGGCCGAGCCCGGCACGTTCAAAGACCACATGCTGCTCGAAGAGACGCCCCATCAGATCATCGAGGGCATCCTGATCGGCGCGTACGCGATCGGCTGCGACCACGCGTACATCTACATTCGCGGCGAGTTCAAGCGCGGCTACGAGATCATGCGCGACGCCGTGCAGCAGGCGCGCGACGCCGGCTTCATCGGCACGAACGTCGCCGGCAGCGGGAAGAAGCTGGAGTTCACGATCCACCGCGGCGCGGGCGCGTACATCTGCGGCGAAGAGACGGGGTTGCTGAACTCGCTCGAAGGCAAGCGCGGCGAACCGCGTCTGAAGCCGCCGTTCCCGGCAATCAAAGGATTGTATGGCGAACCGACCGTCGTCAACAACGTCGAGACCCTCGCGTACCTGCCGCACATTCTGCGCAACGGCGCGGAGTGGTTCGCCAAGGTCGGCCCGGAGCGTTCGCCGGGATACAAGGTCGTCTCGATCTCCGGACACGTCGTGAAGGCGGGAAACTACGAAGTGCCGCTCGGCACGACGATCCGGCAGTTGATCTACGACTGCGCCGGCGGCTTGCGGCCGGGGCGGACGTTCATGGGCGTGCAGCCGGGCGGCGGCTCATCGGCGTGTCTGTTCGAAGAGCATCTGGACGTGTCGTACGATTTCGACAGCGTCACCAAGGCCGGCTCGATGCTCGGCTCCGGCGCGATGGTCGTGTTCGACGACACCACGGACTTCGTCAAAGCGGCCTATGCGCTGATCCGCTTCTTCGCGCACGAGTCGTGCGGGCAGTGCACGCCGTGCCGCGAAGGCGGCCACTGGATCGAGCAGATGCTCGCGCGCCTGCTCGCCGGCGGCGGTGTGGACTCCGACATCGACGTCATCAAGTCGGCGGCGCACCAGCTCACCGGCCTCAACCTGTGCGCGCTGGGCGATTCCATCGAGCCGTTCCTCGCCTCGGTGATCACGCGCTATGAAGACCAGTTCCGCGCGTACGTCCGGCGCACGCCGCAACAGGCCGCCGCCGGATGACCGAGCTCACGCGGCGTTATTTTCTGTTCGCGAGCAGCGCTCGCGGCAAGCAGACCATCGCGGGGCTCATCATCGGCATCGCGATCGTGCTGGATCTCATCGCGGCGTCGCTCTCGTCGACCCGCGCGAAGTCGAATACCGTCGCGACGCTCTACGCCGCCGCGCTGGGCGTACTGCTCGCGGGTTTGGTCTACATGATCATCAACCGGAAGCGAAGCTCGTGAGTGCCCAATCGAAAGTATTTGCGTCGGCGCTCTGCGCGATCGGCTTCGGGCTGGTCGTTTTCGGCGCGTTCGGCCCAGGGCAGGGCTCCGGCACGGCCTCTGGCGACCGGCTCGACAAGATCGGGTTCGCGCTGATGTTCATCGCGATCGCGATCGCCCTCATCCTCCGCCGCCGGAAAGTCGTCTAAGTGTCCGCCACCGTTCCGCAACAGACCGATCTCGTCACGCTGAGCATCGACGGCGTCGAGGTGCGCGTGCCCAAGGGGACGCTGCTCGTCGAGGCTGCGAAGTCCATTCACACCGATATTCCCGTCTACTGTTATCACGAGAAGCTCGGGCCGGCTGGGTTGTGCCGCATCTGCCTCGTCGAAGTCGAAGGGATGCCGAAGCTGCAGATCGCGTGCAACACGGCGGTCGCCGACGGCATGAAGGTCCACACGCAGAACTCGCGCGTCGACGACGGCCGCCGCGCGATCCTCGAGTTCTTTCTGCTGAACCATCCGCTGGACTGCCCCATCTGCGACAAGGGCGGCGAGTGCGATCTCCAAGACTACTCGATGGCGTGGGGCCAGGGCGCGTCGCGCATGGTCGATCCCAAGTACGCCAAGCCGAAGGCGGTCGACCTCGGGCCGACCATCGTGCTCGACGAAGAGCGCTGCATCGTGTGCCAGCGCTGCGTCCGCTTCGACGACGTCATCACGCGCGAGCAGTCGCTGCGCACCGAGGACCGCGCCGCGCAAACGATCATCGCCACCGCGACGGGCAAGCCGTACGTGTCGGACTTCACCGGCAACGTCACGGAGCTGTGCCCGGTCGGCGCGCTCACGTCGAAGACATACCGCTTCAAGTCGCGGCCGTGGGACAACCATCGCACGACGACCTCGTGCACGCAGTGCAGCGTCGGCTGCCAGATGCACGTCGACGAGCGCGGCAACACGCTGCTGCGCACGATGAGCGTCACCGAGGACGACGCGATCTCCGACTCGTGGCTGTGCGATCGCGGTCGCTACAACGTCGGGTTCGTTGCCGACGACCGCCGCGTCACGATGCCGCTGCTCAAGGTTGACGGCGCATGGAACCAGATTGACTGGGACGACGCGATCGCGTTGTGGGCCGGCAAGATCAAAGATGCACTCGCATCCGCCGGCGGCGCCGCGAGCGTCGGCGTGATCGGCGGCGGCCGGCTGCTGAACGAAGAAGCCTTCCTGGCGGCGCATCTGCACCGCGCGCTCGGGATCGAGAACCTCGACCACCGCGTGGGCGCGCAGACGATCGTGCACCACGACGGATTCGCCAACCACGTCGACCTCGAGAATGCGAACACCATCATCACGGTGGGGCGCCCGCCCTCGCAGCTCGCGCCCGTGCTCGACCTGCGCATCCGCAAGGCCGTGTCGCGCAACGGCGCGCGGCTGATCTCGGTCGGCGACCACTACGCGAACAGCTTCGTCCCCGAGACGCACGTCACGACCGCGGCAGAGCTGAAGAAGGCGATCGGGGACGCACCCGGCCGCGTCGCGCAGATTTGGGACGGCGTTTCCTTCGAAGGCGGACCGGAGCTCACCGGACCGATGCACGAACTGCCGCAGGCGACGAGCGTCGTGCGCTACGTGCTGCCCGAGACGCCGAACGGCCGCGGCGCCGACGCGCTCGGCATGCGGCCGCGCGATGGCGGCCTCGACACGAAGGGCATGCTCGAAGCCGCGCGCGACGGCAAGCTCGCCGTGCTCGCGATCCTCGGCGCGAACCCGATGCTGCGCCATCCCGACCGCACGCTCGCCGATGCGGCGCTGCGCGCGGCGCCGTTCGTCGTCGTCACCGATCTGTTCCTCACCGAGACGGCGGAGCTCGCCGACCTCGTGATCCCCGTGTGCAGCGCGTTCGAGAAGAGCGGCACCACAACCGATCTCGCCGGCGACGTGCTGCCCGTGATCGGCTCCGTCGTCGCGCCGGAGGGCGTGGGCGCGGACGGCGACGTGATCGTCGCGCTCGCCCAGCAGCTGGGCGTCGAGCTGCCGCTGCCGAACGCGATGGAAGCGAAGATCCGCGAGCTCGTGCGCACGCCGCCGCCTCCGCCCGGCGCGCCGGCGCACGTTCGCGCGACGGCCAAAGCCGCCGAAGGCGCGCTGCGCGTGATCCCCGAGACGACGATCTTCACGGGCGGCGGCACGCTCGCGTTCGACGCGCGCATCGCCGAATTGCGCACGACGGCGCGCGCGACGATCCATCCCGACACCGCCCGCGCGCTCGGCGTTGCGGACGGCGACCGCGTCAGCGTCTCGGCGACGCCGCTGCTTCGCGATCTGGTCGTCGCGGTCGATCCGCGCGTGCCGCCGGGCGCCGTGGCGCTCGTCGACGGCATCGCCGGCGCACCACTGAGCGCGCTCGGTAACGCCGCGTCCGTCACGCTGGAGAAGGCGCTGGTGACCGCGTGAGCTCCGTCCCGATCTGGCTGATCGTTCTGATCAAGACGGTCATCGTGCTGGCGGTCGTCATCACGACGTTCGCGTACTCGATGCTGTTCGAGCGCAAGATCATGGGCTGGATGCAGCTTCGGCCGGGGCCGAACCGCGTCGGGCCGTGGGGGCTGCTCCAACCGGCCGCGGATGCGGTGAAGATGATCTTCAAAGAAGATCTCACGCCGGAGACCGCCGACCCGATGATCTACCGGCTCGCGCCGTTCATCTCGCTCGTGTGCGCGATGGGCACGTTCGCGATCATCCCGTTCTCCGCCAACGCCGACGGCACGCTGTGGTCCGTCGCGAACGTCAACGCCGGCATCCTGCTCATTTTCTCGATCACGTCGATCGGCATCTACGGCATCTCGCTGGCGGGCTGGTCGTCGGGTTCGAAGTTTCCGCTGCTCGGCTCCGTGCGGTCCACCGCGCAGATGATCTCGTACGAGCTCTCGATGTCGATGTCGGTGATCGGCGTGCTGATCCTCGCGGGCTCGACGGCGCTCGGCGACATCGTCAACGCGCAGTATCGCGTATGGTTCGTCATCCCGCAGATCGTCGGCTTCGTCATCTACCTCATCACGGCGGTCGCGGAGACGAACCGCGCGCCGTTCGACCTCGTCGAAGCCGAAACCGAACTCGTCGGCGGCTTCCACACCGAGTACTCCGGTCTGCGGTTCGGTTTGTTCTTCATCGCCGAGTACTTGAACATGATCACGGTCTCGTGCCTGGGCACGCTGCTGTTTCTCGGCGGCTGGAACGGGCCGTTCGGGCTGCCGTCGTACGGGCTGCTCGGCCTCGTGTGGTTCCTGATCAAAGCCGGGCTGTTTCTGTTCTTCTACATCTGGTTGCGCTCGACGCTGCCGCGCTTTCGCTACGATCGCCTGATGGATTTCGGGTGGAAGGTGCTGCTGCCGGTCGCCACGCTCAACCTCATCCTGACGGCCGTCGCCGTCGCGGTATGGCCGCATGCGTAAGAACCTGTTCAACATGGGCGCGATCTTCGTCGGCTTCGCGACGACGCTGCGCCACGCGTTCATGAAGAAGCCGACGATCCAGTACCCGTCCGTGAAAAAGCAGCACGCTCCGCGGTTCCACGGCCTGCACGAGCTGCGCCGCTACGGCGACGGCAAGGAGCGCTGCATCGGCTGCGAGCTGTGCGCGATCGCCTGCCCCGCGAACGCGATCACGGTGATCGGCGCGGAGAACTCGCCGGAAGACCGCCGCTCGCCCGGCGAGCGCTACGCCGCGAGCTACGAGATCGATGAGCTGCGGTGCATCTTCTGCGGCTTGTGCGAAGAGGCGTGCCCCACCGACGCGATCGTGCTGACGCCGCGCTTCGAGATGGCCGACTACCGGCGCGGCGCGTTCGTGTACGCGAAGGACCGTTTGCTGGTGCCCACCGACGCCGGGGTCGGCACGGCGCCGGACGAGCGCCCCAACGGCATCCCGGCCGACCTCGGCGCGGTGGCGCGCGCGAAGGACACCGTCGACATCGTCGAAGGCTACGACGCCACGAACCGCGGCCACGTGCTCAAGACGCAGCGGCGCGGGCTCACGATGCGCCAAGCAAAGGGCGAGATCGAGTGATCGCGTTCTGGATCATGGCGCTGCTGATGATCGCAAGCGCGGTGTTCACCGTCACCGCGCGGCAGCCGGTGCACTCCGTCGTGGGGCTGCTGGTGAACTTCATCGCGCTCGCCGCCATGTACCTGACGCTGCAGGCCGAGTTCCTGGCCGTGATGCAAATCGTCGTGTACAGCGGCGCGATCCTCATCTTGTTCGTGTTCGTCATCGCGCTGCTCTCCAGCGGCACGAAGCCGTTCGTCGTCGGGCCGGACCGCGCGCCGCGCATCCTCATCCCGGCGGTCGTCGCGGCGGTGCTCACGCTGGCCGGGATCACGGTCGCGGCGCTGCGCACGCCCGTCACCGTGATGCAGACCACCGCCACGAACGGGACGACCGGCGACGCGAACGCGTTCGGCAGCGTGGCGAACTTCGGCGCCGCGCTGTTCACCACGCACCTGCTGCCGTTCGAGATCACGGCGTTCATCCTGATGGTCGCGGTGATCGGCGTCGTGCTGATCGCCGGCGACGAAGGCCCCGCCGGCATCGTCCGCCGCAAGCCCAAGCGCAACGTCCAGCGCGAACCGATCCTTCGGCGCGACGACAAGGTGGCGCGATGAGCGTCGCCCCGGAGAACTACGTGGCGCTGTCGGCGGTGCTGTTCTTCATCGGCGTCGTCGGCGTGATCGCGCGGCGCAACCCGCTGATCATGCTGATGTCGATCGAGTTGCTGTTCAACGCGTCGAACCTCGCGCTCGTGACGTACGCTCGCGCGTGGGTCGACAACGTCGGCCACATCTTCGCCTTCCTCGTGATCACCGTCGCCGCCGCCGAGGCCGCCATCGCGCTCGCGATCGTGGTGGTGACCTTCCGCAGCCGCCGCTTCGTCGACGTCGACGAAGTCTCGGCGCTCAAGGGCTGACCGCGACCATGCTGCTCTACCTCGTCTGGCTCTTGCCGCTGTTCGGCGCCGTGCTGCTGTGGGCGCTCGGCCCGCAGCTCAAGTCGTGGGCCGGTCCCATCGGCTCGGCGCTCATCGGCGTGTCGTTCGCGGCGACGGCCGTGCTCTGGAATGGTGCCACCGCGCCGCACGGTCTGCACGTGCCGCTCGTGTCGTGGCTCGCCGGTTGGGACTTCGGCCTGCAGCTCGACCGGCTGTCGCTGATCTGGTCGCTGATCATCACCGGCGTCGGCTTCCTGATCCACGTCTACTCGATCGGCTACATGGACGGCGACCGTGCGTTCGCGCGCTTCTTCGCGTACATGAACTTCTTCGTGTTCGCGATGCTCACGCTGGTGCTGTCCGACAACGTCGTGGGGCTGCTCGTGGGCTGGGGGCTCGTGGGCCTCGCGTCGTACTTCCTGATCGGCTTCTGGTTCTACAAACCGACCGCGGTGTCGGCGGCGCGCAAGGCGTTCGTCATGAACGTCGTCGGCGACGTCGCGATCATGTTCTCCATCTTCCTGATCGTCTCGAAGATCGGCCTGACCAGCTACGACGCGATCTTCTCGCAGCTCGGGCGCTCGTTCTCGTCGCACGAGCTGTTCCTGATCGCGCTCGGGCTGTTCATCGGCTGCGCGGCGAAGTCCGCGCAGATCCCGCTGCACACCTGGCTGCCCGACGCGATGGAAGGCCCTACGCCCGTCTCCGCGCTGATCCATGCCGCCACGATGGTCACCGCGGGCGTGTATCTGATCGCGCGCTTCGCGCCGCTGTGGTCCAGCTCGCCGGACGCGCAAGAGCTCACGGGCGCGATCGGCGCGCTCACGGCGCTCGCCGGCGCGATCTTGGGCTGCGCGCAGTGGGACATCAAACGCATCCTCGCCTATTCGACGATGTCGCAGATCGGCTACATGATCATGGGCGTCGGCGTGGGCGCGTACGACGCGGGCGTGTTCCACTTCCTGACGCATGCGTTCTTCAAGGCACAGCTGTTCCTGGGCGCGGGCATCATCATCCACGCGCTCGCCAACGAGCAGGACGTGCGCCGCATGGGCGGCCTGCGCAAGACGATGCCGTTCGCGTTCGTCGCGATGGCGACCGGCGTGCTCGCGATCTCGGGCTTCCCGGGCCTCAGCGGGTTCTTCAGCAAGGACGCCGTCATCTACGGCGCGCTTGAGACCGGGCATCCGTGGCTCTACGCGGTCGGCGTCATCACCGCGGGCATCACCGCGTACTACATGTTCCGGCTGCTGTTCGTCACGTTCTTCGGCGCGTACCGCGGTGCGGTCGATCCGTCCGATCTCGGTATCCGGCATCCGGAGCTCGCCGGCACCGCGGAATTGGCGGCGTCGTCGGGGGCGCACCCGGAAGAAGAAGAGCCGCACCATCACGCGCCGTCGTGGCTGATGTCGGCTCCTGTCGCGCTCCTGATCGTGCCGACGATCGCGATCGGCTGGCTCGACTTCGGCGGCGGCGACTCGCGCTGGCAGCAGTTCTTCGGCGGATTCTTCCCGCGCGCGCACGAGCTCACGGCGAACGGTGCGGTCGTCACGCACGCGGCGCCGTTCTCCGAAGTGGTCTCGACCGCCATCGTGTTCGCGCTCGTCGTGATCGGCTTCGCGGTGGCCTACGTGCGTTATGGCGCGACACCCGCGCCGCGCGAGGCGATCGCACGGCTGCGCACCGAGACGGTTCGCATGCCGGGCGTGCTCGCGAACGCGTACTACTTCGACGCGGCGTACGAAGCGCTGCTCGTGCGCCCGGCGTATGCGCTCGGGCGCTGGTTCATCCGCGTCGTCGACCCGCACGGGATCGACGCCGGCGTGCGCGAGGTCGCGATCAGCGCGCAGTGGCTCGGGCATCTGTTCCGCAGCTTCCAGACCGGTTTGGTGCGCGCGTACGCGCTCACGATCGCGGTCGGCGTCGTGTGCTTCGTGGCCTACTACGCGCTCGCGTTCACGGGCGGCGCACGATGACCGTCACCGCGCTCGTCCTCGGCCCCATCCTGATCGGCCTCGCGCTGTACGCGATCCCGCGCGAGCGCGGCGGCGTGGCGCGCATCGTCGCCGCGGTCGTCGCGGCGCTGACGTTCGCGCTGGCCGCGGCCGATCCGAACGCGGCGGACGCGTCGCGGCACTGGCTGGCGCGGCCGTTCGACGCGTCGTTCCACCTCGGCTTCGGCCCCGTGTCGTATTGGATCGTGCTGCTCCTAGCGCTCGCCACGTTCGGCGGCGCGCTCGCGCTGAGCGGACCGCGCGCGCGCGACGTCGCCGCGCAGCTGCTGGTGCTGCAAGGCGCGATGAACGGGGTCTTCCTCGCGAAAGACATGCTGCTGTTCGCGCTGTTCTGGGATCTCATGCTGATCCCGGTGTTCCTCGTGCTCATCCAAACGCCGCACGCGCGCGCGGCGTGGAAGTACCTGCTCTACAACTTGTGCGGCGGGCTCGCGCTGCTGCTCGCGACCGCGGCGTTCGGCGCGGTCGCCGGCACCACCGACGTCATCGGCCGGACCGGCCTCCACGTCATGATCGGCGACCTGTGGGGCACGTGGATCTTCGCCGGCTTCGCATTCGCGTTCTTGGTGAAGACGCCGGTGTTCCCGTTCCACACGTGGATGCCGGACACGTACGCGGATCTGCCGCCGCCGGTCGTCGCAGTTGTGTCGTCGGTGCAGTCGAAGGCCGGGCTCTACGGTTTCCTCGCGGTCGTGCTCCCGTTCCTCGGGCCCGAAGCGGCACGCGCGCAGACGCTGATGTTCGTGCTCGGCATGATCGCGCTGATCTATGGCGCGCTCGCCTCGCTCGCGGAGCGCGACGCGAAACGCGTCGTCGCATACAGCTCGCTCTCGCACCTCGGCCTGATCCTGCTCGCGGTGTTCAGCGGTTCCGTGCTCGCGATCCAAGGCGCCGTGGTGTACATGGTCGCGCACGGGCTGTTCAGCGCCGTGCTGTTCCTCGTGCTCGGCGCGGTCGAGCAGCGCGAAGAGACGCGCGACCTCACGCGGCTGGGCGGTTTGGGGGCGCGCAATCCGAAGCTCGCGGGCGCGCTGATGCTCGCCGCGCTCGCGGCGCTGGGATTGCCGGGGCTCGCGGGCTTCAGCGGCGAGATCCTGATCCTCACCGGCGTGTTCCGCGCGGGGTTCGTGTGGCCGGCGATCGTCGCGCTCGTCGCGATCGTGCTCGCGTCGGCGTACATGCTGCGGCTGTTCCAAACCGTCATGAACGGGCCCGAGGTGCCCGACCTGCCGGAGCGCCGCGACATGACGTGGACGGAGGCGCTCGCCGTCGCGCCGCTCATCGCGGGCTTCGTCGTGCTCGGCGTCGCTCCGGGCCGCGTGGTCGACGTCGCGGCCGGCGCGGCGCACGCCGCCGTGCCGAACGCCGCGGCGTTCAGCCGTGCGCCTGTCGCTCCGGAGGACTCACGTGTCGTCGGCTCTCGGTAGTTATCCCGTCGCGGCCGACTATGCGGCATTGCTGCCGGCGTTCGTCGTCGCGATCGTGCCGCTCGCGCTACTGTTCGCGGACTTGTTCTTTCGCGGTCAGGGCGCGCTGCGCCGCGGCGTCGCCGTCGGCATCGCGATCGCGGGGCTGGTCGCCGCGGGCGTGATCGCCGCGGAGCAGTACCCGCACGACTACGCCGCGTTCGGCGGCGCGTTCATCCAGGGCGGCTTCTCGATCGTGTTCTCCGAGATCGTCATCGTCGCGACGATCGCCACGCTGATGCTGTCGGTCGGCGTCGGCCGCGACGACCAAGTCGCCGGCACGACGTCGCTGCTGCTGTGGAGCGCGAGCGGCGCGATGCTCATGTCGGGCGCGGCGAACCTGATGGCCGTTTTCCTCGGACTCGAGCTGCTCTCGCTCGCGCTGTACTGCCTGTGCGCGATGTCGCCGCGCCGCACGGCACGCGAGTCCGCGCTGAAGTACTTGATCCTGTCGTCGATGGCGTCGGGCTTCTTGCTGTACGGTTCGGCGCTGCTGTTCGGCGCGACGGGCTCCGTCGCGTTCGCCGCGCTCGCCCACGCCACGGTGACGCCGCTGCTCGCGCTCGGCGCCGGGCTGTTCCTGGTCGGGCTCGCGTTCAAGCTGAGCCTGGTTCCGTTCCACGCCTGGACACCCGACGTGTACGAAGGCGCGCCGCTGCCGGTCACCGCATTCATGTCGATCGCGACGAAAGCGGGAACGCTCGCGGTGCTCGCGCGCTTCGCGTACGCGGCGCTGCCGCCCGGGCACGCGACCGCGATCCTCGCGCCGCTGTGGCTGCTCGCCGCGCTGTCGATGCTCGTCGGCAACCTCGCCGCGCTGTCGCAGACCGACATGAAGCGGCTGCTCGCGTACTCCGGCATCGCGCAGGTCGGCTACATCGTCACCGCGTTCGCGGGCCAGACGCCGGCGGGCCTCCGCTACGCGATCCTGTACCTCGCGGGCTACATGTTCATGAACCTCGGTGCGTTCGCGGTCGTCGCGCTGATGGCGCGCGACGGCGACGCCGTCGTCGGGCTGCCGCGCTTCGCCGGGCTCGCGTATCGCCGGCCGTGGCTCGCCGCCGCGATGACGTTCTTCCTGATCGGTCTGGCCGGTCTGCCGCCGACGATCGGCTTCACGGGCAAGATCCTCATCCTCACCACGACGGTCAGCGCGAGCTACGCGTGGCTGGCCGGCATCCTCATCGCGGGCACGGCGATCTCCGCGTACGTGTACTTCAAGATCGTGCGCGTCATGTTCGCGCAGGTCGACCCGGCGCACGTGCGCGACGAGCGTTCGCGCAACGCGCTGCCGTGGGTGGCCGTCGCGGTGTGCGCGTTCGCGACGTTCGTGCTGGGCCTCGTCCCGCTGACGCCGTCGAACGTCCTGCCGCTGGTCAAATGACGCGCGTGCGCGACGCGCGCGCCGATGACGAGGCGTTCGTCGCCGAGCTCGTGCCGCGATTCGTGGAGCACGGCGCCGCGGACGGCCACACGCCGGCGGACGTGATCGACGGCACGCGCCGCGTCCTACGCGAAGCACTCCGCGCGCCGGTGCCGGGCGACGTGTTCTTGGTCGCGGAGAACGACAACGGCGAACGCACGGGCTTCCTCTACGCGGTGACGGAGCGCGACTTCTTCACGGACGAACGGTACCTGCACGTGAGCGAGATCGCGACGGTGCGCAGCGGCGACGGCGTCGGCGCGCTGCTGATGAACGCCGCGGAAGAACGCGCACGCGAACGCGGCTACCGCATCGTGACGCTCAACGTGGTCGACGAGAACGCCGCGGCA
Organism: Candidatus Elarobacter sp.; assembly: GCA_036403315.1. Lineage (GTDB taxonomy): Bacteria > Vulcanimicrobiota > Vulcanimicrobiia > Vulcanimicrobiales > Vulcanimicrobiaceae > Vulcanimicrobium. The sequence continues at coordinate 12,840 of DASWRD010000083.1, forward strand.
CGCCGCTTCTACGAACGCCACGGCTACGCGATCGGCCACCACCACCTCGTGAAGCGCCTTCCGCTTTAGCGGATCGGCCAGGGCCGAGCGTGGGTCGGGCGAGCCCGAACCCGCACTAGGCCTTCGCGTGCCGCTTTCCGTTGGCCAGCGCGAGGTTCGCGATGCGCGTCGTCAGCGCGTTGTTCGCGTCGACAAGGTGCTCGCTGATGCTGAAGTGGTCGTCGTCGCTCTCGGTGTACGATGCGTCGCAGCCGTGCGCGCGCCACGCGTCGACGAACTCCCGGCCTTGTTCTTTGAACGCATCCGTCTCGCGCGAGCCGGCGAGCGCCACGACGCGCGTGGGCGCGGCGGGCGCGAGCAGCGTCGGGCTCAGGGCGGTCGCCCGCGCGTCGTCGAGCTGCAGCCACTCGTTGACGAACGACTTCGCGACCGGGCGCAGATCGTGCAGCCCGCTTAGCGACACGACGCCCGCGACCGGCGCGTCGACCGCGCACATCGCGGCGAGGTGTCCGCCCGCCGAGTGGCCGGCGACGACGATGCGCGACGGATCCGCGCCGTGCGCCTTCGCGTTCGCGCGCAACCACGCGACGGAGCGGCGCGCCTGTGCGACGATCTCCTCGAGCGGCACCGCCGGCGCGAGGCCGTAGTTCACGATCGCGACCGCGACGCCGTGCGGCGTCAGCCCGCGCGCCACGAACGTATTGTCGTCCTTGTGCAAGCGCCGCCAGTAGCCGCCGTGAAACCACACGACCAGCGGCGCGCCGGTGTGCGGCACGACCAGGTCCAGCGTCTCGTCCGCGGACTCACCGTAGTGCAGATCACGCGCGTGCAGCGTGTGCGCGCGCACGTCGTCGCTCCACGCGCGCCAGCGGCGGAAGATGACCGTGACGTCGTCGACGGTCGCCGCCGCGTCGTATGGGTCCGCCGTCGTCACCGCACGGGGCCGAACTGCAGAAACTCGATCTTTCCGGCCGCGTCCCAGCTGATCGCCTCTTCGATGACCGGCGGTTTCTCGGCCTCGATCCGAAACACGTACGCCACCATCGACCCCATCGTGATCTTCCGGACCTGGACGAAGCTTTTCACCTCGCCGATGCTGCGCAGCCCCGCGGAGACGCGCGCCAACTCCGCGTCGGTGATCTTCGCGTTCAATTGCGAGGTGTATGCCGACCGCTCGAGCTTGCCGGTACGGTTCGCCTCGAAGACCGCGCGCGCTCGCGCGGCGATCTCCGGCGACGGCATCGATGCAGCGGGCACCGATGCCGGCGGCGTCGGCTCCGCCGGCGCCGGCGGTTCCGCCTCGGCCCGGGCGAACACCCGCGAGCCGGTTCCGAGCAGCAGCGGCTGAGCCGCCGGAGGGAACGGCGTGGCGCGCGGGTGCGGCGCGGCACCGAGCGTGGGCACGGCGAGCCCCGTCAGGAGCGCGCCGGCGAGAAGGCGCCGCACGATCATCGCCCGGCCTTCCACCTCCAAAGAACGGAGCCCCCCGCTTTCACGGAGGGCTCATCTTTTGGTGGTAGACGTGTGGCTACGGATGCGTCATGTTGACCGGGACGACGTACTTGTCGAAGTCCTCGCCCGAGATGTAGCCGAGCGAGAGCGCGGCCTCTTTGAGCGTGCTGCCCTCGTGGTGCGCCTTCTTCGCGATCTCCGCCGACTTGTCGTAACCGATCTTCGGCGTCAGCGCGGTCACGGTCATGAGCGACTCGCCCAAGTACTTGGCGATGACGGGCTCGTTGGCTTCGAGACCCTCGACCGCGTGCTCGCGGAACATCGTGCACGCGTCCTGCAGCAGCCGGCACGAGCCCAAGAAGTTCCAGATCATCACCGGGTTGAACACGTTGAGCTCGAAGTTGCCCTGCGCGCCGCCGAAGCCGATCGCGACGTCGTTGCCGAACACTTGCACGCACACCATCGTCATCGCTTCGGACTGCGTCGGGTTCACTTTGCCGGGCATGATCGACGATCCGGGCTCGTTCTCGGGCAGGATCAGTTCGCCGATGCCGGCGCGCGGCCCGGATGCGAGCCAGCGAACGTCGTTCGCGATCTTCATCAGCGACGCGGCGAGCGTCTTGAGCGACCCGGATGCGGCGACGACTTCGTCGTGCGACGCCAGCGCGGCGAACTTGTTGGGGTGCGAGCGAAACGGCAATCCGGTCAGCTCGGCGATCTTCTTCGCGGCGCGCTCCGCAAACTCGGGATGCGCGTTGAGGCCCGTCCCCACCGCCGTGCCGCCGATCGCGAGATCGTAGAGGTCGTCGAGCGACTCGCGGCAGCGCTTGAGATCGCGGTCGAGCTGGCTGACGTACCCGGAGAACTCTTGCCCCAGCGTGAGCGGTGTCGCGTCCTGCAGATGCGTCCGGCCGACCTTCACGATGTTCGCCCACTGCTTCGCCTTGGCGTCGAGCGCGTCGCGCAGCTTCTCGACCGCGGGCAGCAGATTGCGCATCGCTTCCGCGGCGGCCATGTGCATCGCGGTCGGGAACGTGTCGTTGGACGACTGCGACATGTTGACGTGGTCGTTCGGGTGGATCGGCTTCTTCGAGCCCATTTCGCCGCCCGCGAGCTCGATCGCGCGGTTCGAGAGCACCTCGTTGACGTTCATGTTCGTCTGCGTGCCCGAGCCGGTCTGCCACACGCGCAGCGGAAAGTGCTCGAACAGCTTGCCGGCGATCACCTCGTCGGCCGCCTCGGTGATCAGCTTCGTCTTTTCCTCGTCCAGCTTGCCCAGATCGTGGTTGACGAGCGCGGCGGCCTTCTTGAGCTGCGCCATCGCGCGGATGATCTCGCGCGGCATCACGTCGCGCGGCGTCGCGTCGTCGCCGATGTCGAAGTGGATCAGCGAGCGCGCCGACTGGGCGCCGTAATATTTGTCGGCGGGGACGTCGATCTTCCCCATGGAGTCGGTCTCGACGCGTGGGCGTCCGACCGAGCCGTTCGTCTGCGTGGTGGCCATAGCAGAGCCCGTTTCGGCGACCCGGCCTCGCGGCACTCCGCGAGAAACGTCGCACGGGAAAATGGACGGCAGTCGCCTGGCAGAATTGGCCTAGGCCACGGGCCTCGTCCGATTGTATACTCGAGGAGCCGTATCTCCGCCGACCGGATCCTACGGCTCGTCCCCACGGGAGCGTCTTGCATGCGTCTGTTGCGCCTCGTCCCCGCCGCCCTGATCGCAGTACTGCTCGCGGTCCAGGCCCTGCCCGCGCTTGCGACCGAAACGATCGTCGTCATGCCGGGGGCCATGAACGCGATCGACCCCGCCGTGCTCGACGCGGCCCGCGCCAAAGTGGCCGCGGGCGACACGAAGGGCGCGATCGCCGGCCTCGCGCCCTACGTCGCGGACCACCCGCAAGACGCCGCGGCGGGCCGCCTGCTCGGCGACCTCTACTTCCGGGTGCCCGACTACGCGCGGGCGGAGAAGGTCTGGAAAGCGATCATCGCCATCGCACCCGACGACCGCGAGACGCACAGCCGGCTGGGCTCGCTCTACGCCGCGCAAGACAAGGTCAACGACGCGATGCGCGAGTTCCAGCTCAGCCTTCCCAGCCGCGGAGGCTACGTCGGGCTGGTCATGATCCACAAGCGTGCCGGCGATCTCGACAAGTACATGGCGGCGCTCCAGTACGACACCGACCAGCACCCGTTCGATGTGGCCAAGTGGAGCGAGCTCGGCAACGCCCACCGCGCGCTGCACCGCTATCAAGCCGCTTACGACGCGTTCAACCACGTCGTCGCGATCCGCCCGTCGTCGTGCAGCGCGCGCGTCGACGTCGCCAACGCGCTGGTCGACCTCACGCGCATCGATCCCGCGATAACGCACTTGAAAGCGTGCCTGTCGGTCGACAACAACTACTACCCCGCGGTCGTGAACTTAGGCGAGGCGTACCTCGAGAAGAGCGATACCGTCACGGCGCGCCCGCACCTCGAACGCGCCCTCGCGATCCGGCCCGAAGCGCCCGAAGCCCTCGTGGACATCGGCTACATCCACGACATGCAGGGCGACTGGAAGACGGCGATCACGTTCTACAACCGCGCGATCCGCTCGGACCCGATGCGCCCGGAAGCGTACATCGACCTCGGCTACGACTACAACGAGCACCGCCTCTTCCCGCTGGCGGAGGCCGCGTACATCAAGGGGCTCAGCGTCTCGCAGGACGATGGGCGGCTGCACTACATGCTCGCGGTCACCTACAACCTCCAAGGCAAGATCGCGCTGGCCCGGGAGCAGTACCGCCACGCGATCGCGTCCGAGGAGCCGATCGTCGTTCGAGCGGCGAGGGCCGAGCTGGCGCTACTGCCCGCGCCCTGACGGGCTCGGCTGCGGCCGCTCCGTAAAGACCGCTTAACCCTCGGCGCCCTGGCGGCGGCCGCAACCCCCAAATGTAAACGGCGCGTATCAGCGCCGTTTTCTTTGTGTTGCAGCCAAGGTTGCGCTCCCTAGGGGGCGGGCTGCTACCGATACCATGTGCATCGGCCGCTTCGCGTCATGTCCGTAGCGGCGTTCCGCACGTTACCAGGAGTTGACACTTGAATGCGTAGCATCGCGGCGTCGTCGCTCGTCGTTCTCGCGCTGGTCCTTCCGGGGCTCGCGTCGGCGAAACCGAACGTCACGCTCAAGCTCACCGGGTCGCTCGTGACCAAGGCCGCCGACGGGCACACGACGATGACCCCCGTGGAGCGAAGCCAGCCCAAGGCCGGCGACGAGATCGAGTACGACATCGTCGCCTCGAACGCGGGCACCACGCCCGCGCTGCGCCTCGTCCCCGTCGGCAGGATCCCGTCCGGCACCGCTTACGTGGACGGTTCGGCGAAGGCCCCGCGGGCCCGCGCCGAGTTCTCGCTCGACGGCGGCAAGACGTGGTCGGCCTCGCCCACGGTGACGGTGAAGGGCCCCGACGGGACGCCGGTCGTGAAGAAAGCGGATCCGTCGCTCTACACCGCGGTGCGCTTCGTGACGTCGGGCGCGGTCGCGCCCCGCGCGAGCGTCGCATATACGTATGAGGTGCGCGTCAAGTGATGCGCGCCTTCTCATTCGCAACGCTGCTGCGCACGTGCTTCGCGATCGTCGCTCCGGTCGTCGTCGGCTTCGGCATCGTGAGCACGTCGCCCGCGTCCGCCGCGCAGACCGCGGCCGGCACGCCGATCACCAACACGGCGACGGCGACCTACCAAGACCCGGGCGGCACGACCTACAACTCGCAGTCGAACACCGTCACGACGACCGTGCAGAACGCGCCGTCGATGACGATCGCGCCGACGTCCGGCACGCCTGGCAACAACACGGTGAGCCCCGGCGGTACGGTCACCGACACGTACACGCTGACGAACACGAGTAACAGCGCGGGCTACTTCCAGCTCACGGGCGTGCAGAGCACCGACGACGGCGTCACGGCCGGGCTCGGGACGTTCACGACGTACGTCGTCAACGCCGGCGCCGGAAACCAGAGCCTCGCGAGCATCGCCGCGGTCAACACCTACCTGTCGACGGGTAACGCGGGCGGTCCGTTCCTGACGGCGGTCAGCGGTACGATCTCGATCGGCGTGACGTACTCCGCCAATGTCGGTTCGAGCGGCACGATCACGACCAAGCTCACGCCGGCCGTCACGCTGCCGGGCGCCCCGACCGGGCCCGCGGGCACGACGACGGCGACGTCCTCGACGGTCGTCGGCCAGTACAACGACACGGTCACGGTCGACGCGCGCGTCGACGTGCAGAAGACGGCTGTGGTCGGCGGCACCGTTCCGGCTCCGACGGTGACGTACACCGTGCGGTTCGCGAACGGCGGCGCGCGCAACATGGCGGCGGTCTTCAAGAACGCGCTGCCGGGCGGCAACGCGGCGGCGTACAGCGGCTGCACCAACAGCACCGCGTGCGGCGTCGCCTTCACCGACAAGCTGCCGTCGTACAACGCGACCCAGCTCACGCTGACGGCCGCGGTACCGACGATCAGCGGCGCGACGGGCACGATCATCTACTCCGTCGACGGCACGACGTGGACGACCACGCAGGCCGGCGCCGTCTACATCGGCGTGTTCCTCCCGGCCACGTCGATCACGGGCGCCGGGCTCACGACGTTTGCGCCCAACAACAACACGACGTCGCAGAACACGGTCACCGCGCCGAACGCGTCGCTCACGCTGTCGTTCGTCATGAACGGCTCGACGGCGTCCGGCGCCGCGAACGTCAACGCGATCACCAACGTTGCGAACTCGACGTACGGCGACCAGTCGGGCTTCATCGAAGGCCCCGGCATCGGCGTGCAGACGGTGACCAACAACGCGGCGGCCACCACCGCGCAAACGGCGCCGATCATCGCGAACGCGAACGGGACGCTCGCGGGCGCGGGCTCCGTGACGTCGGCTGCGTCGCCGCTCAACACGGTGCTGTTCAACGGGCCTAACGGCTTCCCGCAAGCCGTCGGGCCGACGAACAACAACGACGACTACACGGGGGTCAGCTACACCAACGGCGGCGCGAGCGTCGCGGCGGTGAATGGTTCGGCCGTCACCGTCGCGGCCGGCGCGGCGGCGGTCACGATCACCAACTCGCTGCAGAACACGGGCAACAAGGACGACACCTACAACCTCACCGCCGCGACGGCGGCCGGCCTCACGGCGCTGCCGGCAGGCTGGACGGTGACGTTCCAGAGCACCGGTCAGGCGGCGAGCGGCGTGTGCGGCGCGGTCGTCGTCAACACGGTGATCACGTCCGTCTGCGTGCCTTCCGGTGCGACCCAGACGTACAAGACGATCTACACGCCGCCCGCCGGCGCGACGAGCTTCAACTCGTACACCGGCTACGGCGATGCCATCACGGCCACGTCCGTCAACGACAACACGAAGAACAACGTGACGATCGATGAGATCGTCGTCGGCGGCTTCGTGAAGCTGACGAAGACGTGGAGCGTGGCGCTCCTGCAGCCGTGCGCGACCGCCACCGTGTTCACGGCAAGCTCGGCGTCGGTCAATCCGGGTGACTGCGTCCAGTACACGGTGACATACCTGAACATGATGCCGAGCGGCGGAACGAACGACATCACGGTCAACGCGTCGTCGTTCGTGATCACCGAAGACGGCGCCGCAGCGGGCGGCGCGCAGGTCGCGTACGCGAACACGTGGGCGGCCAACACCAACGGTCTGTACGCGGCGCCCGTCGATTCCAACGGCGGCGTGCTGGGCGGCTACAACCCCGGCCCGGGTGCGGCCGGATCGTCGCGGTTCACGGACACGATCGGGGCGCTCGCTGCGGGTGCGAGCGGGAATTGTACGTTCAAGGTCCAGGTAAAGTAAGACCCCAATGCCGGGAGTCTTCGCGCGCCTCGTGCGCTCGATGGGCCTCGCCGTTCTCCTGGTCGCCGCGGCGACGGGGACCGGCGGGGCGTCTCCCGCCGCGGGTGCCGTCATCTCGAACACGGTGACCGCGCAGTACAACGACCCCACCGGTCTGACGTACGGCGCGCAGAGCAACACCGTCACCGTCTCGGTCGCGGCCGTTTCGTCGGTCGCCGTCGCTCCCAAGGAGCCGGCGGTCGACCCGAACACCGAAAGCTTTCCGTTCGGAACGCCCGTCACGCGGACGTTCACGATCACCAACTCCGGCAACGTCCCCGACGCGTACACGCTCGCGTCGCTGACGGCGAGCGCCGGAACCATCACTTCGATCGCGTTCGTCACGGCGAGCGGCGCGATCCCGGCGACGGTCGGGAGCAGCGTCTCGCCGGCGCTCCAGCCCGGTGAGAGCATCAACGTGCAAGTCGTCATCGCGACGGCCGGTGTGGTCGTCGCCACCCCGTTCTCGATCGCGCTCGTCGCGCGCTCGACCAACGCCGCCACCGCCAACGGTGTCGTCACCGACAACGGGCGCGGGTGGGCGGTCGCGCAGCCGCGCGCGTCGATCGCGGGGCCGAACGGTCCGAACACGATCGTCGCGAAACTGGTCAACCACAAGCGCTCGCACCCGGCGCATCCGGGCGAGACCGTGACGTACTCGATCGCGTTTCGCAACTACGGCGGATCGCCGGCGACCAACGTGGTCGTCGTCGACGACATCCCGACGGGCGTCCACCCATTGCTGCCGACCGTCGCGCTCAACGGTGCCGGCGCGGCGTCGTCCGCGACGCTCGCCGGCCAGCGGCTCACGGTGCGCGTCGGCACCATGGCGGTCAACGAGTCCGACGTGATCACCTTCGACGCGGTCGTCGACAACGCGCTGAGCGCAGGGTCGTCGTACGTCAACGTCGCGGCGGTCAGCGCCGACGGCATCGCGTCGGCGACGACGGCGCCGGCGAGCGTGTTCATCGGCGTCGGCAACGTCGTCTACGACGGGTACGCCGGCGGCGGGTCGCCGATCACCGGCGCGACGCTGACGCTGCGCGACCTCCAGACGCACGCGGTCGCCGATCTCCCCAAGACCGCGGCGCAAGCGCTCGCGCGCACGCCGCTGGACGTACTGACCGACCCGGCCGGCTTGCCGCCGAACACCGCCAACGCGAATCCGTTCACGACCGGCGGCGACGGCGCGTACAGCTTCGTGTTCTCGCAGGCGCAGCTCGGCACGCCCGCAGTGCCGGTGCAGTACGAGCTCGACATCAGCGCGCCGGGCTATCGCGACCGGCGCGTCGCCATCACGATCACCCCGGACGCGACCGGCTTGCTCTACACCGCGATGCTCAGCGCCTTGGACGATCAGCAGCTCGCGCGCGCCGGCGGGTTCGAGCTCGTCACGACCAACGTCTCTCTCTCCGAGGTATTCGGCTTGCTCGGGAATCAACCGATGTTCACGTCCCATCCCTTGACGGTATCGAAGACCGTCGACCGCGACGTCGCCTCCGGCGGCGACCGGCTTCTCTACACGGTGCAGGTCGGCAGCCAGGGCGCGGAGTTCGGCGCGACGCGCGTCGTCGACACGCTGCCGGCCGGCGTCGTCTACGCGCCGGGGACCGCGCGGGTCGACGGCGTTCCGGTCGAGCCGCATCGCGAGGGGCGCATCCTCACCTGGACGTTCCCGGCGCTGGCCGCGCAGCACAGCATCATGTACGCGTGCGTCGTGATGCCGTTCACCGCGGACGGCTCGACGCTCATCAACGTCGTCGACGTCGACACCTCGTCGGGCGGCGGGTTGCGCGTGCACGGTTCGGCGACCGCGGACACGCGCGTCGTGGCCGGCGCGCTCGGCAACCGCATCGTCGTCACCGGCCGCGTGTTCGTCGACGCCGCGCGCACCGGGCGCTTCCGCGACGGCGACAAAGGCGTGCCCGGCGTGCGCGTGTTCCTCGAGGACGGCGAGTCGGTGACGACCGACCGCTACGGCCGATTCACGTTCCCGTCGGTGCATCCCGGACAGCACGTGCTGCGCGTCGACACGACGACGCTGCCCGTCGGCGTGCGCGCGTACGACGACCGCCGCTACGACAGCCCGCGAAGCTTGCAGCGCCTGCTGCACGGCATCTACGATGCCGGGCTCATGCACGACGTGAACTTCGCGCTCGAGCCCGCCGCATGAGCATGCGCCACCGGATCCACCGCTTCGGCGTCGCGCTGGCCGTCATGGGGCTCGTCCTCTCGACGGTCGACGTGAACCCCGCGGGCGAGATCCCCGGTGCATATGCGAACGAGCCGCCGGCGGTTGCCGTCGTGGCTGCGCCGCCGCAGCCGTCGGCGTCGCCGCAGGCCTCGCCCGCTTCTCAAACCGTTGCGGCGGAAGCCGTTGCGGCGCAAACCGGCGTGGCCGCGCCCGTCGTCGTTGCACCCGCCGCACAGCCCGAAAGCGCCGCGATCGCGACGCAGGCGAAGGGACCCGAAGGCGGCGACCTCACCCATTTGACGTTCACCGCGACCGATGCGCTCGACGCATCGCTGGTGAGCCCGGGCGACGACGGCGTCGCAGCCGGGACCACGACGAGCATGGAAGTCCAGACCGTGCGCGGCGCGGGCGTCGAGCTGAAGGTCGGCGATGCGGTGATCCCGTTCTCGCGCATCGGCAAGCGCACCGTCGACTCGAAGTCGGGCGAGACGCGCTACACGTATTACGGCGTCACGCTGCAGCCCGGGCCCAATACCGTCGCGCTCACGCCGCTCGGCGCGAGCGCGTCGCGCGGAGCGACGACGATCCACCGCGTGTTCGGCCCGGGCCGTCCGACGAATTTCAGCGTCTCGGGGGTGGGCCCGTTCCGCGCCGACGGCACGAGCGCCGACCAAGTTCGCGTCGAAGGGCGCGACGCGTGGGGCCATCACGCTGCCTCCGGCACGGTCGTGCAGATCGTGCTCGTGCAAGGCGACGCGCGGCTCGAACGCATCGCCGCGCCGTCCGCCGCGGGCGGCGCAAACGGCAATGGTCTTGCGAGCCCCGTTCCGCTCGCGTCATCGTCGCCCGGCCCCATCGGCAACACGGTGAGCCGGCAGTCGATCGACGTCACGCTCGACGCCGACGGCGTCGCGCTCGTCAAGCTCATCCCGGGCCTCACGCCCGGCTCGGTCGTGCTGCGCGCGGACTGCGCCGACGCGTCGCGCGAAGCGCGGTTCTTCCTCGCGCCGAACTTGCGCAAGCCGTTCGTGAACGGCCTCGTCAGCGCGGGCGCGGGCGCGGTTCCCGGCATCCCGGGCGGCAGCGACGGCGATCCGAACGGCGCGAACTCGCGCCGCGGCCGCGTCGCGGTGTTCGGTACCGGCGCGCTGGGCAAGTCGCTGGCGACGTTCGCGTACGACACGGCTTCCACGCTGCAGCGCACCTCGCAGTACGGCGGCGCGCTGGGCACGTACAACGGCGATCCGAACGACCGGCCGTACTCGACCACGGGCGACAGCAGCACGCGCCGCGACGACGCGCTGTCGCGCGATCATCTTTTCGCGCGGCTCGACAGCGGGCGCGCGTCCGCGCAGTGGGGCGAGTTCCGCGCGCGCACCGGCAGCGACGCGAACGCGCTCGGCGGCTTCGACCAGCTCGTCGCCGGCGCGAAGCTCGAGCTCAACGGCGACACGCGCCGCGTGTCGATGTTCGCCGCGCGCAACGACGTGGGCTACGACCGCCGCGTGTTCCCGCCGAGCGGGCTCGCCGGCGGCGTGATGCTGCGGCCCGACATCGTCGTGGGCTCCGAGGTCGTGCTGCTCGCCACCATCGACGCGCGCAGCGGCGTGGTGATCGCGCAGACGCCGCTGATCCGCGGCATCGACTACTCGATCGAGTACGCGACGGGCCAAATTCGCTTCATCGAGGTGCCGCTGCCGTTCGACGAGGCGTTCAACCCGCGCCAGATCGTGCTCACGTACCAGTTCGACGCGCCCGGCAACGCCGCGCGCACCGTCGGCGGGCGCGCGGAGACGTCGTTCGGCCGCAACCACGCGGTCAAGCTCGGCGTCGGCTACGTGAACGACACCAGCGGCGCCGGCAACGTGTCGCTGGCGACGCAGGACCTCAGCGGCGTGATCCGCGGCGGCGCGTGGCAGATCGTGCACGCCACCAGCCGCGGTGCGCTGCTCGCCGCGTCGCCGGACGCCGCGCTCACCGGCGCCGGCGGCAGCGCGCTGCACGCGCAGCTCGTGCGCGCCGTCGGTCCGAACCGGCTATCGCTGCTGTTCGACCGCACCGACGCGGGCTACAACGACCCGTTCGGCGGGCTCTCGACTCCGGGGCTGCTCAACGAGCGCCTCAACTTCGCGCACAAGTACGACGGCGGGCGCGGCGAGATCGCGCTCGAGCTGAACCATCAGGCGAACTCCGGGCTCGGCATCGCGACGAACACGCAGACCAGCGCGTCGCTGCGCTCGCGCCGCGCGATCACCAAGCGCTTCACGGTCACCGCTGCGCTCGAGCGCCGCATCGCGACGAACGGCAATGCCGTACCGCTCACGGGCGGCCCGCTCAACCCGCTGCTGCCGTTCAACCCCGTGGGCATTCTGCCGGCGCCGGGCGCGTCGCCGTCGCCGTACCAGCCGTATCAAACGAACCCCAACCAGGCGTCGACCCAAGCCTCGCTGGGCGTCGACTGGCGCGCGACCGCCGCGCTCGACATCAGCGTGAACCGCGTGCAGACGCTGGGCGGCGCGAACGACGTGCAGCCGACGCAAACCGACGCGCAGGTGAGCTACGATCTGGGCAAGGGCGGCCGCGCGTTCCTGCGCGAACGCTGGAGCGCGACGCCGGTGCAGAGCTTCGCCGCCGCGACGCAGGCGCTGACGGCGCCGACCGGCGGCACGCATGCGACCGAGCTGGGCTTCACGCGCCGGCTCGGCAACGCGACGACCGTCGACACGTCGTATCTAATCGACCGCGGCGCGAACGGCAGCGACGTGTTCGCCACAATGGGCGTGCGCGAGCGCATCTCGCTCGGTCGCACCAAGGGCGACGCGTTCTACCAGCACGCGACCGCGAGCGGCACCACGACCGGCGGCGGGTTCGACCTGTACGGCGTGTCGCTGTCGTACGCCGATCCCGCGAACAAGTTCCGCGCGAGCGGCTCGACACAGATGCGCACGGGCAGCGGTGCGGGCGTATCGATCTCGCTCGGCGCGGTCGGCGCGCTTGGCCAAGACTTCTCGCTGTTCGCCAGCGTCAACGACGCCCGCTCCCCCGGCAGCAATCAATCCGACGAGCGTGTGGGGATCGCGTGGCGCCCGTCGCGCAACGACAACGGCGTCACGCTGCTGGAGTACGACCGCCGCGACGGCACGAGCGCGCTCACGAACACGCAGAGCGGCGTCCTCGCGCTGGAGCAGGTGTTGCGCGTGCGCACGCGTACCGAGATCGTCGGACGTTATGCGTACAAGCTTGACGGCGATTCGTATTACGCCGCCCACAGCTCGCTGCTCGGCTTGCGGCTCGATCAGAAGATCGGTTCGCGCTGGGATATCGGCGCCGAGGCGCGCCAGGCGTCGATCCGCGGGATCGACGGTACGAACGCGACGGCCTTCGCGGTCGAGACCGGCGTGCGGCTCGGCGACAACACGCGCGTGGGCGCCGGCTTCAACCTGCGCGGCACCGCGGATCCGTCGCTCGCGACCGGCCCGACGAAGCGCGGCTTCTACATGACGGTGACGAGCGTCGTCGACCGTCTCTTCGGCTGGGGTAGGCGGTGATCCGACGGCTCGGCGCGGCGACGCTCGCGCTGGCGATGACGGCGACGCTGGTCGTAGCCGTGCGCGAGCCTGCGCAAGCCGCCGCGCTGTGCGCGACGCCGGGCCGCGACGGAAGCCCCGGCGCGCTCAGCGGCATCGTCGACACGTACTACGCGGGGTCGGCGAACGCCGCGGTGGGTGCAACGTCGATCACCGTCGCGGCGCACGCAACCGGGGACGCGGGCACCGCGATCGCGTCAGGCGACCTGCTGCTCGTGATCCAGATGCAAGGCGCCACGCTCAACACCACCAACACGGCCAACTACGGCGACGGCAGCGGCAGCGGCACGGGTGCGACCGCGGTGACGGCCGGCACGTTCGAGTACGTCGTCGCCAACGGCGCGCTTGCAAACACGGGCGGTTCGATCGCCGTAAAAGGCACGAACGCGAACGGCTTGATCCACGCGTACACGACGGGCGGCGGCGCGCGCTTCCAGGTGATCCGCGTGCCGCAGTACGCCGCGCCGACGCTGGCCGCCGGCTTGACGGCGCTCGCGTGGAACGGTACGGCCGGCGGCGTGCTGTCGATCGACTCGCAAAATCTGCTCTTCGGCAACGGCGCGACGGTGAGCGTCGACGGCCGCGGCTTTCGCGGCGGCGGCGCGCGCCAGCTCGCCGGCGACAACACCGCAGCGAACGGCGACTGGGTCAGCCCGAACACGAAGAACGCGCACGGCCAGAAAGGCGAAGGCATCGCCGGTACGCCGACCTACGTGTACAGCTCCGTG
>DASWRD010000084.1:0-93788 GCA_036403315.1 Candidatus Elarobacter sp.
CTCGACGGTGCCCGGCGTGTGGCGCAGCGCGTTGCCGATCAGCTCCGCGAACACGAGCTCGACGTCGACCGCGCGCGCGGCACCGAGCGACGTGCGCTCGAGCGACGTGCACAGCTCGCGGCGCACGCGCGCCGCGACGTCCCGCCAGCGCGGGTCGAAACGCCAGCGCTGCACGGGCACGGACCCCTCCACGGTGATCACCATGATCGCGACGTCATCGCGCGGCGCGTCACCGAGCACGGAATCGCGCAAGAACTGCGCGGCCCGGTCCCGTTGCGGCAGCGCCGGATCGCGCAGCGCGAGCTCGAGGCGCCGCTCGCCTTCGAGCACGTCGCGCGTCGCTTCGATGAGCCCATCGGTGTAGAGCACGAGCATCGAGCCGGGCGGGAGCACGAACTGCTGCACGTCGATGCTCGTCGTGAGATCCAAGCCCAGCGGAACGCCGCCGCCCGGAACTTGCACGACGGCGCCGTCGGGGAGGCGCAAGTACGGGCCGGGATGGCCCGCGTTCGCATACGCGCACTGCTGCGTGACCGGATCGATGACGCCGACGAACGCCGTGACGAACCGATCGGGATGCTGCGCGCGCAGCGTGCGTTCCGCCGCCGCGAGCATGAGCGCGGGGTCGGGGTGCACCTGCGCGACGCCGCGCACCGTCTGGCGCACGTTCACCATTGCGATCGCCGCTTCGAGTCCCGATCCGACGACGTCGCCGATCGACACGACGAAGCGTCCGTCCGCCAGCCGGAAGGCGTCGTACCAGTCGCCGCCCACCAGCGCCTCCGCGCGGCCCGCTTCGTAGATCGCGTCGAAACGATAGCCCGAGCCGTTCGGCAGGTCGGAGACGAGCGCGGCGTTCTGAAAGGTGAGCGCGACGTGGCGCTCGCGCTCGAACCTGCGCGCGTTCGCGAGCGCCCGCGCGCAGCGGTCGGCCAGGGCACGCAGGAAGCGCACGTCCGCATGGTCGGCACCGCGCAGGTGCAGCACGCCGACCGGCGCGCCGTCCGCGGCGAGCGGCAAGCTCAGCTCGGCGTCGTGCGGAAGCGACGGTACCGCCGTCTCGCCCTCCCGAGGGTCGATCAGCGTGACGCGGACGGCGCGCGCGAACGCAGGCACCACCGCGTCGACGATCGCTTCGAGCGTCGGTGCCAGTTCCGGCGACCGAAAGACCCGCATCGTGAGGCGATCCAGCGCCGCCCACTCCCCGGCGGCGAAATCCGCGGCGGACACGGGCGTCATGGCCGGCGACGAACGTCGCGACGCCGGTGCCTCACGTATCGACGTCATGCGCGTATCCAGAGCCGAGGTCTCCCACCGGTTCGGCATCGGCCGAACTCTTGTCGCCTACACATCCCCGGCGGGATGGCGCCTAAACGCAGGATTTTCCGGCAGGAGGCGTTCGGCGCGCCCTCCTATCGAATGCGCGTATGTTTCGCTTCGCTCGGGCGCTCGCCGCCGTTTGCACGCTGGCTTTCATCGTCGCACTTCCGGCGCCCGGATTTTCTCAACAACCCGCGCCGTCCCCCGCCCCTTCGCCTGCGGCCTCCCCCGGGCCGACGCCGGGACCCGGCGCGCTGTCGGTGCCGTTCGCCGATCCGTATCCGTCGACGTACGTGCCGTTTCCGTCGCGCGCGACGCTGATCCGCAACGCGACGATCCTCACCGCCGCCGGGCCCGTGATCCACAACGGATCGATCCTGCTGCGCGCAGGGAAGATCGCTGCGGTCGGTGCGAACATCGGGACACCCGCCGATTTGGTCGACGTCATCGACGCGCGCGGGAAGTACGTCACGCCCGGCATCATCGACATCCACTCGCATCTCGGCGACTATCCCGCGCCCAGCGTGAGCGCGCACTCCGACGGCAACGAAGCGACGAATCCGAACACCGCCAACGTGTGGGCCGAGCACTCCGTATGGCCGCAGGACCCGCAGTTTCCGCGCGCGCTCGCAGGCGGCGTCACGACGCTGCAGGTGCTGCCCGGCTCCGCGAACCTCATCGGCGGGCGCAGTGCGATCCTCAAAGTCGTGCCGTCGCGCACCGTGCAGGGGATGAAGTTCCCCGGCGCGCGTTACGGGCTCAAGATGGCGTGCGGTGAGAATCCGAAGCGCGTGTACGCGCAGCGCGGCCCGTCCACGCGTATGGGCAACATGGCGGGCTATCGCGCGGCGTGGATCGGCGCGGAAGCGTACAAGCGGCGCTGGGACGCGTGGAACGCGACGCACAGAGGCGATCCGCCGGGCCGCGATCTCACGCTGGAAACGCTGGCCGCCGCCTTGCGCGGCGACATCTACGTGCACATGCACTGCTATCGTGCCGACGAGATGGCGCAGGTGATCGACATGTCGCACGAGTTCGGCTACAAGGTGCGCGCCTTCCACCACGCGATCGAGGCGTACAAGATCGCCGACCTGCTCGCGAAGGAAGGCATCGCCGCCACGATGTGGGCCGACTGGGGCGGCTTCAAGATGGAAGCGCTCGACACCGTGCGCGCGAACATCGGCCTGGTCGACGCCGCCGGCGCGCGCGCGATGATCCACAGCGACGACGCGTCCGGCATCCAGCGCCTCAACCAGGAGACCGGCAAAGCGATGTACGCCGCCAAGCGCGCAGGGCTGCCGGCGAGCGAGGACGTCGCGATCAAGTGGATGACGATCAACCCGGCGTACGCGCTGGGGCTCGACGCGCGCATCGGTTCGCTCGAAGCCGGGAAGAACGCCGACATCGTGCTGTGGGACGGCGATCCGTTCAGCGTGTACACGCACGCGGAGAAAGTGTTCGTCGACGGCGCGCTGCTGTACGACCGCGACGATCCCAAGGCGAACTGGCGAACCGATTTCGAGCTGGGCTACGTGCGGTCGGCGGTGCGCAAGTGAACGCGCGCATGGTCACCTGCGCCGCAGTCTTCGCGGCGACGTTCGGCGGCGTGTCCGCCGCAGCGCAAGCGGAAACGGTCGCGATCACCGGCGGCACCGTCTATCCCGTCAGCGGGCCGCGCATCCCCGGCGGCACGGTCGTGATCCGCGACGGCCGAATCATCGCGGTCGGCACGAACGTCCCGATCCCGGCAGGCGCGCGGCGCATCGACGCGCGCGGCAAGATCGTGACACCCGGCTTGATCAACGCGCAGACGCAGCTCGGCTTGGTCGAGGTCGGCGGCGAGCGCGCGACCCGCAACGTCAGCGCGCGCGGGATCATCAACGCGGACTTTCGCCCGTGGGAGGGCTTCTTCTCCCAGTCCGCCTCCATCGCGTCCACGCGCGAAGACGGCGTGACGACGATCGGTATCATGCCGCAGGGCGCGCTCGTCGCGGGGCAAGCCGCGGCGATGGATCTCGCCGACGGCACCGCGGCCGAGATGGTGCGCCGCGCGCCCGTCGGCGTCGTCGCGACCATCGTGACGGGACCGCGCTTCACCGACCTCGACGAGACCGCCGGCAACACCGCGGCGGGCGGCGAGACGACGCAGCCGCCGCAGTCGCGCGCCGACGCGCTCGCCGCGCTGCGCGATCTGATCGAAGACACACGCTTCTACGCAGCGCACCGCAAAGGCTTCGACGCGGGCGCGCTGCGCGGGCTCACCGCGTCGCACCGCGCGCTGCAGGCGATGCTCGACGTGGTGAAGCGCCGCCAGCCGCTGATGGTGACCGCCGACCGCGTCGACGACATCGACGCGATGGTGCGGTTCGCGCGCCGTGAGAACATTCGGCTCGTGATCCTGGGCGGCGCCGAGGCGTGGCAGATCGCGCCGCGCCTCGCGGCGGCGCACGTGCCGGTAATCACCGGCGCGATGAACAACATCCCCGATTCGTTCGACACGCTGGGCCAGCGTCAGGAGAACGCGGCCGCGCTGCGCCGCGCGGGCGTGGAAGTCGCGCTCGTCGGCAACGCCGGCGGGGGCGACGAGGAAGCGTTCAACGCGCGCAACGTCAAGTACGAGGCCGGTAACGCCGTGGCGTACGGGATGTCGCACGACGACGCGCTGCGCGCGGTCACGCTCGGGCCGGCGACGATCCTGAGCATCGGGGACCACGTCGGCTCGCTGACCGTGGGCAAGGACGCGAACGTGGTGGTGTGGAGCGGCGATCCGTTCGAGCTCTCCACGAACGTGGAGCACGTCTTCGTGCGCGGCCGCGAGTACCGCGACCGCTCGCGCCAGGACCAGCTCACGGAACGCTATCGCCACCTTCCGCGCACGAACAACTAGCCCGCGTCAGTTTCACGGCCCGTCGACGCGTCAACGCGCGTGAACGCGCTGGAAACGAACGCCGCGCTGACGCAGACTTAACCGCGACCTCCTCAGGCGCGCGTTAGGAGGTGCTTCGCGCGGGCAAACTCCGTTCAGTCGGATGTTGCCCACCGGCGCCTGGACTCGTTCACGGATGAACACGATCGCATGAACTTCTTCGCGGAGTGGACGCCGACGCTCGTCGGCGGCGCGCTCGCCGTTGCCAGCGCAACGTCGCTGGTTCGCATCCGGCGCGCCGCGCGGCGCGCCCGCACCGCAGCGGCCGACGCGGTCGAACGCCACTTCAACGTGCTCGAAGCCGTGCGCGAAGGCATCTGCATCCTGGACGCCGAGCTGCGCGTGACGCACCTCAACGAAGAAGCCGAACGCATCCTGGACCGTGCGGCCGACGCCGGCGTAGGCTTCCCGCTCGGCGACAGCGACGACCCCTTGTGCGCGGCGCTCTTGCCCGACATTCGCGCCGCGCGCCGCAGCGGTATCCCGATCGAACGGACGCACGCATTCCCCGCGCTGTTGCGGTGGGTCGAGGTGCGCATCACGCCCACCGCCGACGAGACGCTGATCTCGCTGCGAGACGTCAGCGCGCAAATGGTCGCCGAGTCGCAGCTCAAGGAGAACTCGCACAGCCTGCAGCTCGTGGAGAACAACGTCGACGCGGTGCTGTGGACCGTCGGCCGCGACCTCCGCTTCTCCGCCGTCTCGGGCGGCGCGCTCGGCGAGCTGGGGCTCGCGAGCGGCGCACTGATCGGCCGCCCGTGCGGCGCGCTGATCTCCGACGAGCTCATCCGTGAAGTGTTCACGGGCCGCCACGTGCGCGCGCAGGCGGCGCACGGCGACCACTGGCTGCGCCACCACGTCGAGCCGCTCGTCGACCGCACCGGCGAGATCATCGGCGCCGTCGGCGTCTCGATCAACATCACGGAGCTCAAACGCACGCAGCGCGAGCTGTTCGACGCGGCGCACAGCGACCGCCTCACGACGCTGCCCAACCGGTTCTCGCTCGAGCAGCGGCTGCAAGACGCCGTCGCAGCGGCCCGTGCCGACGGCAGCCGCTTCGCACTGCTGTTCCTCGACCTCGACCGCTTCAAGGCGATCAACGACACGCTGGGCCACGGAGCCGGCGATGCGGTGCTGCGTGAGGTCGCGCTGCGGCTGCAGAAGTGCGTGCGCGGCGCGGATTTCATCGCGCGGCCGGGCGGCGACGAGTTCGTGATCCTGCTGTCCGGCATCATCAGCATCGCCGACGTCGAGTTTCTCGCGCGCCGTGTGATCGAGGCGCTGTCGGCGCCGATTCGCCTGCAGGAGCGAACCGTCTACGTCGGCGCGAGCGTCGGCGCGGCGGTCTTCCCCGATCACGGCCGCGACGCGGAAGCGCTGACCGCGCACGCGGACGCCGCGATGTACCGCGCGAAGGCCGCGGGCGGCGGCAGCCTCGCGATCTACGAGAGCTCGCTCCAAGCGCAGGACGTCGAGCGGTTCGCGCTCGAGGCCGACCTGCGCGAGGCGGTGGCGCGCGACGAGTTCAAGCTCGAATATCAGCCCCTCGTCGACCTGGCGCGCGGCGAGATCGTCGGGTGCGAAGCGTTGCTGCGGTGGCATCACCCGATCCGCGGTCTGATCTCGCCGGAGGTCTTCATCCCGATCGCCGAAGCGTCGTCCTCGATCGTCGAGATCGACCGCTGGGTGTTGCGCGAAGCGTGCGCCGCCGCGGCGGCGTTCCGCGCGATCGCGCCCGACCTCAGCATGTCGGTGAACCTGTCGGCGCGCGACCTGCGCGAAGACGACCTCAGCGGACACGTGGCGAGCGCGCTGATCCAGCACGGCATCCCGCCGCACGCGCTGATCATGGAAGTCACCGAGACCGCGGCGCTCGACGATGCGGCGCTGCCGGCGCTCGAACGCTTGCGCGAGCTTGGCGTTCAGATCGCGATGGACGATTTCGGGATCGGCTACAGCTCGCTCGCGCACCTCAAGCGCCTGCCGATCACGATGCTCAAGATCGACCGCACCTTCATCCGCGACGTGACCGAGGACGACTCCGACCGCGCGATCGTCATCTCGATCGTGAACATCGCCAAAGCGTTCGGGCTGCGCGTCGTCGCCGAAGGCATCGAAACCGACGCGCAGGCGGAGTTCGTCCGCGATATCGGCTGCGACGATGGCCAGGGCTTTCGCCTGGGCCGCGCCCAGGGGCCGGCGGACTTCGCGCAACTGCTTGCGGCCGGCCAGCGGCCGCGCCTGCGGTTGGTCGAGCGGAGCGCGTAGCGGGCGAGCGCAGCCTGCCCGCGAACCTGGGAAGAGCCTGATAGCTGCGGCGTGATTAAATGTCGATTCCGGGTAGGACTACGGCATCATGAAGAAGACGCTGACGGCAGCAGCCCTGGCTGCGACGATGACCTTCGGGGCGATCGCGCCGGCCCTCGCCGACGGTGCGGCGAGCACGCGCAACATCATCATCGGCGGCGCGGCCGCTGCGGTCCTGATCACCAACTACAACCACAAGGTGCGGCAGAAGCGCGAAGAGCAGCGGGCCGCCGCCCGCCGGCAAGCCTACTATCGCCGGCACCACCGCTAGACCCGACTCGATCAGACAAGCTCGAAGACGCCCCTGACGGGGCGTCTTCTCCTTTCCGCGGCGATCGCGGTCAGCGCGTGAAGAACTCGATCGTGTAGTGGTCTGGATCGGTCACGAACATCGCGCGGCCGCCGCCGTCGCGGTCGTACGTCGCGGCACCGACGCGCGTCGCGATCGCGTCGAGGGCGGCGTTGTCGCGAACCCGGAGCCCGAGCTCGAATTTTGCGCGCTCGGTCGGCGGCGCGTGCTCGAACACGAGCGTGAATTCCCCGAACGTGATCCGAACCGCATCGCCGTGCCGCACGAGCTCGACACCGAGCACGTCGCGGTAGAACCGTTCCGTCGCATCGATATCGGCGACGCCGAGCGTGAGCTCCGCCGGCACGATCCCGTGCGTAGCGTCCACTTATTGGCCGCCGTGCTTACGGATTCGGATAGTGCGACTCGTCGCCGTACGGAACGAACAGCGTGTGCTCGGGCTGGAACCGCAGCTTGATCGTCCCAACCTTCCCGTTGCGATGCTTCGCGATGATGAACTCGGTAACATCAGGCTCCGCCGACGTCTCCTTATTGTAATAAACATCGCGATACAGAAACGTCACGATATCAGCTTCTTGCTCGATGGCACCGGAGTTATGCGTGACGATGTCGTCGACGCAGAAATTGTGCAAATCGCCGACCGTAAGGTCGTACACCGCCTCGACACCGTGGCGGACAACCGATACGATCGGATCCCAGAGAATGTCTGCGATCGTGAATGCGTCAGACAAATCATCGCCCGGCCGCTCGGCCACTGTCGAAAGTCCGCGTAGACTCGTTGTTACCGCCGTGGACGAATTGAGTGGCGCGGCCACTAGCGCAGGCGAAGAACCCAGCGCGCGCGCGCACCCGGGCTCGTACCGCCGCGGCACCGCGATCGATCGTCCAAGCCGCAGATTGCGAAGCTCGGACCACCCCGACAGCGTTAGGAACCGATGCCCCTCCGTGCAGTTGATTGCGCGGCCGCTCTTCGTTGTCACGCGGTAGACCGGTTTTTCTCCGACCTTCCATGCGTCCACGATCGGACGGCGCACGAGGCGCATGCGGTCGTCGACCGCCCAGACGTCGAAGCGCAGCCCGCGCTCCACGACGTCGCGGATCGGTATGCGTTCGCCGGTGTCGGCGTTTGCCACCAGCGCGTCGCCGGCGAGGCAGTCGCGTAAATCTGACAGTAGTGGGCGTTTGTCGGCGCGGGTTTCTACGGCGCGGTTCAGCTGGGCTAGTGCGATGATCGGGACTTCGAGGTCTTTGGCCGTTGCTTTCAGGACGCGGCAGATCTCCGAGAGCTCTTCGTTGCGGTTCACGCCTTGGCGCGACAGCGTCGATGGGCGCACCAGCTGCAGGTAGTCCACGATCACCGCGCTCAGGCCGTGCGCCGACTTCAGGCGGCGCAGGCGCGAGCGGATCTCCGTGACCGTGACGGCGCCCGCATCGTCGAGATAGATCGGCAGCTCGTGCAGCACGCCCATCGCGTGGCCGATCTTCTCCCAGTCGCGGTCCGCGATCGCGCCGCGGCGCAGCTTCGACGCGTCGAGGCGCGCCTCGGACGACAGGAAGCGCTCGACGAGCTCCTGCTTCGTCATCTCCAGCGAGAACAGCGCGATCGGCTTCTTTTCGTCCTTGGCCGCCGCGACGGCCATGTTGAGCGCGATCGACGTCTTCCCCATCGCCGGCCGCGCGGCGATGATGATCAGGTTGCCGGGCTGCCAACCCGCGGTGTAGTCGTCGATGTCGCGGAAGCCGGAGGTGACGCCGGTGCGATCGCCCTTCATCTCGTGGCGCCGCTCCAGCGACTGGAACACCCCGAGCAGCAGCGACGGTACCGTCGCGAACGCGTTGTGCTCGCTGCGGTTGCCGACGTCGTAGACGACCTGCTCCGCGCGGTCGATCGCGGCCGGAACGTCGTCTTCGGATTCGTAGCCGAGCTGCGTTACCTGCGTGCCGGCGTGGATCAGCCCGCGCAGCGTCGATTTTTCGCGCACGATGCGCGCGTAGTACTCCGCCGACGCGGCCGTCGGCACGGTGTCCATCAGCGAGTTGAGGTACGCGAGCCCGCCGATCTTGTCCAGCATGCCGCGGTTGCGCAGCTCTTCGGCCAGCGCGACCTTGTCGAGCGGCTCACCACGCTCGTACAGCGCGAACAGCGCAAGGTAGATCGACTCGTGCAGCGACGCGTAGAAATCCGACGGCTGAACGATCTCGGCGACCGTGGACATCATCTCTTTGTCGACGAGGATCGAGCCGAGCAGCGCCATCTCCGCTTCGAGATTGCTCGGCGGGATGCGGTCGATCGTGGAGACGAACGTAGTCAACGTGACGCTTTCGTAGTCGTGCGGCGTGCGCGCAGCGTGGGAGGCGCGGGGACGCGCACGCCGAGCGCGGCGAGCGCTTCCGCGACTGTTCCGACGGCGATCACGTCGATTCCCTCGGGCGTTGCGTCAATCTCGCGTGCGTTCTCGCGCGGAACGAGAATGGCTCGCATACCGGCTTGGCGCGCGGCATACAATTTCTCCACAATTCCACCGACGCCGCGCACGTTGCCCGCGAGTGACACTTCACCCGTCACCGCGACGTCCTGCGGCAGCGGCTCGTGCGCGAGCGCGCTGTAAAGTGCCAGGAAGAATGCGAGTCCCGCCGACGGGCCGTCGATGTTCCCGCCGCCGACGACGTTGACATGAAGGTCGTGGTCGGCGGGATCGATGCCTGCGACCGCGCGGATCACCGACGCGGCGTTGAAGACGGCGTCGCGCGCCATCGACCCGGCGGTGTCGTTGAAGCGCACGGCGCCTTTGCGCGGCTCGCGCGCGGCGAACGCCGCCGCCTCGACCTCCACGATGGAGCCGACGTACGCGATCACCCCCAGGCCGTGCGCCTTCCCGATCTCGCGCGCGCGCCGCGCGCGGGCCGGCGTGTGCTGCACGATGCGCCCCGCCTGCACCACCTCCAGCACGTCGTCCTCGCGCACCGTCGCGCTGCGCGTGCTCGCGGTGCGCTCGAGCGCGTGGCCGTAAGCGTCGGCGAGGATCTGAACTGCCTTGCGCCCTTCGATCGTGTACGAGGCGATCAGCCCGGCGACGCGTCGGGCGATCTTCGCGCCCAGCCGCTGCGCCGCTTCGACGACGATGCGCGCCACCTGCGCCTGGGTGAGCGGCTCGAAGTATACCGCCGCACAGCGCGAGCGGATCGCAGCGTCGATCGCTTCGGGATCGCGCGTCGTGGCGCCGATCAGCACGAAATCGGCGGGTGCACCGTCGCGGAACAGCTTCTTCACGTAGGCCGGCACGTTCGGATCGTGCTCGTCATAATACGATGACTCGAACGTGACGCGCTTGTCCTCGAGCACCTTGAGCAGACGCGTCTGCATCGCGGGATCCATCTCGCCGATCTCGTCGATGAACAACACGCCGCCGTGCGCGCGCGTCACCAAGCCCAGCTTCGGCTCCGGCACGGCGCTGTCGGCGAAGTCGCGGCGGGCGCCCTGGTAGATCGGGTCGTGCACGCTGCCCAGCAGCGGGTTCGTGGTCTCGCGGTGGTCCCACCGCAGCGTCGTGCCCGCCGCTTCGACAAACGGCGCGTCGGGCGCGAACGGTGCGTGCGCGCGCGCCTTCGCCATTTCCAGTGCCAGCCGCGCGACCGTCGTCTTGCCCACGCCGGGCGGACCGTATAGGATCACGTGCTGCGGGTACGGTGACGCGAGCTTGGCGATGAGCGCTTTGATCGCGGGCTCCTGGCCGACGACTTGATCGAGCGACTTCGGGCGCAGCACGTCGAGTGCGGCACGTGCGAGCCCGCGCGTGTCGAGCGCTTCGAGCTCAGCGAGCCGCTTCTGCGTCGCCGGCGTCTCCGGGCCGCCTTCCTCGCGCAGCGCCTCCAGCTTCAGCTCGCGCACGTACTCGTGGTGGCGCTGCACCATCTTCGCGTTGATCTTCGCGTCGATCTGGTCGCCGACGGTGCGCTGCGCGACGAGGTCCGCGAGGCGGTCCTCGATCTCCGCGATGACTTTCTTGTACTGGGCCTTGGCGGGGCGCGTCTCGAGGCTCGGGTCTTCGAACACCAGCCGCTGCAGCGCGAGCAGACGATCGGGGATCGCCTGCGAGCGCATCTCCTTGAGCGTGCCGAGCTTGCCGGCGCGCATGACGACCTTCTCGGTCCCCAGCGCGTCGGCAAGGACGTCGTAGAGCGCCGCGACCTCGCGGCGAGTCTTCTCGTCGGCGCTCAGTCGCACGCTTATTTCAGCGCGACGACTTGCACCGCGGACTTCGCGAGGATGTTGTTGCCCAGGCGAATCTCGACCGGGTACGTGCCCAGCGCCTTGATGCCGTCTTTCATCTCGATCTTGTGGCGGTCGATCACCAGGCCGAGCTGCTCGTGCACCGCGTCGGCGACCTGCGCGTTGGTGACGGTGCCGAACAAACGGCCGTTGCCGCCGGCTTTCGCGGACACTTTGATGACGCTCTGCTCGAGCTGCGTCGCCACGTCCTGAGCGTTCGCGACCTCTTCGGCCTGTTTGCGCTTCTTCGCGTGCTGCTGCTGCTCGAGCTGCTTCATCGCGCCGGGGCTCGCGGCGACCGCGAGCTTCTGCGGGAACAGGTAGTTGTTCGCGTAGCCGTCTTTGACGTCGACGACGGTGCCGCGCGAGCCGAGCGGCTTGACGTCTCCGGTGAGGATGACCTTCACTGCGGCGGCTCCTACTGGACCACGAACGGCAGCAGCGCGATCACGCGCGCGCGCTTCACGGCGGTCGTCAGCGCGCGCTGGTGCGACGCGCAGTTCCCCGAGATGCGGCGCGGCAGAATCTTGCCGCGCTCGCTGATGTACTTGCGCAGGCGCGTCGTGTCTTTGTAGTCGAGCACGCCGGAGCGCTCCGCGCAGAAATTGCAGACCTTGCGCTTGGGCCGGCGATCTTTTTTCGCCGACGCGCGCTTGCCTTTGGGGGGCGGCATGAGAGGGTGACCTTTCGGTGATGTAGGTGGTAAACGGCCAGTCTAGGCTGGCCCTACACACGTGGCGCCCGAAGGCGTCACGACCCCGGTGCGTCCCGAAGGACGGCGGGCACTGCGGAACCCGTTCCGGGCAGGCAGCAACGGCGATCATACCACGCCCGGTGCCCGGATGCCACCCCCGGTAGCGGCGCCACGGCAAGCGGCCGCCGCCCTGAGCCGATGAGCGGCAGCACGGCGAGAAGCTTCCTCCTATGAGCTCCGTCCGATGAACTACCGCGAGCAATTCCAGGTACAGCCGGGCGCCAAGGTGCGCCTCGGCGACGTGGACCCGTCCTTCACCGGCAGTCACGTAAGCGAGACCGACGCGAACGCCGAGATTGCCGGCGATCTCGAGCGGCTTCGCAAGCTGCAGTACCGCCTCTACGCGGAGCACGAGCGCTCGGTGCTCATCGTGCTGCAGGCGCTCGATGCCGGCGGCAAGGACGGCACCGTGCGGCACGTGTTCGGCGCATTCAATCCGCAAGGTGCGAACGTGCGCGCGTTCAAGGTGCCGACGCCCGAAGAAGCAGCGCACGACTTTCTGTGGCGCGCGCATGCCGCGACGCCTGCGCGCGGGCACGTCGCGGTGTTCAACCGCTCGCACTACGAGGACGTGCTCGTCGCGCGCGTACACGGGCTGGTTTCCGAAGACGTGTGGCGCAAGCGCTACGACCGCATCAACGAGTTCGAGAAGAACCTCGCGCAAGCAGGGACGCACATCTTGAAGTTCTTCCTGCACATCAGTCCGGACGAGCAGCTGCGGCGCTTCAAGAAGCGGCTCGACGATCCGCAGAGCTGGTGGAAGCTCAACGAGAGCGACTACGCCGAGCGCGAGCACTGGGACGACTATCGCAAGGCGTACGAAGACGTGCTGGAGCGCTGCAGCACCAAGCGCGCGCCGTGGTACGTGATCCCCGCGAACCACAAGTGGTTCCGCAACCTCGCGGTCGCGCGCATCGTCGCGGACGCGCTCGACGACCTCGACCTCGAGCTCCCCAAACCGGCGGCCGACATCGACGCGATCCGCCGTTTATACGCCGGCGCCGCCGCGAACGCGGCGCCGCACGACACGGGTTCACGAACCGGGTAGAACAACGTCGTGCCCCAGAAGCTGACCCGCTCCGCCGCCGACTTCCTGCCCCCGCGCCGGACGCTTGCGAGCTTGAAGAAAGCCGCGCAGGGTTGCCGCGGCTGCGATCTCTACAAATACGCGTCGAAGACGGTATTCGGCGAAGGCAACAGCCGCGCCATCGCGCTGTTCGTCGGCGAGCAGCCGGGCGACCGCGAAGACCGCGAAGGCCATCCGTTCGTGGGCCCGGCCGGGCAGCTGCTGCACGATGCGATGGACGCGGCCGGCATCGCGGCGGCCGACGTCTACATCACTAACGCGGTGAAGCACTTCAAGTTCGTCGAGCGCGGCAAGCGCCGCATCCACGCCAAGCCGAAGGTGATCGAGATCCGCGCGTGCGCGCCGTGGCTGGATAGCGAGATTGCGGCCGTCAAGCCGCGCTTGATCGTCGCACTCGGCGCAACGGCCGCCGGTGCGCTGCTCGGCCCGGCCTTTCGCGTCACGCAACGGCGGGGCGAGGTCGTCTCCCGGCCGCCGGGACCGTCCGTCGTCGCCACCGTGCATCCGTCGTCGATCTTGCGCGCTCCGGATGACGACGCACGGCGCGTCGAGATGGCCGCGTTCATCGACGACCTGAAGACGGTCGCGCAGCTGATGCGCGCTAGAATTTCGCCGGCGTGAACAGCGACTCCACGTCGCGCTCGCCGCGGTGCTCGAAGGTGCCGTTGTGGTTCATCCAGTCGGGGCGCGGCGCGCCGAGCAGGAAGTGGTCGAAGAACTCGTCGAGGTGCACGGTCCAGTAGTTCTTGTTCGGCTGCTTCACGAGACCGTGCTTCTCGCCGATGAAGCTGAACATGTACGCCTCCTTGCCGGCACGGCGCAGCGCGGTGAAGAACTCGACACCCTGCGCGTACGGCACGGCGCCGTCTTCGTCGTTCTGAATGCGCAGATACGGCGCATGGACGTGCTGCACGAAGAACAGCGGGGAGTTCTCCACGTAGAGATCCGGGCGTTGCCACGGCGTCGCCCCGATGCGGCCCTGGCTGCGCTCGTAGTACGCCTGCTGCACGTCGCCCGACTCCCAGAACCCGCCGTACAGGCTGGGCAAGTCGGAGTCCGACGCGCCGGACTCGACGGCGCGAAAGATGCCGGTGTGCGTGACGAGCGCGTTGACCTCGTAGCCGCCGTAACTGTGGCCCGCCATCCCGATCCGCTTCGGATCCACGAAGCCCATCGCGACGACGCGCTTCACGGCCGATCCCACGCAATCGACGGCGCTCGCCGTCGTGTGCCCGATGCGATAGCGAATGTCCGGCTGCAGCACGACGTAGCCGTGATTCGCGTAGCGCGCGAGGTTCACGACGGTGCCGGAGCTCGGCACGACGTACTCGTGCAGCCCGTTCGTCATCTTCTCGTACACGTAGACGAGCATCGGGTAGCGCTTGTGCGCGTCGAAACCATCCGGCACCGTGAGGATCGCACGCATCTTCTCGCCATGCGCGGTGGTGTAGTCGATCAGGCGCGAATGGCCCCGCGCGTACTGCGCCGCCTGCGGGTTCGCGTCGCTGACGCGCGCCGCCGTCGCGGGCAGCGGTCCGCTCGACCACAGATCGGGGAACTCGTCGAAGCGCTGTTCCGTGAAGACCAGACCGCCGCCGTCGCGCCCGCGCCACGGGACGCCGACCGCTTTGTCGAGCAGCATCGTGATGCGCGGCGTCTGCGGCGCGAGCGACGCGAGCGTGGCGAAACCGCTCGCCTTCGTTCGGTCGTCGACGACGGACAAAAGGTACGGCGCGCGCTCGAACACCGGCCGCGCCGCGACGAACGTTCCCGCGACCTCGTCGGTGCGCGCGCGCACGACGCGATAGATGCGGTGCGCCGCGCGGCCGGCACCCTGCGTCAGCGCGACCGGCGTTCCGCCGTCCGGCGATGCGAGCCACACGTCGTACCGGTCGTAGATCAGCACGCCGCGGTCGCCCGGCGTCCAGCCGCCGAAGCCGTATGGCGGCGGCGGCGCCGGATGGTCGTCCTCCTCGTCCGCCGCGCGCACGGTGCGCGGATCGGTGATCCAGGCCTTGCGGCCGTCGGCAATACGCAGCGTGTACCACGCGCGCCGCAGCGGATCGTAGCCGGCCGCGTAACGCCCCGTCGGTGACAGGCTCGGTGAATCGGTCTTCGCCTTGCGCTCGAGCGGCGTGCGCGCGCCCGTCGCGACGTCGATGCGGTACACGTCGTAGTACGAGTCGTCGTACGTCGCGAGCTTGACGTACGGAACGTCCGTCGTGCCGAGCGCATAACGCGCGTTCCCCGCGAGCGAGACTTGCGGCACGTCGCGCGTGCCGAGCTGCGTCAGCCGGCGCGCGGCGACGTCGTACAGCGCGAGGTACGTGCCGTGCTCCGGCTTCTCCGCGGCGCGGCGCTGCTGCGTCGGAAGCTCGCCGTTGCGCCAGTACCAGAAGTCCAAATCGACGCGCGCCGGCGCCGACGACGGCCGCGGTAACGGGACGTTCGCCGTCCACAGCGCGAGCCGGCTGCCGTCCGCGGAGAACTCCGGCTTGCGCGCATCGCTTGCGAACGTGCGCGGCGCCAGCCCCGGCGTCGCGGTGCCAAGCGCTTCGATCACCGCGCCGCTGCGCGTGTCGGCGACCATCAGCCGGAACGGCGAACGCGCGCCGGACTCTTTCTTGACCGACTCGTCGTACGCGTCGGGATCGCTCAGGTACGCCAGCGACGCGCCGTCCGGCGACAGCGCAGGCATCGCGAAGTGCGCGACGCCGTGCGCGACGATCTGGTCCTTGCCCGTCGCGATGTCGCGCACGTGGATGCCTTCGTCGGTCTTCGTCTGCACGACGTACGCGACGCGCGAACCGTCGGCGCTGACCGCATACGCGGACACGTTCGCGACGCGCGTCACGTCGGCGTCACCGAGCCGGCGAATCGCGAGCGACGCCGGCGCGTCTTTGCCGGGGCCCGCCGGTGCGCTCGAGGCGCGTGCCGCAGGCGATGCCGACGCGGCCGGCGACACCGCAGGCGCGGCCGCCGCGGCGTGCGGCGACAGCGAGGGTTGCGGGGCGACGGGCGCGGGCGATGCCGAAGCCGCCGGCGATGCCGAAGCCGCCGGCAACGCGGAAGCCGCCGGCGACGGCGAGGGCGACGGCGACGGCTCGAGCAGATACGCGAGCGTCGTCCCGTCGCGTGCGAGCGCGAACGAACGCACGCGCTCGACCGTCGTCGTGCGCGGATTGTTCATGTCGGCAAGATCGGCGATTCCGAGCCCGTCCTTGGGCCGCTGGTCGGGCGGCTTCGCCGCCTTCTCGGCCGCTTTGACCTCCGCTACCGGCGCGCTGATGCGGTACACCACGAAGCGCCCGTCGGGCGAGAACTGCGCGGCACGCCCGCGCGGCGCGCGGTACACCGCCGTGCCGCCGAGGTCGCGCACCAGCAGCTCGCCGTCGTCCTCCGCCGGCACTTGCGCGTACGCGAGCCGGCGGCCGTCGCGCGACAGCCGAACGTCGCGAATCTGCCGCCACGCCGAGTACGCATGATAGTCGAGCAGCTTCTTCGGCGCGGCGCCGACCGGCGCGAGCGATGCGACGGTGCCGCACGCGAAGGCGGCTAGCGTCAGCAGCGCGGCGAGCGCGCGGCGCCTCACGGCAGGCGCATCGACGCGCGCAGCGCGCGGTCGCGCAGGAACGTCGGCAGCAGCGCCACGACGCTCCCCGCGCGTGCACCGGCGCCCAGCAGATACCGCGCGCGCGGCTTGCGCGCCGTGATCGCGTGCAGAATCGCGCGAGCGACGTGGTCCACGGGCATCGCACCGCGCTCCTCGCGCTCGATCTGGGCAAACATGGCCTGCATCTGCGCGCCGTAACGCTCCATCGCCTGCGGCGGCAGCAGCGCGAGCAGCGCGTCGCGCGAATCGCGGCCCTTGCTCCAGATCGGCGTCTTCACCGCGCTGGGCTCGACCAGCGACACGGCGATGCCGGCCGGCGCGAGCTCGACGCGCAGCGCGTCGGCGAGCGCGCGCAGCGCAAACTTCGACATGCTGTACGGCGCGACGAACGGGACGGCGAGCCGCCCGGAGATCGAGCCGACGAACACGAGCCTGCCGCGCGATGCCCGCAACTGCGGCAGAAACGCTTGCGCGAGCTCGACCGCGCCGAAGACGTTGATCTCGAAAATCCGCCGCAGCTCGTCGACGGGAAGAAACTCGAGCGGCCCGCCGACGGCGATCCCGGCGTTGCTCACCACGCCGCGCAGCGCGTGTCCGCTCGCCGCGACGATCTCCGCCGCGGCATGAATCGCGTCGCGGTCGGTCACGTCGAGCCGCAGCGGGCGAACGTGCTCGTGCAGCGTTGCGACGCGCGCCGCGTCGGCGTCGTTGCGCACGCCGGCGAACGCGACGTAGCCTTCATGCGCGAGCAGTGCCGCAGTCGCCACGCCGATCCCGGTCGACGCCCCGGTGACGACGACAGCTTCGCGCCGCTGACCGCTCACGCGTCCGCCGCCAAGCGAGCCGCGCGCTCGGCGCGCGCGTCGCGGTTGAGCCGCGCCTGGATGCGCGCGCTGCCGAACACGATATCGGCGAGCCCCGGAAACGTCTTCACCAAGAACACCGGCATGCGATACTTCGCCGGCACGACGTGCACCCGGCGCGGACGCTTCGCCGCCGCGACGATCGCGTCCGCGACGATCTCCGGGCCCGGCAGATCGCGCATCGACGGGTTCATCGGCGTTTGCACGAAGCCCGGCTCGACCAGCGAGACGCCGATGTTGAAGCTGCGCACTTCGCGGCGCACGGAGTCGCTCAACCCGCGCAGCCCGAACTTCGACGCCGAGTAGATCCCCATGATCCCCGCCTCTCCCGCGACCGAGCCGACGTTGACGATCGCGCCGCGCCGCTGCGCCTTCATCACAGGCAGCACCGCGTGTATCAGACGCGCGGCGCCTAACAAGTTCACCGCGAGCACGCGTTCGATCTCCTCGTCGGTGCAGTCGCCCAGCGACGGGCTCGAGCCGATCCCGGCGACGTTCGCGAGCACGTCGATCCGGCCGAACGCCACCAGGGTGCGCGCGACGAGCGCGTCGATGTCGCCGCGCACCGTGATGTCGGTCGGCACGACGAGCACGCGCTCGCCGAACGACTGCGTCTCGCTCGCGATCGCGTCGAGCAATGCATCGTGCGGCGCGGCGAGCACGACGCGTGCGCCTGCTTTCAGGAACGCCCGCACGGTCGCGGAACCGATGCCGCCGGATGCCCCGGTGACGATGGCGACCCGCTCGCGAACTTGCATCCGGGCAGGTTACCGTCGCGAGCGCTGCTCCCTTCGGAGCGGCGTCAGGCCGCGGGCTGCGAGTACTCGCGCGTCCGCGTCAGGATCGCGCGCGTGTGAGCCGGCAGGTTTTCGCGCAGCCACAAGATCGTCGCTTCGGCGCGCGGCAGCGCAGCCCAGGACGGTGCCGACTGCAGCTCGATCAGTTCGCTCAGAACCGCGGCGGACGGGCCCAGCACGTCCGCCATCGCGCGCTCCAGCGCCGGCTCGAGCTCGGAGCCGGTCGGCACGACGTGGGTGTGCGTCGACATGACGGCGTGGACGTCGGCCATTGTGAACCCCTCGCCGCAGACGTCGATCGGATAGGCGCAGAACAGCCGGAAGCCGCCATGGCGCAGCAGCGCGTTCCAAAACTCTTCGAGCCGGATCGCCGCGGTGAACCGACCCGCTTCCCACAGCACGCCGACCATCTCGCCGTAGGCGCGAACGCCCGCGGGGAACCGGTCGTGCAAGGCGCTCAGGACGGGTCCGATCGTCGCCTCGAACAGGACGGCGTCCGGTTGGCCGTCCACCATGAAGCGGGCGAGCGTCTCGTGCGCGTCCAGAACGACGAGCCGGCCCTCAGCCTGCGCCGGCTCGGGGTCCAGCCCGAGCGTTTCGAGCTCGGCGAGAAATGCTGCGCGATGCGCCGCGGTCGCGATGACGACCGCCCCCTCGCTCCCGTTCAGCGCTTCGGCAAGGTACCGGCCGACGCTGCGCACGAGGGGCAGCGGGTCGGAGCCGTACATCTGAACGAGGTGTCCCGCGTGCGGATCGTCGATGATGCCGTCCGAGGCGGGAGTGCCGGTGATAGCCACGCGGGACGGATTGTATCACAGCCGGGCCTGAGCCGCACCGTTCAATCGTACGCGCGAGTCCGGTCACAGCACGACGTCACGGCTCAAGCCGGCGGCCGTCCCGTTGCGCGTCCGTCCCGCGAGCACGGCGCGGGCGTGGCTCCCGCCGCGCCGGCGGCGCTCGACCGAAAGCTCCTCCGCGAACGCGGTCACCAGAAACAAGCCGCGCCCCCGTTCGGACATCACGTCGACCGGCAGCCGCGGCCGGAACTCGAAGCCGCGCCCACCGTCGAGCACGTGCAGCACCGGCGCGGGACAGGACACGTCGAGCATCGCGACGATCGGTCCCGGCGCGTAGCGGACGACGTTGCCGACCAGCTCGCCGAACACGAGCTCGGCGCTCGACATCTCATCGTCGCTCAGACCCGCGGCGTGAAGCCGCTCGACGTACTCGCGGCGCGTCCGTCCGGCGTGCTGCGCGTCGGTCGAGTCGAAGCGCCACACCGACGCGCGGCGCGGGTCGTCCAGCGTCACGAGCGGCTCGTGAAACGTGACGGCCAGGATCGCGACGTCGTCGTTCGCAGGCCGCCCGTGCGAGATGTGCGCGTAGATCTCGCTCGCCACGTCGCCGTGCGCGCAGGCGAACGCGTCGCGCACGCGGCGTTCCCCGTCGACCGCGTCGCGGTCGAACTCGGTCAAGCCGTCGGTGTAGCACAGCAGCACCGAGCCCGGCGCGACCTCGATCGTGCGCGCGCCGCCGTCCGTGCGCCCGCGCAGTCCCAGCGGCAGATCGCCTTCGTCCAGCGAGGACACCGTTCCGTGCGCGTCGCGCAACAGCGACGGCGGATGACCGGCCGACGCGAACGCGAGCTCGAACGACACGGGATCGAGCACGCCGACGAAGGCCGTCACGAACGGCGCCTGCCCCATCGCGCGCACGATGCGGTCCACCGCGTTCAGCACGGCGACGGGCTCGGGGTTGATCAGTGCGGCGGTACGGATGCTTTGCCGAACGCTCGCCATCGCGACCGCCGCCTGCAGCCCTTTGCCCGCGACGTCTCCGATCGAGAGGACGATGCGCCCGTCGGGCAGGCGGAACGCGTCGTACCAGTCGCCGCCGACCGTTGCTTCGAGCATCGCGGCTTGATACATCGCGTCGAACGTCAAGCCGGGGACCTCCGGCAGCGACGGAACGAGCGCCGCTTCCTGGAACGTCGTCGCCACGCGCCGCTCGCGCTCGTACGCCGTCGCGTTGCCGATCGCCGGCGCGATGCGGCGCCCGACTTCCTCGAAGAACGGAACGTCCGCTTTGGTGTACGACCGCCCGCGACCGTGCATCACCGCGTTCAGCGTTCCGACGACCTTTCCGGCGGAGAAGAGCGGTACGATCAGCGCCGAGTCGATGCCGATCAGGTCGAGCCGCGAATGGTACGATGCGGCGACTGCTTCGCGCAGCACGGCGCCTGAATACACTTCGTACACGACGGGCCTTCCCGTTCGGATCACCTGCGCGACGCCCGTACTCGCCGACGGGTTGGCGTAAGATTCCCCGCGTACCGCCTCAAGCATCTCGTGTTTTTCGGGGTCGCTGTGGAACGCCGCGGCGAGCCGAATGTCGTTGCGCTCGTCGATCAAGTTGACCAGCGCCCAGTCCGCATACTCCGGGACGACGCTGCGCGTGACGACGCGCAGCGTCTGCTCCAGCGACAGCGCGCCGGACAGCTCCGCGCCAAGCCGCGAGAAGAACCGTTCGCGCGCGCGCGCGCCGTACTCGGCGTCGACGTCGGTGTTCGAGCCGTACCACCGCACGATCGCGCCGTCCGCATCGCGCACGGGGATCGCGCGCGTAAGGAACCACCGGAACGCACCGTCCGCGCGCCGCAGCCGGAACTCCATCTCGAACGGCTCACCGCTCGCGATGGAACCGGGCCACGCGCGCATGACGCCGGGCAAGTCGTCGGGATGGTGCACGGCCTGCCAGCCCCACCCGGCGGCTTCGTCACGCGTCTGCCCCGTGTACTCGTACCAGCGCGCGTTGTACCAGTCGATCCAGCCGTCGGGCAGCGCGGACCACATCATCTGAGGAACAGCATCGGCGATCACGCGAAAGGACGCCGTGTCCTCGGCCGGCGGCTTGAAGTCGGGGCTCTCGGGCGTCATGCGGTTGGATCCTCGTTCCCCGCCCGGCCGGGCGTGACCCGGCCCGCGCGCCAGGGATCGGCCGGCCCCGTGCAGCAATATCGTGCCGTCGCGCGGCGCTTTCACAGCGCGGCCGTTTTCATTGTTTCGTCGTTGGGGGTCGCGAGATGCGAGTGTTATCGCGCTTGGTGTTCTTGATCGCAGCCTGCGCGCTCGCAGCGTGCGGCGGCGGCGGCGGCACGACAGGCGGCGCGACGAGCAGCGGCGGCGGCGCCCTGCCGCCCGGTGTCGGGGGTGTGGTCGTGACCGTGCCGACGGCATCGCCCGTCCCGACCGCGACGCCCACGCCGCTGCCGACGATCGCACCGCCGGCGGGCGTCCCCGCGTGGAACGCAACGCAGCGCAAGGACTACGTCGCGATCGCATACGGCGGCAACCCGCCCGAGCACATCTCGGTGTATGCGCCCGGGCAAAGCGTCGCGTCGGCGACGCTGACGTACAACGGCTGCTGCTACGAGCAGATCGCGTTCGACGCGCAGGGCAACCTGATCGCCGCGACGACCGGCGGCGGCATCTTCATCTACGCGCCGGGTATCGACGCGCCGCCCAAGACGCTGCCGCTGCAAAGCGGCTTCGCGCTCGCGGTCAGCGCGCAGGGCGATCTTGCCGTCGGCGGTTACAACATGGGCGCGACGAGCGCAGTGTACCTCGGCGGCGCGGCGAGCGCGATGTACCGCGTGCCGGCGCAGCCTGCGGCGTACGGTCTCGCGTTCAGCCCCACCGGCGAGCTCGCGGCCGCGCAGTCAAACGGCAGCGTGCAGACGTTCGCGCGCGGTTCGACGACGCCGAATCGCACGCTGCCGGTCAACCTGGAGTTCAACGGTACGAACTTCGCCGTGCTGGCGTACGACAGCGCCGGGAATCTCGCGGTCGGCAGCGGCGTGACGTCCGTGGTGCCGGTATTCGCGCCGGGTGCGACGACGCCGGCGTACACGATCACCGGCCTCAGCTCCGTCCAATCGCTCGCGTTCGACAGCACGAACCAGCTCGTCGTCGGCGAGAACATCGACGTCAAAGTGTTCGCCGCCGGTTCGGCCACGCTGGTGCGAACGATCTCCAACAACCGTCCCGTCGGGCTTGCGGTCGACGCGGACGGCGACATCGCGCTGGCCGGGTGGACGTCGCCGTCGATGGTGTACCAGGGCAACGGCAACGTCGTCACCATCAACGGCTTGTTCCAGGCGGAGTCGGTGGCGATCTCTCCGTAACGCGCCGGCCGCGACCGTTTCGACGCGTCAAAACGACAGCGCGGTCGCGATCAGCTCGCGCAGGCCGAATATGCCGCCCACCGCCAGCGACGGTTTCCAGAGCGGGTTCTGCACGACGTACGACTGGCTGTCGAATGCGAGCAGACCGACGATCGTCTCCGCGACGATGCGCCCGCCGACGGGACCGAGCTTGCGGGTCTTGATCTTCTTGGTCCCTTTCGTCGTCTTGAGCGCGACGTCCGACTCGCGCGTCTCGGCGAGCACGTAGGTCCACAGCGGGCAATTGCCGCGAAACGCCGGGTCGATCGTGTCGATCGATCCGATGATGTCGCCCGGGTTGCCGGTGAACTTCCCGATCAGGATGTCCTTGTCGGCGAGCGGCACGACGCCCATCGCACGAGCGATGTCCTGACCGTTGGGCAGCCGCATCCGCCAGCCGCGCTGCAGGTTGCGAAACGCCAGCGACGGCGGCGGATCGTTCGCGATCGACGGCGGCAGCATGCCGAGCGGATCCACCAGCGCCGTATCGATCTTGTATGCGAGCTGCGTGCGCGTGCGGTCGTCGGGATCGCGCGGCACGAGATCCATGAACAGGTTCCAGTCGATCGCCCAGTTGTTGGGGAATTGACGAAAGCCGGTCAGCGCCGCGTTCGGGTTCGGGCCGAAGATCGCGAGCGGCGGTACCGTCTCGCTTAGCCGGTATCCGGGGCGCACCATCGAGTGCCCGAACCGGTACGCCGCCGCGGAGAACTCCAGCGGCATGAACGTCTCGTTCTTCGGCTTGTAGAACTCGAGGTTCGGCCGGAACAAGTGCTGGTGGTGATGCGGCCGCGGCAGCACGAGCTCCAGCACTTCTTCGTCGATGATCGCCGGCAAGAAATCGTTCAGCACGACCCACTGGTAGTGAAAGCGCACCTCGCGCTGAACCTGCGCGAACGTCCACGTCGCGTTGTCGTTCGCGATCTTGTTGTGGAATCGGTGCAGCAGCCCTTGAAACTCGGAGATGATGACGTTCTCGTCGTTGCGCGGGTCGCCGATGATGGCGCGCTTCGGGTTCGCCTGACTGCGCGGCAGGTCTTTCGCGTGCGGGTTCGCCGCGGCGCCGCTCAGCGGCAACCCGAGGTGGAACGAACGCCCATCCTCGTACATGTACGGCTGGTCGGCGGGTCCGCGCCCGTAGACGTTGTCGAGATCGAAGCGCGGCGAGCGATAGTCGACGAGCGCATCGGGATCGTTCTGGCGCTGCAAGCTGCTCGCCGGATCGAACGTGAGATCGTGGTCGATGAATTGGCCGAAATAGGTGTACGCGGCGGGGATCCCGCTCTCTTCGCTGTCGGGTCCGTCCTTTGGATCGGCCGGGTCCGCGGCGGAAACCATCTTTGCCGCGAGCTTCCCGAGCGCTGCGACCGACGCGGTATCGTTGGAACCGAAATCCGCGGGCGGCAGCGCGCGGAAGATGCGGCCGAACGGCCCTTCGAACAGCGGTGAGCTGCGCGAGAGCGCGGCCCCGCGCACGCCGACGCCGTGCGGGCGGATCGGATTTGGCTTGGCCATGATCGTTGTTCCTGACTCTCGCTCCACACGAGCGAGGCGACCATCTCGGCCATCGAAGCTGACAGTTCCTCTAAGGGGCAAGGTAAGCGTGTAAAAGCTTTTTCCAGCGCGCTCGCTTGCTCGCTCGGAATAGCGCTCGCGCAGGGTTCGTCGCGAGACTTTACGAGTCGCGGTATGCGATCTCGCGCTCGCAAAAAGCGATCATCGCAAGACTTCCACTCCCCACTGCGTCAATCTCTCACGCCCGCCTTCGTTCGGCGCGGGCGCCGGCCGCCGCACGGTACCCGGCGTGCGCGAGAAGCGCGGTGCCGGGGCGGGTTGGACGACACCGTGGAGCTCGCGGTACACGCCGCGCGCGCGCATGTGCGGATGCGCGGGCGCTTCGTGCAGCGCCAGCACCGGCGCGACGCACGCGTCCGTGCCTTCGAGCAGCGCCGTCCATTCGTCGCGCGTCTTGCGCTTGAACACGGCGGCGAGCGCGCGCGCCTCCGCGTCCCAGCTCGCGTCGCGCGGCGCGTCGATGCCGAGCGCTTCGTACAGAACGGTGAAGAATTTCGGCTCGAGCGGCGCGACCGCGACGTAGCGGCCGTCCGCGCACTCATAGCATCGGTAGTTCGGCGCCGCGCCGCCGAGCAAGCTGCGCTCGCGGTCGAGCGAGAGCCCGCCGTTCGCCATCATGCCGCTGAAGAGCGCCATCAGCGACGCGGTGCCGTCGACGACCGCGGCGTCGATCACCTGACCGCGCCCGGAGCGTTCGCGTTCGAAAAGCGCGGCCGCCATGCCGAGCGCGAGGTAGAGCGCCCCGCCGCCGTAGTCGCCGACGACGTTGAGCGGCGGCGGCGGCGGCGCGTCCGCGGGACCGAGTGCGGCGAGCGCGCCGGTGAGCGCGATGTACGTGAGGTCGTGACCCGCCGCGTGCACCAGCGGCCCCGTCTGTCCCCAGCCCGTCATGCGCCCGTAGATGAGGCGCGGGTTCCGCGCGAGCGCGACGTCGGGTCCCAGCCCGAGCCGCTCCATGACGCCCGGCCGAAAGCCTTCGACGACTGCGTCCGCGCATTCCATCGCGGCGAGCGCGAGCGCGACGTCGTCGTGCGATTTCAAATCAAGCTCGACCGACGTTCGCCCGCGCGCGGTCACGGGATCGGTCGCGGTGACACCGGCGCGGTCGACGCGCACGACGTCGGCGCCGAGATCGGACAGCAGCATCGCGCAGAACGGCGCCGGCCCGATCGCCGCGAACTCCAAAACCCGGATGCCTTCCAAGGGCCCGCTCATCCGGCCCGGCATTCGCCGCGCCTTTGGGAATCTACCGCGGCGGCGGCTGCGCCGACTTGCCGCGCGCCGCGTTCGTGTCGGCGACGATCGACCAGAAACGCGCGTCGCGTTCGTTTTCGACGTGCCGCGAACGCTGCAGCCACGACGCGGGCACGGCGACGAACACGGTCATGATCAGCGCGAACGCGATCCCGGCCATGAGCACGGGGGGCCAGCGGTGATCGAGCAAATCCATGCCGAAATGCGCGGGGACGCGGTCGAATTGCGCCAAGCGCACGATGGCGACGCCGACGTACGCGCAATAGGAAACGACGAACGACGGCGCCGCGACGTGGATGATCTCGCGGCCGCGGCGCAGCCATCCGAACAGCGCGATCGGCACGACCGTGCTCACGGCACCGGCGACCGGGTCCCACCCGTTCGCGCCGGCAAGCGCGGCGGCGCCGAATCCCCAGAGCAGCGCGACGATCGCGAACAGCATGACGATGACCGGCTCCAACCGCCTCACGTTCCCTGCTACCACTTGGCGCTCCATCGGGTTCCAGGGGCGGCTCAGGGCTCTTCTTGACAATCGCTACTTGGACGGGTATCGTCCTCGTATTGCATACCGGCCGGGTTCGCTCGCGCCGGTTTTCTCTTGTGTTCAGGCATCTTCGATGTCGAAACCGTGAGGAGCCGGCGGCGCGGACACGGTGAGTGTGACGATCTCTCCTCGGCGTTTCTCGAGTCGCGTCGCGTGGTTCCCGTTGACCCGGATCGTCAGCACGTCGCGTGGCCGTTCGACGACGAGCAAAGCCGCAAGCGGAAATCTTCGGACTTCGAGCAGCTTGCCCCGAACCGACTTTCCATTCGCGAAGACGTCGTATAACGGGATCACCGCGCGCCGATAGCGCCTCAAGAGTTCAGCATCATATTCCGCGACCGCCGCTTCCGCATCTTCGAGACCCTGCTCGACTGGGTCGATGCAACCGTCCAATTCCGCCTTTTCCAGCGGCAACCAATCTGCGCCGTGGATGCCGCCGCGAAACCGTCTTCGGTCTATTGGAAATGCGCAGTAAATCCGACCGCGGTTTGTTCCGGCCGGTACCAGCATCTTGGCCTCGTCGACCGCCTCTTTGAGGTCGGAATCCTGGGAAAAAATTACGATGCTGCTGGCGGGCTGCATCACCGCGGCCCGTACCAAATCGAGCGCGATCCGGACATCGATGCCCTTTTCGCGCCCGTTCGGCGCATTTGCATCATACCGTAACTGACGCCACTCGACGCTGGCCCCTTCCCGATTGTACTGAAAGATTTTGCGCTCCCAGAAGTCGCGCATCGCTGCGTAGCGCTCCCAGGTTGGGATTCCCGTATAGAGCCGGACCGTCTGAACATGTGTCTTCGTTCGCACTGCGACGAGCCGCGCGAGCAAGACCGGATGCCATCGCCAGCGTCTCGGCGTTCCGTGAAGTTCCGCAGCGGTCCGTAAGAAATTCTGGCCGTCGATGAGTGCGATCAGGTTTGCCGTTGTCGTCAGGCCCATGCCGCGTGTGACATTCTTGAAACCGCCTCATCGTCACGTTCACCATAGCTCGCCGACGAGAAAGTTGGCCGAATGGACCGCGACAGCCAGGCCACCGGCGGGAATCGCGCGGGAGCGCGAAGGATTTTGGACCTTCGAGG
Organism: Candidatus Elarobacter sp.; assembly: GCA_036403315.1. GTDB lineage: Bacteria > Vulcanimicrobiota > Vulcanimicrobiia > Vulcanimicrobiales > Vulcanimicrobiaceae > Vulcanimicrobium. The sequence continues at coordinate 26,922 of DASWRD010000084.1, forward strand.
AGGTCCGAATGCGTCGTTCCATCGTTGCTTTTGCCGTTGCGGTGTCGCTGCTTGCGAGCGCCGCGCCCGCCGTGACGTCGGCCGCGCCCGTTGCCGGACCCGCCGGCGCCGCGTTCTACGTGCCGCCGTCGCCGCTGGCGGCCGGGCGTCACGGCGACGCGATCTGGTCGCGACCGCTCACCACGTCGGCGGCGCTGCCGCACGCCGCGCAGAACCTGCTCGTGCTCTACCACACGACGTCCGTCGACGGCCGCGACGTCGCGGTCTCCGGCACGGTCTCGATCCCGACCGGCGCGCCGCCCGCCGGCGGCTGGCCCGTCATCAGCTGGGCGCACGGCACGACGGGCGACGGGCCGTCGTGCACGCCGTCGCTCGATGCGGCCGACGGTCCACAGCATTGGTACCTCGGCCCCGTCAACGCGCTGCTCGATAACTTCGTGCAGCGCGGCTACGCGGTCGTGCAGACGGATTACGAAGGCCAAGGGACACCGGGCGTGCACCCGTACCTCGTCGGCGTCGCCGAGGGCCGCGACGTCGTCGACATGGTGCGCGCCGCGCGCGCCGTCAGCCCGCAGCTCGGCGCGCGCTTCGTCGCGATGGGCCATTCGCAGGGCGGTCAGTCCGCGCTCTTCGCAACATCGCTCGCGCCTGCGTGGGCACCCGAGCTGCAAGTGCTCGGCGGCGTCGCGCTCGCGCCGGCTTCGCATCTCGGACCGTGGCTGCGCGGGCTTACCACGCGTCAGGAACCGTATCTCGGCTTCGGTTTTGCCGCGCTGCTGATCCGCGGCTACGCGTCGATCGATCCAGCGATTCGGGCGGACCGCTTGTTATCGGACTCCGCGCTGGCGCTGCAGCCGCAGCTCGCCGACCGTTGCGTGCTCGGTTTGATCAAGCCGGATTCGTGGGCGGGTCTGCCGCCCGCCAAAGCGTTCCGTTCCGACGCGGATCTTGCGCCGCTGATCCGCCAAGCCGACGCGAACGAACCGGGTTCCCTGCCGTACGGCGTCCCGGTGCTGATGCTGCAAGGCACGGCCGACACCACGGTTTCCCCCGCCTCGACGGATCTCGTGCGCGGCGAGCTGTGCGCGAAGCGCGCAGCGCTGACGTACCGCGCGATGCCGGGCGCGACGCACAACGGCATGCTCGCGGATTCGTTCGCCATCACGCAGCCGTGGATCGACGCACGCTTCGCCGGAGCGGCGGCGCCGTCCAACTGCGGGGACGCAGTGAAAGCCGGGCCATAGGCGGAACCTTCGCGCACCGCGCCGCCCACGGCCGCGGATCTTTTTCCATACGGAGATTTGCTATGGCTACGACAGACGTGGAACAAGAGAACATCGCCGCGGTGCGGCGCGGGTTTGAGGCGTTTCAAGCGCAGGACATGGGAGCGCTCACGCAGCTCTTCCGCGAGGATGCCACGTGGGGCGCCGAACCGACCGGGGTGATCGGCGGCAACCGCACCGGGCGCAACGACATCTTCACGATGTTCGGGCAACTCGGGCAAGAGACGCAAGGCGCGTTCAAAGTCGTACCGTCGGCGTTCGCCGCATCGGGTGACCAGGTGTTCGCGCGCTGCACCGCGACCGGCACCCGCAACGGCAAGACGCTCGAGTCCGATCAGGTGCTGATCTTCACGATGGCGGACGGCCAAGTGCGTGACGTTCAGTTCTTCATGCACGACTATCCGGCGAACGCCGACTTCTGGGCCTGACGGGCGTAGCGGTCTCGTCAGCGCCGAGAGGCTTGCGCGAACTGTAATCTTTGTGATACAAAGCTTCCAACACATGGAAGCTTTGCGAGACAGAGGCCGATGCTGAAACACCTGGCGGGGGTCGCCCTCGTCGTCATCGGCGCCACGGTCGCCTGGTTCATCCTCGGGGCGACGATCGCGGTTCGCACCCAGGGCTCGGACAGCCCGCAGCGCGATCAGCTCGCGGCGCAGTGGGGCTCGGAGCAATCGCAAGCGGCGCCGTGCTTCTGGCTCGCCACGGCCCGCATCGACAAGAAGGGGCAACGGTACCTCGAGCAGACGCAGCTCGCGCCGGCGTCCTCGCGCATCGACGTCGACCTCGCGCTCGATCCGCGCCAAAAGGGGCTGCTGTGGTACAACACCTACTCGGTCGCGTTCGAGGCCACGTACCAAGTCGGGAACGCCGGGCGCGACGGACGCGTGCACGTCGACTTTTCGTTCCCGTCGGACAGCGCGACGTACGACGACGTGTCGCTCGCAGTCGACGGCAAACGCATCCCCGTGACAAGCACGAGCGGCGTGATCACGGCGCCGCTTCCGCCGGGCCACGGACGGCTGTCCACGGTGGCGGTCCGCTATCGCTCGCACGGCATCGGCCGCTGGACGTACCGGTTCGGCACCGGCATCGTGTCGGTGCACGACTTCGCGCTGGCGATGAACACGAACTTTCGCGCGATCGACTTTCCGGCGCGGACGCTGTCGCCGACGGTCAAGCACGAGACGCCCGGCGGGTGGCAGTTGGCGTGGAACTATCGCGATCTCGTCGGCGGCTTCGGCGTGGGGATGGCGTTCCCGCAGCGGCTGCAGCCCGGCCCGCTCGCGGAGCGCATCACGCTGTGGGCGCCGCTCTCGCTGATGTTCTACGTGTTCGTGATGCTGGTGATCACGACGCTGCGCCGCATCGACCTCCACCCGATCAACTATTTCTTCCTGGCCGCCGCGTTCTTCGCGTTCCACCTGTTGTTCGCGTACACGGTCGACCGCATCCCGATCGGCTGGGCGTTCGCGCTGTGCTCGGTGGTGTCGATGTTCCTGACCGTATCGTACTTGCGGCTCGTCGCCGGGTTGCGATTCGCCGCCGTTGAAGCCGCGCTCGCGCAGTTCTTCTACCTGATCCTGTTCTCGTACGCGCTGTTCGACGAAGGCTACAGCGGGCTCTCCATCACCATCGGCGCAATCGTCACGCTGTTCGTCACGATGCAGCTCACGGGCCGCATCGACTGGTCGCAGCGCTTCGCCGCCAAACGCGCCGCGCCGGGAGCCGCGCCCTACTCTTCGCCGTCGTAGCGATCATTCGCCGCGCAGCGCCGCGCGCTCGCGGAGCTGGCGGATCTGCCAGACGTGGATGAAGCGCTGGATCTCTTCCGCCGTTTGCTCGGCGACGTCCACGAACTGCAACCCGTGCGCGAGTTTCCGGCGCCGCACGCGCAGCCACGCGTTGACCACGTTCGCGCGCACCGTCATCTCGGAGAACGGCTCGGGCGGCACCATGACCTTCTTCGTGGTGCGGCCGCGGGTCGTCATCTCGACGATCTCCTTCTCGACGTGCACGTCGTGCACGAGGTGGTTCGGCAGCGTGAACCGGAGGTCGATCACCGCGTCCTCGCCCAGGTCTTCGTCGCCGATCAGCCGCAGGCTCGATGCGGAGAGGTCGGTGGCGACGGCCGTGCGCGAGCCGGCCCGGCCTTCGACGGCGTAGAGGACGGCGAATTCGACGGAAGCGCGATACGCTTGCCGCTGCTCGTCGGCGACCCTCACCCGCACCAGCGGCTTGCGGCGGCCGGACTTTCGCTTCGTCCACTTCTTCCAGAAGAACACCGAGCAAGCGCATTTCCAGGAACTCTCCCGCCGCCCTCCGTAGCGCACGGGATCATGGCCGTGTCTCCGTTCGCCGCGCGTCTCCACGACGCGCTGGGCCCGGACGTCGTCCGCACCGCGCCGGAGGACCTAGCCGTGTACGCCTTCGACGCGTACTCCGAGGACCGGCTGCCGACCGCCGCGATCGTTCCGCGCGATGCGCGCGAGATCGCCATCGCGGTGCGCATCGCGCGCGAGTGCGACGAGCCCATCGTCGCGCGCGGTGCGGGGACGGGCTTGTGCGGCGGCGCGGTGCCGTCGCGCGGCGGCCTGGTGATCTCGTTCGCGCGAATGAACCGGCTCGTCGAGCTCGACGTGCGCAACCGGCGCGCGCGCGTCCAGCCCGGGCTCGTGAACCTCGACCTCTCGACCGCGATCGCGGCGCACGGCGTGTTCTACGCGCCCGATCCGTCGAGCCAGAAGACGTCGCAGATCGGCGGCAACGTCGGCACGAACGCCGGCGGCCCGCACTGCCTGAGCTACGGAACGACGACGAATCACGTGCTCGCGCTCGAGTACGTCGACACCGAAGGCGCGGTGCACCGTACTTCGATCGACGACGCGGGCTACGATCTCACCGGCGTGCTCGTCGGCTCGGAGGGGACGCTGGGCATCGTCACCGAGGTCGAGGTGCGGCTGCTGAAGCTTCCGGAAGCCGTGCGCGTGTGCGTCGCCGCGTTCGCCGACGTCGAGACGGCATCCGAAGCGGTGTCCGCGATCATCGCGGCGGGGCTCGCGCCGACGGCGCTGGAGATCATGGACGCGCTGATCACGCGCGCCGTCGAAGCGCACTATCACGCGGGCTATCCGGAGAACGCAGGCGCGGTGCTGCTCGTGGAGATCGCGGGCGCACCGGGCGACGTCGCCGCGGGCGAAGCCGCGCTCGCGAAGATCGCGCGCGAGCACGGTGCGCTGTCGTGGCGCGCGGCGCGCGACCGCGCCGAGCGCGACGCACTGTGGGCCGCGCGCAAAGGCGCGGCGGGTGCGATCGGCCGCATCGCGCCGAACTACTACATCCAAGACGCGTGCGTGCCGCGCACGCGCTTGCCGGAGGTGATGCACGCGATCGACGGCATCGCGCGCGATCACCGGCTTCCCGTCGGCAACGTGTTCCACGCCGGCGACGGCAACTTGCACCCGCTGCTGATCTTCGACCGCCGCGACAAACGCCAAGTGCGCGCCGTCGTGGACGCCGGTACCGAGATCCTGCGCACGTGCATCGACATGGGCGGCACGATCAGCGGCGAGCACGGCATCGGCTACGAGAAGCGCGAGTCACTGTCGCTGGTGTTCTCCACCGACGACCTCGCGGCGATGGGCAAAGTGCGCGGAGTGTTCGATCCGGTGCGCGCGTTCAACCCGGACAAGATCTTTCCGAGCGGCGCGATGTGCGGTGAGGTGGCGGTACGGAGCGCGTGATCGCCAAGCGGCCGCGCGCCAAGCGAACGGCGCTGGGGCCGTATGCGCTCGGCGCGCTGCAGCCGGCGCGCGTGTTCGAACCGAAAGAACCCGGCGAGGTCGCCGCGACGCTGCGAGGGGCGGCCGCCGCGGGCGAAGCGGTCGTGGTGCACGGCGGCGGCACGCTGCAAGGCGCGTCGAACGCGCCGGTTCGCTACGACGTCGCGCTCTCGACGAAAAAGCTCACCGCGCTGTACGACTACGACGCGCGCGATCTCACCGCCGGTGCCGGCGCCGGCATGACGCTCGCGGTGCTGGCGCGCATACTCGCCGAGCACGGCCAGTTTCTTCCGCTCGACGCGCCGCTTCCGTCGCAAGCGACGCTCGGCGGCACGCTCGCCGCAGGCTGGGCGGGACCGCGCCGCGCGACGTACGGGCGCCCGCGCGACCTGCTGATCGGCGCGACGCTCGCGCTCGCCGACGGCACGCTCGCGAAGACGGGCGGGATGGTCGTGAAGAACGTCACGGGGTACGACATGGGCAAGCTCTACGTCGGCTCGCACGGCACGCTGGGCGTCATCGTGCGCGCGAATTTCAAGGTGCTGCCCGCGCCGCAGACGCGCCGGCTCGCCATCGCGCCGTTCGACGAGGACGAGCGCGAGCGTGCGGTCGCGCACGCGAGCACGCTCTTGCTCGAACCGTCCGCGCTGCTCGTGGTGGACGGCTTTCGCGAGGCGCTCGCCACGACGCGGCCGCGCTTGATCGCGCTGCTGGAAGGTTCGGAGCACAGCGTCGACCGCGCGACGCGCGAGCTGCGCTCGGCGCTGGGCGCGGCGGGCGTCGCCGAGACGCGGCTGCTTGACGGCGACGACGCGTGGCGCGCGTTCCAAGCGGTGCTCGACGCCTACGTCGCGCGCGCGGGCGACAACTCGGTGACGCTGCTGTCGCGCGGCCTGCCGTCGGATGCGTCCGCGCGCGCGCAGCGCGTGCGCGCCGCGATCGCTGGTGCGGAGACGATCGCCGACCTGCGCACGGGCGACGTCGTGGTGCGCGTTCGTGAGATCGTCCCTCCGGAAGGGGAGAACGGATCGGTGAGCGGCATCGATCGAACGGTTCGCGATCTTCTCGGACGCGCGACCGTGCTCGCCGCGGGCCCCGCGTCGCGCGCCGAAGCGTGGGGCGATCCGCCGTCGACGCTCGCGACGATGCGCGCGCTGAAGACGGCGTTCGATCCGCACGGCATCCTCGCGCCCGGACGGTTTCTCGGTGCGATTTAAGCATCCCAAGCTGCCGCGCATCCCAGCGGTGCTCAAGCGTGACGTGCGGCGCACGCTCGCGATCGTGTTCAGCCGGCCCAGCCGCATCCGCCGCTTTCTCGCGCTCGGCCCGCGCGGCTGGGTCGCGACGGCGCGCTTCGTCGGCCGCGTGATCCCGCGCGCCGGGCGCGAGCTCGCGGCGATCCGCGCGCGCGCCGAACGCATCCCCGATCCCGCGCTGCGCGAACAAGCGCTCGCGTCGATCGATCAGAAGGCGTACCACGTGCAGGGCGGCTGCATCCTCGCGACGTTCATGCGGCGCGACGCGGCGCGCCGCTACATCGCCATCGTCGCGTCGGTCGAGACGATCTACGACTATCTCGACAACCTCTGCGACCGTCTCCCGGGCGTGACGCAGCAGGCGTACGCGACGCTGCACGCATCGCTCATCGACGCGCTCGACGACCGCCGCGAGCCCGGCGATTACTACCGCGACGGTCCGCCCGGCGACGACGGCGGCTACTTGCGCTCGCTCGTCGACGCCGCGCGCGCGGGCTTGCGCGCGCTGCCGAACTATCTCGCGGTGCGCGACGACCTCGTCGAGATCGCGCACTTCTACGCCGACCTGCAAGTGCTCAAGCACGGCCCCGCGGGCGCGCGCGAGCTCGCGTGCGACGCGTGGTACGCGCGCAACCGCGACCGCTTCCCCGGCTTGTCGTGGTGGGAGTTCGCCGCGGCGTGCGGCTCGTCGCTGCCCGTGTTCGCGCTGATCGAGCTCGCCGGACGCGAGCGCCTCGACGCGCACGAGATCGATGCGACGGTGAAAGCGTACTTCCCCGGCGTCTCCGCGATCCACATCCTGCTGGACTACTTCATCGACCAAGCCGAAGACCGCGAGCACGGCGAGCTGAACTTCGTCGCGTGCTACGCGTCGAGCGCGGAAGCCGTGGTCCACCTCCGCGGGCTCGTCACCGCAACGCTCGCGCGCGTGCGGACGCTGGCCGGCGCGGCCCAGCACCGCTTTCTGGTGGAAGCGATGTGCGTGTTCTACCTGACCCACCCCAAAGTATTCGAACAACGCCTCGACGACGAAAGCGCAGCGCTGCTCAGCGCACTGGGCTAGCTTCTGTCATCCTGACATTTGGGTTTGTTACGCCGATAATTACGGCTCGGGCCAGCCGGCGGCTAATTCCGCGACCACGTCGGCGGTACGCACGTCGTGCATTGCCAGCGGCGTCGCCTGACCCGCCCAGAGCGATAAATATTCCGGGTCGTTTGCCGCTGCCGCCGCGGTGCGCAGCGGGCGGGTGAGCGAGTTCTGCTTCGGGTACGGCAAGATCTCATCCGGTCGTGCGTCGGCCGCGCGTTGGAACGCGTTCGCCAAACCGCGCGCCGGACGGCCGCTGAACGCGCGCGTGAGCACCGTGTCGCCGTCGCGTGATGCGGCGAGCGCGCGGCGGTGCGCGGCGCTCGTGCCCGCTTCGACGGTGTCGAGGAACGCCGTGCCGCACATGACGCCGCTCGCGCCGAGCGCGCGCGCCGCGGCGACGCCGCGGCGGTCCATGATGCCGCCGGCGGCGAGCACCGGGATGCGCACCGCGTCGACGATCTGCGGCACGAGCGCCATCAACCCGATCAGCGCCGACTCGAACGCGTCGATGAACGTACCGCGGTGTCCGCCCGCTTCCGCGCCTTGCGCGACGACCGCGCTGCAGCCGGCCTCCTCGCAGCGCAGCGCTTCGGCGACGTTCGTCGCCGTGCCGATCACCACGCGCCCGTCCGCGCGCAACCGCGCGACCGCAGCATCGCCCGGCAACCCGAACGTGAACGAGATGATGCGCACGTCGGCCGCGACGAGCGCGCCGAGCTGCTCGTCGAGATCGTACGGCCATGGGCCCGGCGCGACGGGCGGCGGCAAGCCGAAGCGCTCGTGCAGCGGCGCGAGCAGCGCCAGCATCGGTGCCGGATCGACGTCGCGCGACTCGATCCCGCCGGCGAACAAATTCACCGCGAACGGACGGCCGGTGCGCGCGCGGATCGCGTCGACGTGCTCGCGGATTGCCGCAGGCGTCAGGTACGCGGCGCCGGTCGAGCCGAGCGCGCCGGCTTCGGACGCCGCGGCGACCGCGTCAGGCGTGTCGTAGCCGCCGGCCATCGGCGCTCGCACGATGGGAAGCGTGATGCCCAGCAGGGCGCGGAGGTCGGCGGAGGTGCTCACCCCGCCTGAGTTGGCGGCCTGTTAGCCGCGATCTTCCAGGCGGCGCTTCTGCCAGCTGAGGAAGTCGATCGCCGCGAAGGCGATGAACAGCACGTTCGCGATCAGCGTCGCGACGCCGAGATAACTGCGGTACCACTGGTCTACCGCGACGGCATAGCCGAGCGCGAGCCCGAGCAGAACCGCGAGCAGCGCGCGCGTGGAAAGTGCAAGCATCGGGCGCTTCTGCCCGAGCAAGAACGAGGCCGCGAATGCGAAGATGAACACGTACATATTGATCGCGTTGCTGGTCATGCTGATTGTCTCTTCGGCGTGCCCCCCGCCGGTTCTTAGCGGTCGAGCGGACCTTACCGAAACCGAACGCGCGAGAGCGTGCAATTGCTGCGAGCGAGCGGGCGCTCTGCGCTTAGCATGCGAGCACAAGCGGAATCCGGCAGATATGCGTATTCTCGTGAGCACTGCCGTTGCCGTTGCGATGGCCGTCGGTTCGATGTCGGTCGCGGTCGCCGGACCGTGCACGATGGGCGGTATGATGGGCCATGGCACGGGTCATTTTATGCCGAAGTGCACGGCGAAGACCGGACCCGTCGTCTGGTTCATGGCCGCGGCGAAGACGTACTACCTGAAGGGCTCTGCACACTACGGTAAGGGGATGGGAATGTACGTTTGCCGCGCGACGGCCGTCGCTCGCGGCGGACACCCCGGACCGGGCGGCTCGATGCGCGGACCGCACGCCACGCCCGGCTCGATGCCGATGCCCCCCGCGCGAACGATGGTGCCGCGGCCGATGTCCTCGCCGCCCGCCGCCCCGATGACGTCGCCGGTCCCGCTGCCGCGCACGACGACGGGGCCCGGCCTGCCGAACTCCACCAACGCCGCCCCGGGCAGCCAGGGCTCGCCGGCGCCGGGGTCGAGCGGCAACCCGATGTCGGGCAACCAGGGCAACACCGGCGCTCCGGGCGCGGGCGGGCAAGTTCCGAACAACCCCGCTTCGACGTCGAACAGCAGCCCCAACCCCAGCGCCAGCCCGCGGCCGAGTCCGCGACCGTAAGCGGATGCGCACGCTGACCGCGGCCGGCGCCGCGGTCGTGCTCGCGTGCGCGTCGCTCGCGAGCGCGCTCGGGCAAACGGCCGCCGGCGACGCCACCGCGACGGCGGCGGAGGCCGCGAAGAAATCGGTCGCCACGAAAGCGTGCACGTCGGCGGCCGACGCGCTGGTGTGGTTCGTGCCGGGCACGAAGCTGTTCTTCCGCAAGGGCCAAGCCGGCTTCGGTAAGGGCGCGGGATCGCTCGTGTGCCGGCACATCGCGCTCGGCAAGCACGGGCGCGCCGCGCCGACGCCGGGACCCAGCGCGGAGCCGGCCGAACCGAGCACGATGCCGCACCCCGCGACCACACCCACGCCCACGCCCGCGCCCGCGCCGATGACGACGGCGGACCCGAGCGCGCAGCCGGCGGCGAGCGCCGCGCCCTCCACGCGTCCGTAGTGCACGCGGTCCCGCCCGCGCCGCCTCCGATCGCCAGCCCCGCTCCTTTGCCCTCGCCCGTGCCGCTCGCCGGGCCGTGGATCGCCGCGCCGCGGCCGTGGAACAAGGCGGCGTGGCTCGCGCAGCACGACGCGTACGCCGCGCGCGCGCGGCAACGCGGCATCGACGTGCTGTTCATCGGCGACTCCATCGTCGAATACTTCACGACGCGCGGCAAGGACGTGTGGGACCGGTCCATCGCGCCGCTTGGGAACGTCGTCGACTTCGGCATCTCCGGCGACCGGACGCAGTTCGTGCTGTGGCGCGCGCAGAACGGCGAGCTCGACGGCACCAACGCGCGCATCGTCGTGCTGATGATCGGCACCAACAACCTCGCGAGCGCGACGCCGGAGAACGTCGCGCGCGGCGTCGGCGCGATCGTCGACACGGTTCGGGCGAAGCTGCCGAACGCGGTCGTCGTGCTCAACGCGCTCTTACCGCGCGGCGCGCCCGACGATCCGCTGCGCGCGAAGGCGAATGACGTGAACGCGCGCATCGCGGCGCTGGCGGACGGCACGCACGTGCGCTGGCTCGATGCGGGCGCGGGCTTCGTCAGCGCCGACGGCACGATACTCGACGAACTGATGCCCGACAAGCTCCACCCGTCGCTCGCGGGCTACGACGTCTGGGCCACCGCCTTGCGGCCCGTTTTGCTCGACGCGCTTTCGAAATAGCGCCGCGCGAGCCGCAGCAGCGGCCGCTCGACGTACCGGTACGCGAGGAACGATACCGCGATCGCCAGCGCGTAGCCGCCGAACACGATCGCGATCCGCGCCGGCGTTCCGTGCACGTGCACGCGGTTGAGCGCGAACCCGAGCGCGCCGATGACGAGCACGTGCCAGAGGTAGAGCGCGTAGCTCGCGTCGCCTTGCGCGCGCAGCCACCGCGGTGCGAGCAGCCCGTGCTTCTCCAAGCCGAGCGACGCGTACACGAGCAGCGCCATCGGCACGCCGACGGCCCACGGCCGCCACCACGCGATCGCGAGGAACTCGCGGCCGGAGTACGCGGTCGCGACGCACACCCCGATCGCCAGCACGATCGCGAGCGCCAACAGCGCGCGCGGCGCGACGAACGCCCCGCGCAGAACGGCCGTTCCGACCAGCATCCCGAACACGAACTCGAGGTTGAACCAGCTCCCCAGCACGCGCGCCCAGGGGTTCTCCGCCGGGCCGAGCGCGCCGATCAGCACGACGGCCAGCAGCCAAACCGCCGTGACGAGTGGAAGGTATCGCCGTTGAAACCGCAGCGCGACCGCGAACACGCAGTAGAACACGAGCTCGTACGTCAGCGTCCAGCCGACGACCAGCAGCGGCTCGCCGCGCTGCGGCAGGGCGAGGAACGACAGCAGGACGTCGGGGCGCGCGCTGCGGTGCGCGCCGGTCGCGCTCGGAACGAGCAGGTACGCGGCGAGCACGAGCGCCGTGACGATGATGTACGGCGGGTAGATGCGTGTCGCGCGCCGCGCGAGGAAGCGCCGCGGCGCGGACTTCTCGCCGAACCACGTCGCGGTCGACACGAGCATCACCGTACCGCTGATGACGAAGAACAGATCGACGCCGTAGGTGCCGAGCACGTGGAACGGCGTGGTCCAGGGCCGGCCCGGGAGATAGGTCGACTCGACCGCGTACGCGTGAACGACGACCACCATGAGCGCGGCGATCGCGCGGAGCGCCTGGACGTTCCCGAGCACGCCCCGAGGTTCGACGCGACGCGCGGTGCGCCCGCGTCGTCCAATCCACGATGCGTGTGACGATCCTCGGAGCGACGGGCTTTATCGGCCGCTACCTCGGTGCGGCGCTGCGCGCGCGCGGCGACGAGGTGGTGGAGTCGAGTCTGCGCGACCCGGCGCGCGCGGCGGCGGCGAGCGAACGCAGCGACGTGGTGGTGAACCTCGCTGGGGCGCCGGTCGCCGTGCGGTGGACGGCGGCGAGCAAGGCGGCGATGTGGTCGTCGCGCGTCGACGCGCCGCGCGCGTACCTCGAGGCGCTCGCGCGCACCGGCCGCCGCCCGCAGGCGTACGTCAGCGGATCCGCCATCGGCTACTACGGCACCAGCCGCACCGCGACGTTCACGGAGTCGAGTCCGCCCGGCACGGACTTCTTGGGCCGCCTGTGCGTCGCGTGGGAGGCCGAAGCGGACCGCGCGGCCGCGCTCGGCATGCGCGTCGCCAAGCTGCGGACGGGGCTCGTGCTCGGCCTGGGCGGCGGCGTGCTCGGCAAGCTGCTGCCGATCTTCCGGCTCGGTCTGGGCGGCGCGATCGCGAGCGGCGAGCAGTGGTATTCGTGGATCCACATCGACGACGAGATCGGGATCGCGCTGCACGCGATCGACGGGGCCGACGGCGTCCTCAACGTGACGGCGCCGGAGCCGGTGACGAACCGGGACTTCACCCGCGCGTTGGCGTGCGCGGTCCACCGCCCGGCGCTCGCGCCGGTGCCGCGCTTCGCCGCAAAGCTGATGCTCGGCGAAGGCGAGGTCGCCATCACCGAAGGCCAGCGCGTCCTCCCCGAGCGCACGATGGCGACCGGGTACGTGTTCCGGCACCCTGAGCTGAACGAGGCCCTGCGGTCGCTGCTGGGCTGAACCGATGCGCTGCGCCGCGGTGCGCTGTGGCGCCGCGCTAGCCCGCGTCCGCCGAGGGGCGAGGCCCGACGCAGAGAACCCGGCGGGGATGGCGACGACGTTCTCCCCCGAGCTCGGCGGGTTGCTCCCGTCGACGATGTCCGATCAGCAGCTCTCGATCCGCGCGATCTTCGAGCACGCGATGCGGGCGCATCCGCGCAAGCAGATCGTGTCGCGCGACGGCGCCGAGGTGCGGCGCTTCACCTTCGCCGAGTTCGGCCTGCGCGTCGCGAAGCTCGCCAACGCGCTGCGCACGCTGGGCGTGAAGCCCGGCGACCGCGTCGCGACGTTCGCGTGGAACGGTCACCGCCATCTCGAGCTGTACTACGCCGTGCCGATGATCGGGGCGGTGCTGCACACCGTGAACATCCGGCTGTTCCCGGACCAAGTCGCGTTCATCCTCGACCACGCCGACGACCGCTTCGTGTTCTTCGACGGTTCGTTGGCGAAAGCGATCAAAGCTGCCGACGCGCTGCAGCCGGACTCGGGCCGCACGTTCATCTTCATGGGGGCGGCGCCCGAAGTCTTCGACGGCGCGCTCGACTACGAGACGCTGCTCGCACCTGAGCCCGAGACGTACGACTGGCCGGAGATCGACGAGCGCGCGGCCGCAATCTTGTGCTACACCTCGGCGACGACGGGCGATCCGAAGGGCGTGATGTTCTCGCACCGCTCGACGTTTCTGCACGCGCTCGCGAGCGGGCTCGCCGACGCGCTCGGGATCAGCGAACGCGACCGCGTGCTGCCCATCGTGCCGATGTTCCACGTCAACGCATGGGGCACGCCGTTCGTGTGCTTGATGGTGGGCGCGGACTTCATCATGCCGATGGAGCGGCTCGACCCGGCGGGCGTGATCGAGCTGTGCGAAACGGAAAAGGTCACGGTGTCGGCCGGGGTACCCACCGTCTGGATGACGGTTCGGGACATGCTGCGCGCGCAGAACAAGACGCTGCCGTCGCTGACGCGCATCGTCATCGGCGGCTCGGCGATGCCCGCGTCGCTGATGGACGATCTCAACGCGCTCGGGTTCGACGCGATCCACGCCTGGGGCATGACGGAGATGTCGCCGATCGGCACGGTGAGCCGCGACACGTCGCTGCTCGACGGCGACCCGGAGAAGCAGCACCGCGAGCGCTACAAGCAGGGTCGCTTCTCGCCGATCGTGCAGTGGCGCATCGTCGACGAGAACGGTAACGACGTGCCGCAGGACGGCAAATCCCGCGGCGAGCTGCTCGTGCGCGGCTTCGCCGTCGCGAAGACGTACTACAACAACGAGGCCGCGACGGCGATCGGGTTCGAGCGCGACGGGTGGTTCCATACGGGCGACGTGGTGACGCAGGACGAGTACGGCTACATCGAGATCGTCGACCGCGTGAAAGACTTCATCAAGTCGGGCGGCGAGTGGATCTCGTCGGTCGAGGTCGAGAACACCATCATGGGGCATCCGGCGGTGAAGGAAGCCTGCGTGTTCGGCGTCCCCCATCCGAAGTGGCAAGAGCGTCCGGTCGCCGCGGTGGTCGTGCGCGAAGGCGAGCCCGCCGACGAGGAGGCGCTGCGCGGCTGGCTCGGCGAGAAGCTGGCGAAGTGGCAGACGCCCGACAAGATCGTCTTCGTCGACGCGATCCCCCGCACCGGCGTCGGCAAGTTCCTCAAACGCGACCTCCGCGAGAAGTACAAGGGCTTGCTGTCATCGTGACCGCGTGAGCTTCTCTCACCCTGAGTCTGTCGCAGGGTGAGAGCAGCTCACGCCATCCGCGCGGCGCGGCTCTTGCGGCCAGCGGTATCTGTCGCTCCTCGACGAGCTCGGGGTGACACCGACGAGCTCGGGGTCACAATGAGCTTTTCCTGACCGAGGCCAACGCGTGCGGAAGCATCAACGAGGGGCTGCGCTACGCGGTCGAATCATGCGCCCGACTTTTCCGCTTCGGTTCCCAGCGGAAAATAACCCGAGACAGCGTGGATGATACGCAACGTGTGTCCCGGCGTGCCGGGGTACCCTACATGATATCCGTAGAGCGTCTCGTGGTTCGAGATGTCGACATAGAGGTGTATGCCTGGCGGCCTGAGTCCGATTATTTCGTCCGGGGCGTCGGTTGTCCAAAAGCGCAATCCAACGAGGTTCCAGGGGACGCCGTTCTTCATCAGCCACTCTGCCGGCGTCCCGTCCGCGGGGTCGTAATCGCTGAACACCCCGACCGGAATATGCGGCAGATGCGTGCCCCAAGCGGCATCGGGGCCGTGTCCAAGGAAACCTGCCTCCCCGGCCCGTTGGGTCGACAAAAGGTGAGCCGCCGATGGCAATTGCCAGATCGGCTGGTTGAACGGCGGGTTCGCCTTGCTGAGGCGGTCCTGCGTCGTGGTCGACGACAGTCGATTCGACTCGTCCCACGTCACGTACTCACACGTCTCCGCATACATCGCGATCCGGCTCTTCTGATCCCACGCGACTCCGTACGGGATCGGTAGCACGTGGAAGCGCTTCTCGTCTACCATGTTTTGCTGATAGATCTCCTCCGCACTCGCTACGCCGTCAGCATCTCCGACGGCTTTGTAATACGCCTGAATGAGGAGATTTTCCAAGTATTGGGCGTTCTGATAGTAGTTGATGAAGCGTTGCACCGCGTCCGAATCGCGATACGTCAAAAAGCGATGCACTGCCTTCAGTTGATTCGCAAACAGCTCGTAGAGCGTCGTCGTCGTTTGCGAGCCTGCGACCGCGTTGTGAATCGTCCGCTGATTATCGACGTGGGCGCTCGCGATCGACCTTTGGACGTCCTGTCGTTCTTCGGTCCTGTCGCTCTGCGGTGCCGAGCCGAGGCTATTCCTCGCGAGGCTAGCGAGCCGTTTCGAGAGGCTGAACACCGAATCGACCTGCGGTTGGATCATGCGAACGCCGGTGTCGAACGTCGAATCCTGGACCAGGCGCGTGACCAGTCCCGCGAGATCGTGTATCTCGTTCTGGACCTCGCTGAGCATCCCGACGATATGATCGAGCTCTGCCTTCAGGGCGTCCAACTGGCTCGACGAGTCGCCGGGCAGCGAGACTCCCGCCGCGGCGAGTCCCGCGGTCATCGCCTCGGCACCGAGCGCGCTAACGGCGCCCCCGGCGAGCTTATCGCCCGCCCAACTTGCTAACCCGCTATCCGCCATGCCACTCCTCTTCTGGGAACGGACGAGCAGGACGCTCGTCGTTCTTGCACGGATAGGCATGCTGCTTCGGAACTCCTCCCGCGCGGCGGGCGCGGCGAGCCGGTCCCGGGGCTGGCCGGAGACGAGACGGTGTGTCGGCGCGCGCTTCGCTAGTTCAGGTTCACCTCGAAGAGGCCGGCGGCGCCCATGCCGCCGCCGATGCACATCGTCACGACGACGTACTTCGCGTTGCGGCGCTTGCCTTCGATCAATGCGTGCATCGTCATGCGGGCGCCGCTCACGCCGTAGGGGTGGCCCACGGAGATCGCGCCGCCGTCGACGTTGAGCTTGTCGTTCGGGATGCCTAGCGTGTCGCGGCAGTACACCGTTTGGACCGCGAACGCTTCGTTGAGCTCCCATAGGCCGATGTCGTCGACCGTCAGCCCGTGCCGTTTCAGCAGATCCGGCACTGCGAAGACCGGACCGATGCCCATCTCGCCGGGATCGCAGCCGCGCACGACCATGCCGCGGTAGAATCCGAGGGGCTCGATGCCGCGGTTGCGTGCTTCGTCGGCGTCCATCACGACGACAGCCGCCGCGCCGTCGCTGAGCTGCGACGAGTTGCCCGCGGTGATCGACGAGTTCTTGTCGAGCACGCCCTTGAGCGACAGCAGCCCTTCGAGCGTCGTGTCCGGACGATTGCCTTCGTCCTTGGTCAGCGTTACGTGCTCCTCGCGGAACGCTTTGGTCGCCTTGTCCTGCTCGTACTTCCACGTCGGCAGCGGCACGATCTCGGCGTCGAAGCGGCCCGCTTCTTGCGCGGCGGCGGTGCGCTGCTGCGACTGCAGCGAGTATTCGTCCTGCGTCTCGCGCGACACGTTGTACTTCTTCGCGACGAAGTCGGCCGTCTGCAGCATCGGCATGTAGAGGCTGGGCTCGTGGCGCAGCGCCCACTCTTCCGTGAACTCGTGCATGTTCATGTCGTTCTGCACGAGCGAGATCGACTCGACGCCCGCCGCGACCATCACCTTGGCGCCGTCGACGATCACGCGGTGCGCCGCGCTCGAGATCGCTTGCAGGCCCGACGCGCAGTAGCGGTTGATCGTCGTGCCGGCGACCGCGCGCGGCAGTCCGGCGCGGAGCGCGGCGACGCGGCCGAGGTTGTGTCCTGTCGCGCCTTCGGGCAAGCCCGTGCCGACGACGACGTCCTCGACCTCGGCCGGATCGATGCCGGCGCGCTGGATCGCGTGCGCGATGACGTGACCGCCCATCGTCGCACCGTGGGTTTGATTGAAGGCGCCGCGGAACGCTTTGCCGATCGGCGTGCGCGCGGCTGAGACGATCGCCGCCTCACGCATGGGTCAACTCCTTGGTTTCGGTCGTGTTCGTCGTGGCCTCGCCCTTGGGCGTGTAGTTGGTCGCATCGGCGTAGTGCATCGGTCCGCCGTGGTGCGGCGGGAAGCCGTAGCCGTAGATCCAGACGATGTCGACGTCGCCCGGTCGCAGCGCGACGCCGGTGCGCACGAGCTCCGCGCCGCTGTCGGCGAGCGCGCGCGTGCAGCGCGCGATGATCTCGTCGTCGCTCACATTCGGGTTCTGCGCGATGCCGGCGTCCTTCGCAAGCTGCGCGATGAGCTGCTCGACTTCGGGATCGGGGATCGGCTGGCGGCCTTTTCCGACCGCTTTGTCGTACTTGAAGAATCCGGCGCCCGACTTCTGGCCGAGACGGCCTTGTTCGACGAGCTTCGCGATGATCGGGATGCGGCCCAGCGGCGTGCCGTGCTCGGATTGCGAGATGAAGTTGTAGACGTCGAGCCCCGACAGATCGGCGACCGCGAAGGGTCCCATCGCGAAGCCGAACTTCTCTTTGATCACCTTGTCGATGCGGGCCGGGCTCACGCCCTCTTCCGCCAGCTGCACCGCTTGCGCTTCGTATTCGAACAGCATGCGGTTGCCGATGAAACCGAATGCGTTGCCCGACACGACCGCGACCTTGCGCAGCTTCTTGCCCAGCGCGATGCCCGTGGTGAGCGTCTGCGGCGAGGTCTCCCTGCCGCGCACGACCTCGAGCAGCTTCATGATGTTGGCCGGCGCGAAGAAGTGCAGGCCCACCACCTTGTCGGGCCGCTTCGTCGCGGACGCGATCTCGTCGATGTCGAGCGTCGAGGTGTTCGAGGCGAGGATCGCTTCCGGCTTCGTCGCCGCGTCGAGCTTGCGGAAGATCTCTTTCTTCACCGGCATCGACTCGAACGCGGCCTCGACGACGATGTCGACGTCGCCGAGGGACGCGAAGTCCGTCTCGAACGTGATCGAGTTCGCGCGCTTCCACGCGTCCTCTTGGCTGAGGCGACCCTTGTCGACGTTGTACTTGAACGTGCCGAAGACGGTCTCGCGTGCCTTCTCGATCGCTTCTTCTTTCGTCTCGACGACCGTCACGGGGATCCCGGCCTCGGCGAACACGATCGCAATGCCGGTCCCCATCGTGCCGGCGCCGATGACGCCCGCGGCCTTGATCTCCAGCGGCTCGGTCTTCGGCAGCCCGGGGACTTTGGACAGCTCGCGCTCGGCGAAGAACACATGCCGCAGCGCCGCGGACGGCGCGGACTGCACGAGCTCCATGAACAGGCGCAGCTCGCGCGCCCAGCCGCGCTCGAACGGCAGCTCGATGGCGGCTTGCACCGCGTCGATCAGCTTGTGCGCGGCGAACCCGCCGTTCTCTTCGGGCGGCACCATCATATGCGCTTGGGCGACGACGAACGGCGTCGCGAACAGGCTCAGGTTGGCCACGCCGAGCTCGGCCTTGCGCTCGGAGATGCGGCGCTTCGGCTTGCCGGCGTAGTTCTTCGCGGCTTCGACGACGTCGCCGTCGGTGACCGCGTCGAGGATGCCTTTCTTGAGCGCGTCCGGCGCCTTGACCATATCGCCCTTGAGCATCATCTGCAGCGCGTCGTTCGCGCCGATGAGGCGCGGTAGCCGCTGCGTTCCGCCGGCACCGGGCAGCAGCCCCAGCTTGATCTCCGGAAGTCCGACGCGCGACTTCGTCGTCGCGACGCGGTAGTCGCACGCGAGCGACAGCTCGAAGCCGCCGCCGAGCGCGTTCCCGTCGATCGCCGCGATGAACGTCTTGCCGCTGCGCTCCATCGCTTCGATCACCGAGCGGACGGTTTTCGTCTCGGCCGTCGGGACGGTGGTGAAGTCGTTGACGTCCGCCCCGCCGCTGAACATGCCGTTCGCGCCGGTGAAGATCACCGTCGTGACGGCCGCGTCCTTGTCGGCGGCTTCGATCAGCGGCACCAGCTCGCCGGAGAGCGCATACGAAAGCGCGTTGACGGGCGGGTTGTCGAGCGTGATGAGGCGGACGCCGTCGCCGAGGTCCGTGCTCTTCACGCGCTGGGATGTCGAGTTGATGTTGCTCATGTGCTTTCTGGTGTTACGCGGTGACGAGCGCGCGGCGCTCGACTTCGAACATGTCGTCGCTGCCGGCCATCACGTCGCCTGAACCCTCGACGATCTGCTTCTGCAGCCACGCGGACTGCGAGAGCACGTTGTGGGCGTAGAACGTCGCGGTATCGAGCTTCGCGGTGTAGAACGGGTCGCTGTCGCCCGCCGCCAGCTTCTCGGCGGCGATCTTCGCGCCGCGGAACAGCTGCCAGCCGCCCGCGACGATCCCGAAGAAATTCATGAACGGCACGGAGTTCGCGAACGCCTTGCGCGTGTCACCCATCGCGGTCATCCCGATGAACTGCGCGGTGTCGCCGAGCGCTTTCGTCGCCTCGGCGAGCGGCGCCGCGAGCGCCTTAACCTGCTCGTTGTCGGATGCTTCGAGCTCGTTGGCGAACTTGCCGATCTGCTTGAGCACTTTCGTCGCGCTCGCGCCCATGTCGCGCACGAGCTTGCGGCCGACGAGGTCAAGCGCCTGGATGCCGGTCGTGCCTTCGTAGATCGTGGTGATCCGCACGTCGCGGTACTGCTGCGCGATGCCGGTCTCTTCGACGTAGCCCATGCCGCCGAACACTTGCAGCGCCGTGGAGCAGACGTCGATCGCGCGCTCGGTGAGCCAGCCCTTGACGATCGGGATCATCAGCTCGACGAACGCCTGGTGCTCCTTGCGCACCGCGGGGTCTTCGGACTTGTGCGCGTAGTCCAGCGATGCCGCGGTGACGTACGCCAGCGCGCGCATCGCCTCGATGTTCGCTTTGCACCACAGCAGCATGCGCCGCACGTCGGGATGCTTGATGATGGCGACCGGCTTGGGATCGCGCGACGCCACGTCCCGGAACTGGATGCGTTCCTTTGCGTACTCGACCGCGTGCTGGTACGCGCGGTCCGCGATCGCCAGACCCTGCACCCCCACGGAGAACCGCGCGGCGTTCATCATCACGAACATGTACTCCAGGCCGCGGTTCGCCTCGCCGACGAGGTAGCCGATCGCGCCTTCGCCGTTCTCACCGTAGTTGAGCGTGCACGTCGGGTTCGCGTTGATGCCCAGCTTGTGCTCGATCCCCGCGCACTTGACGTCGTTGCGCTCGCCCAGCGAGCCGTCGGCGTTCACGAGGACCTTCGGCACGATGAACATCGAGATGCCCTTCGTGCCCAGGGGCGCGTCAGGCAGCCGCGCGAGCACGAGGTGGATGATGTTCGGCGCCATGTCGTGCTCGCCGAACGTGATGAAGATCTTCTGGCCTTTGACGCGGTAGTGGTCGCCCTCGGGTGCGGCCGTCGAGCGCACCTGCGCGAGGTCCGAGCCGGCCTGCGGCTCGGTGAGACACATCGTGCCCGTCCACTCGCCGCTCACCAATTTCGGGATGTACGTTTGCTTGTGCTCGTCGGACGCGAACTGCTCGATCGCTTCGATCGCGCCCTGGTTGAGCAGCGGGCCGTTCGCGAAGCCCATGTTCGCCGCGTTCCACATCTCGAGCGTCGGGCCGAGCATGATCTGGGGCAACCCTTGACCGCCGTACTCCGCCGGCACCGGCAGACCGATCCAGCCCGCTTTGGCGAACTGGTGGTACGCCTCTTTGAAACCCTTGGGCGTCGTGACGACGCCGTCGTTCCACGTGCAGCCTTCCTGGTCGCCGCTTTGATTCAGCGGCGCGAGCACTTCCGACGCGAACGTCGACGCTTCTTCGAGGATCGCGTCGAGCACGTCGGTGGTGTCTTCGTAGCCGGGAAGCTTCGCGATCTCCTCGACGCCTGCGAGCTCGCGCAGGACGAACTGCATGTCGCGCAACGGCGCGCGGTAGGTGCTCATGAGGTCTCTCCGTACAGGTCGAGGCGCAGCAGTTGCAGCGCCGCGATGAGATTGGTGAGGTAAGGCTTGAAGTTGGCTTTGATGCGCTCGAGCCGCTCTTCGCCGGTCGTCGTGATCCGGTACAGCGTCGTGCCGCGCTTCGTGGACGCGTCGGCCTCGCCGCGGATGAAACCGCGCTCCTCGAGCCGCCGCAGAAGCGGATAGATCGTGTTGGGGTTAACCGGGAAGATGCCGCCGAGGGTGGCGATCCGCTGCATCAAGCCGTAGCCGCTGTCGGGCTGGGCGTGCAGCATCTGGAGGACCAGGGCCGGAAAGACCGTCTTCGTCTTTACCTCGCCGGTGAAGACGCGGTCGCCCCAGAGCTCGGTGGGGAAGTCGGCCGTCTCCCTTGACCGCGTTGCCATATGTTATTTATAATAGGTTCGAGTTAACCCGTCAAGGCACTCCGCGTCTTCTCCTGTCCCTCCGCCGCCCCGGGAGGTCCCACGCCGATGACGATCCTTCGACAAGCTCAGGATGACGCAGGATCGCCCGCCGCGGAGCTGCCGATCCTCCCGGCTTTTATCGCCGAACGGCTGGCCGAGCCGCGTTCGATCGCGCTCGGTGAGCGCCGGGGCGGCCGGACGCTCGCCCTCAGCTCTCGGGACGTCCACGGCCGGGCTGCCGCCGTCGCGCATGCGCTGCACGAGCGCGGGATCGGCCGCGGCGACCGGGTCGTGATCCTGGCAAACAATTGCGTCGAATGGCTGCTCGCCGACTTCGGCATCCTCTACGCCGGCGGTGTCGTGGTGCCGATGTTCGCGACGACGGCGGACGACCAGATTCAGTTCATCTTTGCCGACAGCGAGGCGAAGCTCGTGTTCGTCGACGACGCGAAGTGCGCCGCGCACGTGCGCGCCGCGGCGCCGAACGCACCGCCGATCGTCGCGTTCGATGACGACGGCGATGACGGCTTCGCAGCGCTGGTGCGTGCGGGCGAGGCCCTCGGCCGCGACGCTGCGACGCTTGCGGCCTATCACGACGGGATCGGGCTGGACGAGCTCGCGGTGCTGATCTATACGTCGGGCACGACCGGTCAGCCCAAAGGCGTGATGCTGTCGCACCGCAACCTCGTGTCGAACACGGTGAACGCGTTCGATCCCGCCGAGAGCGCGCAGCACGAAGGCCAAGTCGCGCTGTCGGTACTGCCGTTCGCGCACATCTTCGAGCACGCCAACGCACTGGGCTATCTCTACAACCACCTGATCCACTACGTCACGACACCGGAGCGGCTGCTCGAAGACCTCAAGGTGATCCGGCCTGCGTTCGTCGCGTTCGTGCCGCGCATCTTCGAGCGCGTCATCGCGGGGATCGTCGGCAAGGCGCGCGACGCCGGCGGGCTCAAAGCGAAGCTGGTGCCGTGGGCGATCGCGACCGGCAGCGCGTACGAGCGCGCGGTTCGCGACGGCGGCCTGTCGCCGCTGCTGCGCCTCAAGCACGCGCTCGCGAACAAGCTCGTGCTGTCGAAGATCCGCCCCACGCTGGGCCTCGACCGGCTGGAGTACGTCGTGAGCGGCAGCGCACCGCTGCACCGCGACACCGCGCTCGCGCTCGCGGCGATGGGAGTGAACATCCTCGAAGGCTACGGCCTGACCGAGACGTCGCCGACGGTCACCGTGAACCACCCCGCCGACAACGAGCTCGGCAGCGTCGGCACGCCGGTGCGCGGCGTCGACGTGAAGATCGCCGAGGACGGCGAGGTACTCGTCAAAGGCCCCAACGTGATGCTGGGCTATTACAAGCTGCCGCGCGACGACCAGCCGTTCACCGCCGACGGCTGGTTTCAGACCGGCGACATCGGCGGCTTCGACGAACGCGGCCATCTGCTCATCACCGACCGCAAGCGCGAGATCTTCAAGAGCAGCGGCGGCAAGTGGATCTCGCCGTCGCGCATCGAGACCGCCATCAAACGTTCCATCTACATCGGCCAGGTGATGGCGTTCGGCGCCAACCGCGCTCACCCGGCCGTGCTCGTCGCGCCGAACTGGGATTTGATCCGCAAGGAGCTCGAGATGGCGGCCGACACGACGACGGCCGCGATGGCGGCCGATGCGCGCGTGCGCGCGCTTGTGGTCCGCGAGATCGCAGCGAACACCGCCGAGCTGGCGTCGTACGAGCGCATCCAGCGCGTCGCGATCCTGCCGCGCGATCTGACCGTCGACGACGGCGAGCTGTCGCCCACGCTCAAGGTGAAGCGCCGCGTCGTCGAGCAGCGGTACGCCGGCTTGATCGAGCAGGCGTATGCGGAAGATCTGCGCGCACGGGTATAACCCCGGCATGCTCAAGAACGCACGAAAAGCAGGCGCGGCGTTGCTTGCCGCAGCGCTCGCGGTCGGGCTTCCGCCGACGTCGAGCGCTCAGACCGCGATGACGGGGAGCCAGCAGACCTCGCTGCTGCAGTACGCGCTGGTTCACATGGACCGCGAGACGCAAACGCTCGCGACGATGAAGAACCACATCTCGTCCCGCGACATCATCGCGGTTTCCGTCACGCAAGCCGGCACGGCCACGCGCCGCTTGCTGTTGCGCGCCGGCGGCAGCCGTCACGCAGCCCTGCAGACCGCGCTCGGCAAAGCGACGGTCGCCGACGTCGACCGCAACAACGGTCAGAGCGAAGACCAGAGCTCGCTCGCCGAATATCTCCAGCACTTGCGGATCGACCCGAACGCCGTAATCGCGGTGGACGTCGATCCGCGCCAGGATCCGCAGAACCCGCGCGTGACGGTGTTCTACCGCCGCTAAGCCGGCGGTTTGTCCTCGAGGATCATCAGCGTGGATGTGCCCGTCGCGTAGACCGTGCCGTTCGCGTCGACGAGGTGCGCTTCGGATGTCGCGGTACGGCGGCCGGCGTGCACCACGTGTGCGTCCGCGAAGACTTTGCCCGTCGCTGCCGTCACCGGTCGGTGAAAGCGCGTGTGCAGGTCCATCGTCGTCGCGACGCGTCCCGCGGGGAGCACGGACTGCACCGCGCTGCCGAGTGCGTTGTCCATCAGCGTCGTGATGATGCCGCCGTGCACCGAGCCGATCATGTTGTAGAGCTTCTCCTCGGGCATCATCGCGAACACGACCCGGCCGCGCTCGGCGGTTTCGAGCGAGAAGTTCATCCAGCGCGTGATGTTGGTAGTCGGAATCTCGCCGCGCTGCATCATCTGCAGCGCTTCGAGCCCGTCCATGCGCCGGAACGCATCGACCGCATGCGGATACGGGTGGCTCATCAGGCCGGGACGGCAGCGGCCGAGACGGTCCGCTGCGCCTTGTGATGTGACTCGAGCGACTCCAAATACTTCTCCGCATCGATCGCCGCTTTGCAGCCCATCCCCGCCGCGGTGACGGCCTGCTTGTAGCGGATGTCGTACACGTCGCCGGCCACGAAGACGCCCTCGACGTTCGTGCGCACGCCGTCCTCGCTGACGATGTAGCCCGCGGCATCGAGCGTGATCTGGCCCTGGAAGATCGCCGTGTTCGGATCGTGGCCGATCGCGATGAACAGCGCGTCGGCGGCGAGCGTCGATCCCTCGCCGCTGACGAGGTTCTTCAAGCGCAGCGCGGTCGTGTTGTCCTCGCCGATGACCTCCTCGACCGCGGTGTTCCAGACGAATGCGATCTTCTCGTGGTTGAGCGCGCGCTCGGCCATGATCTTCGACGCGCGCAAGCTGTCGCGGCGATGGATCACCGTCACCTTGCTGCCGAAGCGCGTGAGGAACAGCGCTTCTTCCATCGCGGAGTCGCCGCCGCCGACCACGACGATGTGCTTCTGGCGAAAGAACGCGCCGTCGCACGTCGCGCACGTCGACACGCCGCGCCCGCGCAGCCGCGCTTCGCCCGGGATCTCCAGCCAGCGCGCGCTCGCGCCCGTCGCAAGGATCACGCTGTCGGCGGTGTACTCGTCCTCCGCCGTGCGCACCACGAACGGACGCTTCGAGAAATCGACCTCGGTGACGTCGACGTTGTGCACGATCGACCCGAACCGCTCCGCCTGCGCGCGAAACGCCTCCATCAGCTCAGGACCCATGATCCCGTCCGGAAAGCCGGGGTAGTTCTCGACCTCGGTGGTGAGCATGAGCTGGCCGCCGTACATGTGGCCGGCGAAGACGATCGGAGCGAGGTTGGCGCGGGCGGCGTAGACGGCGGCGGTCAGGCCGGCGGGTCCGGAGCCGATGATGATGACCTTGGCGTGGGTGGGGACGGGCATTGCGCCCTCTTCAACCCGAGTCGGGTTGCGTCCGGTTCGGCGCGGGACGTCTCGGCGGGCTCGCCGCGGACGACGTTTTCGGTATCGGATTCGAGACAGGCCTTGATCGCTTCGAGCCCGGTCGCGAGGCCCAGCGCGAAGACGCCGGCTAACAGAAAAAGCAAGAACTCGCGGCGATGATCGTCGGCCTCGTTCTTCCACCGGACGTGAAGCAGCGAGCTGCTTTCGACGAGCAGGCGCGCCCGGGGAGAACCAGGGATCTCGGTACCGCCGTCGGTCGTGAGGTTACCGGCGTCTGGAATCGCGTCGAGCTCGACACGGTATGTCGGAACCGGGCAGAGCCGATGCGTTCGGTAACTCACGCAGCCGTCATCCGATTTCACGTCGAAATATCGCCCGCTCCCTGCTAGCGCGAAGCGCCGGACGGAAAAGGCCGCGGTCGTGGCGCCGCTCGTCATCGTGCAGACAAGCGACACGTCATGGACCTTCGTGGCGACCGCATAGGCGGTGACCGGCTCGAATCCCGGCCGGGCCACGATGCTCGGTCGCAGCGCGCCCGCGCCCAGCTTTTGCAGTGGCCCGTCGTTTCCGTATTCGCTTCGGCAACCGCCGGCGCCGGAGAGGGCGACGATGAACGTGCTGTGCAGACGCCGCGGCTGCGCGTTCAGTACGATCTCGGACGCATCGGGACGGCGGAAGCCAAGCGCCGGCTGTCCCAGCGGTGACGGTGACGCCTTGGTTTCGGGATCGGCGTACATCACCACGACGCCTTGCCGTTCGACCCCTTCGCTCGGGAGCGTGAGGACGACCGCATAACCTCCCGACGCGACCACGAGAGCGATGCAGACGGCCGACCAGACGACGACCGCTTTTGGCCTCACCTCAGCGCGTCAACGTCGATGTCGCGGTAGACCTGGCATGTGTGCGACGTCGATTTAAGGACGTGCAGGGCGACCAAGGCCGATTTTCCGTGCTCGTCCATCACCGTAATCTCCGAATCGCCTGGTATCCCGGCTTTGAGAGCATACGAGTACGCAGCCCGTTTGGGCGCAGCGTATGAGTTCAGGACATCCGCCACCGAACCGTTGGTCGATGCCGCTCGATACGGCGGCCGGCCGCCGACCGCCGTCAAGCGAACGTGCTGGGCCGGGCACACGGCGACCGACGAGCGATCGCCGCCGCTATCCCGAAGCTGAAGGGCGACCTCATTGACGCGCAGCGCGCCCGGCGACGCCGGCGACGCGAACGCCCCGCCGGACGCGGGTTTCGCATCGGTTAGCGCTACAGCGTAGCGATAGAGATTCGTTGCGACGACCACGCCTTTGTCAAGGGTTACAGTAGCGACCGCGCCCGGTTCATCGAGCGCAACTTCCTTGCCCAACGAGCGCACTTTAAAGTCGCCCGCGGCGCACACGTTGCATTCGATGCGGTCCAACGTCGAGCGCACGATGATGTTACCGCTCGTCGCCCGAAACGTGATGACCGTGTTGAGCGGTGTCGTCACCCGATAGCGCATCGGGACCGCATCGCGCGCGCGACCGCTGGTGTCGAGAGCGATCTCCCCGCGCGTGACGTCTAGCGAATAGATGCCCGGCGTCGATCCGAGCCCGGCAAACTGGACCGTCGCCTGATGCCCTACCGTGAGTTTCGTACCGTCCGGCATCGCGACGCGAAGGCCCACGTCCGCCGTCGTGATCCGCGCGCCCGCGGGGATCTCGAAGCCGTCCGAGATCGCCTTTTCGGACGGTCTGACGAGTTGCGCATGGCCGCCCCGGACGATGGGACCGGTCGACTCCGCGCCGATCATCGTCGGGCAGCTCGCGAAAGCGGCGACGCCGAACACGAGAAGCGGCCGGCGCCATGGAATGGATGCCAATCGAACTCGCATTCGAACCTCCACCCGTCCGATTCACCCCAAGACTCTGCCTTTAGGGATGAGTCAGACAACGGAAAGGATGCGCTCTATAGTGTCGCTTCCCCTACTGTCCCTGCGGCTGCTTGCTCGCCACACCGGAATATCGCGCGGCTCATGCGAAGCGGCGAAAATACGATGAAGCGCGTCCTCTGGATCCTCGTGTCGATCTTTCTTCACCCCGTCGCCGTCGTGCTGATGTGGATCAACCTCGCGGCCCGCCGCGATCTCAACCTGAGCCAGAAGATCATCTGGGGCGTGGTCGGCATCGTGTGGGGACTCGGCCCGACGCTGTACGTCCTCGTCGGCGGGGGAGCGCTCTGGTGAGCGCGACCGCCGGCTGGCCGCGCATCGCGCTCGAAGACGATCCGGCCGACCTCCTCCGCAAAGCGTCGCGCGGCGCCGGGATCGACACGGCGGCGCTCGCGCACCGGACCGGCATCGAAGCGCGCGCGATCCAGGCCTGGCTGAAAAACGACGGCGTGCCGAACGACGATCAGGCGCGCGCGCTCGCCGTCGTGCTCCGACTCGATCCGGGCAAGTTCGCGGATGCGGCTGCGCGGCGCTGGTATCCCGGTGCGGAGATCCCGCCCGACGTGCGCCACCACCCGCACGACCCGCACCCGTCCAACGGCTATCTGTTCTTCTTACAGGACGGCAAGACGGCGGCGCTGATCGATCCCGCGGGCATCCCGAAGACGCTGCTCGACGCGGTGAACGAAGGACCGTACGCGCTGCGCTACATCCTCGTGACGCACAAACACGCCGACCACTGCGACGCGACGGCCGACGTCGCACGCGCGTATCCGAACGCGCAGATCGTGATGCACCGCGCCGACGCGCACGCGATCGGCGACCTCGGAAGAAAAGCGATTCCGGTGAGCGACGGCGAGGAACTGCCGTTCGGTGACGACGCATCGATCCGCATGCTGCACACGCCGGGTCACACCGACGGCTCGTCGTGCTTCTTGTTCCGCTCCACGCTGTTCAGCGGCGACACGCTGTTCGCGGGCTCCGTCGGCGGCATCTTCGCCGACGTTGCAACCTACGACGACTTGCTGTCGAGCGTGCGGTTCAAGCTATTCTCACTCGACGATAACACGGTGGTGATGCCGGGCCACGGCCCCCCGACGACGATCGCCGAGGAAAAAGCACACAACCCGTTCTTCTGAACGTGCGAGATGCACGGCGGAATGTAATCCCTGACGCTTGTTGGAAGCCGGTCGCCGCGTTCTGAAAAGGTCTAAGAGCGCTGGTCGGGCGGCCGAATCAGCGCTTCGTGCTCGGGCGGTGCGTCTAGCGCCGCCTGCGGCTGCGCGGGCCGTGCGTCGCGGTCTACGAGCTCCGCGAGCGCTGCCGCGTGCGCTTGCAGCGACAGCGTGCGCTCGCGCGCGTCTTCAAGGAGCGTGCGGATCTCCGCGTGCTGCGAGCTCAGCCCCGCGATCGCGCCGTGCGCGGCGATCCCCGCTTTGGCCGCAGCTACGCGTGCGCGGGTGATGTCGCGCTCGGCGCGCAGCGCGTCCGCGCGGCGGCGCAGTTCGTGCGCGGCTTCGTCGAGCGCGTCCTCGCGCGTGCGCAGGTCCTCGATCTCCGCGCGAAACGCTTCGACCGCTTCGCGCTGCGTCGCGCTGCGCTCGTACGACGTCAGCTGCATCTCCAAGCGCTTGCGCGCGGTGAGCAGGTCGACGAGGTGGCCGCGCACCTCGTCGACGATCTCGAGCTGGGTCCGGTACGCCGCATCGACGGATGCCGCGGGGTCGTCGAGGCGCGCGATTCGCGAGCGCGCCTCCCCCGTCAGCATCCGGCCGATGCGCGCCCAGAGGCTCACGCGCGGTCCGCGGTTTTTGCCGGCACGATCGCCTCGCCGTTGGCCGCCGGCGGGGTGGCGAAGTCCGAGCCGGACTTCGTGCGCGCGAGCAGGTTGCGCGCGAGCTGCAAGCCGGCCGCGCCCTGCGTCATGATCTTGGCCATCATGTCCGACATGCCGTCGGCGCCGTTGAGCACGATCATCTGATCGATGTTGTTGAACGCCTTCGCGCCGGCTTCGACGATCGCCGGCCAGTGCTCGGCGAGCTGCTGCGAGATGACCGCTTCCTGGTTCTGCGCGAGCGCGTCGGCACGCGCGTGGATCGCGGCCGCTTCGGCCAGACCGCGGGCGCTGATCGCGTCGCCTTCGGCAGTACCTTTCGCGCGGATCGCGCTGGCTTCGGCGTTACCGATCATCGTCGTGCGCTGCGAGTCGGCCTCGGCGGCGAGCTTCACGCGCGTCGCGTCGGCGCCCGCCTGCAGCTCGATCTGCTTCGCACGCGCCTGTGCGGCCGCGATGTCGGCGTCGCGCTGCGCGTTGGCAAGCGTCGTCTTCTCGTACGCCGCCGCGTCGGCCGGACGGCGGACGGAGACCAGCAGCTCCGACTCTTTCTTGTGCGCGTCCAGCTCGACGATCTTCGTCTCTTCGACGACCACCTGCTGGCGCGCCACGGCGTCGGCGAGCGGTCCGGATTGTTTCGCGACGGCGGCCGCTTTGTCGACTTCCGCCTGGAAGCCGGCCTGCTTGATCTTGCTGTCGCGCTGCGCCTGCGCCTTGAGCGCCGCCGCTTCTTGCTCGCGCTGCGTCGCCTCTTGATCCGCCTGCGCCTGCGCGATGCGCGCGTCGCGCTGCACCGTCGCGGTGTGCGGCTTGGAGAGGTTGTCGATGTAGCCCGTCGGGTCGTCGATCTCTTGAATTTGCAGCGAGTCGACGATGAGCCCGAGCTTCTCCATCTCGGTGCCCGAGGCGCCGCGCGTCGCTTCGGTGAGCTTGTCGCGTTCGCGAATCAAATCTTCGACGGTCAGCGAACCGCAGATCGCGCGCAGATGGCCGGCGAACACCTGCTGGATGCGGGCGTCCATTCGATCTTGCTGGTCCAGGAAGCGGCGCGCCGCGTTGGCGATGGACGCGAAATCGTCACCGACCTTGTAGATCACGACGCCTTTGATGTGGACCGGGATCCCTTGCTGCGTCACGCACGCGATCTGCAGCTCGGACTCGCGCAGGTCGAGTGAGAGCTTGCGAACGACTTGGACGCCGGGGATGACGAGCGTTCCGCGGCCCGTCACGATCTTGAAGCCGAGCGACTCGCCCGATTCTTCGTTCGACCGGTGATGAAGCCCCGAGATGACGAGCGCTTCGTTCGGTTCGGCCACGCGCCACATCGCCCGGAACAGCATGACGAAGATGGCGAGGACGACGACAACGACGACGCCGAAGATGATTGCCGGTCCGGCAAGTGTAGTCACGATTTCCCTCCCGCGCCGAAGCGGTCACGCCTCGGCGACGATCACCGTCCGCGGCGGATGATATTCGACGACCACGACGCGGCTGCCGACCGCGAGGATCTGCGCGTCGCACGGGTAGGCGTGGAAGTGTTCGGTACCTCCACGCACGGCGAGCATGATCTCACCGACCCGGCCGGGACCTACCGTCCCGGTCACGCGCCCGACTTTCCCCACGACCTCGTCCGTGATGGCCTCCGCCTCTCCGCAAGCAAGACGCCCGTCCGTACCGGGCGGGACACTGCTTGTTACGCCGCGCTCGGTCCGAAACCCGCGCGAATCATCCGGTAGCGGCCACTCGGACGTGAGCGGTGGCGCCGTCGCCGTCCACGCGGATGGTCGGCGTACCGTGCCGGGCGGTCTGCGGGATGAGCTGGAACTCGATCACCTTGACGCCTGAGGCCGGGAGCGCCACCGTGGTGCGGAACGGCGCGCACTGCCGGTCGCTGCAGAACGACGCGACCCAGCGCTTCGGCAGACCGCCCGCGACGAGCGCGACCGTCTTGCCGGGCGTGCCCGCGACGACGAGGCGGTACTTGTAGGTGCTCGCGACGGAGCCCGGCAGATCGGGGCCCGTCCACGGTGCGAGCGAGAGCGCCGTCTTGCCGGCCGGGTGCGCGACGTCGAGCGCGACGGTCGCCTCCTGCGCCTCTTCCAAGTACATCTCGTAGCGGCTGTCGGTTTTGGGCAGCTTGGATGCCCACGCGGCCGTCTGCGCGAACGCGCCGCGCGCCTTCGTCGTGTCGCCGGCCTTCACGTACATCCGGCCTTGGTAGAGATACGCCCACGCCAGCTTTTTGATCGCCTTCGCGTTCTTCGGCTTGGCGTCGACGGCGGCGCGAGCGCGCCCGATCGCCTGCGCGAACGCGACCGCGGCGTCGTTGAACCGCTTCGCGTCGCCGGCGGACACGCCCAGCGACACGAACGCGTCGACGCTCGGGTCGGCGTGCGCGGCCGCCGCGTATGCGTCGGTCGCCGCGGCGTCGTCGCCGGTTGCATGCAGCGCGCTCGCGTAGCCGTTGAGCAGATCGCCGTCGTTGGGCGCCACGGCGAGCCCGCGGCGATATGCGGCGAGCGCGTCGGGCCACTGCTCGCGCGCGGCCGCCGTCTCACCTTGGAGCCGTGCCAGCAGGACTTTGCTCTCGTCGTTGTCGGCGACGGGCTCCAGCGCTTTGACCGTCGCCTCGCGCAGCGTGTTCTCCTCGGCCTGCGTGCGGAGGTAGTCCGTGTCGCCGTCGACGCTGTCCGCTGCGTCGATCGCGGCGAGCACCTTCTTCGCAACGCCGCGAACGGCCGCGGCGTCGCCGTCGAACGCGAACTTCGCCGGGTCGAGCAGCGCGTCGACCTTCTTCTGCGCCGCCGTCGCGAGCACGCCGTTGCGGCCGGCGCGCGCGTCGGTGACGAACCCCGCCAGCACCGGCGGCGAGATGTTGCCGACGTAGCGCGCGCGCAGCACGCCGTCGCCCGAGATCACGTACGTGCTCGGGTAGGCGCGCACGTCGTACGCTTTGGAGAATGCTTTGTCGCCGTCGATCGCCTGCGCGTACGGCACGGACTTCGCCGCGACGAACGCGCGCACGATCGGCGCCGCTTCGGTGGAGTCGACGCCCAGGAACACCACGTCGCGCTTGACGCCGAACTTCTTCGCGGCCGCGATCAGATCGGCGGTCTCCTGACGGCACGGCGGGCACCACGTCGCCCAGTCGTTGAGCACGAGCGTCTTGCCGCGGAAGTCCGCCAGCGAGACGGCCTTGCCGTCGAGCGTGGTGAGGTGGAAGTCCGGCGCCGGCGATCCGACTTGCGGGCCGGTGAGGGCGAGCGCCGTGGCGGCGACGATTGCGTGCAGCATGATCTCCTAAACGTTGACGACCGTGCGGACCGTGGCGACCGTGTGCCCGCCGCGCGCCGCATCGATGCGGACGTTCACCGGACCCTTGCGCTCGGTCGTGGGAACGACCTGGAACTCGACGACCTTGACGCCGTCCGCCGGCATGACGACCGACGTGCGGAACGGCGCGCAGACGCGGTCGGTGCAGAACGAGCCGATCCAGCGCTTGGGCAGGCCGCTGGCGGCCAGCGTGACGTGCGCGCCCGGCGCGCCGGTCACGACGAGGCGGTATTTGAACGTGCTCGCGATCGAGCCCGGTAAGTCGGCGCCCGTCCATGGTGCCAGCGAAAGCGCGGCTTGCGCGCCGCGCGCGACGTCGAGCGCGACCGCGCCTTCCTGCGCCTGCTCGGCGTACCACGCCCGGCGCGGATCGGTCTTGACGATCTGCAGCGCGGCGGCGCCGGCGCGCGCGAAGGCGGCGCGCGCTTTGTCGCGGTTGCCCGCGGCTGTCTCGACGCGGCCGTAATACAGGTTCGTCCACGCAAGCTGCGCGGGCTTGGTCGCGGCGGTCAGCGCCTTTTCGAACGCGGCTTCCGCGCCCGACACGTTGCCGGTCTTCGCAAGCGCGCGGCCGAGCGCGACGTATGCCGAGTACGACGGCGCGCGCTCGGCGATCCGCGCGTCGATGGCCGCGACGCGCGCGTCGTCGCCCAGATGCGAGGCCGCGTAGGCTTGACCGTGCATTGCGTCGACGTCGTTGGGCGCGTGCTTGAGCGCTTCGTCGTACGCTGCATCGGCGTCAGGCCACTTGCCGAGCTCGGCCGCTTCGTCGCCGCGCAAGCGCGCGAGCAGCGCGAGGTCGGCGTCGCCCGCGGCGACGGGTGCAAAGGCCGCGATCGCGGCGGCGCGCAGCGTCTCTTGCTCGGCGTGCGTCTTGATCAAGTCGTGGTCGCGCGCGGGGTCGTTCATCGCGTCGTCCTGCAGATCGTCGGCGCTTGCGATCGCCCGCGCCGCTTTCACGACGTTCGCGCGAACGGATGCTGCGTCGCCGGTGAACGGGTACTGCGCGGGATCGAGCAGCGCGTCGAGCTGTGCCTGAAACGCCGTGTTCAGCGGCGCACTCTCGCCGCGCTGCGCGGCGACGATGTAGGCGTGCAGCTGCGCGCGCGGCAAGATGTTGTCGGCGTGGCGGGCGCGCAGCACGCCGTCCGGTCCGATGACGAGCGTGGTCGGATAGTTGCGGATGTCGTACGCTTTCGCGAACTCGCTCGTGCTCGTGGTGACCGCCTGCGGGTACGCGATCCCCTTGGCGGCGACGAACGCGCGCACGACGTTCGCCGTCTCCGTCGTGTCGACGCCGAGGAACGCGACGCCATGCTTCGCCGTTGCCTTCGACTCCGCGACGAGATCGGGCGTCTCGAGCCGGCACGGCGGGCACCACGACCCCCACACGTTGACGACGAGCGTCTTGCCGCGGTAGTCGGAAAGCCGCACGGTCTTGCCGTCCACGGTGGTCAGCGCGAACGCGGGAGCCGGCTGCCCCACGACCGGCCCGGGCAGCGGCGCCGCCGAGGCCGCGGCCGCGCAGAACCCGGCGGCCAGCACGGGCGCGGCGAACAACGCGAAACGGCGCTTCATGCCGCTAGGGACGCGCCGTGGCGCGATCCGGTTGCGGAACGCGCGGCCATGACGTCTGCTTACGTCCGCAGCTTGTAGCCGGACGCCGTCATCCGCAGCGCGACCGCGAACGCGAGCGACGACAGCACCGCGACGACGCCGAGCGACAGCGGCAGCGGCACGTCGCCCTTGTCGATGTAGCTGTAGCGGAAGGCGTCGATCATGTAGGCCATCGGGTTGAACAGCGAGATCTGGCGCAGCAGCGGCGGCAGCGACTGCGCCGACGTGAACACGCCGCCCACGAACACCAGCGGCGTGATGACGAACGTCGTGAGCACGGCGATGTGGTCGAACTTCTCGGCCATCAGGCCGAAGATGATGCCGAGCGACGAGAACAGCACCGCGACGAGCGCGATGACGAGCACGTACAGGCCCCAGTTCATCGGCACGGCGTGCACGAACACGGCGCCCAGCAGGGTGACGAGCAGCGCGATGAAGATGGCGCGCACGGCGCCCGCGACGACGTAGCCGAGCACCATCTCGACCGCCGACAGCGGCGCGATCAGCAGCTCCTGGATCGAGTTCATGAAGCGGCCTTGGAACACCGACGACGAGCTCTCGCTGTAGGTCTGGTCGATCACTTGCAGCATGATGAGCCCGGGGATGAGGAACTGCGCGTACGGCACGCCGTTCATCGTCTTGATGCTGGTGCCCAGCGCGAGCCCGAACACGAACACGTACAGCAGCGTCTGGATCACCGGCGGCCAGATCACCTGGTTGATGATCGAGAACGTGCGCACCATCTCGCGCTTGATCAGCGTCTGGAAACCGATGCTGTTCGCGATCATCGGCGCGTGAGCTCCAGGAAGATGTCCTGCAGCGAGCCGTCGCCGATGAGCTGCTGCGTGGTTTCCAGCGCGATGAGCTTGCCCGTCTGGATGATGCCGATCCGGTCGCACAGCTCCTCGGCCTCTTCGAGGTAATGCGTGGTGAGGATGATCGTCGTGCCGTTGGTGTTCAGCTCGCGCAGCAGCGACCACAGCTCCAGCCGCAGCTCGACGTCGACGCCCGCGGTCGGCTCGTCGAGGATCACCAGCCGCGGCTCGTGGATGAGCGCGCGCGCCAGCGTGAGCCGCCGCTTCATCCCGCCGGACAGCTTGATGTAGGGCTGCTTCGCTTTCGAGGCAAGGTCGAAGCGCTCGAGCAGCATGTCGGCGCGCGCGTTGACGGCTTTGCCGCGGATGCCGTAGTAGCCGGCCTGAAAGATCAGCACGTCGCGAATGTTGAGATAGCGGTCGAAGTTGTATTCCTGCGGCGCGAGCCCGACTTGGCGGCGCGCGGTGCGCCAGTCGCGCTCGACATCGTAGCCGAACAGCGAGATGTTGCCGCTGGTGATCTTCGCGAGACCCACTGTCGCGTTGATCGTCGTCGTCTTGCCGGCGCCGTTGGGGCCGAGCAAGCCGAAGAACTCGCCTTCTTCCACTTGGAACGAGATGCCGTCGACCGCCGTGAAGTCGCCGTAGCGCTTCACGAGCTTGTCGACTTTGAGTGCCGGGACGCTCACGGGATCACCGAACCCGGCGGCCCGAGCTTGGGATAGCGATGGCGCCGCAGCGTCTCGATGCGCTGCTCGACGTCGGGCATGCCGCTGCGGTTCAGTTGGCGCGCGACCTTGTTCACGTTGAACGCGACGCGGCGTGACTGCACTTCCCAGCCGCCCGAGCGCCGGGTGAGGATTGCATAGTGCGCCGCCGCGTCGCCGTCTTTGGGCAAACCGGCCGACGCCACGTTGACGAGCGTGTGCCCGCGCCACACCCGCACGTACGGCAGGTGCAAGTGCCCGAACGCGACGGTGCGCTGCGTGACGCCGGCGAACAAGCGCTCGAGCGTGTCGTCGTACGCGTCGGGCCACACGTGCTCGTCGTCGCTCTTGGGGTTCGCGTGGCACACGAGCAGCCCGTCGTCCCCCTCGCCGAACTCCAGCGAGAACGGCAGCTCGCCGAGCCAATTCGTCCACTGCTCGCCGATCGCTTCGCGACACCACCGCACCGCGCGCGCGTCTTCTTCATCGAGCTCCGCGACATCCGTCGCGCCGACGAAGCGGTCGGTGTTGCCGCGCAAGCACTGCGCGCCGATCGCGCGCAGCTTCTTCAGGACCTGCTTCGGCTTCGGACCGTCCAGGCACAGATCGCCGGCCGCGACGACCACGTCCGCGCCGCCGCGCGACGCGAGATCGTCGAGGCAGCGGCCGAGCGCGTGCGCGTTGCCGTGGATGTCGGACAGGATCGCGATTCGCAATGCAGGTGCGCGGTGACTTACCCGCGCTTCACCGCGAGGGCGAGCGAGAACGGGCCGAAGCCCGCCTTCCCGAACTCCCACAGATCGATCGCTTCCACGGTGATCTTCGCCTTGCGCAGGATCGCGATCGACTTGCGGAAGCGCAAGTTCGCGACCACGAGCCGCTCGCCCAGCGCGAGCACGCCCGCGGCGAGCTCTTCGCCGCGCGGCACTTCGATGACGCGCAAGCCCGTGGCGGCGACGAGATCGACGCGGTCCGGCGCGGCGACCACGGTTTCGGACCCGACCAGCGAGAAGACGTCGCGCAGGCGCGGCACGTCGTTCGCGACGGGCAGCTCCACCGTCGTGAAGCCTTGCTCCGACGCGAGCGCTTCGAGCTGGCGGCGGCCCAGCTCGTTGGAACGGCGGCGCAGCCCCGCGCCCGCGCGCGGGACGCCGATGAAGAGCCGGCCCGGTGCGACGGCGACGTCGGTCGCGTCGAGCAGCCCGGGCGCTTCGATGCGGCCCACGATCGGGATGCCGAGGGCGGCGAGCTGCTTCTCGACGGCGACCACTTCCGCGCGCCGCTCGATCTGCGACGGCCGCGCGATTATCGCGCCGCGCGGCAGAACGATCGCGCAGTCGGCTACCAGCGTCTCGGTCGCCGACTCGCTCACCGGCGCCATCTCGTGCACCGTGACGCCGTGGTCCCGGAGGGTGCGCACGAGGATCCCGTGCTGCTCCTGCGCCCGGTCGGCGATCGGCGACGGCTCGCCCTTGATCGGCGGTAAGCGGTCGACGGCCGCGGACGGCCGCAGCACGACGGCGCCGGCGAGGGCGCCGGCGTCGGACGAAACGTACGGGGCGGCATAGGACTTCACGGTCACGACCAGCGCGGGTTCGCCGAGCGACGCCCAGGGTCCTGACGAGGGGGTCGCGTATCAGCCGCGGTGCGCGTCTCTCGACTCGTCGCTGGTTTCATGCTTGTCGTTTTCGGCGCGCTCCTCGCCGGCAGCGCGTGGGCGAGCTCCGTCATCGGCCCGTTCGTGTCGCCGCACCGCAAGCCGGCGCTCCGCACGCAGCCGCGGCACGCAGTGCGATTCGGGCGCCCGGCGCGCGCCGTGCGGCACGCCCCGGTGCGCCGCGGCCCGGTCGTCCTCGCGTTCGGCGGCGACGTTCACTTCGAAGGCCGGCTCAAGACTGTTCTGGCCGACGATCCGGAGACGGCGCTCGCACCGCTGACGCCGCTCTTCGCGGGCGCGGACATCGTGATGGTCAACCTCGAAACCGCGGTCGGTGAGTCCGGCGCGCCCCAAAAGAAACGCTTCGTGTTTCGCGCCGCGCCGTCCGCGTTTCGCGCGCTTCGCGCCGCGCACGTCGACGTCGTGACGATGGCCAACAATCACGGGATGGATTACGGGGCGGAGGCGCTGGCGGAATCGCTCGACGCGGCCGAAGCCGAGAGCGTCGCCGTCGTCGGCGCGGGGCGCGACGCGCACGCCGCGTACAGCCCACTGCTGATGGAGCGCAACGGCGAGCGCATCGCGATCTTCGGCGCGACGCAAGTGCTGGACGGCGACCTCGAACGCAGCTGGACCGCGACCGCGAAGACACCGGGGCTCGCGTCGGCGAAGCACGCCGGCGCGCAGCGGCTGCTGCGCGCGGTTCGCTCGGCGCGACGGCACGCCGACATCGTCGTTGTGTACCTGCACTGGGGCGTCGAGCTCGTGCCGTGCCCGACCGCGGCGCAGCGCACGCTGATGCGGTCGCTCGTCGCGGCGGGCGCCGACGTGATCGTCGGCTCGCACGCCCACGTCCTACTCGGGCGCGGGTACTTCGGCCGCGCGTTCGTGCATTACGGGCTCGGCAACTTCGCGTTCTACGCGCGGAAGTTGCCGGCGACGCGCACCGGCGTGCTCCTCGTGACGGTGCGCGGCCGCAAGGTTTCAGCGACCTCGTGGCGCCCGGCGACGATCTCCGCGGGCATCCCGGCGCCGATCGAAGGCACCGGTCGCGCGCAGGCCGCGCAGGCCGCCGATCAGCTGCGCGCGTGCACGGATCTCGCCGCGGCGCCGCGCATCAGGCCGTTGCTGATCGCGCGTTAGTTGACCACGCGCTTCGCGCCGACGTAGCGCGGCGCGTAGTAGGAGTCGTTGAGGCTCGACACGCGCACGCCGCGGTTCGACGCGTGCACGAAGCGGTCGCCGCCGAGCGAGATACCGACGTGCGATACGCCCGGCGCGTAGGTGTGGAAGAACACGAGGTCGCCCGCTTGCGGCTTGCCCGCGATGCTCTTGCCCGCGTAATACTGCTGGTCCGCCATCCGCGGAAGCCGCACGCCCATCGTCGCGTACACGTGCTGCACGTAGCCGGAGCAGTCGAAGCCGTACGCCGACGTTCCGCCGAACACGTACCGGACGCCCAAAAAGCGCATCGCGTTGCGCGTGAGATTGGACGCCATCACGACGCTGCGCGACGCGATCCCGCCGGCGACCTTCTGAAGGTGCAGGAGGTGCGTCAGGCGGCGCGGCGCGGCAGCCGGCGCCGCGGGAGCTTCGCTTGCCGAGGATGCGGCATTCCACATCGCAAGATCGGCACCGTCCGTCGGCGTCGCGGCTTCCGGAGCGCTCGACGACACCGTCATCACGACGGCCGGAACGCTTTGTGCACCCGTCTCGCCCGCACTCGCGACGGCCGGTAAGCCGGCCGAGAGAATGCAAACAAACAACCCGGTAAGGATGGAACGACGCAAGAACGACTCCTTCTTCCACACGTACGGGGTTAGTTGACGGGTTCGGGCGGAAGAAATTCGCCCGCGCGCCGACCGGCGCGTTAACCCCTGCCTGGGTAGTCCCCCGCTCCGGCGTCTGCGACGCCGGACTCCGTGATCGATGACTATGAGATAACGTGCGAACCGAGCGGAGCGATAGACGCTTCACCAGGCCGGCGCCCCTTGCGGGGCACGAGGACCAGGATAGGTGCTCGGAAACCCGATCTCCTGCCCCCGTCAACGCTCGCCGAATTAAAGTTCGGCCATAGCGCGCTCCGCCTTGAGCGCCGGTTCGTCAGGTTTTCGGCAGCACCGCGGCGCGCCCCGGACCTGCGACGACGAGCGCCAGCGCGACCCCGACGGCGTAGATGAAATACTCGATCCCCTCGCCCTTCTGGTTGCCGGCGAAGTTCATGAAGAAGCCGTTCGGCAAGTGGACCATGTACGCGGCGACCGCCATGTCGATCGCGACGCCCAGCGCGGCGAGGCGCGTGAACACGCCGAGCACGAGTGCGATCGGTGCGAGGAACTCGACGGCGATCACCACGTAGGCGAGCAGCACCGGAACGCCGAGGTGGCTGCTCAGCCCGTTGACCGTCCCGGCGATTCCGTAGCCGCCGAACAAGCCGAGCGCTTTCTGCGCGCCGTGCGGCCACACGACCACCGCCAGCGTCAGCCGGAGGATGAGCAGGGCGAAATCGTTGCGGCGCATGCTTGATCCTACCGCAATCGCGTGAGCGGCTCAATCATTCGACGACGGCGAGCGCGCGTTCGTATAGCCCCTTCTGAAGGCGAGCATATACTTGCGGTTTCATCGCATAACGCTGTCGGGCGATGCGGTCCGCTTGGCGCGACAGGTCCACGATGCGCGCGCCGCGCGCGGTGTCGGCGTCGGGCGCGCTTTGATCCGTTCGCGCGAGCAACGCGGCGATGCGGGTGCCTTCGGCGCTCGCCGTTTGCTGCGGCACCGGGATGAGCTCGTACGGCGCGGCGTCGCCGCCCTTGGCGGTGAAGAAGTCGCTCATGTCGGTCGCGAGCAGATCGCCGAGCGCGAGCGTGCCGAGGCCGAGGATTTGTTCGCTCGTCTTGAGGACGCTGACCGTCGAGAGGTGGTGCGCGCCGAGATAGTGCGGTTTCACGAACGGCCCCGCGACGATCGCGTAGGTGCGGTATTCGTCGACGTGGTCGCGCGACGACTGCGCGTCGTCGGGCATGACGAACAGCACGGTGTGGCGCCACGACGGCAGCTTCGAAAGATACGACACGATCATCCCCAGCGCGCGGTCGCCGTCGGCGACCTCTTCGGGGATCGGCGGGATGCCGGGACCCACGCCCGTGTGGTCGGCGGGCAGCCAGATGTACGTATAGCGCGGCTGGCGCCCTTGCGCGACGAACGTGCCGTAGTCGCGGATGAACTCTTTCGCGCGGCGCTCGTCGCGGATGCGCAAGTTCCAGCCCGGGAAATTCAAGTCGACGTGGCCTTCGAGCACCGCGGGCGCGGGGACGTCGAGGCCGTAAAGCCCGCCGAGTCCTTGCGTCGGCGCGTCCTTGTCGGCGATCCCCGCGAACTGCGGATCGTCCGCTTTCGGATCCGCCGCGTTGCCTTCGTCGTAGCCGCTGAGCCGGATGAGGTCGCCGTAATCGCGGAACGCCACGCGGTGGCGCGCGAGCGCGTTGAACACGTAGCCCAGCCGCGGGTAGTCTTCCGGGTCTTCGTTCTTGTTGACCAGCGGCGTGCGGCCGCCCTTGGCGAACAGCGTGCGCTCCGAGTACAGCGTCGCGATCCCGCCGGCGAAGAACTGATGGCCGGCATCGGACTCCTCGGCGTCGGCGAAGATGTTGGTCGCGAGCCCATACCGGCGCGCGAGCGCGTGCAGATTCGGCGTGACGCTTTCGCCGAAGGAAACGAGCGCGGGATCGCCGTTGTAGGCTGCACCCAGATCGCCGAGCATCGCGTCGAACGTCTTGTTCTCTTCGAGGATCACCACGACGTGATCGATGCCCTTCGGGTACGTCACGGGCTTGGTGAGGACGCGGCGCGTGTTCGCGAGCGTCGTCATCGTGGTCGTCTTGAGCTGCACCGTGGAAAGATCGATCTTCTGCAGCGTCGACCACACCGCGTTCGAGTCGGCCGAGATCGCCGGATCGCCGGTGAAGCCGGCGTCGTGGCCGTAACCTTTCGTGTTCACGACGTACAGCGTGCG
The DNA here is from genome assembly GCA_036403315.1 of Candidatus Elarobacter sp. Taxonomy (GTDB): domain Bacteria; phylum Vulcanimicrobiota; class Vulcanimicrobiia; order Vulcanimicrobiales; family Vulcanimicrobiaceae; genus Vulcanimicrobium. The sequence goes on from DASWRD010000084.1 coordinate 68,077, forward strand.
GTCGTCGTTCGACAGTGCGAGCGCGGTCGGGTACCAGCCCGTCGGGATCAAACCGAGCCGGTGCAGGTGCGCCGGGTCGCGCGCGTCGATCACCGCGACCGCGTTGAGCCCGGCGAGCGCGGCGTACAGGCGCGCACCATCTTTCGAGAGCGCGAGCGCGGAGGGCTGCGTGCCGTACGGGCCTTTGTCGAACAGGCGCAGCTCGGTGCCGCCGAGCACGCGCGGCGTCCCGTTCAGCGCGACGGTCGCGACGCGGTCGACGTTGGTCATCGCGACGTACGCGAACGCGCCGTTCGGCGTCGTGACGACGGCGGTCGGGTGCGCGCCGCCGACGGTGCGCACGCCGTCGGGCGCGGGGTCCATCGGCAGCGCGGCGTTGGCGAACGGCGCCGCATCCTGCAGCGCTAACTCGCCGCCCGGCGCGATGCCGACGAACGACAGCGCCGACGCGTGCTGCGGGTCGGAGAACGGCGTGCGGAACGGCGGCACCGCCGTGGGCTGCGCGAGCTTGGCATAGCGCATCAAACCTTCGTCGGTGACGACGAGCCGGTCGCCGGCGAGCGCCGCGCCGAACGGAAAGAAACCGACTTGGCGCGTGGGCTCGACGATCGTGCGCGTAGCCGTGTCGATCGCGCTCACCGTTCCGGCGGCTTCGTTGACGACGTACGCGCGGCGGTTGTCTTTCGACAGCACGATCGTGCCGGGATAGCTGTGGCCCTTGTCGGCAAACGCGTCTTCAATAGGAGTGGGCGGCGTGATGACGTGCGCCGCGTCGGCGGTGAGCCGGCCGTTCGCGTCGAGATCGAACGCGTACACGACGTTGGTAGGCCCGCCCGACACGAGCACGAGCGTGCGCGTCGCGTCCGCGGGATCGGTGAGCGCCGCGACGCCGACCCAAAACTTCTCACCGGCGGCGCGATAGCGGTCGACGACGCGCATCGTCGCGAGCTCGACGACGGCGAGCGAAAATCCGCCGGTGGCGCCGGAATCGATGATCGAGTGCACCATCCCCTGGCGCTCGTCGTCGTTGCTGACGATCGCGAAGCGCCCGTCGGGGCTGAGCGCGACGCCGAGCGCGTTCATCCCGGTCAGGACGCTCTCGCCGGCCGGCGTGACGATGCGCCCGGACGGCAGTACGGCATCGTACGTCGCACCACGATAGTGCCCGGCGGGGATGTTCCCGGAGGGCGCAGCATAGGTGACGGCCGCGCGTGCGGGCGCCGGCGGCGCGGCCTTGCGGTGCACGGGCGCGGCGTTTGCGGACAACGGCGCGAGCGCGAGCACGATTGCGGCGAACACGAGGCGGATCGGCTTCATCGGCTCCTTCGATGCTATTGGAGGGCGCGGGCGAGTCGTTCGACGGCGCGCAGCAGCGCGTCGTCGTCGAGGTCGCCGAATGACAGGCGCAGTGCCGGCGGGCCGCTGCGGTTTGGATAGAACGGATCGGCGGGCATGACCAGGACACCTTCGCGGGCGCACAGGTCGAATGCCGCCTGCGTCGAGAGCCTGGGCGGGAGGCGCAGCCAGACGTTGGTGCCGGCCTGCGGCGGGCGGACGTCGGCCCACGGCAGCGCGCGCGCGAGCGCGTCGACGAAGAGGTCGCGGCGGCCGCGGTAGAGCGCGCGCGCCGCTTTGAGATGGCGCGGGTATGCCGGCGCGCGCAAGAACCGCCAGAGCGCACGCTGCGTGAGCGTCGACGTGAACGAGTCCGTGCGCACCTTCGCCGCCTCGATGGAGTCGCGCATCGCCCCCTTCACGCGCAAGTATCCGATGCGCAGCGCCGGGAAGATCGACTTCGAAAGCGACTCCATCATCACGACGCGGCCGTCCGTGTCGTAGGCCGCGAGCGGAGGCGGCGCGGCGGTCTCGTACGCGAACGTCCAGCCGGTTTGATCTTCGAGCACCACCACGTCGTAGCGGCGCGCGAGCTCCACGATCGCTTTGCCGCGGCGGGCCGGCAGCACGACGCCCGTGGGGTTCTCGGCGATCGGGCAGATGGAGAACAGCCGCGGGCGATATTCCGCGAACACGCGCTCGACGTCGTCGATGCGCACGCCGTCCGCGTCGCTGCGCACCTCGACGTAGCTCGCGCCGCGCGCGTCGAACACGCCGAGCGTACCGGGATACGTCGGGGACTCCGACGCGACGACCGCGCGGTCGAACAAGAGCACCGAGGCGATCAAGTCCGCCGCCTGCTGCGCGCCCGACGTCACGATGATCTCGCCGGCGGTTGCGTCGCAGCCGCGCGCGTTGAGGCCTTCCGCGAGCGTCGCGCACAAGTCGGGGTCGCCGGTGTTCGCGCGATACTGCATCGCTTCGGGCGGATCGTCGGCGAACGTGCGCTGCATCGCGCGGCCGAACTCCGCCATCGGGAACGTTTCCGGCGCCGGGTGCGCGCTCGCCAGCGAGATGACGCCCGGCGCGCGCGCCTGCGCGAGCCGGTCGAGTACGCCCTCCATGCGCTCGCCGCGCGACAGCAGCGACGGCTCCCACGTTCGCGCGAACGCCGTCTCCGTCACCGGCGCCTGCGGCGCGACGAACGTGCCGCGTCCGACGCGCGATACGACGCGGCCCCGCGCCGCAAGCGTCTCGTACGCCTGCGACACCGTCACGAGCGCGACGTCGAGGTCGCCGGCGAGCGCGCGGATCGGCGGCAGGCGTTCCTCGGGCGCCAGCTCACCGCGCTCGATCGCGGTCGCCAGCGCGTCCGCGATCTGCACGTACAACGGCCGCGGATCGCGCGTGTCCAGCGCGATCGCGGGCGTCATCGGCTGGACGAAGCGCTAGCGTTCATCCAGCCGGTAACCGATGCCGCGCACGGACGAGATCGCCATCACGGCGCCGACCTCGTTGAGCTTCTTGCGCAGCGCCGCGACGTGCACGTCGACGACGCGCGTCGGCACGCCGCTCACGTCGTTCCACACGCGTTCGAGGATCTGCGCGCGCGTCAGCAGCTTGCCGACGTTCTCCGCCAGATACCACAGCAGGCGAAACTCGAGCGCGGTGAGCGTGACGCCCTTGCCGTCGTTCTCGAGCGTGTGGAAGTCGCGCACGAGCGTCGCGCCGCCGGTCTGCAGCCGGCCTTCCTGATCCGTTTTGCGCGAGCGCTCGCGGCGGCGCAGGAACGACTGCACGCGCGCGACGAGCTCGTTGCCGGAGAACGGCTTGCGGATGTAATCGTCCGCGCCCAGGCCCAGCCCCTTGAGCACGTCGTTCTCGCTGGAATGCGCGCTCACCATCAAGATGAAGGCGTCCGAGGAGTTCGCGAGCGACGTGCACACGTCGAGCCCTGAGATGTCGGGCAGCTCGACGTCGAGCAGCACGATGGCAGGCTTGAACGCGGGTTCGGCCTCGAGCCCGGCGGTGCCGGTGCTCGCGACGCGCACTTCGTACCCGCTGCGCTCCAGGATCATCTTCTCGAACGTCGCGACGTCCGCGTCGTCTTCGATGATCAGGATCCGATCAGACACTAACGCACCCCTGCCGGCTCTTGGGCCGCTTCGTCGTCGGGCATGAGCAATTCGCGGCGCGCGACGCCTTCGTCGATCGCCGCCTGGCGCACCGCGCGCGCGACCGCTTCGACCACCTTGGTGTCGAACACGCTCGGCACGATGTACTCCGCGCTGCGCTCGTCGCCGACGATGTCGGCGATGGCGCGCGCGGCGGCGAGCTTCATCCCTTCGGTGATCCGGCGCGCGCGGCAGTCGAGCGCGCCGCGGAAGATCCCGGGGAACGAGAGCAAGTTGTTGATCTGATTGGGGAAGTCGCTGCGGCCCGTGCCGATCACCGCCGCGTACTGAGCCGCGGCGTCGGGCATCACCTCGGGCGTCGGGTTCGCCATCGCGAACACGATCGGGTCGCGCGCCATCGTGCCGATCCACTCCGGCTGCAAGATCCCCGGCGCGCTGACGCCGATGAAGACGTCGGCGCCCTTGAGGACTTCCTGCAGCGAGCCGCGCCGGTTCTCGCGGTTCGTGTGCTCCGCCAGCCACGTCCAGTGCGAGTTCTGGTACTGCTGGTCGCGGCTGAGCGCGCCTTCGCGGTCGACGGCGATCACGTCGTGCACACCCGCGGCGAGCAGCATCTTGATCGTCGCGGTGCCGGCCGCGCCGCTGCCGGTGAGCACGATCGTGAGGTCTTCGAGCTTCTTGCCGACGACGGCCGCCGCGTTCATCAGCGCGGCGAGGATCACCACTGCGGTGCCGTGCTGATCGTCGTGCATCACCGGGATGTCGAGCTCGTCGACGAGCCGGCGCTCGACTTCGAAGCAGCGCGGCGCGCTGATGTCTTCGAGGTTGATGCCGCCGAAGATCGGCGCGATCAGCTTCGCGGTGCGCACGATCTCGTCGACGTCTTTGGTGTCGAGGCAGATCGGGAACGCGTCGATGTCGGCGAACTGCTTGAAGAGCATGCACTTGCCCTCCATCACCGGCGCGGCGCCGTACGGGCCGATGTCGCCCAAACCGAGCACGGCCGTGCCGTCGGTGAGCACGCACACCGTGTTGCGCTTGATCGTGAGCGCGTACGCTTTGGACGGATCGTTCGCGATCGCGCTCGACACGCGCGCGACGCCCGGCGAGTAGACGGTGGAGAGATCCTGGCGCGTCTTGACCGGCCGCGTGATGCCCGTGCGAATCTTGCCGCCGAGGTGCGCGAGAAACGTGGAGTCGGAGACGTTGAGGATGCGCACGCCTTCGACGTTCTCGATCGCTTGGCGCACCTGGTCGCCGACCAGCTCGCTGGACACGTTCACGGTGACGTCGCGCGTGATCGTCGCTTTGCCGACCGTCCGTGTGTCCACGGCGCCGACCATCCCGCCCGCGTCACCGATCGCCGACGCCAGGACGCCGAACGAACCGGGGGTGTTCGGCGTCTCCAGCCGCATCACGAGCTGGGTGCCGATCGAGGGAGCGGAGGCCATCGGAATCGGGTACGGTATTCTTTACCGGGTGTCCTCGCCCGCACGACCGCTCGTCGTCGTTTCCCGGCGGGCCGTGCCGGCGGTCGACACTCGACGAGGGGAGTCCGTTACGCGCATGGTTCCCGTATGACGCCCGTGACGGCCGCAGCGGCAGGTGCGCTGGGGGCGTTGGTGCTGATCGCGGTGGGAACGGGCCCGGCGCTGCGGCGGAGGCGCGAGGCGCTCGAAGCGGCGGCTGCCGCGGCGCTCGGAACCGTCGCGATGATCCTGGGCGGCGATGAAGCGGTGCTCGCCGGCGTGGCCCTCGTGCTGGGCGCGGCCGCGGTCGCCCGCTACACGCAAGCCGTGATCTCGGCGACGCGCGACGCGCCGGCGCGGTTGTTCGCGACCTTCGAGCGCGAAAGCGAAGCCAAGGGCCGCTTCCTGCCGCGCACGCTGGTGGACCGACTGGGCCGCACGTCGCTGGCCGACATCGAGATCGGCGACCGCGCGACCGAGCCGATGACGGTGCTGTTCGCCGACATCCGCGACTCGACGGCGCTGACCGAGGAGCTGACGTCGGAGGACGCGTTCGTGCTGATCGCGGATTTCTTCGCCCGCTCGGCGCGCGTGGTGCGCGAGCACCGCGGCAGCATCGACAAGTACTTGGGCGATGGTTACATGGCGCTCTTCCCGCGCTGCGTCGAGGATGCACTCGACGCGGCGCTCGCGCTGCAAGCCGCGGTGCGCGACCTCAACCGCGAAGGTCTGGGCCCGCCGATCGAGATCGGCGTCGGCCTGCACACCGGACCCGTGACGTTCGGCACCGTCGGCGACGCGCGGCACATCGACACCACGGTGGTGTCCGACACCGTCAACACCGCGAAGCGCGTCGAAGGCCTGTCGAAACGGCTGCAAGTGCCCGTCGTCGTGACCGAGAGCGTGATGCACGCGGTGCGCGAGGCGAGCCGGTATCTCGTGCGGCCGCTCGGCGCGCAGAAAGTGCGCGGCAAGCGCGAGCCGCTCGACGTGTTCGCACTCGAACCGCAACCCGACCTGCGGCGCGTGGCGACGGCGCCGGTGAGGCAGCCGGTGAAGCGGCCCGTCTGATCGAGGCGTCATCGCCAAGGATCATCCTAAGCGGATCAAGCGCCTTCCGAGATTTTCACCGCGGTAGAGGCCCGCGATTGCGTCGGGTGCGGCGTTGATGCCGTCCAGGACGTCCTCGCGGTAGCGGAGCTTTCCGGCGCGAAGCCATTTGGTCAGCTGCGCGATGGCTTCTTCGAAACGATCGGCGTAGTCGAACAGGAGGAAGCCTTGCATGCGCGCGCGCTTGACGAGCAGGTGCCGCTCGAGGCGTGGTCCCGTCGGCCATGGCGCCCACGTTGAGATCGACGCCGTTCCGCAAACGATGATCCGCGCGCGGACGGCGAGATGCCCCATCACCGCGTCGCTGATCGGCCCCGACGTATTGTCGAAATAGACGTCCACACCGTCCGGGCACGCGGTGCTCAGCGCGGCGTCGAGATCCGCCGTGGCCTTGTAATCGATCGCGGCGTCGTATCCGAATTCGTCCGTGCACAGCGCCGTTTTCTGCGGGCCGCCGGTGATGCCCACGGTGCGGCAGCCGAGAAGTTTTGCGATCTGTCCCGCGCACGACCCGACCGCACCGGCTGCGGTCGAGACGACGACCGTTTCGCCTGCCTTTGGTTGTCCGATGTCGAGCAGCGCGAGATATGCGGTGATGCCGTTCATACCGAGGACGCCGAGGTGTGCGGACAGGGGGATGCCGTCGTCCGCGACTTTGCGCACGCCGCTGCCGTCGGACACTGCGTAATCCTGCCAGCCGAACATGCCGGCGACGAGATCGCCGGCGGCGAACTCGGGATGCTGTGATTCGACGACCGTGCCGGCGGCGAACGAACGCATCACCGCACCGATCGCGACCGGCTCGGCGTAGTTCGCGACCGCGCTGACCCAGCCGCGCATCGCGGGCTCGACGCCGAGAAAACGGTTTCGCACGAGGAAATGCCCGGGGCCGGGTTCGGGGACCGGGGTTTCGACGATCCTGAAGTGCTGCGCTTGCGGGATTCCGTCGGGGCGCGACGCGAGAACGACCTGGCGGTTGCGGACGCCGGTCCGTCCGGGTTCGACTCGAGTCGTGGTCGTCATCGGGTCTTCTACGTCAGACATCGCGGTAGTACTTGCGCTCGCGAGCGTACTTACTCGGCGGCCCTTGCGTCCGGGGCGGATTTCTGGTACGGTGCGCTTCATGAACGGCCGCTGTATGGCGATTATGGCGATGTGTGCCACCCGCGAGGGTCGGTGTAGGTCGTCGTCGCTCTGACCGGCGTACGACACAACTACAACGGCCCTCGCCTACCGGCGGGGGCTGTTTCGTTTTCACCACTGCGCTCCACGCATTCGTGAAGGAGACCCCACGATGAGCAGCACCCTCGACCCCGCCGCGGCGCGGGGATTCGATACCGTCGCGCTGCACGGCGCCCAAGGCGGGCACGACGGCGATACCGCGACCAAGTCGCGCGCCGTGCCGATCTACCAGACGACGTCGTACACGTTCGACGACACCGCGCACGCCGCGCGGCTGTTCGCGCTCGAAGAGTTCGGCAACATCTACACGCGCATCATGAACCCGACGACCGACGTGTTCGAGCAGCGGCTGGCCGCGCTCGAAGGCGGGGTCGGGGCGTTGGCCGTCGCCAGCGGGCAGGCGGCCACGACGTACGCGCTGCTCAACGTCGCGCGCGCCGGCGATCACATCGTGAGCTCGGCGTCGCTCTACGGCGGGACGTACAACGCGTTCGTGCACACGCTGCCGCGCTTCGGCATCGAAGTGACGCTGGTCGACGGGTCCGATCCCGCCGCGTTCGAGGCGGCGATTCGGCCGAATACGAAGGCCGTGTTCGGGGAGACGCTCGGGAATCCGAAGCTCGACGTGTTCGACGTCGCCGCGATCGCGCGCGTCGCGCACGGCTGGGGCGTGCCGCTCATCGTCGACAACACGCTTGCGACGCCGTACTTGCTGCGGCCCATCGAGCACGGCGCGGACGTCGTGGTGCACTCGGCGACGAAGTTCATCGGCGGGCATGGGACGACCATCGGCGGGGCGATCGTCGATGCCGGGACGTTCGATTGGAAGGCGTCGGGGCGGTTCCCGGATTTCGTCGAGCCGGATCCTTCGTATCATGGCGTGCGGTACGTCGAGGCTTTCGGGCCGCTGGCGTATATTCTGAAGGCGCGCGTGCAGTTGCTGCGCGACGTCGGCGCGGCGATCTCGCCGTTCAATGCGTGGCTGCTGCTGCAAGGGTTGGAGACGCTGGGGCTGCGAGTCGAGCGGCATAGCAGCAACGCGCTGCGCGTCGCGGAGTTCTTGCAGGCGCATCCCAAGGTGCTGTGGGTGCGGTATCCCGGGCTGCCCGGGGATTCGGCGTATGCCGCCGCGCAGAAGTATTTGCCCAAAGGCGCTGGGGCGATCCTTACGTTCGGCGTCAAGGGTGGGGCCGATGCGGCTCGGGCGGTGATCGACAAGCTGCAGCTGTTCTCGCTGCTGGCGAACGTCGGGGATGCGAAGTCGTTGGTGATCCATCCCGCTTCGACGACGCATCAGCAGTTGACGCCCGCGGATCAAATTGCCAGCGGCGTCAGCGACGATGCGGTGCGGTTGTCGGTTGGGATCGAGTCGATCGCCGACATCCTCGCCGATCTCACGCAGGCGCTCGACACGCTGCCGTGAGCACGAGCACCCTTCGACAAGCTCAGGGTGACACTGGCGCTCGGGGTGGCGCTGGTGTGATCGAGCGGGATGTTTCGGTTGGGGCCATCGAGCTTGTTTCCGGCGTCGTTCTGCCTGATGTCGTGCAGCGTGTTTCGGTATATGGGTGCGAGCCGCGGGCGGATGGGGCGAACGTCGTGTTCGTCGCGCATGCGCTCAGCGGGTCTTCGCGCGTGCTCGACTGGTGGAGCGGGTTTCTTGGCGACGGCGCATTGTTCGATCCCGCGGCGTGGTGCATCGTCGGCGTCAACGTCCTCGGCGGGTGCTACGGGTCCACCGGGCCCGCTTCGCTTGCGGATGACGGGAAGCGGTGGGGGCCGCGGTTTCCCGTCGTTACCGTTGCCGACATGGTGGAGGCGCAGCGGCGAGCGTTATCGGCGGTCGGGATCGAGCGGCTCGGGGTCGTCGTGGGCGGATCGCTCGGTGGGCAGCAGGCGCTGCAGTGGGCGCGCGCGTACGGCGGTGATGTCGATCACGCGATCGTCGTCGGGGCGTTCGATCATTTGCGCGCGCAGGGGATCGCGCAGAACGGACTCTCTCGCGACGCGATCGCGCTCGATCCCGCCTTTGCCGGCGGGTGGTACGATGTGCCGCCAGTCGCCGGGCTGCGGCTCGCGCGTGCGCTTGCGACCTTGTCGTACAAGAGTGAAGCGCTGTTCGAGCGGCGCTTTGCGAACCGGCCCGACCGCGGCGGCGGCGATCCCGCGCGCGTGCTCGGCGACCGGTTCGACGTCGACGGGTATCTCGCGCGGCAGGGCGATCTGTTCGTCGAGCGGTTCGACGCGAACAGCTACCGCACGCTCACGCGCGCGATGGATCTGTTCGATCTGCGCGGGCAGGAGCGGCCCGCCGGCCCGACTCGTCTGACGTTCGTCGGCATCGAGGACGATCAGCTCTATGCGCCGGAGTTCGTGCGCGCGTGCGCCGCGCGGTGGGCGGATGCCGGGTGGGATTCGGCGTACCGGCATCTCGCCAGCGATCACGGGCACGATGCGTTTCTCGCCGAGCCTCACGCGCTGGCGGCGCTGCTGGCGCTTTAGCAGCGATCTTCGCTCCGGTGACGCGCGGTGCGCGCGTACCGGGGAGACGTGCGCGGCCGACGAAATCCCGGGATCGTGGATGAGATCGCGATCACCGGGATTCGTGCTTTTGGGCGGCATGGTGCGTATGCCGGTGAAAAGGATCGCGCGCAGGCGTTCGACGTTACGCTGAAGCTGGAGCTCGATCTTGCGCTCGCGTCGGATTCGGACCGGCTCGCGGACACGATCGACTACGCGGCGATCCACCGGCGCGTCGTCGACGTCGTGCAGCAGCGATCGTTCGATCTGCTGGAGCGGCTCGGTGCGGCGATCGTCGACGTGTGCTTTGGCGATGCGCGGGTCGTCGCCGTGGAGGTCAGCATCGCGAAGCCGGAGCTGCTCGACGGCGCGACGGCGAGCGTGACGCTGCGGCGTTCACGCTGAACGAGCCGCGACGGGCGCGTGTCACGCGGTTCGTCGCCGCGCCGGCTTGTTACATGCGGGCGAGCGCGCGGCGCGCCAGCTCGGGACCGACCGTTTTCACCGGCACGGCGGCGGCGCGCATGTCGATGCCGACGTACGCGTCGCCTTTGCGCGCGTAGAAGAGATTGCCCAACGCGGTCGCGTACGATGCGTCGCCGACTTTCGGCGCTCCCTCTGCATCGTGCATCAGCGAGTTGGCGATCCCGCCGGCTTGAAATTGCGTGCCGGCGCCGCTCCAGGCCGCCTCGACGGTGATGACGCCCAGCCCGCCGCTCTTCGGACCGTACGCGCAATGCGTGTCGTCGACGTGCGAAACGTCCGCGACCGGCTTGTGCGTGACGGCTTCGACGTCGGCTTTCGTCAGCAGGCTGCACGGGTCGTGACTGGCCGCCGCGCTCGAGTCGCGGGTTTGCGTCGCCGTCGTGCTCGACGACGAGTCGTCGCGGTGGCCGCAACCGGCCAAAAACAGGACGCCGGCGAGCAACGTCAGTGTCGCTTTGCGCATGTGCTCCGACGCTCCATATTACGGCTTTCTGGTGAAACCTTTATTATGGCCGATCCTTAATTCGGCTTTGGGGTGCCGTCGGCGTGCGGGGCGACGTGGATCGTTAGCAGCGCCGCGTCGTCGCGCGGCGTCGGCTCCGCTGCCTTGAGGATCGTCGCCGCCGTGTCGCGGCCATCGGCGGTGTCGAGCGCGGCGATCGCTTCGGCCAGGCGGCGCAGGCCGTCCAGCCCGTCCTTCGCGCCTTCGACCACGCCGTCGGTGTAGAGCACGATCAGGTCCACCGATTCGAGCGACAGTGTCGACGTCGTGCGCGGGTGCTCGAACTTCCAGCCCAGCGGCGTGCCCGACGGCGGCAGCTCGCGCACGCCGCCGCCGAGCGTGCGCACGAGCGGCGGCGGGTGACCCGCGCTTGCGTAGCGCAGCGTGCGTTCGTCGAGATCGATCACGCCGAAGATCGCCGTCGCCATGAGCTCCGAATCTTCCGCGTGCAGCGTCTCCTCCATCGCGTCGAGCACGTCGACGGGGTCCGGCACGCCCCAGCGCGTCTGCCAGAGTGCGACCGCGCGCGCGCTCTGCTGCACTTTGTTCATCACGACGGCGGCGCGCAAACCGTGGCCGGCGATATCGCCGATCGACACCGCAACGTGGCGGGGCGACAGGGCGAACACGTCGTACCAGTCGCCGCCGACCAGCAGGGCGTGCGCGCTCGCGCGGTACTGCGCCTCGAAACGCAGGCCCGCGAACTGCGGCAGCGCGCTCGGCAGCGACGCGCGCTGATAGGTCTCCGCGACCGCCGTCTGTGCCGTGAGCAGTTGTTCCAGCGCCGCGCGGGCCGTGACTTCGTCGTCGACGTCGACCGCGGCGCCGATCCACTGCACGATGCGGCCGTCCGCGTCTTCGACGGCGACCGCCTGCGCGGCGAACCATCGGTATTGTCCCGTCGCGTGGTGATGGAGGCGGTAGCGCATCGTGATGACGCGGTCACCGCGCTGAACCGCCGCCTCCCACGCGCTCTGCACGCCCGCGCCGTCGGCGGGGTGCATGTACGCCTGCCAGTTCTGCGCGATCTCGTGCTCGGAGACGGGCTGGCCCGTGAACTCGTGCCAGCGGCGGTTGAAGAACTTCACCGTGCCGTCGCCGTCGGAGATCATCACGAGGATCGGCAGCGCGTCGGCCAAGCGCCGCTGCGCCGCGTCGGCGTACGCCGCGCCGGTCTCGGCCGGACTGGTCAGCTTGAGCACGCGCTTCCTTTCGGAAAAGCAAGAATGCCCGGACTCGTGACCGGGGGCGATTGTCGTACCGGGTCCCGCGCGGACGTTCCCCCCTGGCGAGCGCCCGACGCGAATCACAAGGCTTGGTAAACCGCTTGCGCGGTGCGCTCGCTTGTGATAGGGTCGCTCCATGTCCGCGTTCGGCCTGACTGCCATTACGACGACGACCACGATGACGACTACCCTCGGTGAGGGCTGGTCTGGATCGACGTTGGCGTAAACGCAGCCGCAACCGATACAGCACCGACCCTCGCCGACGCGGCGAGGGTTTTTTGTTTCTCTGGAGGTTCCCGTGCTTTCCGTACCGCGCGTTCTCTGCTCGTCCGATGCGACTTCGTCCCCTGCGGCGTCGCCGACGACGACGCGCGCGCGCGGCGTGGGGCTGCTGGGGTGCGGCACCGTGGGGTCCGGCGTCGCGCGGCGGCTGCTCGCGTCGCATCCGGGCCTGATCCGCGGCATCGCGGTGCGCGATCCGCGCAAGCCGCGTGACGTCGCGTGGGATTCGTTCGCCGGCGACGCGTTCGACGTCGTGGACGACCCGAGCGTGCGCGTCGTCGTGGAATGCATCGGCGGGCTCGGGCTTGCGCGCGAGCTCGTGCTGCGCGCGATCGCGCGCGGTAAGGACGTCGTCACCGCGAACAAAGATCTCATCGCGACCGAAGGGCCGTGGCTGGCGGCGTTCGCGGCGCGCACCGGCGCTTCGCTGCGCTACGAGGCTGCGGTCGGCGGCGCGATCCCCATCGTGCGCGCGCTCGGCGGTTCGCTGGCGGACGAGGACGTGCTCGAGATCGGCGGCGTGCTCAACGGCACGACCAACTTCGTGCTCGACGCGATGGAGTCCGGCGCGGAATACGGCGACGCGCTCGCCGAAGCGCAGCGGCTCGGGTTTGCGGAACAGGATCCGCGCAGCGACGTCGACGGGCACGACGCCGCGCACAAGCTCGCGATCCTGGCGGGGCTGGCCTTTCGGCGGCCGGCGGTGTCGTCATCGCTCGCGCGGCGCGGGATCGGCGCGATCTCGCGCGAGGACGTACGTGCCGGTGCGGAGCGCGGATTGCGGCTGAAGCTGGTTGCGGTCGCGCGGCGGGTGGGTGATGTCGTCGAGGCCGGCGTGACGCCCGCATACGTTGCCGAGGAGCATCCGTTTGCGCGCGCGCGCGGGGCGGAGAACGTCGTGCGCGTGCTTGGGCGCGGGTGCGGGGCGCTCGTGTTTTCCGGCGCTGGGGCCGGTGGGGATGCGACGGCGTCGGCGGTGGTAGCCGACGTGCTTGCGGCGCTGGATGCGCGCGAGCGCGTCGCCGTGCACGGCGGGGAGGATCTGGTTGCGCGCCCGCTGCGCGCGCCGTTGCTGGTGCGGTTTGCGGAAGGCAGCGTCGTGACGAGCGATGCGGTGGCGATCGATTCGCTCGAGGCCGCGGTGCGCGGGTTCGGCGCCGGGCGCGGGGAGGTTCGCTCGGTGATCCCCGTGTGGCGGGATGCCGCGTAGCGCGGGATCGTGGCGCATCCTTCGACAGGCTCAGGACAACATTTGGCGTGGGGGCTCGAGCGCCGGGTTTAGCCCGGACCGTTCGTTTCGAGCAGCGCGAGAAATGCGTCGGCCATCAGGAGCAGCTCGGCTTCGTTGGCGACTCGGCCGTGAGTGACGAAGTCGTCGTAGTCCGGCCATAGGCGCGCGCGCAGGACGTCGATGACCGGGTCGCGCCAGAAGCATTGGATCGGCAAGAACGGTGTTTCTTCGGCCGCGGCGCGGCGTTCGGCGGCGCCGATCAGCGCGGCGGCGAGCGCGTCGTCGCCCGCGCGCTGCACGATGCGCGCCGCGAAGTCCAGTGCCATGATCGCGAGCGAGCCCGGCGTGCCGTCGACGACCGCGAGCACTTCGCGCATCGCGCGCGCCGCGTGGCCGAGGTCGTCGTTGATCTCGTGCACGAGCGCGCCGACGCACAGCAGGTGCGCCGTCGTCGTGCGGTTGCCGAACGCGCGGCTTTCTTCGATGGCTGACTCGATGATGGGCGCGGCTTCGTCGACGTCGCCGCGCGCGCACAGCGACTCGGCGAGATTGCCCTGCATCACCAGCGCGTTCAAGTCGTCGCCGAGCTCGCGGAAGATCGTGGCCGCTTCGTGGAAGCGCTGCACGGCGTCGTCGTGGTCGAGCCGGAAGTCGAACGCGACCGTGCCGAGCGCGCCGATCGCGATCGCCTCGCCGCGGCGGTTGCGGATGCGCACGTTCATCTCGCGGCCCAGCCGGAAGAGGCGCTCCGCCTCGTCATAGTCGCCGCGGAACTTCGCGACGATGCCCAGGAAGTTCAGGACGGGTGAGCGGTCGTACACGTCGCGGTCGCCGAGCAGCGCGTCCGCGGCGCGCGCGTGCGTTTCGGTGGCGATCAGATCGCCTTGCGTGAAGGCGATGCGCGCGGTCGCCGCGTGCAGGCGAGCGCGCAGCAGCGGCGCGAGGGCGGCGCTCCGCTCGACGAACATCTCGCACCGAACGCGGCCTTCGTGCGGGTGTCGCACGGCGAACCACTGGCGCACCGCTGCGATGCAGAGCTCCGTGCCGACCGCGATCAGCTCGTCGTCGCGCAGCGCGCGGTCGAGCGCCGCGCGCACTTCGTCGATGACGGTTTCGCTCTCCATCAGCGCGGCGCGGTTCGTGCCTGTGCCGGAGCGCGCGGCGATCGCGTCGAGCCGCTCGCGGCACCAGCGCACGTGCGCGGCGTGCGCGGCGCGGCGGTACTCGGCGGCCGACGGCAGCGTCTCGGCGGCGTCGCGCACGGGATCGATCATTCGCCAGCGCGTGATGCCGTCGTGTGACGCGGCATCGAGCAGCGAACGGGCCGCCATCGCGCGAAGCAGGACGTCGGCGCGGCGCGCATCGATGCGGTCGACGGGGATCACGCTCGCGGCGTCGGACGCCGAGAAGCTGCCGCGGAACGCGGCGACGGCGGCGAACACGATCGCTTCGTCGGCGTCGAGCGCGCCGACGGCGCTCGCGAGCAGCGAGCCCAGCGTGGCGCGGTCGGCGGATTCGCCTTGGGATGTTTCGCTGTCGTCGTGCGCATCGCGCGCGAACGCGTGCAGCAGCGCGCGCGCGGTGGTTGCGGCGAGGCGGCCGACCGCGAGCTCGATCGCGAGCGGCGAACCGCCCAGACGCTGCAGCAGCGCGGCGATCTCCGGATCGTCCGGCGCGGCGGCGACGCCGGTCGCGGTGGCGCGGTCGGCGAACAGCGCGCGCGACGCCGCTTCGTCGAGCGCGTGCAGGCGAACGACGGATTCGTCGAACGCGTCGAGCGCGACGCGGCTCGTGGTGAGGAAGCGCAGCGGCGTGCCGGCGAGCTCGTCGAGCACGTCGCGGCACGCGTCGGCGCCGCGCTCGCAGCCGTCGAGCACGACGAGCGTCGGGTCGACGACGGCGTGGATCACCGCGTGCGCGACGTCGCCGGCGGCCGTGACGCCCAGCGCCGCGCCGATGCGCGCGAAGATCTCGTCGCGGTTCGTCGCGCCGAGCGCGTCGACGAAGCGCACGTGCACGAAGCGCGCGGCGGCTTCGTGCGCCACGGCGAGGGCGAGCCGCGTCTTGCCGACGCCGGCCGCGCCCGTGACCGTGACGACGCGGTGCGCTTCGATCGCGCGGCTCACCGACGTGACGTCTTCGTCGCGCCCGATCAGCGCGGAGAACGGTTGCGGCAGCGCGTCGTCGGCGGCGTGCTCGCGCGCGTAACCGTCCGCGGCGACGCGGTCGCGGCCTTCGGCTTTGGCGCGGTACAATTCGCGGTCCGCGGCGGCGAACAGCTCTTCCACGTTGCCGCCGCGCGCTGGTTCAGTCGCGGCGACGCCCACGCTGACGGTCAGCCGGCCCGCTTTTCCGACGGGATGCTGGATCGCGAGCGCGGCGACGGCGGCGCGGATGCGTTCGGCCGCGGCGATGCCGCCTTCGAGCGACGTCGCGGGCAGGATCGCGGCGAACTCTTCGCCGCCGTAGCGCGCGAAGCGGTCGCCGGCGCGCTGGAGCGTCGCCGACGCGGCGTGCGCGACGCGGCGCAGGGCGTCGTCGCCCGCGAGATGTCCGTAGCGGTCGTTGTAGACTTTGAAATAGTCGATGTCCAGGATGGCGACCACGAGCGAGGTGCGGTCGCGCGCGGCGCGCTTCCATTCTTCGCGGAGGCGCGCGTCGAACGTGCGGCGGTTCGCGACGCCCGTGAGACCGTCGGTCTGCGCCGATTCGGCAAGAAAGCGCGCGGCGAGCGCAAGCGTGACGATAAGCGCAAGATCATCGGCGATTGGGATGTCGCCGCACACGAGCAGCGCGCCGTCGACGTCGACGTCGGTCAGCGCGATGTCCGCGGGATCGTCGCCCAAGGCGCCGGCTTGGCCGCGCATCGCGCGGCCGTCGCGGTAGACGACGATCGCGACGCCATCGGCGCCGAGGTCTTCGCGCAGGTCGGATGCGGCGGACGCGAGCGCATCGGCGAGCGGCTGCGGACCGCGGAGCACGTCCGCGATGCGGCGAGCCGTGAGCGCGGTCAGCATGGCGCGCCCACCCGCGCAGAGACCGGCGGAAACGAGTCAGCGAGCGCGGCGAGAACGGCGGCGCGGCGGGTCACATCCGGTATTTCGGCCGAAAGGGCGCGAAGCGTTCGTCCGATAGGAAAAGTAGGACCTTCGGCTCCCGGCAGGGTGGTCGGCCCGGTCCCCGAATCCAGGTCGGTCGCGGCGCCCCGCGAGTGCGCCGACGTAGCTCAGTTGGTAGAGCAGCGGTTTCGTAAACCGCAGGTCGCCGGTTCGAGTCCGGCCGTCGGCTCCAAGCGCGAGCGCGCTCCTTAGCGCAGAAACACGTCCCGCGTACTGCCGATCCGCATCTCGATCCGGCGGCCGAGCTCGGGATGGTTCAGCACCGCGAGGTCGTGTACCGCGGCCGCCAGGTCGCTGCTCAGCCGCGACTGGCGCGACGCCTCGGCGACGTTTCCGGCGAGCGCCGCCTTCTGCGCAGCCGCGTTCGCATCGACCGCGCTTTGCGCGAGCGCGCGCGCCTCGGCGCCCGTCTCCACTTTGAGCATCTCCGCAAGTCCGGTCGCGTCGAACCCGCCGTGGTGCAGCCGGATCGTGTCGCCCATGACGCGCATCATCGCACCGTGGTCGAAGCCCATCGGACCGTCGCCGCCGATCACGCGCATCATCGCCGGCGGTCCTTCCCCGGGCGGGCGCGCGGGATCCGGTCGCGGCGTCGGCGGCGCGGGGACGTCTTTCGGACCCGCCGGCGCGTTCGCCGGCCGCTCGTCGACCGCGACGCGTGCGAGATCGGACGCCAGCCGCGCCTCGGCGGAAGCGCCGGTCTCGTCGTTGCGCCCGCGCCGGTCCAGCGCCGAGCGGTAGTGCGTGCGCGCCGCATCGATATAATGCCCGGTCGCGCCCGCGTTCTCGGCGCGGCCGATCTCGCGGTACGCCGCGCCCAGCGCGTACGCCGAATCGACGGTCCGGCGCGGCAGCGCCTGCGGCGCCGCCCCGGGCGGAGCGGCCTGCGCGAGCGCGGCGCCGGGCGCACCCAGCGCGACGACGGCGACGACGACGACGACGACCGATCCGAACCGCATGGCCAAACCCCCACTCGAACGCGAAGCGAGTCCCGCACCGGCAAGGAGACGCCGCGACCGCGGCGCCTTCCTCCCCGCGCGGCGCGTTTTCATCGTCTACGGCGCGCGGCGCACCCGCCGCACCAGCGCCATCGTCGCGCCCTCCAGCGGTCCGTACAGCGCGAGCCCCATCGCTTGCAGCGCGTTCGGTTTGACGTAGCCTTCGTCAATGTCCCACAGCGGGATGTACGCGCGATACGCCGACGTGAACCGCGCCGACCAGCGGCGCACGCGCGCTTCGTCCCAGCGCGCGCGAACGGCGTCGAGCACCGCCGCGTCGTCGGGCGCGCGCCGAACGATCTCCGAGAACTCGTCGGTCGTCAAACCGAGGCGCGTCAGCAGCGCGTGATCGACGGGCGAATGCCCGAGCAGGTAGTTCCCGAGCTCGCCGCGCTCGTTCATGCGCGCTTTGTCGATCAGCCGCGGCAGCCAGCGGACGCCGTCGAGCTCGGTGTTCCAGCGGCGCGGCACGGACGTTGAAGCCATCCGCCGTGCGTTCTTGCGCCACGCCGCTTATCCGTTCGCGCCGCACGCCGAGGGCTCGGTCGCTCCGCCGCGCGAAGAGGCCGCTCTCCTAAATCTTTCGGATCAACGAAGGATTTAGTTTGAAACACTTTCAATCAGCGCACAGTCAGTGTGACGTTCGTTCTACGGCTCTGAGGGGGTCGACGTGCGCGAAGCTCGTTCTACCGAATTCGAAGACGCCGTTGTCATCGGCGACGGCGTTCGCATCGACCGCGACCGCCGCGAGGTGCGGCGCGGCGACCGCGTGCTGCGAATCTCGCCCCGGTCGTACGACCTGCTGGGCTATCTCGCGGAGTGCGCCGACCGCGTCGTGAGCATGGACCAGCTCATCGCGAACGTCTGGCAAGGCCGCGGCACGCCGGCGACGGTGCGGCAAGAGCTGCACATGCTGCGCCGCGCGCTCGACGAAGACCGCCGCAGCAGCGTCGTCGAGTCCGTGCGCGGCGCGGGCTACCGCGTGCGCCGCGTCGCGGGCACGAGCTCGGTCGATCCCGGTTTGGCGCGCTGCCTCGCCGCGGGCACGCGGCTCAAAGCGTCGGGCTCGGAGCCGGAGCTGCGCAAGGCCGCGGTGTGGTTCAAGCGCGCCGCGGAGATCGACCCGCGGTGCGACGGCGCCTGGCTCGGGCTCGCGCAGTGCCATCTGATGCTCGCGATCTGCGGACACGACGATCCCGATCTCGCGGCGCGCACCATCGACGCGCTGCTCGCGCGCGCGTCGCGTTCGGTCGGCTCGCGCATCGTCGCGCTGGACGCCGACTTCTTCTTGCGCGGGCGCCTGCGCGCCGACGAATACTCCGCGGTTCGCGAGGAAGATCCCGGCAACCCGGATGCGCACATCGCGTTCGCGTGGGCCAGCGTTCAGCTCGGCGAGACGCAAGCGGCCGCCGAAGCGGCGCGCACCGCGGTCGCGCTTGCGCCCGCGTCGCTGGACGTGCACCACGAGTACGGCATGATCATGTACTACGTCGGTGCGCTCGAAGAAGCGGCGGCGGAGCTCGAGCTCGTCGCGGCGATGGATTCGGCCCGTTCGATGACGATCGTCTCGCTCGCGATGGTGCTGCTGGCGCAGGGCAAGGCGGAGCAGGCCGCCGCGACGATCCAATTCGTTCGCACCGACGACTGCGCGATCCAAGCCTCGATGGCGGTCGTCGCCGCCGGCAGCGGCGACGCGGAGAAGGCGCACCGCTGCGCCGACGCGGTGCTGGGCCGCGCACCCGCGTACCTCTCGCCGTACCACGCGGCGAAATGCTATTACGCGACCGGCCGCAAGTCCGACTACGCGCAAGCGATCGCGGCGGCGCGCGGCACGCCGAACGGGCGGCTCCTGCGCTTCGAACGCTGGATGGCCTGAGCCGTGCGAACACGGCCGCGACACTCGCTGCCGCGTTTGTGCCGACACATGTTTGGCAGTTCTGCATGCACCCGCAGCGTCGTCCCAGGCGTTTTCAAGGTTGTATGCTTCGCGCCGCAGATCATGAGAATCGTATGAGAAACGCAGCCGGCATCGTGCCGCGCGACGAGCGCGGCCGCGCTGAGAAACTGCTGATCTCGTCGCCCGCCGCGCGCTTTGAGTATGCTAACAGCGCAATGCGCTCCGTGATTCCCGGCCCGTCGCGGCGTAGGGTCGAACTCCTCGGTGCGCGAGCTTGGAGCAAAAGCGTCATCTCGACGCTCGCACTCGACTTCGACGTGCAGCTCGCGCGCAAGAACGGCGTCGCACCGGACGCCGTCGTGCTGTTCGCGTCGCCGGCGTCGCTCCACGACATGCTGCTCGAGATTCGCAGCCGCACGGACGCGCCCGCCCTGGTGCTCCTCGACGAAGCCGGGCCCGCCGACCGCGTTCTCGCGCTGGAAGCGGGCGCCGACGACGTGCTCGTCGCGCCGTACGACGCGTCGGAGATGCTGGCGCGCCTGCGCGCCATCATGCGGCGCACCATCGGCCCCGATCACGAGAAGTTTCGCGTCGAGAACCTCGACATCGACGTGCCGCGCCGCACGGTCCGCCGCGGCGAGAAGCTCATCTACCTGTCGCGCACGGAGCTCGCGCTGCTCACGACGCTCGCGCGCCACGAAGGCACCGTGGTGCCGCACGAGATGCTGACGCGCCAAGTGTGGGGCACCTCGAAGTCGATGAACACGGTGCACACGTTCATGTCGTACCTGCGCGCGAAGGTCGATCCGCCGGGCGAAGTTCCGCTGATCCACTCCGTGCGCGGCGTCGGCTACGTGCTGCGCAAAGTCCCCGAGGACTAGCGCAGCAGCAGCGCCCGCTCCGCGTCGGCGTAGCGCACGTCGCCCGTCAGCCGCAGCGCCAGCCGCAGCGCGCGCGACAGGTCGACCACGAGCGCGCCGCGCCGCATGCGTTCCACGCCGGCCTCGCAGTGCTCGCGCGCGGCGCCCGTCCGCCCGAGCAGGTGCAGCGCGCGCGCGGCCGCGACGTGCGCGGAGCCGCCGTAGTGCGACGCGCCGCCCAGCGACACGCCGTCGACCGCCGCGAGCGCCAGCGGCAGCGCCGCGTGCGGTTCGCCGGCGCACAGCAGCGCCTCCGCTTCGCGCAAATCCGCGAACTTTGCGAGATAGTGGGCGCCTGGGATCGAGCGGCGCGCCGCCTGCACCGAGCGCAGCGCGCCGCGCGAATCGTCGCGCGCGCTGCGCAGCCGGCTCGAAAGCAAGTGCATGCGCCCCGCCGCGTGGCCGCGCATGCCCGCGACGTCGAGCGGCGCGCCGGCCGGGCGGCTCGTCGCGCGCGCCGCCGTCACGCCGGAAAGCACCGCGAGCTCGCCGATGATCTCGGCGGTCGCGCGCTGGACGTGCAAGTCGTGCCAGGCCGCGGTGCGGTACGCCTCGGTGATCTCGTCGCCGGCCTGATCCAGCATGTCGGGCACGGCCAGGCGCGTCGCCGCGATGTCGATCTGCACGGCGACCAGCGCGCCTTGCGGCGGCATCGCGCACGCGAGCAGCGCTTGGCGCGCCGTTTCGAGCACGCCGAGCGCGCGCGCCGGATCGCAGTATTCTTGATGGAGGTTTCCCAGCAGGCAAAGCCTGCGCGCGGCCGAGCGCCGGCCGCGGTCGTCAACGTCGTCGCCGGTGCGCGGCTCGGCGGCGCGCTCGGCGTGCGCCAGCGCTTCGCGGTGACGGCCTTGCGCCGCGAGCACGTACGCCGCGGCGAATTCGGTCTCGCGTTCGTCGCTTGCGGGCGCGTCCGCGCCGTCCGCTTCGCGCAACGCCGCCGCCGCCGCGTCGTGACGCCCGCTCGCCGCGAGCGCGCACGCCCTGAGCGCGGCGAACGCGCGGATGAGATCGGGCGGCAGCCCCGCCGAAAGCACGTCGTCCGCGCGGCGCAGCACCCACTCCACGTCGCCGGCCTCCAGCGCCGCGTGCAGCGTCTCCAGCTCGTCGGCCAGGATCTCGGCGGGATCGTGCACCACGCGCAGGTAGTGGCGCGCGCGAAGCGCCTCGCGCAGCAGCGCGCGCGCGCGCTCGCGCTCGCGGTAGAACTGCCGCTCGGAGATACCGAGACGCGCGGCGATGTTCTTGTGCGACTCGCCGTTCGCTTCGCCGTGCACCGCCTGCCACGCGCGCGAGCGCGCCGGCAGCACGGACCGCACGAAATCGTGCAGCGCCGCGACGAACTGCGCGTCCTCACCGGGGAACGCGAGCGATCGGGCGAGCCGGTTGCGGCGGAGCGCCGGAGCGTCGTTGAGCGAGCGCATCAGGTGCCGCAGATCGGTCTCGAAGTCGTCGTGATGCGCGTTGCGCGGCACGAGATCGAACTTCCCGTCCGCGCGCCGCCGCTACTGCCGGCAACGTGGAATCAAAGCGAATTTTATGGTTGTTGCCAGCATGCGCGTCAGAGTTACGGCGGGTGCCGGCGCGGGTTCGGCGGTCGAAAAAGGAGTACGTCGCAATCGGCTCGCCTCGTGCGGGTTCCGTTCCATTCGCAATGCGCGCTGCATGCGCGCGTTATGGAGAATCTCCAATTGCATAGCTCATTCCGACAGGCGCTCGGTATACCCGCGCGCATGACCGTCGGCGGCTTGCGGACCATTGTAAGTTTGGCGCTTGCCGTTTCGTTCATGCTGTGCTCGGTCATCCCGGCGACCGCGCAAACCACCACCGGAACGATCTCCGGTACGATCACCGGACAGAACGCCGCTGCACTCAGCGGCGTTACCGTCAACGCGACGTCGCCGTCGCAGCGCTACAGCGCGACCACGAACGCCAGCGGGTTCTTCTCGCTGACCGGCGTCGTCCCGGACACCTACAGCATCACGCTCACGCGCCAAGGCTATCAAACGTCGACGGTCGACGGCGTCACCGTCTCGCCGGGCCAGGCGGTCAGCGTTTCGCAAGCGCTGTCGCAGGCGCTCACGAACATCGGCCGCACCAGCAGCCGATCGGGCGGCTCCGCGTTCCAGCCGCAGCAGACACAAGACACCTACACCGTGACGACGGACCAGATCAACACGATCCTGGGCAAGTCGAACGGAACCAACGAAGCCAACCTGCTCGCGTCGATCCCCGGCGCGTCGTTCGACAGCGGCGGGTATCCCGTGCTGCGCGGCGGCCGCGAGAACCAGGAAGGCTACCAGTTCGAAGGCATCAACTACACCGATCCCTTCACGAACCAGTTCGTCAACAGCCTCGTGCTGCACGGCGCGTCGCAATTCCAGGTGACGCCCGGCGCGGGCGACGCGTCGACCGGCAACGCCGGCACCGGCGCGATCAACGTGATCGCCAAGCGCGGCACGCATCCGGCGTTCGGGCAGATCGAAGGCAACATCTACACCAACCGCAGCCAGCAGACCGCGAATGCCGAGTACGGGTACGCGACGCCCAACGGGCGCTTCTCGACCTACACGACGTTCATCGAAAGCCGTACCGGCGGGCTGCATTACGGCTCGGCCGGCACGCCCGCGGGCTTTTACAGCCAGGGCACGATCTTCGGCAGCACGCGCAACCAGTTCTTCGAGGACTTCCTCGAGAACGCCGTGTACAAGTTCGGCCGCGACAACAACCAGTCGCTGCAGTTCTTCTACGACAACACGTTCTTCGGAGCGCACCTCGGCGGCGGGCTCGCGCAGCTGCCCAACAATCAGGGCCTCGGCCTCGGCGGGCAGCCGCTGTACTTCAAGAACAACGATCCGTTCTATCTCAACTTCGCGTCGGGCCAGACCGGTTTGAGCCGCGCGCAGATCCAAGCGCTCGAGCCGTTCACGATCGGCCAGACGTATCTCACCCAGCCGATCGGCAACCGCGGGCCCTTCACGTACAACCAGCCGAACGAATCGTACAAGCTGCAGTACTCGTGGAACGTCAACCCGTCGACGTTCTTCACGGCCAAGATCTACACGGTGAACAACGTCGAGCTCTTCGACGTGCCGTACAGCGTGCAGGGATTGGACGGCAGCGACAACGTGTCGCTGCAAGGCGGCTTCTCGCGCGGGTTCGCGATGGACTTCAGCAAGCAGCTGTCGTCCAAGCACCTCATGGCGGCGGGCTTCGACTTCAAGTTCCTCCACCCGGTGCTCACGCAGCCCAGCGGCACCGGCGGTCTCTATAGCGTAACGGGTGCGGCGACGGGCGCCGCGTTCGGCTACGAAGCCGCCGACTTCTTGCCGAACAACCCCGCGACGTGCCCGCTGCAAGTGGCGTTCGGGATCCCGGCCGCGGCCGCTCCGTGCGGCTACCTGCTGGGCCAAGTCCCCGGCCACCCGACGGCGTACATCACGCCGGGCCAGAAAATCCCGCAGGCCAATCAGTCCGCGACGACCCAGCGCCAGGACTACGGGTTCTACCTCCAGGACACGTTCTCGCCGACGGACCGCATCAAGATCAACGCCGGCGTGCGGCTCGACATGGCGAACTGGCTGTACGGCGCTTGCAACATCAACAAGTGCCTGCCGACGTCCACGGGCACGCTCGCAAGCGGCGCGCCGGATCCGTCGAAGGACCGGTTCGCCTACGACGCGTCGACGACGCGGCCGCACGTGTTCCAGCCGCGCATCTCGATCGTGGACCAGTTCACGCGCAACGACTCGATTCGCTTTGCGTACCAGCGGTCGATGCAGTTCCCGCTCATCGCGCAGGTCGACCGCACGAACAATCACGCGGCCGGGCTGTACGGCGCGTACACGGGCGTTCCGGCGTTCGACGTGCTGCAGAGCAACGGCACGACCACGCCGACGTGGTGCGGCACGACGCACGACCGCGTGTGCACGAGCTATGCGGACCAGCTCTACTGGGACAACGAGTCCAACTACAACGGCGTCCCGATCTCGCCGCTCAAGCCGACGACGTTCACCAACGTCGAGGCGACGTACCAGCACCTGTTCCCGCACAACCTCGCGGTGAAGGTCACCCCGTTCTACCGCAAGGCCTTCGACGAGATCGCGCAAGCCTCGCAGCCCGTCGTCAACAACGGCGTCGTGCTGTCGAATCCCAACGGCACCCCGGTGCTCGGACCGTCCACGTTCACGAACCTGGGCAACGCGTCGATCACCGGCGTGGAGTTCTACGTCACCAAACAAGCCCAGTACGGCCTGTCCGGGACGTTCTCGCTGACGTACCAGAACGAGTTCACCAACGTGCTCCCGACGAGCGCAAGCGAGAACTTCTTCCCGTCCGTGCCGTTCGAATCGCTCCAGCTCGGCAACCGCTACCGCGTCGGGTTCCTGACGCCGCTGTCGGGCGTGCTCGCGCTGAGCTACCGCACGCGCAGCGGCTGGCGGATCAATCCCGTGGCGTTCTACGACCACGGCTATCCGATCGGCGTCGGTCTGCTCACGCCGTTCACCGTGAACGGCGTACCGAACAACATCCCGAACACGAACATCACCAACTCCGCCCAGCTGCTGGGATCGCAAGGCGCGCCGCGTTACGTGGATCCGCAGAACCCCGGCTCGCTGTACGCTCCCAACGTCGCCGCGACGCGCGGCACGCCGGAGGGGAACAGCCCGGGCGGCGTGCTGAGCAAGGCGGAGATCCGCCCCGTGCAGCTCACGATCGAGTTCACGCCGCCGAAGAACCAGCGCTCGACGTTCGGCGCGGTGATCAACAACCTGTTCAACTCGCTGTACAACAACGGCCCGGTCTACAGCTCGCTCTACCAGCCGGTCGCGACCGGACGCAACGCGCCGTACTCGGGCTACAGCTCGCAGCTCACGCGGCCTGACTTCATCTACTACCAGAACGTCGCCGCTAGCCACTCGGGCTTGCCGTACACGTTCCGCGGGAACGGCATCGGCCGCTCCGTGAATTTCTACTACCAGTTGAGCCTCTAGGAGATACCGTTGTCCAACATCATTCGGAACGCGGCGTCTTTCCTAGCGCTCGCCGTCGCGTTGACGGCGTGCACGGGCGGCCAGATCGGCGTCGAGCCACCAACGCAGGTGGCCGACGTCCAGGGCACGACGACGCTGCAGTTCACCGTCGGTACGGCGCGCTATGCGCTGACCGGCGCGACCTATCTCAACACGCTCGTGACGTACCGGCAGCCGAACGGGCTGTCGGGGACGCTCTACAACACGCCGCTGATCACCGGTCCGGCCGGCATGGTCGTGCCCGCCGCCGCGGCGGCGGGCACGGACGCC